>NZ_CP010827.1:707629-1415259 GCF_000833575.1 Corynebacterium singulare | reverse complement strand
CACCTTCCGTCAAAACCGTATCACTGAGCCGCCCGGTCCAAATCTCGAGCATGTGCGGTGATGTGCTCTTGGCTATCGTCGTGCACGCAGCACGGGCCAGCCGCCATCCTTCATCGTCGTGCCACACGCCACCGGGCGCGCGCAGACGGCACGAGATGATAGCTGCTCCTTCGACTGCCGGGATAACTCCGAGACGCACGCAGGTTTCTACGTAGTCGGCGCCGTGGCCGACGGCCATGATAGGGCCAATGTCTTTGACGAAGCCGCGGGTGTCATCTTCTGTGACGTACCAAGCGCGGAACGTGAGGTAGTCCTCGTAATGGAAGTGGCTGGATTCAGCCAAGACATTCAGAATGCGGGTAGCCATCGACTTGGTCCATACCTTGTCGGTGCGCAGGTAACCAGTCAGGCGCTCACGGATCTGATCCACGTGGTCGTCCCACTCCCCTGACTCAATTCCTTTCTTGAGTTCCGGGTAGGCCCAGTCCACGCGGATATCGGGCCGTTTGCTCACTAAACCAGTGAGTAAAGGTTCAATGACGGTATCTACGGTGTCGGCGGTGCTCATGTCCTTCTTCCTCTCTTGCCCAGCACGGCGGGGTCTTACCACTGGCAGACCCTGTACGTGGGAGACGGAAGAGACCCAAGAATTAGAGTCTTGAGCGGTTCGTGATTGTGCCACCGATTCTAGCGCACTATAGGTTTTCCTGACGGCCCATTACCGCAGCAGCGCGAAGGAACTCGCGGTGCGCACTGTCCACATCGACGGCCGTCACCAGGCTCGTGTTGGGCTCATCGCCCCACCGACCTTCGAGGTCCGCCACACTCGTGCCGCGCAGCCACTCCGGCTCGGAGGCGACTCGAACAGTCGTGGATGCTGTAAAGAAGGGGACCTTCTTGAGGGCGACCATGCAGGTGAGAAGATCGTGGATCTGGGATTGATACCCAGCTCCGTGCGCTTCATGGAACTCGAAGTAAAAGCGCATCACCTCCGGCAGAATTTTTGCCGTTGGATGCTGCCCTAAAGCCTTGAGGAGCTGATCAAGCCGGGATGGACCAATCAACATCGTTTCAGTCACGTTGAGGGTGCACAGCGTTATGCGCCGCGATGCGGACGCAAAGAAATCACGTGCGGCGTGCGGATCGACCCAAAAATTCCATTCTGCGGTCGGCGTAGTATTACCGGGATAGTTCACGGCGCCGCCCATGACGGCCACGTCCGCAAAAGAGGCATACTCAGCACGATGCGTGGCGGCGAACTCAGCGGCGTTGGTCAGCGGGCCAGTCACGATGAGCAGTGCGCCGCGCCGAGCGGCAGCTGACCAGATATCAGTCCAGTTCGGTAACGCTTCTTCAGTAGCTGTCGAGGAATTTTCCGGGACCGAGAGGTACCCCAGACCACTGTCTCCATGTGTTTCCGGTGTCGTGATGAGTTCTACGTGTTTCGGCCCGGGAAGCCCTGCAGCCACGGGGATTTCCTCGAGTCCGCACAGTCCCAAGATATAGGCTGCGTTTCGAACTGTCTGGTCTATTCCGACATTTCCGGCTGTGGTGGTGATCCCCACCAGTTCCACCTCCCCGGCGTGATGAAGCGCCGCGAGGTAGATAAGAGCGAGAGCATCGTCGATGCCGGGATCACAGTCAAGAAGGACAGGCTGAGCGGTCATGCTCATCAGCCTATTAGGCTAACTCAACGATTTCCATGTATTCGTCATTCCACAGATCCTCATCGCCATCGGGCATGATGATGACGCGCTCGGGGTTGAGTGCCTTGACGGCTCCTGGGTCGTGGGTCACGAGGACCACAGCTCCCGTGTAGGTGCCGAGGGCATCAAGCACCTGCTCGCGGGACTGCGGGTCGAGGTTGTTCGTGGGCTCGTCGAGAAGCAGCACGTTCGCGCGGGAGGACACCAGCGTGGCCAGTGACAAGCGGGTCTTTTCACCACCAGACAGCGTTCCTGCGGGTTGCTCCAGTTTGTCACCGGAGAACATGAAGGCACCCAGCAGCCCGCGCAAATCCTGCTGACCAGCATCGGGGCAGGCATCGATGGTGTTTTCCCACACGGTCTTATCAGGGTCGATGTTGTCGTGTTCCTGAGCAAAGTAACCGATACGCAGACCGTGACCGGTGACGATGCCGCCCTCACCGTCGGTACGCTCCACGCCAGCGAGCAGCTTGAGCAGTGTTGTTTTGCCGGCACCGTTGTACCCGAGCACCACAACGCGTGAACCCTTATCGATGGCCAAGTCCACCCCGGCGAATACCTCGAGCGAGCCGTACATTTTGGTCAGGCCCTTGGCGTTCATGGGCGTCTTGCCGCAGGGAGCGGGCTCAGGGAACTTGATGTGGGCGACCTTATCGGCCACGCGGACATCGTCCAACTCGTTCATCATGCGCTCGGCACGGTGCAGCATCTGCTTGGCGGCAGCGGCCTTGGTGGCCTTCGCGCCGAGCTTTGCGGCCTGCTTGTGCAGCGCCGCAGCTTTCTTCTCAGCATTCGCGCGCTCGCGGCGGCGGCGAGCCTCGTCTGTGGCCCGCGCATCGAGGTACTTCTTGAAGCCCATGTTGTAAACATCCGCTTCCGCACGCACGGCGTCGAGGAACCAGACCTTGTTGCACACGGCCTCCAGCAGGTCCACGTCGTGCGAAATCATCACGAGGCCGCCCTCATGCTTGGACAGGAAGCCGCGAAGCCAGGTGATCGAGTCGGCGTCGAGGTGGTTCGTGGGCTCGTCGAGAAGCAGCGTGGTCTGGGACTTACCGGAGCCAGCCGATGCCGCGAAAAGAATCTGCGCTAGCTCCACACGCCGGCGCTGACCACCGGACAAAGTCTTGAGTTGCTGGTCCAGAACGCGCTGCGGAAGACCTAAATTGTCGCAGATTTGCGCGCACTCGGAGTCAGCTTCGTATCCGCCGAGCGCGTGGTACTCCTCCTCCAAGCGCGAGAACTTCCGAATGGCTTTGTCACGGAATTTATCGTCCGTGGCGGTTTCCATGAGTTCTTGTTGCTTGGCCATACGGCGCTTGATGTCATCAAGCCCACGGGCTGAGAGCACTCGCTCACGCGCGGTCTGCTCGATGTTGCCTTCGCGGGAGTCCTGCGGCAGGTAGCCAATGGGGCCGGAGCGGGTCACCGAACCGCCGTAGGGTTCGGTCTCGCCGGCCAAGACACGCATCGTTGTGGTCTTGCCCGCACCATTGCGGCCCACCAAGCCGATGCGATCCCCGGGCTGGACACGAAGGTGCTGGCCGGGGGCGTCGAGAAGCGTTCGTGCGCCGACGCGCACCTCGAAATCATTGGTCACAATCACGTCGAAACAGTCTAGCAACCAGCGAAGATAAACCCGAACCGCACAGTTCCACAACGAGGCACCGTGGAGCCACCACCGTCAACCCCACAAATCCCCAGACCTAGGCCCCGCAAATCCCTGCTCATTTGTTCTCAATGAAGCAGCGCTTGACGACGTCCACCTGCGTCTTGCGGGGTTGAGGTCTGGGGATATGCATTTGAGTGAAAACACTGCGATGAAGGCAAGTGAGAGATGGACTGATACGCAGAACGCCGCCGGTCCGTCCGCGCATGGTAAAGCGCTATGTCGGGCCGGCGGCGTCGGTGCTGGGCCGCGGCGTCTCTTCGACGCTATACGGCGAAGCCGAGGGCCTGGAGCATCTCGCGGCCTTCTTCAGAGATCATGTTCGGACCCCACGGCGGCATCCATACCCAGTTGAGCTGGACTGCGTCCGCGAGCTTGTTTCCCACGATGACATCATCGATCTGCTCACCGATGACATCGGTCAGCGGGCAGGCTGGGGAGGTCAGCGTCATGTTGATGACGCAGGTATTTTTACCGTCGATCTCGTCGAGCCACAGGTCATAGACTAAGCCGAGGTCAACGATGTTGATGCCGAGCTCAGGATCGATAACATCGCGGAGGTACTCCGTGATGTCGAAGGCCTTCGCAATCTGCTCTTCGGTCTGCTCAGGTTTGACAGCGCCGCCATCGAAGGAGGCGTTCTCATCCTGGTACGGATCGGTGGGATCCGTAGAGTTCGTGGTCTCAGCCATTTACTTCTCCAATTTGTTCAAGGCTTCAGCGGTGGCAGCCTGAAAAGCCTTCCACCCTAGAAGCGCGCACTTGACACGGGCGGGGAACTTGGCCACACCAGCAAAGGCGATGCCATCCCCGATGATTTCATCGTCACCCTCGATCTCGCCGCGAGAGGTCACCATCTTCTCAAACTCCGCGAGCTTGCCATTGGCCTCCTCAAGCGGGCGGCCGACAATCTCCTCCGCCATAACGGAGGTCGATGCCTGCGAGATGGAGCAGCCCTCAGCGTCGTAGGAGACGTCCTCGACGGTAGAGCCATCCGCCGACAGCTTCACCCGCAAGGTGATCTCATCGCCACACGAGGGATTAACGTGGTGGACCTCTGCCTGACCTTCACGCAGGCCGGAGAATTTCGGGTTCTTGTAGTGGTCCAGGATGACGTCCTGGTACATGGAATCTAGGTTCATTCGCTCACTCCAAAGAAGGCGCGGGCTTCCCGCACCGCCTCTACAAGGGCGTCGACCTCGTCCTCAGTGTTGTACAGATAAAAGCTGGCACGTGCGGTCGAATTAGTTTTGCACGCGCGGTGCAACGGCCATGCACAGTGGTGGCCGGTGCGGATGGAGACTCCATGGGCATCGAGAACCTGTCCCAAGTCGTGCGGATGGATTCCCTCAACGACGAAGGATACCGCTCCCCCACGCTCCTCGGTGTTCTCGGGGCCGATGATGCGTAGACCTGGGATCTCGGTGAGTTTCTCCAGCGCATAAGCAGTGAGCTTCTGCTCGTGGGCGTGGATAGCCTCCATCCCCACGTCACTGAGATACTTCACCGCTGCACCTAGTCCGACGACCTGGCTGGTCATCTGGGTTCCGGCCTCGAAACGCGTGGGCGGCTCCGCGAAGGTGGAGTTATCCATCTTCACCACTTCGATCATGGAACCACCCGTCAGGAACGGCGGAAGTTTCGCAAGCAACTCGGCCTTTCCGTAGAGCACGCCGATGCCCGTCGGACCGCACATCTTATGGCCTGAGAAAGCAGCAAAGTCCACGTCAAGGGCATGGAAGTCCACCGGCATATGCGGGACGGACTGGCAGGCGTCAAGGACCACCATGGCACCCACGACACGTGCGCGTCGTACAAGTTCCGTAACGGGAGCCACTGCTCCTGTCACGTTGGACTGGTGAGTAAAAGCCACGACCTTGACGGAATCATCGAGCTCAAGTGAGTCGAGGTCGATGCGACCGTCTTCGGTCATGGAGTACCACTTGAGCGTTGCACCGGTACGCTGACACAACTCCTGCCACGGAACCAAGTTGGCATGGTGCTCGAGTTCGGTGACCACGACAGTGTCACCTTCACCAATGTAGAGCTCACCAGCACGCTCATCGCTGAGCGTGAAGGCAACCTCGTTGAGTGCTTCAGTAGCGTTTTTTGTGAAGGCAATCTCATCTCGGTCGGCGCCGACGAAGGCAGCGATGGCCTGACGAGCGGACTCGTAGGCATCATCGGCTTCCTCCGCCAGCTGATAGGAGCCGCGGTGCACCGGTGCGTTGGTACCGAGGACGAATGCTTCCTCAGCCTTCCACACCGGCAGCGGACGTTGCGAGGTTGCTCCCGAATCCAGGTACACCAAGGGCTTACCATCGCGCACAGTGCGCGAAAGGATGGGGAATTGCTCCCTAATCGCAGTAACGTCTAGTTCAGACATAGGTCCTTCTGCTCGGTTCTTCTACTTGTCGCGCGCGGCCATCGCGCGTCTCGGTGTGGTTGGGGTACTAGCTTTACTTGAGGAACTGATCGTAACCGTCAGCCTCAAGCTGATCAGCCAGCTCTGCGCCACCAGTCTTGATGACCTGACCATCAGCAAAGACATGGACGAAGTCTGGGGTGACGTAGTTGAGAATGCGCTTGTAGTGCGTGATGAGGAGGATGCCGCCGTTGGTCTCATCCTGGTAGCGGTTGATGCCATCGGAAACAACGCGCAGGGCGTCGACGTCCAGGCCGGAGTCGGTCTCATCCATAACGGCGAACTTCGGCTTGAGGATATCAAGCTGCATAACCTCGTGGCGCTTCTTCTCACCACCGGAGAAGCCCTCGTTGACAGAACGGTGAGCGAAGGACTTATCGATGGAGAGCTTTTCGCGAGCCTCGGTGAGTTCCTTGTTCCACTCGCGCAGCTTCGGGGCCTCGCCACGGATGGCAGTGACAGCAGAGCGCATGAACTGAGCCATCTTCACGCCCGGTACCTCGGTCGGGTACTGCATAGCCAGGAAGAGGCCAGCGCGAGCGCGCTCGTCAACTTCCATCTCGAGGAGGTTTTCGCCGTCGAGAAGCACCTCGCCCTCAGTGACCTCGTACTTGGGGTGGCCAGCGATGACGTAGGACAGAGTGGACTTGCCGGAGCCGTTCGGGCCCATGACAGCGTGGGTCTCACCGGAGTTGATGGTGAGGTTGACGCCCTTGAGAATCTCCTTGGCCTCGCCGTCCTCCTCATTCGGGAGTACCTGCGCGCGAAGGTTCTTGATTTCCAGAGTAGACATGGAGTTGGTACCTGCTTTCGGGGAGTTTTAAGCGTTGATCTTGGCGAGCTCGTCGACGACGCGGGATTCCAGATCCTCACGTAGGGACTCGACCGGGATGCGGGAAATGACTTCAGAGAAGAAACCGCGGATGATGAGGCGGCGAGCCTCGGCGGCAGGAATACCGCGGGACATGAGGTAGAACAGCTCGAGGTCATCGAAGCGGCCCACGGTCGCGGCGTGTCCGGCACCGACGATCTCACCAGTCTGGATTTCTAGATTCGGGATGGCGTCAGCGCGCGCTCCCTCGGTGAGGATCAGGTTGTTGTTCGTCTCATAGGTGTCGGTGTTGTTGGCATCCTTGCGGATGAGCACGTCACCAACCCAACAGGTGCGAGCCTCAGGGGTGCGGGACGAGGCGCCAGCCTCCTCCTTCTCAGCGGCCGTCGCGCCCTGTAGGGCACCCTTGTAAAACACGCGGGAGCGGCAGTTCGGGACATCGTGGTCCACGAGCAGGCGGTTCTCAAAGTACTGGCCAGCATCAGCGAAGTACACACCGAGCAGCTCGGCGTCGCCGCCAGGGCCGTCAAAGACCACGCGCGGGACGAGGCGCACAATCTCGCCGCCGAAGATGGCGGTGTTGTGGCGCAGGACGGCATCGCGGCCGACCTTCGCAACCTGGTGGGACAGGTGAACAGCGTCATCCTCCCAGTCGGCGTCAACAACGACTGTCACCTGGGCGCCATCCTCCAGCACAAACTCCACGTTGTCTGCGTGAGTGCCAGAACCGACGTACTTCAGCACCACGGTAGCCTCAGCGTGGTGGCCCACGTGAATGGAGGTTGCGCCGAAGGAGGTCACGCCTTCGCCGGCACCGGTGATGGTGATTTCAACCGGCTTGTCCAGCTGTGCCTCTGCGGCAACGGTGACAACCTGTGCTTCCGGCATGGAAGTCCAGGCCTGAGCGGCAACGCGGTCCGCTGGTGCACCAGCGGCACCCAGACGGGAGTCATCAGCAGCCACGGTCTCGGTGGTCACGCCTTCTGGAGTGACGACGTCAATTTTCTGTGCGGTAGCCGGCGCGAACTCGCCATTGTGCAGGCCGCGAAGGTTACGCAGCGCGATGAAACGCCAGACCTCATCACGGCCGTGCGGTACCGGGAAATCCTCGACGTTGAACGAGGTGAACTGGTCACCCTTAGTGACGTCAGCTGGGTTAAATTCGTTGGAAGCTACCACTTAGCCCACCGATCCTTCCATCTGCAGTTCGATAAGGCGGTTGAGCTCCAAGGCGTATTCCATCGGAAGCTCCTTAGCAATCGGCTCGACGAAGCCGCGCACGATCATCGCCATGGCCTCTTCCTCGGCGATACCGCGAGACATGAGGTAGAACAGCTGCTCCTCAGAGACCTGGGAGACAGTTGCCTCGTGGCCCAGGGTGACGTGATCGTTGCGGATGTCGTTGTACGGGTACGTGTCCGAACGCGAGTCGTTATCCACCAGCAGAGCATCACACTCGACGTTTGCGGTGGAGTTCGAGGCATTGTTATTGACCTGGACAAGACCGCGGTACGCGGCGCGGCCACCGTTACGGGCCACGGACTTAGACACGATGTTGGAGGAGGTGTTCGGCGCCATGTGGATCATCTTGGATCCGGTGTCCTGAACCTGCTTGTCGCCGGCGAAAGCCAGGGAGAGAACCTCACCCTTGGCGTGCTCACCGGTGAGCCAGCAGGACGGGTACTTCATGGTGACCTTGGAGCCGATGTTGCCATCAACCCATTCCATGGTGCCGCCCTCTTCCACCTTGGCGCGCTGGGTCACCAGGTTGTACACGTTGGTGGACCAGTTCTGGATGGTGGTGTAGCGGCAGCGGCCACCCTTCTTCACCACAATCTCAATGACGCCGGTGTGCAGGGAATCCGAGTTGTAAATCGGGGCGGTGCAGCCTTCAATGTAGTGAACATAAGCGCCCTCTTCGACGACGATGAGGGTGCGCTCGAACTGACCCATGTTCTCAGTGTTAATGCGGAAATAAGCCTGAAGCGGGATGTCCACGTGCACGCCCTTCGGCACGTACACGAAGGAACCACCGGACCAGCAGGCGTTGTTGAGCGCGGAGAACTTGTTGTCACCGGCCGGAATAACAGTGCCGAAGTACTCCTGGAGAATCTCCGGGTACTCACGCACAGCAGTATCGGTATCGACGAAGATAACGCCCTGTTCCTCAAGATCCTCCCGGATCTTGTGGTAAACAACCTCGGACTCGTACTGAGCAGCAACACCGGAGACAAGGCGCTTCTTCTCTGCATCCGGGATGCCCAGCTTGTCGTAAGTCTCCTTGATGTCCTCCGGAAGGTCATCCCAAGTCTGGGCCTGCTTCTCGGTGGAGCGGACGAAGTACTTAATGTTGTCGAAGTCGATGTCAGACAGATCCGGGCCCCACGTCGGAACCGGCTTCTTGTTGAACACGCGCAGTGCCTTGAGGCGCGACTCGAGCATCCATTCAGGCTCGTTCTTCTTCTGCGAGATGTCACGAACGACATCCTCGCTCAATCCGCGGTGTGCTGCCTGGCCGGCTTCGTCGGAATCGTGCCAGCCATACTCGTAGCCACCGATGGAGGAGATGATTTCATCATCGCTCATCTTGGTTTCAAGCCCTGGTGCTGGTTGTGCCTGTGTCAAAGCCCGCTCCTTTCTCGTCGATTAGCGTTCTTCCCGTCCCGCCGAAGACGGCGGCACGGGTGTAAGAGGGATGTTTGTGGTGCAAATTCCGTGGCCATCCGCAATAGAGGCCAAAGGCTGCACATGTTTTCCTAAGAGGGCGGAGAAGACTTCCTGCTCAGCCTCACACAGCTCCGGATGCTCGGCAGCCACATGGGCGACCGGGCAATGGTGCTGGCAGATCTGCACGCCGTTACCCACAGAGGTCACCGTGGCAGCGTAACCATGTGCATCAAGAACCTCGGCAAGTTCACGTGCTACCTCCGGTACCGATTCATCGTCAGCCACCAAAGGTTTCACGTCCTCCACGAGGCGCTCGAAACGAGCCTTCGCAAAGCGGCGCACGGCCTCCGGCCCGCCGGCTTCCCGGAGCGCAGTGAGAGCTTCGGCGGCGAGCTGGTCGTAGGCGTGGCCAAATTGGGCACGGCCCTGATCTGTGAGGCGGAAGTGCTTAGCTGGGCGACCACGGCCAGCCGTATGCCCTGGGCGGGCCGGCGGACGGCGGTGAACCACCTCGGTGAGTCCTTCTTCCACCAAAATGTCTAAGTGCCGGCGAATGCCAGCAGCCGAGAGACCTAGACGCTCACCCAGGTATGACGCCGTTACCGGGCCGTCCTTGAGAAGCAACAGCATGACATGCCGGCGGGTATCGCCTTCAGTGGAGCGAGTCTCCTTCGTCACGGTGTGCACCTCCTTGAGTGTGTCCTAGCAAACGTGTCTCAGATTAGACAACACTAGTGTTCCTTAATTTTTTCCCGATTTCCACTCTTTCATCCACAGAGGCACCTGCGTGTCGCCCGATAGGCGAGCGACTAAGGTAGACACTCATGAAAGAAGAGCGTCACTACACCCGAACGGGGCGATTCAAGCGCGCCGTGTGGGGCGTACGCGATGAGCTGCCACGGATGGGCTTAGCAGGGTCCCGCTCCGCGCTGCTCCACCAGGACGCTCCGGACTCGCTGGGAACGGGGAAGGACGCCGCGCTTGGCGCCGTCCACCGTCGCACCATCGCCCATCTCCGCACTCTCTTCACACTCCGATGGCTGGGCACGATTGGCTCGCTTCTCATCGCCCTAGGAGGGTTAGGCGCCGGCGCGCTGCCAGTGGTGGGAAATCCCTATGAGTCGTTGCCGTTTGGCTCACTCATGTCCCGCATGCTGCAGTCCGCCTCGGCCATAGTTTTCATCGGCGTGGGATTCATGGTCGTGGCCTGGATCTGCATGGCTCCCCTCGTAGGTGCCCCACTGCGCCTTTCGCGCCGCAGCCGTGGGGAAGATTCAGCGCACACGCAGCGGTTTAGCCACTCTCCCCACGTCGTAACACAAAGCCACATGTGGCGCACATGGTTGGGGTGGGAGCTGCCGCTTCTCTTCACCGCTCCCCTCTTTACCCAGGACATTTACTCTTACCTGGCCAACGGCTCCATTGTTCTCCAAGGCCTCGACCCCTATTCGGCGGGTCCCGTGGAACTCTTAGGCGCAGATAATGATCTTGCGCGTTCCGTCCCCTTCATCTGGGCTAACTCACCGTCACCCTATGGCCCGGTGGCACTGGGATTGGCTGCGGCTGTGAGCTGGATAACGAGTGACTCCATCATCTGGGGTGTAGTGGCGCACCGAGTTCTCTCCTTGGCCGGCATTATCGCCGCAGGATGGGCTATCTCACGCCTTGCTGTGCGTTGCCGGGTCTCCCCTGAGGCCGCTCTCTGGCTGGGCATCCTTAACCCTCTCACCATCCTGCATCTCGTCGGCGGCATCCACAACGAGGCCTTCATGCTGGGTTTGGCCCTCGTCGGCCTGGAATGCGGGCTGCGAGCTGTGGGCGACGAGAACTCCTCACGATGGCACCGCTGGGTTCTTTTCCTTGTTTCCGGTGTGCTTATCTCCTGTGCGGGCATGGTCAAGGTCACGGGTTTCATCGGTTTGGGTTTTGTGGGGATGGCGCTGGCCCGAATGCTCGTCGATAAGCACGGCGTCTCACCAGTGCGCGCCATCCTCCGTGCTGGGATCGCACAGGTTATGATTCTTGCCGCATCGATTGCTGCAGTCACCATCACGACAGGAATAGACATCGGGTGGATTTTTGGCCAGGGCGGTGCCGCTACCATCCGCTCGTGGCTGTCCACGACGACGTCGGTAGGCGTCGGCGCCGGATTCCTCGGAATGCTACTGGGGTTGGGCGATCACACCGATGCCATCCTCACCGTCACGCGCGCGGTGGGTGTTCTCATCGCCACCGCGTTCATGGCGCGCATGCTCTTCGCCACCTATCGCGGCGCGATTCATCCCGTCGGTGGATTAGGCGTGTCTACATTCGTCCTCGTCGTTTTCTTTCCCGTCGTGCAGCCGTGGTACATCCTGTGGGCCGTGCTCCCCCTTGCCGCGTGGGCCAACCGCCGGTTCTTCCGGCTGGCGGTCATTATCTACTCGGGAGTGATGAGTTTCATCGTGCTCCCGCGCGGACTAGGCCTTCCGCCGGGAACAGTACTCGTCATCTACCTAGCAGCCGTGGTCACTTTCCTTATCCTCGCAACCGCGGGGTGGGTTGCGCTACGCAGGGCCGGCGTCCGTGTCCTACACTAAGCCTTCGTGAATACAACAGCTCTGGTCCTGGATAACGTCGTCAAAACATACGGCGATGTCAATGCTGTGGACGGACTCAGTTTCCGCGTCAACCGGGGCGAAATCCTCTGCTTACTCGGGCCCAACGGAGCCGGCAAGACCACCACCATCGAAATGTGTGAAGGTTTCACCAAGCCCACCTCCGGAAACATCGACGTTCTCGGCCTAGATCCCTCTCGTCACCCCGATGCCGTGCGTGCACGAATCGGCATCATGCTGCAAGGGGGAGGCTCCTATTCCGGAATCAAGGTGCGCGAGATGCTGAAACTAAGCGCCTCATATAACGCCAACCCGCTCGATCCGGACTGGTTGCTCGAGACCCTCGGGCTCACCGGCGTGGCAAAGAACACATACCGTCGCCTATCCGGTGGACAGCAGCAACGCCTCTCTCTGGCGCTGGCGATAATCGGGCGCCCCGAACTCGTCTTCCTCGATGAACCTACGGCCGGCATGGATGCTCAATCGCGCCTCGCCGTCTGGGATCTCATTCGCGCTCTGCGGGAGGATGGCGTCACCGTTGTCCTCACCACACACCTGATGGATGAGGCAGAGGCACTGTCGGACCGAGTCGTCATCATCGACCATGGCCAACTCGTAGCCAGCGGCACCACGGCAGATCTCATGGAGACCTCCGAAACCGCGCAAGTAAGCTTTGAAACTGCTACCCCGGTAGACCTTGAGGCCCTTCACACCGCAGGTATTTCTGCCGAGGCCGTGCGCCCGCTCCACTATCGACTCGCCAGCACCGTCAGCCCTGAGGCTATTGCGGCTCTCGCCACCGCGTTGGCCGCACAAGACGTGACGCTGCGCAGCCTGGAAACCTCGCACCGCAACCTCGAAGAAGTTTTCCTCGACCTCACAGGTCGGGAAATGCGTAGCTAGAACAATCCCGTACACCGCGCGCACCTAAGGACACACACTATGAGCACCTTCGCACCTGGAACCTTTTCCCCACAGCCCCAGCGCGTGGGCGTAGCCGCCATGGCCCGCGCACAAGGAGCCATTGAGTCCAAGCTGATGGTGCGCCACGGCGAGCAACAGCTGCTCAGCGTTATTATTCCTCTCGCGATTCTTATCGGTGCCCACAAGCTAGAAAGCATTACGGGCCATGGCCTGGAGGAGATTTTCCCTATGGTGCTTGCCGTCGCCGCCACCTCCTCCGGTTTTACGGGGCAAGCGATTTCCCTCGCCTTCGATCGTCGCTACGGCGCACTCAAACGTACAGGTGCCTCGGGAGTGCCTGCCTGGGCCATTATCGTGGGCAAGATCATCGCGGTGCTCTCCATGGTGGTTATCCAGGTTCTCGTGCTGGGTACCGTCGCAGCCATCCTGGGATTACGGGTAGGTGCGGAGGGCATCGCAGTAGGTATCGTGGCCTTGATCCTTGGCGTCGCCGCCTTCACTGCGCTAGGCCTTCTTCTCGGCGGCACGATGAGCTCCGAGGTGGTTCTCGCTGTATCCAACCTCATCTGGTTTATCCTGCTCGGTACGGTGGGCTGGGTCATGTATTCCCAAGGTTTGGGCGATAACGGCCTCTTGACGCTTGTACCCACCGTGGCTATGGCAAGTGGGCTCGACACTGCGTTGACCGGCGGATTCCCCGGGTCCGAGCTACTCGTCCTTGCGGGGTGGGCGGCAGTCGCGTCGTTCGCCGCGGTGCGTTGGTTCCGCTTCGACGGTTAAATGTGACTTTTCTCCCCACCAAGCGTGGGCACAGCAGGTGGTATTAGTCCCGGGAACGCCCGAGCGGTAGGCTGAGGAGCCGTGAGTACTGCCAACATTTCGTCGCCCCACTCTTCTATCCAGGATCCCGGACACGCCGTCGGCCCTTCAGTGAAGACGCAGCGCATCCTCGCGCTCATCCTGTTGCTGTGCCAGGCTGGCATCACCGTTTCTGGATCCATCGTTCGCGTCACTGGCTCCGGCCTGGGGTGCGTCACGTGGCCCAATTGCCACCCCGGCTCCTTGGTGCCGCTCGAGGGCGCTGCACCGCTCGTGCACCAAGTGATCGAATTTGGCAACCGCCTGTTGACGTTTGTCGTGGGAGCCGCCGCTGTGGCCACTATCGTGGCGATGCATAAAGCCAAGCGCCGTACCGAGCTAAAGGTCTACGCATGGCTCGGCTTGGCCGGCATCGTGGTGCAGGCCCTCATCGGTGCTCTTTCGGTCTTCCTCAAGCTGTCCTGGTGGTCGGTGGCCATTCACTTCCTGCCGTCGATGGTTCTGGTGTGGATCGCCGCCATGCTCTACTCACGCATCGCTGAGCCCGATGATGGCATCCCCACGCGCGTCTTCCCTACTGCTATTCGTACGCTCGCGGTCATCGCCGCGGTGGCGCTGTCCATCGTCTTGCTCACCGGCACCTTTGTGACAGGTTCAGGTACTCACTCCGGTGATGCTGGGGTTGGCATGGAAGGGCGCCTCGGTGTTGACACTTATGGCATGGCCGTCATTCACGCCATCTGCATGTATGTGTACCTTGCCCTGACGTTGATCATGGTCTTTCTTCTGCACCGCTCGGGTGCTCCCAAGGCCGCCAAGAACGCCGGTTGGGTTCTCATCATGTGCATCGTCGTGCAGTGGGCTATTGGTGTGGCCCAGTTCTACCTGCACATTCCGCGTTGGACAGTACCTTTCCACGTCGGCATGTCTTCCGTGGTCACCGCGTTCACCGCACTGTTGTGGGCACATGGCCGCCGCCGCGTGGATGCACGTGATGTGCATTCACTCGACGGTGAACCGACCACAAAGCGCTAAGCCGTTTAAGAAATCGACTCAAACGCCTGTCCCCAGTCATAATGACGCTGAGGCACCGCATCCCCGTCTGTGGGAGGCGGTGCCTTTTTGCTGCGCTGTGATCGGGGTTTCGTTTAGCCTAGGTATATGCATGCAATTCAGGTAACCACGACCGGAGGGCCAGAGGTCCTCACCTACACCGAGGTAGACAACCCAACGCCGACGGACGAGCAGCTGCTTATCGACGTCTCCGTGGCCGGTGTTAACTACATCGATACTTACTACCGCGAAGGCATTTACAACGCCTCTACCCCATTTATCGTGGGCTTTGAGGGAAGCGGACGAGTAGTCCATGATCCGAAGGGCGAGATTGCCGAGGGCACCATGGTGGCCTGGGACCATGCCTTTGGTTCCTACGCAGAACAGGTCTGCGTGCCCCGTGACCGCGTCGTCGCCGTCCCCGATGAGATTCCTTCTGCTGTCGCGGGCTCAATGCTGCTGCAAGGCATGACGGCCCATTACCTCAGCCACGGCGTCTACCAGCTCGGCGAAGGTGCTTCCTGCCTAATTACTGCCGGCGCAGGTGGTGTGGGCCTCGTTCTCACCCAGATGGCTAAGTCGCTCGGAGCAACGGTGTATTCAGTCGTCTCGACCGAAGAAAAGAAGAAGCTGGCTTACGAGGCCGGCGCCGATGAAGTCTTCCTCTATAGCGAAGGCTTGGCGGAGCAGGTACGCCGCTTCAACGGTGGACGCGGCGTGGATGTGGTCTACGACGGCGTGGGCAAGGACACGTTCAACGAGTCCCTCGAGGTTGTCCGCCCACGCGGCACAGTGGCGCTTTTCGGCGCTGCTTCCGGCCCGGTTCCCCCTATGGACCCGCAGCTGCTTAACAAGCACGGCTCAATTTTCCTCACCCGCCCCTCCCTGGGCGCGTGGACCGCGCAGGAGGGTGAGTTCCACATGCGTGCTCAGGCCGTGGTCCAAGCCGTTATTGACGGTGATATCACGTTCCGTGTCTCGGCGGAGTATCCACTCGCCGAGGCTGCACAGGCTCACCGCGACTTGCAAGGCCGTAAGACTACCGGATCCATTGTCTTGCGTGTACGCGAGGATTAACTGACCAGCATGGTTCGACGCGCGTTGCGCGGCTAGAAGAATGTAGCGGACCAGCCGAGCATGCGACCAATGGGCTCCCACCCCACAACGGCGTCAACGGACAGGCCAATGAACAGCACCGAAAGGTAGTTGTTGGAGTAGATAAACAGGCGCATAGGCTTGACCTTGGCGCCTTGTTTCACTCCCTGGTGGAGACGCATTGCCATCCACAAGAAGACCGCACCGGATGCCACCGCAGCCACAAGGTATATCCACGAGGCAGCCGGAATGATGAGCAACGTAACGATCACGGTGCCCACCGTGTACCACACGATTTGCCGCGTGACCTCCGATTCCGCTGCTACTACAGGCAGCATGGGCACGCCAGCCTTACGGTAATCTTCCTTGTACTTCATGGCTAATGCCCACGTGTGGGGCGGCGTCCAGAAGAAGATGATGAGGAAAAGGACAACGGCCTGCCACCAGCGATCCGGCTCCCCCGCTGGGGCGTTATCACGAATGACGGCCCAGCCCACCATGGCTGGCATACATCCGGCCAGACCGCCCCAGACGATGTTCTGGGCGTTACGCATCTTGAGGAACTTGGTGTAGACGAACACGTAGAAGAAGTTCGTCAGAAGCACGAAAAATGCCGCGAGCCACGAATGCGCCAGCACACCCAACCAAAAGACAGAGAGGGCCAACATAATCCATGCGAAGATGGCCGCGTTGCGGCGCGAGATGGTGGCGCGAACAAGCGGACGGGCGCGAGTTCGCTGCATCTTCTGATCGATTTCATAGTCCACAACGTTGTTAAACGTGTGGGCTGCGGCCGCGCCCATCCAGCCACCGAAAATTGTGGAAACAATGAGCCAGAAGTTCGAGGAGACAGCGTCAAATCCACGCTGTGCTTGGAGCATTGCCGGGATTGCCGCAACGAGGAGGAGTTCAATGATCCTCGGTTTCGTCAGCGCAAAATAGGCCTTGATGGTCTCCAAGGAACAATCCTCCGTATATCTGGCAACGACAGCGTACGAGCAGTGGGTCTTAGTAGTGGTCGGCTGCGGGGGCTCGAAAGTTCCCGACAACCATCCTCACATTCGTGTGAAGACAATCTCCGGAAAACCTGAGTACAAACCGACCGGCCTCAACCATGCCACCCTACCGCCCAGATCGTGGTTTCTATAATTACCCGCCGGGGATTCAAAAACCTTTACACTGATAAACGGTATATCTGTTTCCAGAAGCGAAGTGAGGTTTTCACCGTGTCGCACGATAAGTTGTCCCCGGAACTGCAGGCTATGGTCCAGCGCCGTTATCCCTCTGACTGGAGTGACCTAGAAACCCGCGCCGTGGATACCGTGCGCGTTCTCGCCGCCGACGCTGTGCAGAACTGCGGATCCGGTCACCCTGGCACCGCGATGTCCCTGGCACCGCTGGCCTACACGCTCTACCAGCGCATCATTAATCATGACCCAGCGGACGTGCACTGGGCTGGCCGTGACCGTTTCGTGCTCTCCGTAGGCCACTCCTCACTAACCCAGTATATTCAGCTCTTCCTGGGCGGATTCGGCCTTGAGATGGAAGACCTCAAGTCACTGCGCACCTGGGGTTCTAAGACCCCGGGCCACCCGGAGGTCCACCACACCGATGGCGTGGAGATCACCACTGGTCCGCTGGGCCAGGGCTTGGCTTCCTCCGTCGGTATGGCCATGGCGGCACGGAAAGAACGCGGGCTTTTCGACGCTTCCGCACCCGCCGGCGAATCCCCCTTTGATCACTTTGTCTACGTCATCGCGTCCGATGGTGACCTGCAAGAGGGCGTGACCGCTGAAGCTTCCTCCTTGGCAGGCACTCAGCAGCTGGGCAACCTCATCGTGTTCTGGGATGACAACCGTATCTCCATCGAGGACGACACGAACATCGCCTTCAATGAGGACGTCGTGAAGCGCTATGAGGCCTACGGCTGGCACGTGCAGACGGTTGAGTCCGGTGAGGATGTCGAGGCACTCGAAGCAGCAGCTGAAGCTGCCCGCGCAGAGACTACCCGCCCGTCCTTCATCCGCGTCAAGACCGTCATCGGCTACCCAGCACCGAACAAGATGAACACCGGCGGTGTTCATGGCGCGGCCCTCGGTGAGGAGGAAGTTGCGGCAACCAAGGAGATTCTTGGTTTCGACCCCGAGCAGCACTTCCACATCGACGACGAGGTGCTTGCCCATACCCGCAAGCTCACCGAGCGCGGCGCGCAGAAGCATGCCGAGTGGCAGAAGAAGTTCGATGAATGGGCAGCCGCCCACCCAGAAGAAAAGAAGCTCTTCGACCGCCTTCAGGCTCGCGAGCTCCCAGCAGACTTTGCCGCTGAGCTCCCAAGCTGGGAGGCAGGCGAGTCCCTGGCAACTCGTAAGGCTTCCGAGGCCGCTATCCAGGCGCTGGCTGCCTCCCTGCCGGAGATGTGGGGCGGCTCCGCCGACCTGGCGGGTTCCAACAATACCGTGATTAAGGGAGCTGACTCCTTTGGTCCCGAATCCATCACCACTGATGCATGGTCTGCGCAGCCTTGTGGGCGCAACCTGCACTTTGGTATCCGCGAGCACGCCATGTCCGCCATCATGAACGGCATTGCCCTGCACGGCAATACCCGCGTCTACGGCGGTACCTTCCTCATCTTTTCTGAGTACCAGTACCCGGCCGTGCGCCTCGGCGCGCTGATGTCCACTGATACCTACTACGTGTGGACCCATGACTCCATCGGCCTTGGCGAAGATGGTCCTACTCACCAGCCGGTTGAGACCCTCGCCGCCTTGCGTGCCATCCCGAACCTCTCCGTGATCCGTCCAGCCGATGCCAATGAAACCGCTCAGGGCTGGGCCGCCGCACTTGAGTACAAGGCAGCGCCAAAGGGCCTGGCGCTGTCCCGTCAGAACCTCCCCGTCCTCGAAGGCACCAAGGACAAGGCTGCCGACGGCGTTCGTCGCGGTGCCTACGTACTTGTTGAGGCTTCGAAGGAGACCCCGGACGTTATCCTGCTGGCCTCCGGTTCCGAGGTGCAGCTGGCAGTAGAGGCCGCACAGCAGCTCGAGGCTGAGGGAACCGCGACCCGAGTCGTATCCGCTCCCTGCTTGGAATGGTTCGACGAGCAGGACGCAGACTACCGCGAGTCCGTGCTCCCATCCGCAGTCCTGGCACGCGTATCCGTCGAGGCGGGCATCTCCATGCCGTGGCACAAGTACACCGGCTCCTTCGGCCGTACGGTGTCCTTGGAGCACTTCGGTGCTTCTGCCCCTGCTGGCGAGCTCTTTGAGAAGTTCGGCTTCACCGCCGAGGCTATTGTGGACGCCGCCCGCGATGCCCTCGGCGCAGCCCACGCCATCTAGTCCGCACCTTCTACCAGGCCAGTGCGACGGCCCAGCGCCGTTGCTGACGAAAGGACCCTGTACACACCATGACTCACATCGATGAACTCGCCACGATCGGTACCTCGACGTGGCTCGACGATCTGTCGCGCGAGCGCCTGGATTCCGGGAATCTCCGCGAGCTTGTGTCTACCAAGTCCATTGTGGGTGTCACCACCAATCCAGCTATTTTCGCCTCCGCAATGTCGTCCGGCACTTCCTACGACGCGGCTATCGCCGACCTCAAGGAAAAGGGCGTGAAAGCCGATGAGGCTGTCTACTCCCTCGCCGTTGACGACGTCCGCAACGCGTGCGATGTCCTCAGCGACATCTTCGAGAAGACAGGGGGCCGCGATGGTCGCGTCTCCATCGAGGTCGACCCGCGCATTTCCGCCGACGCGGAGGCCACTGTGGCTCAGGCCCGTGAACTGTGGGCGCAGGTGGATCGCCCCAACCTCATGATTAAGATTCCGGCCACGAAGGGATCCCTCCCAGCAATCACTGACGTGCTAGCCGCGGGCATCTCCGTCAACGTCACGCTCATTTTCTCGGTGGAGCGCTACGCCGAGGTCATTGCCGCGTATAAGGAAGGGATCAGGCGCGCCGCCGCGGCGGGCAAGGATGTATCGACGATTCACTCCGTGGCCTCCTTCTTTGTCTCTCGTCTCGATACCGAGGTGGACAAGCGCCTCGAACTCATCGGCTCTAAGGAGGCTCTAGCACTGCGTGGAAAGGCAGGCGTGGCCAACGCCCAACGCGCTTATGCTTTGTTTGCCAAGGAGTGTGGCGCTGGCTCGGATCTTCCGGAAGGTGCGCAGGTGCAGCGTCCACTGTGGGCGTCGACAGGTGTGAAGAATCCGGAGTACCCGGCGACGCTCTACGTTTCTGAGCTGGCCGGCCCCGATACGGTTAACACCATGCCGGAGAAGACCATCGATGCAGTTCTCGACCAGGGCAACCTCCACGGCGATACCTTGACTGGTGCCGGTGAGCAGGCGGATACGGTCTTCGCAGAGCTCGAAGCAGTCGGCATCGACTTTGATGACGTCTTTGCGGTATTGGAGCGCGAGGGAGTCGACAAGTTCGTGGCCGCGTGGAAGGAGCTCCTCGAATCAATGGTGGACCGTCTCTCTTAGGCTCCACTTTCCCTGCCCCGGCGATGAGGAATTGTTCATACGGCAGAAGATTTCTTTAACCCTTTTTAGTCACACGCGCCCCACTAACGAACAGGCAACTATCGTTGGCGGGGCGCGTATCGCTATGCTGGGCTGTTGGACTAACCTCACACAGACCGAAAGGACACTTAGTGAGCACTACCAGCGCGTGGGTTAACCCGTTGCGCAACGCGAAGGATAAGCGCCTTCCGCGCATCGCCGGCCCCTCTGGCATGGTGATTTTCGGCGTGACCGGCGATTTGGCACGCAAGAAGCTCCTGCCGGCCATTTATGATTTGGCCAACCGTGGTCTGTTGCCGGCCGGCTTCACCCTCGTGGGTTATGGCCGTCGCGGCTGGGACAAACAAGCTTTCTGCAACTACGTCCGCGAGGCAGCCGAGGCGGGCGCCCGCACGACCTTCAACGAACGTGTCTGGGAGCACCTTGCCAAGGGCATCGAGTTTATTCAAGGCAACTTTGACGACGCCGGCTTCGATAAACTGTCAGCACGCCTTTCCGAGCTCAACACCTCTCGTGGTACCGGTGGTAACTGGGCGTATTATCTTTCCGTTCCGCCGGAATTCTTCTCCGATATCTGCCACCAACTCGAGCGAGTCGGCATGTCAAACAACACGGAGAGTTCCTGGCGCCGTGTCATCATTGAGAAACCGTTTGGCCACGATCAGGCTTCTGCCCGCGAGCTCAACGAGATTGTCAACGCCGTCTTCCCGGAGTCTTCGGTCTTCCGTATCGATCACTACCTAGGCAAGGAAACAGTGCAGAACATCATGGCGCTGCGCTTTGCCAACCAGATCTTCGAGCCGATGTGGAACGCACACTACATTGACCACGTTCAGATCACGATGGCTGAAGACATCGGCTTGGGAGGGCGCGCCGGCTACTACGACGGTATTGGTGCCGCTCGCGACGTCATCCAGAACCACCTTCTGCAGCTGCTCGCCCTCGTCGCCATGGAGGAGCCGTCCTCCTTTGCCCCGGCAGCCCTTCAGGCAGAAAAGATCAAGGTTCTAGAGGCCACACAGGCGGTGCACCCGCTCAACAAAACGACGGCACGCGGCCAGTACGCGGCCGGTTGGCAGGGCTCGGAGTACGTTAAGGGGCTGCGTGAGGAAGAGGGCTTTGATCCTGAGTCCACGACGGAGACCTATGCTGCCTGCACCCTTAAGGTGAATTCCCGCCGGTGGGCGGGCGTTCCCTTCTATCTGCGCACCGGCAAGCGTTTGGGGCGCCGCGTGACAGAAATCGCCCTCGTGTTCAAGACTGCCCCACACCAGCCCTTTGACCAGGGGCAGGCCGAGGCTTTGGATCAGAACGCCGTGGTCATCCGCGTCCAGCCGGATGAAGGCGTGACCATGCGCTTTGGTTCCAAGGTGCCTGGTTCCACCATGGAGGTGCGCGACGTCAACATGGACTTCGCCTACGCCTCCGCGTTTACTGAGGAGTCTCCCGAGGCCTATGAGCGCCTCATCCTCGATGCCTTGCTGGATGAATCCTCCCTCTTCCCCACTAACCGCGAGGTTGAACTGTCCTGGTCCATCCTGGATCCCATCATCGAGTACTGGGCAGGAATTGGACAGCCCGAGCAGTACCGCGCTGGCACGTGGGGTCCCGAGTCCGCTGATAGAATGCTGCGCCGTCAGGGTCACTCCTGGCGCCGTCCGTAGGCCCACAGGAGGAACACCACATGATTATCCCCTTGCCCGAAACGACGACGCGCAAGATTTCCCAGAAGCTCGTGGAGATGCAGGAGCACTACACTCTGACCACGGGCCGCGTCCTTACCCTCATCGTCATGACGCAGGAGGGCGACGACCTGGACAACCTCTTGGTTTCCGTTCGCGATGCGTCTCATGAGCACCCATCCCGTGTGATCGTTATTGCCCGCGGTAATCCTGTGGACAAGACTCGCCTTGACGCTGAGCTACGCGTGGGTGGTGAAGCCGGCGCTTCAGAAATCGTGGTCATGCACCTGCATGGAGCATTGGCGGACCAAGCAGAGGCAGTCGTGACTCCCTTGCTGCTTCCTGATACGCCCATTGTGGCGTGGTGGCCCACGGCGTGTCCCCAGTCCCCTGCCTCTGTCCCCATTGGCGCGTTGGCTCAGCGCCGCATTACCAACGTGGCGCATGGCGATGGCGTCGATCAGTACGATCTTCACCTGCTGTCCTCGGGATACAAGCCGGGTGATTCCGACATGTCGTGGGGCGCCATCACGTTGTGGCGCGGCATTGTTGCGTCTGCGCTGGACCGTCACCCACATGAGCCTGTGCACTCTGTGGAGATTTCGGGTGCTCACAACCACGCCGCCGTGGATTTTGCCGCTGGCTGGCTTCTCGACGCCCTCTCCGTCCCCGTCCATCGCACAGTTGCGGAGTGCGATGAGAACACCTTCCCAATTACCTCCCTCATCTTCCGCCGCCCCACTACAGATGTCGCTATCACCGTAGTGGATTCGGAAACCGTCAAGGTCAGCGTCCCGGGATCACCCGAGTCGCTCGTGAGCCTGGATATTCGCTCGGAAGCCGAAGTCTTGTCTGAAGAACTGCGTCATCTCGACGCGGACAAGACATACGCCCGTACTCTCCGCGCATTGGCTAACGTGGACTACAGTGAGAAACACTAAGTCCCAGCACCTCTACACTTCTCTATAAAGGATCTTCCTGCACCATGGTTACTCTTCACCGCGTGAGCGATGTAGATGAGCTCATATCCTCCGCCGCACTCGCTTTCATCGATACGATTGCGGCCATCCAGACTCCGGGCGGCGGCCTGCACAAGGACGGCGTCGCCCGAGTAGTGCTTACCGGTGGAGGTGCGGGAATTGGGCTTCTGCGTGAGCTTGCGCGATTGGATCATGCTGCACAGAAGCAGGGCCCTGACTTCCCAGCGTTGACGGTGGATTGGACTCGCGTGCACGTGTTCTTCGGTGATGAGCGCAACGTACCCGTCAGTGATCCGGACTCCAACGAGGGGCAGGCCCGCGAGGCCCTGCTCGGTCCGGTCGGAGTCCCGGAACACAATATCCACGGCTATGACCTTGGCGCCATTTCCATGGAGCACGCAGCTCAAGCCTATGAGGGAGAAATTCGTGAGTTCGCCCCAGAAGGCTTTGACCTTCACCTTTTGGGGATGGGCGGCGAAGGCCATATCAACTCCATCTTCCCGCACGCTGAGGCCGTCTACGAGGACACTGACTTTGCCTTTGCGGTGCATGACTCCCCTAAACCCCCGTCGGAGCGTGTCACGCTCACCTACCCTGCCATCAACCGCTCCCAGCGCGTCTGGTTCCTGGTAGCCGGAGAAGAAAAGGCCGAGGCCGCTGCCCATCTTGTTGCCGGCGCCGCTGCTGAGGACTGGCCAGCGGCCGGTGCCCACGGCGTTGAGGAAACCGTTCTCTTCCTCGCCGACGACGCAGCTGAGAAACTCTAGCCCTCAGGGGCACTGGCAGTCTCTCACGGAGACTGCCAGAAATCAAAGAAACGCCGCGTCCTCCCTTCGACTAGGAAAGGGGCCGCGGCGTTCTTCTCTATCCCCGTAGCAGGTGTGCGGGAACCGTGCGTTTAGCTGTAAGCCTGCAGCAGGTTCAGCGCAACGATGCAGGCCAGCCAAATGATGACCATGACCACGGTGTAGCGGTCCAAGTTCTTCTCCACCACAGTGGAACCAGACAGGTTGGACTGCACACCGCCACCGAAGAGGCTGGACAGGCCGCCGCCCTTACCCTTGTGCAGCAGCACGAAGATGGACATGAGGATTGCGGCAATCACCAGGATGATTTCCAGTGCCAAGATCATGAAAAAGTTCCTTGTTTACACAGTTGTGACGTTTGTACAGGTTGCGCGGTATTCGGCGGCGCACTCGGGTGTGCCGAGGCGTCCAACCGGCGCAAGACATTCTTCGATGCTACACCATAAAGCGGGCCGGAAACCATTCCGACCCGCTTAGGGAGACTAAGCCACCAGTGCCTATGCCCTAGCGCTTAGGCCTCAGACGCAGCGTTGGCTGCCAGCTTCGCAAAATCCTCACCCTTCAGCGAGGCGCCGCCAACGAGACCGCCGTCTACGTCCGGCTTGCCCACGATCTCAGCTACGGAGTCAACCTTGACGGAACCGCCGTAGAGAATGCGAATGCCCTCTGCAACCTCGTCGCCGCCGAGCTCGCGCACGAGACCGCGAATAGCAGCGCAGACTTCCTGCGCGTCGTCGGCGGAGGCGACCTTACCAGTGCCGATCGCCCAGACCGGCTCATACGCGATGACGGTCTTGGCAAGGTCGTCAGCAGACAGGCCCTCCAGCGAGTTGCGGGTCTGGGTCACCACGTAATCAACGTGGGTGCCCTTCTCCCGAACGTCGAGTGGTTCACCGACGCAGACGATCGGACTAATTCCGTTAGCCAGCGCCGCAGCGGCCTTCTCTGCTACGAGCTTATCGGTTTCGCCGTGGTATTCGCGGCGCTCCGAGTGACCGACGACGGCCCACGAGCAGCCCAAAGCGGAGAGCATCTTGCCGGACACCTCGCCGGTGTAGGCGCCAGATTCGTGCTTGGAGATGTCCTGCGAGCCATAGGTGAACTTGAGACCGTCGCCGTCGACAAGCGTCTGCACGGTGCGGATATCCGTGAACGGGACCATGAAGGCCACGTCGACCTTCTCGTAGTAGTCCTGAGGCAGTGCGAAGGCAAACTTTTGAAGGGAGCCGATAGCTTCCTTGTGATCGAGGTTCATCTTCCAGTTACCAGCAATAAGCGGGGTACGTGCCATGATGTGCCTTTCTACAGGGGAACGTGATGAGTGGTGATTAGGATTCGAGGACTTCGACGCCCGGCAGCTCCTTGCCTTCCAGGAACTCGAGGGAAGCGCCGCCACCGGTGGAGATGTGGGAGAATCCGTTCTCGTCCAAGCCGAGCAGGCGGACAGATGCAGCGGAATCGCCGCCGCCGACGACGGTGAAGGAACCGTTGTTGGCGGTGGCATCGATGATGGACTGTGCAACACCAGCGGTGCCCTTGGAGAAGGCTTCCATTTCAAAGACGCCCATCGGTCCATTCCAAAATACAGTCTTGGAGGTGGCGATGACCTCGTCGAATTTCTTGACAGACTCGGGGCCGATGTCGAGGGACATCCAGCCCTCCGGGATGCCGTCAAGAGCAACGACCTTGTTCTCGGCGTCTGCGTTGAACTCGGTGGCGGCAATGAGGTCGACCGGCAGGACGATCTTGTCGCCGAAGCGCTCGAGGAGGTCCTTGCAGTTGTCGATCTGGTCTTCCTGCAGCAGGGAGTTCTGAACGTTGTAGCCCTGTGCTGCCAGCAGGGTGTAGCACATGCCGCCGCCGATGATGACCTTGTCGGCCTTGTCAGCCAGTGCTTCGATAACGCCGAGCTTGTCGGAGACCTTTGCGCCACCCAGGACCACGACATACGGGTGCTCCGGGTCCTTGGCTACGGACGCCAGGGTCTCCACTTCCTTCTGAACCAGCTTGCCGGCGTAGGCGGGAAGGCGCTTGGCGACGTCGTACACGGACGCCTGTGCGCGGTGGACAACACCGAAACCGTCGGACACAAAAGCGCCATTGTCGGCTGCTAGTGCGGCGAGCTCATCGGCGAAGGCGCCGCGCTCTGCCTCATCCTTGGAGGTCTCACGCGGGTCGAAGCGTACGTTCTCCACGAGGAGGACATCGCCCTCATTAAGGCCGTTGGCTCGCTCGTGCGCGTCCTCACCACTGACGTCACCCGCAAGTGCAACGTACTGGTCGAGAGCCTCAGAAAGGGCTTCAGCGACTGGTGCTAGGGAGTACTTCTCGTTCACCTCTCCCTTCGGGCGGCCAAGGTGGGCAGACAGAATGACCTTGGCACCGCCCTCGATAAGAGCCTTGATGGTGGGCAGGGATGCGGTAATTCGCCCGGAGTCGGTGATGTTGCCCTCGTCATCCAGAGGGACATTGAAGTCAGAGCGGACGAGGACGTGGCGGCCCTCGACGCCTTCTGCGAGCAGGTCATCCAAAGTCTTGAAAGCCATGGTGATTCTCCTTATGGAAAGTGATTGACTAACTAAAATCGTACGTATTTTTATGCGCTTAGGCGGGCTAATAGACGACAACCGGCCCAGCGCACGCCACGGAGGTTGAGGGCGTGGCGCATGGGCCGGTGTATCACAAGGTGCTTAAGGCTTTAGAGCTTGGAAGCAACCAGGGCGGTGGTGCGAACGAGCTGGTTGGTGTAGCCCCACTCGTTGTCGTACCAACCAAGAACCTTAACGAAGTTGCCGTTAGAGACCTTGGTCATGCCAGCATCGAAGATGCAGCCGTGCGGGTCGGTGATGATGTCGGTGGAGACGATCGGATCCTCGGTGTAGCCCAGGGTCTCGCCGAACTCGCCGGTGGATGCTTCCTTGATGGCTGCGTTGATTTCTTCAACGGTGACGTCGCGGGAAGCCTGGAAGGTCAGGTCGGTAGCGGAACCGGTGATGGTCGGAACGCGCATTGCGTAGCCGTCCAGCTTGCCTTCGAGCTCTGGGAGAACCAGGGAAACTGCCTTAGCAGCACCGGTGGAGGTCGGAACCATGTTGACGGCAGCGGCGCGGGCACGACGCAGGTCGCGGTGCGGAGCGTCCTGGATGCGCTGATCACCAGTGTAAGCGTGGATGGTGGTCATGAGGCCCTTCTCGATACCGAACTTCTCGTGGAGGACCTTGGCCATCGGCGCCAGGCAGTTGGTGGTGCAGGATGCGGCGGAGATGACGTTGTGGTTCTCAGCGTCATACTCGTCGGAATTCACGCCGTAGACGAAGGTGGCGTCAACGTTCTTACCCGGAGCGGAGATGATGACCTTCTTGGCGCCGGCCTCGATGTGAGCCTTGGCTGCCTCGCCGTCGGTGAAGAAGCCGGTGGACTCGATAACGATATCTACGTTGTGCTCGCCCCAGTTCAGGTTCTTCGGGTCACGCTCGGCAGAAACAGCGATGCGGTGGCCGTCGACGGTGATGGACTCCTCGTCATGCTCGATCTCGCCGTTGAAGCGGCCGAGAACGGAATCGTACTTGAGCAGGTTGGCGAGGGTGGCGTTGTCGGTCAGGTCGTTGACGGCGACAACCTCAAGGTCATTGTTGCCCTGTGCTACTGCACGGAAGAAGTTGCGGCCGATGCGGCCAAAGCCGTTGATGCCTACGCGAATGGTCACTGTGATGTCTCCTCAAATAATCGAGTGAAGTTGTTCGTGGGGACTGCCGATAGGCGGCCACGCTCTCGTGACGTCGTCGTCGGTTTTCCCAACACGGTCGATAGTACCCACGGTTGTGGGCTCTCGCACTGCTTAGTCAGGGGCACCTCACTCGTGACCGCGGCACAGTAAAAATCGGAGTACAGTTGTTTGGCGCCTTTGTTTAGTTCGAGGAAAACCACACCGCAACACCTGCACCTATGCCCGTTCATGTGGGAATGTGTGGAATAGTTTTGACACCGCGTGGGATATATCACCCAAGCGGAAATGAGCGAAGCCACCCAGACAACAATTCAGGGTGGCTACGTGGGGCGCCACAGAACGGATGCCCGAACGGGCGTTACGTAAGCGCGAGCCGCTTAATCGTCGTCGAAGAGATCCTCAGTCACGGACTGGGTCGTATCCGGAACGCCCAACTCCTTGGCTCGCTTATCTGCCATAGAGAGCAAACGGCGAATACGGCCAGCGACAGCATCTTTAGTCATAGGTGGGTCCGCTAGGCGGCCCAGCTCCTCCAATGAAGCTTCACGGTGCTGCACACGCAAACGGCCGGCATCAGCCAAATGCTCTGGTACATCGTCGCCCAAAATGACCATCGCGCGTTCCACGCGAGCAGCCGCAGTTACCGCAGCGCGTGCGGAACGACGCAAGTTGGCATCATCAAAATTATCTAGGCGGCGAGAGGTATCCTGCGCCTCGCGCTGGATACGCTTCTTTTCCCACGTAAGACGGGTTTCTTGGGCACCCATGCGAGTCAGCAGAGCACCGATTGCATCGCCATCACGAATCACCACGCGATCCGCACCGCGGGTTTCCTTGGTCTTTGCCGGTACTCCAAGACGGCGGGCACAGCCCACAAGGGCTAGGGCTGCTTCCTGGCACGGACAGGTCACCTCGAGAGCTGATGAACGGCCCGGTTCAGTGAGCGTTCCCTGCGCCAAGAAAGCGCCGCGCCACGCGGCTTCGTTATCCGCAATTGAGCCAGATATGACCTGGGGCGGAAGGCCCACTACTGGGTGCCCCGACCTCGTAATCAAGCCAAGGCGGCGGGTGAGCTCCTTGGCTCCCGTGGCAATACGCACCTGGATACGGTTCTTCTTCGACGACGATGCTGGGCCAGCCAAGTGCGTTGTAGCAGTGATCGAATAAAGCTCATCCAACGCAGTGACCAGACGGTCAGCTACCTTTTTTGATTCCAGCTCGACGTCATAGGTGACGCGTTCACCAGTGGCCTGTAGCTCGCCGGCAAACCTGAGAATGGCGGCAACTTCTGCCGCGCGGGCAGACTGCCGCGGTACGGATACCGCCGTAAGTTCCTCCTTGACCTGATCGGTCAATGACGCAGACACCTCGTGTCTCCCCTTTCGACTGTTGATGCCGCCACGCGGCTATGAGTGTCCCATAGTTTAACGTGCGCGCCGAGTAGGCGTGCATGCCCGGGCTAGAACCCGCCTTTCACGCTGCACATCAGCGTCTTTTACTCGGCATCGCAGATATGCTCGGCATAGAGCTCGTTGAAAACAGCCGCAAGCTTTTCTGGGCAATGCTTGTTGAAAACCTGCCCGTCTTCGTCCACCTGACGCACATCCCGGAAGACTGCCGTCGCTCCGAGAACACTTGCCGCACGCTGAACAAAAACGCGCTCTGACTCATTTGGCAAACTTTCCTCGTCTACGATGACGCGGTCTACCCGGAGATTCGGGGCATGTTGTGCCAACACGTGAAGATGCCGCTCTGCGGAGAAGCCCTGGGTCTCTCCTGGCTCCGAAGATAGGTTCAGCACGATTACTCGCAGCGCATCGGAAGAGGTGATGGCTTCAACGATATCTGGAACCAAAACGTGGGGCAGGACCGAGCTGAACCACGAACCAGGGCCCAGGGTGATCATGTCGGCGTCGTGAAGCGCCTGTAGCGTTTCTGGGTTGGCCTTAGGCCGCTCTGGGATAATACGCACGCGACGCACCTGCCCCACTGTCGAGGCAACGGCAACCTGGCCACGGACTGAGCGCATGATTCGGGGGTCGTCATCAAGCCCGGCAACATCAGCCTCGATATCGAGCGGCAAGTTCACTGACGGCAGCACGCGGCCGGCGGAATCAGTAAGCTTCGCGATGGCATCGAGAGCGTCCTGGAAATCACCCAAAACATCACTGAGGCCCGCGATGAGCAGATTGCCCACGGCATGTCCTGCCATAGCGCCATTGCCGCGAAAGCGGTGCTGCAAGGTCTTGGCCCATAGCTGGCCGTGCTCAGAATCACTTGACAGAGCAGCCAAGGCCATGCGGAGATCCCCTGGCGGGATGATTTCCAGCTCACGGCGCAAGCGGCCGGAGGAGCCGCCGTCATCAGCCACGGTGACGATAGCTGAAATTGCCTCCGCGCCCGTTCGGCGCGCCGCCAACAGGGTTTGATAAAGACCATGGCCGCCGCCCAGGCTAGCCATGTGAGATGGGGGTGTGGTCACGTACGTACCGGCTTTCAATTGTTAACTATGAGAGAGATCTGAATTTAATCCCGAGTGATGTCGCGGTGCAACGTGTTAACGTCGACATCCCCGCGCTCGCTTAAACGACGAGCAATTTCTTCAGTGACAGCGACGGAGCGATGGTGGCCGCCAGTGCAGCCGATGCCCACGGTGATGAAATTCTTGCCTTCGTGGCGGTAGCCCTTGAGCATCGAATCGAACATCTCAATGAAGTTTTCGATGAAGGGCTCTGCGGCTTCTTGTGACAGGACATAATCCGCCACTGGTTCATCCGTGCCACGGTAGCCGCGCAGCTCCGGAACCCAATAAGGGTTGGGCAGGAAACGCACGTCAACAACAACGTCAGCATCGCGCGGAGAACCGTGCTTGAAGCCGAAGGACTCCAACGTCACGTGCTGTCTCTCGTGGCCCATCTCGCCAAAGGAAGCCTCTATCGCGCGGCGCAAGTCATGAATAGACAGGTTCGTTGTATCGATAATGATGTCGGCGCGATCCCTGACTTCCTGGACGGCGACACGTTCACGCTGGATTCCAGCCTTAAGAGTCTCCCCCTCCTGAAGCGGGTGGGTTCGGCGCACCGAATCGAAACGGCGAATGAGAACATCATCGCGGGCATCGAGGAAGAGCAGCGTCGGCTTCATGTCTAGCTCGGCAAGCTCATCGAGGGTCTCTGGGAGAGAACCTGGGAACATGCGCGAACGAACATCCGTCACCGCGGCGATCTTGGTGACCGGAGAATCCGGACGGGCGCAGAGCTTGAGCAGGTCAACAATGGCCTTCGGGGGAATGTTGTGAGCCACGTAGTAGCCCTTATCCTCCAGCACCTTGGCGGCCGAAGTCAGGCCTCCGCCAGACATGCCGGTTACCAAAATGGGCGGGGAATCAAACAACGTCATGGCCTCTATTCTTACCACCTACACTGAAAGTTCGGTGAGAAAACGACAACGATCCCGTGACGGGGTGAAACTTCATTCCGACATGCGGCGCAGCCCCACCTTTGCAGTCCTGCAATCTTAGGTTTGTTGCAAATTGTCAAAGACCGTCTGCGCCAGCTTCGGACCAAAGCCCTTGACCTCAGCAATGTCCTCCACACTGGCCTCCTTGAGTTTTTTGACGGAGCCAAAGTGTTTCACCAAATCGGTGCGGCGTTGCGGACCAAGTCCAGGTACGGCATCTAGCACAGACGTCCGCATGCGCTTAGAGCGCTGCTGGCGGTGATACGTAATGGCCACGCGGTGTGCCTCATCACGCAGGTGCTGAAGAAGAAACAACGCTTGGGAGTTACGCGGGAGAATAACTGGCTCGTCGTCGCCGGGTACCCAAATTTCTTCAAGGCGCTTGGCAAGGCCTATGAGGGTGACGTCAACAATGCCGAGCTCATCAAAGACCTCTTGGGCCGCAGCCACCTGAGGTGCTCCGCCGTCGACGATAAAAAGTTGCGGAGGATAAGAGCTGCGCTTCGTAGTGCTGGCCGCTTCCTCCCGCACGAGCTCCTCCGCGAAGGTGGTGTTTTCCAGTTCTTCATCGGGCACGGCGCGTTTGTCGTCGTGGTGATGCTTGAACCGGCGCCGCGTGACCTCCGCGATGGAGGCCACGTCATTGGAGTGGCCGTCCCCGGCAGCCTCCTTGATTCGGTAGCGCCGGTAGTCCGACTTGCGTGGCAAGCCGTCTTCAAAGACAACGAGGGAAGCCACCACATCGGTGCCTTGGATGTGCGAAATATCCGTACATTCGATGCGCAGTGGTGCCGAATCCATGCCCAGGGCTTCCTGCAGCTCCTGCAAAGCAGCCGAGCGCGCCGTCAGATCCCCCACGCGCTTGAGTTTATGCTGGCGCAACTGCTCTTTCGCATTGCGCTCCACAGTCTCCATGAGCGCGCGTTTATCGCCGCGTTGCGGCACGCGCAGGTCTACCTGTGCGCCGCGAAGCTCCTCCAGAACTATCTTGACTTGATCGGCTTCCTCGGGTGGCATTTGGACCAGAATTTCGCGCGGGATGGCATTGCCTCGATGAATGTCGATGTGAGACTCCTGGTCCACTCCCCTGCGCTCTAATTTGGCGTCTTCGGCGGCTTCTTGGCGCTGCCTCTCGACGGCGTCAGAATAGAACTGCATGAGGAAGTTCTGGATCAACGCCGGCAGGCCTGGATCCGGTTCGCCTTCCTGCCGTGGTTCTGCCGTGGCCTGGTCACCGGAGCGCTCCACCACCCAGCCGCGCTGGCCGCGGATGCGGCCGGAACGGACATGGAAGATCTGAACTGCGGCTTCCAACTCATCGGAGCTGAAGGCGATGAGGTCAGCGTCGGTTCCGTCAGAGAGCACCACCGCCTGCTGCTCCATGAGCTTGTCAATGGCCCCCAAGTCATCGCGCAAGCGAGCCGCGAGCTCGAATTCGAGGTTCTCGGAAGCCTCTTCCATTTCCTTGGTGAGACGCTTGCGCACTGGCGCGGTGTTGCCGTTCATAAAGCTGATGAGCTGATTGACCGTCTCACGGTGTTCCTCGGGGCTTACGCGCCCGATACACGGCGCGTCACATTTTCCGATGTAGCCCAACAGGCAAGGCCTGCCCAAGCGCTCATGGCGGTTGTACACGCCCTTCGCGCACGTTCGCATGGGAAACACCCGAGTCAGTAAGTCGAGGGACTCTCGCACGGCCCAGGCATGCGAGTAAGGCCCAAAATAACGCACTCCTTTGCGCCGCGGGCCACGATAGAAGAAAGCGCGTGGAATGGTCTCCCCAACGGACACCGCGAGCATGGGGTAGGTCTTGTCGTCGCGGTACATGACGTTGAAGCGCGGATCGAAGCGCTTAATCCACGTGTACTCCAACTGCAGCGCTTCGACCTCGCTGGCTACTACGGTCCACTCCACCGAGGCTGCCGTGAGCACCATTTGTCGGGTGCGGGGATGCAGCTGCGTGATGTCTTGGAAATAGTTAGACAGGCGTGCGCGCAGGTTCTTTGCCTTGCCCACATAGACAACGCGGCGATTCTCGTCCCTGAACTTGTAAACGCCCGGATCAGTGGGGATACTCCCCGGCGCCGGGCGATAGGTGGTGGGATCAGCCACTAGTCGTCCTGCGGCATGTAGCGGGCTTCAAGGTCACGGAAGGAACGCACCTTGGGGATGACGTCCTCCTTGTCCCCGGACTGCAGCGCCCAGACAGGAACATATTCAAAATCTGGCAGCTCGATGCGTGCCATGCGGGAACCTTCTGGAAAGGACAATCCGTAGATGACCTGCCACGGGTAGAAGCGGGTGCCGACGATGTTGCGGACCTCTACGCCATCGGAGTTGGCACGCAAGCGCGGGCGGGTCAGCGCAATCCAGGACAGGATCGAAATCACCACGCCCACGCCGGGGAACGCGAACTTATCGATGGTGGTGACCGTAGCACCGGTGAACGACAGACCGACGGTGAAGCCCATGAAGAGGTGGGCAGCCATGACGAGGATAATCCAGATGATGGCGACCTTGCGCAGGAACGGCGAGCGGGCCTCATATTCCCACGGCTTGGTGGACGTCATGGCGAAGGGATCGGCACTGGTGTACGCCATCACTTGCTCGTCGCTGATCCCTGGGCGAACAGCACTCGCCTGCTGTTCCTTGTCCGAGGGAACCTGTGAGTCCGTCATCGAGACCTCCATCTCCTCCATACTCCCCACCACACGGTGTGGACCGCGTCGCGTGGGCTGTGTGCAACCTACTGCGCGTTCGACCCGTTCAGTGTACGCAACGTGTGCACTGTTTCTAAAGCTGCGTGCATAGATTCCGCGCCCTTGTCTTCAGCGGAGTTCTCAAAGCCAGCGCGATCCACGGCTTGGTCATACTCGTTCACGGTGAGCACGCCATTTCCTACTGGTGTTGACTCGTCCAACGCGATGCGCGTCAAACCTTGCGTTACCGAGTCACACACATAATCAAAGTGCGGGGTTCCACCACGAACAACACAGCCTAAGGCGACAACGGCGTCGTGCGTCCGTGCGGCGGCCTGCACCACGACGGGAAGCTCTAGTGCGCCGACTACGCGCACGGCGGTGACCTCCGCGCCGGCCTCCTCAGCAGTCTCTATGGCACGACGATGGAGCTGATCGCAGATCTCCTCGTTCCACGTCGCCGTGACCACGGCCACGCGCAGTCCTTCGCCGGAGACCTTCTTCGGGGTCGGCAGGCCTTCTTTGCTCATTGTGTGCTCCTTCGTGAAGTGTTAAGAGTGCTTCTTATCCCACTCTGCCACCTGGGGCAGATCATGGCCCATGCGGTCGCGCTTGGTGCGCAGGTAAGCAATGTTCTCCGCGGTAGCCGGGGTTGCCAAGGCGGTACGCGCGGAGGCATCAATGCCAAAGCCCTGCAGGCCTTCGCCCTTGTGAGGGTTGTTGGTAAGCAAGTTGACGGACTTAACTCCGATGTCCCGCAGAATCTGGCCGGCGACGGAATATTCACGGGCATCCTCCGGCAGGCCCTGCTCCACATTTGCGTCAACGGTATCCATGCCGCCATCCTGCAGGCTGTAGGCCTTGAGCTTGTTCACCAGACCAATGCCACGGCCTTCCTGACCCCGCAGGTAGATAACGATTCCGCGCCCAGCTTCCTGCACTGCGCGGAGAGATTCCTGAAGCTGCGGACCACAGTCACAGCGCTGGGAGCCGAAGACATCTCCGGTAAGACACTCGGAATGAACACGCACGGGTACGTCCTTAGCACCGGCGTAATCATCAACCTCACCCACGACGAGGGCAATGTGCTCGCGCTTGTCGACGCCACTCTGGTAACCCAGCGCCTTGAACTCACCATGCTCAGTGGGCAGGCGGGTCTCTACCTGGCGAGTCACTTGCTGCTCATTGTGGCGGCGCCACTCAATGAGCTGCTCGATGGAGATCATCGTCAGACCGTGCTTATCCGCAAAACGGCGCAGCTCCGGGGAACGAGCCATATCGGTCGGATCCTCTTCAGAGACGATCTCACACAGCACTCCTGCCGGGCGTAGGCCCGCCAGACGAGCAAGGTCGATAGCGGCCTCGGTGTGGCCGTCACGCTCAAGTACGCCGTGGGGGCGAGCAGCGAGGGGAACGACGTGACCGGGGCGAGTGAAGTCAGTAGGTGCTGACGACGGATCCGCCAACGCGCGGATGGTGTCGCAGCGCGAGGTGGCAGAAATTCCGGTGGAGCCGTTAGCCAGGTCCACCGTCACGGTGTAGGCCGTGTGGCGAACATCCTGGTTGACGGCCATCATGGGTGGAAGGTTCAGGCGCTCACAATCATCGGGCAACAGCGGTGCACAAATGTAGCCGGAGCTGTAGCGCACCATGAAGGCAACGAGCTCAGGCGTGGCCAATTCTGCGGCGAAGATGAGGTCACCCTCGTTTTCGCGGTCCTCGTTGTCCACGACGACAACCGCTTTGCCAGCCGCAACATCGGCGATGGCTTGGTCGACGCTATCTAAAGTGAAGGTGGAATCTGCGGCGCTCATAGGAAATAACTCTATCCCTCCGCCGCGTACGCGGTGACGTTAGGGTGAACCATCTTCTCCACATACTTTGCTACAACGTCTACCTCGAGGTTTACCCGTGCACCAGGCTCCAAGGAACCGAAGATGGTATCGCGCAAAGTAGTCGGAATCAGAGAGACCTCAAAGAAATCCTCCCCCACGGCAGAAACCGTCAATGAGGTGCCCTGCACCGCAATGGATCCCTTCTCCACCACATAGTGCGCTAGTTCCTGAGGCAGGCTAAAGCGCAGCACGTCCCAGTTGTCAGAAGGCGTGCGCGACAGTAGCTCTCCGGTGCCATCCACATGTCCTTGGACGATGTGCCCACCGAGCCGTGTCGTCGGAAGCACCGCGCGCTCTAGGTTCACTGCAGAACCTACTTCCAGCCCACCAAGCGAACTGCGGTTGAGGGATTCCTGCATAACGTCAGCAATAAAGGTGCCTTCGCCCAGCTCGGCCACGGTCAGGCACACACCGTTAACAGCGATGGAGTCACCAAGCGCAGCATCCCCGAGAACGGTGGTCGCCGCTATGCCAAGCCGCACGGCATCGCCCTGCTTCTCCACGCTATCGACACGACCAATCTCTTCAACAAGTCCCGTAAACACTATGTCATTGTCCTTTCTTCCGGTATTCAACAAGCAGATCATCGCCCAGTTCCATCACGGCCGTACGCTGCCAGCGCGGGGCTGTGGCCAGCGTCGATGCCGCCGCACGGGCGAGAACCCCGGTGCCCTCACCGAGAATGACGTTGCCGAGGTAGGCCTGCACGGCATCCACGCAGCCCATTTCCAGCATGCTGATGGCAAGGCCTGCCCCTCCTTCGACAAGGACGTCGCGCGCGCCACTCGAATAGAGCTCCGCCAGTGCCTCCTCGGGGGTGGCGTACTGCTCGAAGCCTAGGCTTCCAAGGTTGTCCGCGCCGTGCTGAAGCACGTCCCTCGAGCCCACTACTACACGCCGTGGCTGCGTTTCACGCAGCGAGCCGTCTGGAAAGCGAGCGGTGAGCGAGGGGTTATCCGCTAGTGCGGTGCCAGTGCCTATGAGAATGGCATCGCGCCGGGCGCGATCCTCGTGAACATACTCGCGAGCCCGCTCGCCTGTGATCCACTGGCTCGTGCCATCGACGGCGGCTGTGAAACCATCGAGGCTCTGGGCGAACTTCAGGGTCACGTGAGGACGTCCCAGGGATGCGGCAGTCAGCCAGGGGATGAGCACATCCTGTGGCCCAGAAGGGGCATCAAGTTGTCTGGCAGTGACCCCCGACCGCGCGAGAGTGGTTGCTCCTCCCCCTGCTTGAGGGGTTGGGTCTGAGTGGAGGTAGTAGACGGCACTAACGGAGGCGTCGACAAGCGCCTGTGCACAGGGCCCCGTACGACCGGTGTGGTTGCAGGGCTCCAGGGTCACCACTGCGGTGCCACCCCGGGCTTTGTCCCCCGCGTCTGCCAAAGCCATGATCTCCGCATGCGGCCCACCCGGTGGCTGAGTGTGGCCCACGCCTACGACCTGACCGGCCGCATCGAGGATGACCGCACCGACGGGCGGGTTGGGGCTCGTCGTACCACGCGCCTGTGCGCCGGCCTCCATGGCGAGGCGCAGCGCATGCTGGATTACTGGTGAGAGCATTCCTGATACGATCACAGCGTTGCTAGACGGCGTAGCTCGTCAACGGCAGCGGCCTTATCGTCCTGCTTATAAATGGCCGAACCTGCCACAAATGCATCGCAGCCGGCTTCGGCGGATTCCCGAATGGTCTCGGCAGATATGCCGCCATCGATTTCGATGAGCACATCCAAGCCACGCTCATCGATTGTTTGGCGCAGCGTCCGGACCTTGTCCAGTTGCTCTGGCATGAAGCTTTGGCCACCAAAGCCAGGTTCAACGGACATGACAAGAACCTCATCAAAGTGCTCAAGCGTGTCCAACCACGGCTCGATCGGGGTGCCTGGCTTGATGGAGAAACCCGCGCGCACGCCCATGTTTCGAATCTTGTGGGCCAAAGCCACGGCAGCGTCCTTGTCCGCTACGGCTTCGACGTGGAAGATGATGCAATCAGCACCCGCCTTGGCGTATGTTTCTACCCATTTTTCGGGTTCTTCAATCATGAGATGCACGTCGAGAGTCTGGGGCGTGATGCCGTCTACGGTGGCGGTAATGTCCGGGCCGAACGACAGATTGGGAACGAAGTGACCATCCATGATGTCAACGTGGATCCAGTCCGCGTTGGCTACTGCACGGACTTCATCACCGAGCTGAGTGAAGTCAGCGGCCAAAATGGACGGAGCAATGATAGGACCAGACTTTTCTGCAGACATGTCACACAGCCTAGTCCCTTCACTCCTCCTAGTCCGCTACTCGGCGAAGGATAGCGAAAAACATTGCATCCGTGCCATGACGGTGCGGCCACAGCTGGGCAGACAGCTCGGAGCCAATATTGCCCATCGTCGGCAGCATGTCGCGGGCGTCGAGTTCCTCAATGTGGATCTCCGCCTCGCCACCGTGCTCAGCGAGTGCGGCATCGACGATCTCGCGGGTTTCGCGCAGGTCTGGCGAACACGTGGAGTACACCACCACGCCGCCAGGGCGCACGAGTTTCAGAGCGGACTCAAGCAGCTCTGTCTGCAGGCGGGTGAGTTCAGCAATGTCGGACTCAGACTTGCGCCACCGTGCCTCGGGACGTCGGCGCAAGGCTCCGAGCCCGGAACAGGGGGCGTCGACAAGAATGCGGTCATACCCCGCTTCCAGTCCGGGAGTGCGCCCGTCGGCGGTGTGCACACGAACAGGCAAATCACCCACCGTCTTCTCCACGAGTTTCGCACGATGCGGTGAAACCTCCACGGCGTCAACGGTGGCGCTCTCGATACGGGCAATGGCGCCCATGAGCGCTGCCTTCCCACCGGGGCCCGCGCACAAGTCGAGCCAGCGGCCAGTGTCCTCGCCACTGAGCGGAGCTTCAGTTACCGCACGGGCAATGAGCTGTGATCCTTCATCTTGGACCGCAGCCATGCCCTGGCGTACCGGCTCCAGCGCACCCGGATCGCCCTGCTCAAGGTAGACCGCATAGGGCGAATACCGGCCTTCTTCGCAGCCGGTCATGAGCGCCAGCTCTTCCGCGGTGATCTCACCCGGGCGCGCGACGAGGTGAACGATGGGACGCTGCGAGTCCGCTTCCAGCGCCTGTTCAAGTTCGTCCGAATTCCCGAGCGCGCGTGCAAAGGAACGCGCAATCCACTCCGGATGTGCGTGGCGGAAAGCCGCCGCTGCAAGCTCACCCACTGGGGTGAGCTTATCGAACCACTCCTGCGCTGGGGTACGCGTAATGGTGCGCATGATGCCGTTAGCAAACCCCTTAGCCTTCTCCTGCCCCGCTGCCTCGACGAGGCGCACAGTGGTATCGACGGCAGCGTGCGCCTCCACGCGGGTATACAACACCTGGTAGGTTCCCAAGCGCAGTGCGGTCAACACCTCCGGGGCCATGGCCTCAAGGCCGCGGGACGCGCACTCAGAAATGACCGCATCGAGTACCCCTTCGGTACGCAGGGTGCCGTAGGTCAGCTCAGTGGCGAACGCAGCGTCCCGCCCACTGAGCTTGTTAGCGCTCAAGGCCCTCGGCAGCGTGAGGTTGGCAAAGGCATCATCAGCATCGACGCGACGGAGCACGTCAAAGGCCACCGCGCGTGGCACATCCACTCCGCATCGGCGAGCCGACTGAATCAGTGAATCCGCCTGGGAATGGCGCGTGTCACGGCCTTCACCGCGTGGCCTACTTCCAGCATGTGCGCGCTGGCTGCGCCCACCTTTCGGCCGGCCACCGGACTTGCCGGAGCGCTGTCCACGCGAGTGCTGGGCACCGCGCTGGCCTGTGTTTCCTCGCTCTTTCCTGCCGCGGTCAGCGGGATCCCCGGACTTGCTTCGGGATCTGAATCCTCCGCTCATGAAAAGATCACCTCATCCTTGCCATCCTGAGTCATCTTGCTGCTGAGGCCCCTGCCCCAGTCGGCGGCGTTCATCATCTTCTTACCGGGCGGTTGAATCTGGCCCAAACGAACCGGACTGCTGCCGGTCCCCACGAGGACATCCTTCTTGGCCACGCGAACTTCACCAGGGCGAAGAGCGTTACTGGCGGAATCATTCTCTTCCGAGAACTGAGGTGCCGCCGTCACCGGACCAACCTTGAGACGGGATTCGCCCAGTAGCGTCCATGCGCCAGGGCCTGGGGTATGCGCACGGATGTGGCGATCAATGACGTCGGCAGGCGCCGCCCAGTCGATGCGGGCGTCCTCCGTAGCAATTTTGTGCGCGTAGGTGGCCTCCCCCTGCTGCGGCTTCGGGGTGATGCTGCCGTCCTCGAGACCATCCATCGTGCGCACGAGCAAGTCCGCGCCGGAATAAGCTAAGCGCGTAAGGAGATCATCAGCAGTATCGGTAGGCTGGATGGATTCTTCCACAGTGGCAAGAATGTCACCAGTGTCGAGGCCCTTGTCAATGCGGAACGTCGTGGCTCCTGTTTCCTCATCACCCGCAGCGATGGATGCCTGGACTGGGGCTGCACCTCGCCACGCCGGAAGCAGAGAAAAGTGCAGGTTCACCCAGCCGTGCGTGGGCACGTCGAGGAGATCCTCAGTAATGAGGTTGCCATAGGCCACCACTGGAATGGCTTCTGGCGAAAGCTCCGCCAAGCGTGCACGCAGCGCATCGCCGTCCTCAGTGCCGGCCTTGAGAGTGGTCGGGGTAAGCACCTCTATGCCGTGCTCTTCGGCCAAGGCCTTAACTGGACTGGGATGCAGACTGCGGCCACGTCCACGGCGGGCATCCGGACGGGTAATAACGGCAGCCACCTCGTGGCGCGAGGCAATGAGCTTCTCCAGCGCCACCACGGCAGGTTCAGGGGTTCCGGCGAAAACGATACGCACAGTAGGTCGTGTCTCTTTCTTGGTTAGGTATGGATCTAAGCGTTAAACCAATCCGCTTCGCGGATGGTCTTCATGGATTCTTTACGCAGGTCATCACTCAGGCGCTGCAGAAAGAGTACGCCGTCGAGGTGATCGGTTTCGTGCTGGATACAGCGAGCCATCAACCCAGACGCCACCATGGCGATCGGGCGGCCTGCTGTATCGACGCCGCGTACCCGCACGGTGTTGAAGCGCTCGGTCGGCTGCGAGATACCTGGGATGGACAGGCAGCCTTCGGTGCCCAACTGCGTCTCCTCCCCAATGGCCTCCCACTCCGGGTTCACTATGGCGCCGCGCAGACCATCCTGGTAGTGGGTGCAATCGAAGACGAAGATACGCTTGGTCAAGCCAATCTGGTTGGCCGCCAGCCCGACTCCACCGGCATCCTCCATGGTCTCAAGCATGTCCTGAGCTAGGCGCTCCAAGGACGGGCCGAAGTCGGTGATCTCATCGGCACGGGTGTTGAGGACGGGATCGCCATACAGGCGAACCTTGCGCACGGTCATGGTGAGTACTCCTCTTCGTTGGGGCGTTACAGACCGACAATAGTTCACGAGGCACCGCGCTTGGCGACGAGGCCCCCTCACCCCGTCTGCATCCTGCCCTATTCACCCCGCCAGCCCGTACCTCTCCGACTCCGACGGCATCAGCCAGTTAGCCGATGTTGATGGGATCGACCGCAATACGCAAGGGCAACACATCTTTGCGCGCGCTGCGTACCGCATTAGCCTTTCGCAAGGCTGTGCCGAGCTCCGCACGCGGTCCTAAAGGTGTGCGCACGAGCAGGCGCTGCGGCTCACCTCCCCTCTCCCGGTCATAGTCGCCCGGAAGGCTGACGCCGGGTGGGAGCGGTACAGGTCCCAGAAGCTCCGCGTGTTCTGGAAGCTCAGAGAGCTCAAGAAAGGCATCAAGGGAGGCATCGGCGCCATCGATGGCTGCCATATGAACAGCTGGCGGGAAACGTACTTCACGGCGGGCCTGCAACTCTGCGGCGGCGGCGCCTACCATGTCCCAACGTGCAAAGAAGCCGACCAAAGCCAGCTGGTCATCGGCGGCAACGATAACTACGCCACCATCCTGTGCGGGCTTGACGCGTGTTGCTGCTGCCGCCCATGTGGCGAGGGTGTCTTCCGTGGCGCGAAGATCCTGTCGGCCCAAGAGCGCTCCGGTCTCGACAAGAAGGGCCGCTCCATAGCGCCCGCCTTCCTCGATGCGTGGCTCCGCGCCGGGGGTGGCTATGACGAGCGCGGGTTCGCGGGCTATTTCGTCGATGACCTTGGAACCGCCCGACTGGATAACTCGCGTCTGCGGGAAGGCACGGCCCATCTCTTCCGCGGTGCGCTCAGAGCCCAAGACGATGGCTCGAAGCCGCGGTGAACCGCAGTCAGAGCAACGGTAATGTGTATCCACACGCCCGCACCAGCGACAAGTGGGCAAAGCAGCGGACTGGGTGTCGCGACCACCAGCGGACGGCAGGCCCAACGGCCCATTGCAGTGTCGGCAGCGCGCCGGGGAGGAACAGTTCCCACACGCCAGAATCGGCGCATACCCCTTGCGCGGAACCTGTACCAGCACTGGTTCGCCACGCTCCAAAGCAGCGCGTGTTGCCTGGAAGGCGGGCCCGGACACAGAGGTCGTTCCGCCCTGCATGTGCCTAGTGAGGTTCACGCCGAAGCGGCCTACCGGCACGATGTCGGGGCAGGAGGCTGCCACTGACTCCTCGGTCGGGAGAAGATCGTGCGCCCACCCGGACTCAACCAGCAACTGGGCTTCCGCTGTACGCGAATGCCCGGCGAGAATGAGGCTGCAGCTTTCTTGAGCAGAGCGAGTGCTGAGAACCTCGCGGGCATGGACATAGGGTTTGAGGTTGTCAACAAGGTTGTCGTCGCCATCGTTAAGGATGACGGCCAGCTGAAGGTCCTTGACCGGAGCAAATGCGGCCGAACGTGTGCCAATAACGATGCGGGATTGGCCCGTTAGTGCGGACAGGTAACGCCGATAACGCGCCTGAGGGCCAGTACTATGGGCCAACACCGTGATCTGCTTGGCGGACACATACTGACGGAAGGCCGCTTCCAAGCAGTCAAGATCACGCTGATCAGGTACGACGAGGAGCACTCCCCCGCCAGTGAGCGCCACGCTCGTTCCCAAGGCAGCCAGGGCATCGGCCCAGTCCGCGCCGGGCGCGATTTGCCAGGCAGCGCGGGCAATCTTGCCTTCCAGTACCGAATCGACGAAGGACTCGCCATGAACATAGTGCGACCACGCCGACAAGTCAGGATGCTCGGTAGTACCAAGTTCCTCCCACGGAGTCTCGAGATCTGCTTCTTCTGCCTTGGCATGGCGGGAAGGAATCGCGGTGCGGATAATGTCGGAGCGAACTCCGCCATAGCGCGCGGCTAATGACTCCACCAGGGCAGACATGGCCGGCGTATAGACCGCAAAAGGTGAGATTACGCGGTCGATGTAGCGTAGCGATCCATCGAACTCGGAGTCACTGCCGCGGGCGAGGAGGATGGCGTCGACAAGCCGGCCATTGAACCTAATCCTCACCCGAACACCCGGCTGCGCAACCTCCGAATCGGCCTCATCAATGAGGTAGTCAAAGGATCTATCCAGGTGTGCAACCCCTAATAAGGGCAACACCCGCGCGACCGGTTGATGGGCGGCGGGTGTCTTCTTGGGCATGGCGCCCGATTCTACAGGCCTGCGGCGCGGCGCAGTTCCTCGGCACGGGTGGTGTCCTCCCAAGGGAGATCAACGTCAGTACGGCCGAAGTGACCGTAGGCTGCAGTTGCGCTGTATAGCGGGCGAAGCAAGTCCAAATCACGAATGATGGCGGCAGGACGAAGATCAAAGACCTTGTTGACCGCGGCCTGAATGGCACTGTCGCTCAGTCCATTCTTTGCCGTGCCGAAGGTCTCAACGTAGAGGCCCACTGGCTTTGCACGGCCAATGGCATAGGCAACCTGCACCTCAGCGCGGTCAGCAAGCTCGGCTGCCACGATGTTCTTGGCCACCCACCGCATGGCGTACGCAGCGGAACGGTCAACCTTGCTCGGGTCCTTGCCGGAGAACGCGCCACCACCATGGCGGGCCATGCCGCCATAAGTATCGACGATAATCTTGCGGCCGGTCAGGCCAGCATCACCCATCGGGCCGCCAAGGATGAAAGATCCGGACGGGTTGATCAGTAACTCCGTGTCCTCGGTGTAGTACTTACTCAGGTTGGCATCGCTCACGACCCACTCCACCACGTTGGTGCGCAACTGTTCCATGAGCCAGTCCTGCGTCACGTCCGGATCATGTTGCGTGGAGATAACGATGGTCTCCAGGTGAGTAGGAACATCGTCCTCGTCATAGGCGAAGGTCACCTGGGTCTTACCGTCGGGGCGCAGGGAGGGCACGATGCCCTCCTTACGCACCTGGGTAAGACGGCGCGAGAGGCGGTGTGCCGTGGAAATAGGCAGCGGCATGAACTCCGGGGTTTCATTGGTGGCATAGCCGAACATGAGGCCCTGGTCACCCGCACCATACTGGTCATCATCCTCATAGGTTCCGGAACGCACCTCGGTCGATGCGTCCACACCAGCGCCGATTTCCTGGGACTGCTCACCAATGGCCACGTTGACACCGCAGGTGTGGCCATCGAAGCCAACATCGGAGGAGGTAAATCCAATGTCAACGAGGGTCTTGCGCACAATCTGCGGGATCTCCACGTACCCGGAGGTGCGAACCTCACCGACGACGTGGACCTGGCCAGTCGTCACCAAGGTCTCCACGGCGACGTGGGCGTCCGGGTCGGCCTCCAAAAGGGCGTCAAGAATGGCGTCCGAGATTGCGTCGCAAATTTTATCCGGGTGGCCTTCGGTCACGGATTCGCTGGTGAAGAGGCGTACTGCCTGAGAAGCTGATTCAGTCACACATAGTCCTTTAACTAGTACTGCGCGCCGTAAGGAAAAAAGAAACTGGGACGCAATGCCAGCTTGAAAGCCCGACGCGTTAACACTAGGCCATCGTAGACCAAGCAGTCTATATCTGCAAGAACGACCACTACTTCGCTAGCTTTTCATTCACAGCATCGAGAATCTGTGCCGCAACCACCTGTTTACTGCCGTGAGCGACCTCCAGCGGTTCGGCATTTCGGCGAAGAATCCAGCCGGCGCTCGTGGACTGTCCAAATACTTTGCCCTCACCCACTTCATTGGCCATGAGCACATCGCAGCCCTTTTTCTTGAATTTCTGCTGGGCGTACTCAAGCACACTCGTGTTTGCATCACCAGTTTCTGCAGCAAAGCCCACGATGACAGCATCTTTCTTGAGCTCACCGCCGTCACGGCGGGCTACAAGGCCCTTAAGGATATCCGGATTCTCCACCAGCTCGAGCTGCGCGAGTTGCTCGTCCGCAGCTCCCTTTTTCATCTTCGAGCCAGCAACAGTAGCTGGACGATAATCCGCTACAGCGGCCGCCATGATGACAACATCGGCATCAGCCGCGGACTCATTCATGGCCTTCTCCATGTCGCGCGTCGACGTCACACGGAGAATAGTCGCTCCCGACGGCACAGGAATTTCCTCGGTATTTCCAGCCACGATGGTCACGTCCGCGCCCCGCTGTGCAGCGAGCTCCGCCAAGGCGAAACCCTGGCGTCCGGACGATCGATTACCTATGTAGCGAACCGGATCGAGGTTTTCCTGGGTGCCGCCAGCAGAAACCACGACCTTACGGCCCTTCCAATCGAACGGAACGGGGTGGCCGGCAAGGACCGTACGTGCAAACTCCGCAATTTGGCTAGGTTCCGGAAGACGCCCAGCGCCGGTGTCCTTGCCGGTAAGACGCCCATGAGCGGGTTCCATAACAGTGATGCCACGGCGACGAAGCGTAGCAACATTGTCCTGCGTAGCCGGGTTAAGCCACATCTCCGTGTGCATGGCAGGCACAACGACGATCGGGCAGGTAGCCACGAGGACTGAGGCTGTTAGCAAGTCATCAGCACGGCCACCGGCCAAGCGGGCAATGAGGTCCGCAGTCGCTGGAGCAATGACGACGGCGTCGGCCTGCTGCCCCAAGGCCACATGCTGAACGTCATCCACAGCATCGAAAACCGTGGTCGACACTGGGTTCCCAGAAAGCGCCTCAAAAGTTGCTGCCCCAACAAAGTTGAGCGCGGGTTCGGTGGGAACCACGCGCACATCATCGCCATGCTCTTTGAAGTCACGAATGAGGTGGCAGGCCTTATACGCGGCGATACCACCCGCCACGCCGACAAGAATGCGACGCGGGTTGCTGGTCATGTCTGGGTTCTCCTGTACGTCATTCACTCGGACAATGTTACCCAAGACGCAGAAAACCCACCCGGGCATCCGCACACGATGCACAGGGTGGGTTACAAGGCGCGGCACCGGGCACTCACCCGCCTGCCGAGCGCTCAAGGAAGATTAGTTGCCTTCCTCGTGGTCTAGGAGACCGGCCTCAATTTCGCGCAGAGCGATGGACAGCGGCTTCTCACCCGGCTCCGGGGTCACCAGCGGTCCAACGAACTCGAATACGCCTTCGTCTTGTTCCTGGTAGTAGCTGTTGATCTGACGCGCGCGCTTTGCAGCGAAGATCACCAGTGCGTACTTGGACGAGACCTTGTCCAGGAGCTCATCGATCGGCGGGGCGGTAATGCCCGTCGGCGGATCGAAGACTGGCTCCGGCTTGACGGCCTCAGAATTAGCAGGTGTGGTCACGTTGGTCACATGCACCTTTACTGTTGATAGATGGTCAAAATCTTGGTCTATCCACGCAGGATAGCACTAATAGCAGCAACGGCCTCATCGAGGTCATTATTGACAACGACGTGGTCGAACTCCTTTTGCGCGGCAAGCTCCGTCTCTGCGGTCTGCAACCTGCGGTCGATAACGTCCTGGGGTTCGGTTCCCCGCCCAGTAAGGCGCTCAACCAGAACTTCCCATGACGGCGGGGCGAGAAACACGGTTTCCGCCTCCGGCATCGCCGCTTTGACGTTGCGGGCGCCTGCAAGATCAACCTCCACCAACACCGGGCGACCAGACGTCATGGCCTCCTGCACGGGCTGAGCCGGCGTACCGGAACGCTGCAAGCCGCCATGAATTTCTGCCCACTCGAGCATGTCTCCGGCGTCAATGTGCTCCTGGAAGGCCTCCGGGCTGACGAAGAAATAGTCAACCCCGTCGGACTCGCCAGGACGGGGTTGGCGCGTCGTCATAGAGACGCTGAAGTAGAGGTTGTCAATATCGTCACGCAGGCGCGAAACCACAGTGGACTTACCCACAGCAGACGGACCGGCCAGTACGACCAGCCGTCCGCGTGCAGTTTCGTCAGCCATTGCGCTAATTACTCGCCGTAGCCGAAACGCTCGAGCAGGGCGCGACGCTGACGGTCACCCAGGCCACGCAGGCGACGGGTCTGAGCAATCTCCAGGTCCTCCATGATTTCCTTGGCCTTGACCTTGCCCACCTTCGGCAGGGCCTCGAGGAGAGCAGAGACCTTGGTCTTGCCGATAATCTCGTCGGTCTCAGCCTTCTCCAGAACGTCCTGCAGGTTGGTCTCGCCGCGCTTCAGCGCAGCCTTAAGCTCAGCGCGAGCCTTGCGGGCCTCAGCGGCCTTTGCGAGAGCTTCCTTGCGCTGCTCATCAGTCAACTTGGGAAGGGCCACGGGTTTCCTCCGATTTCATTAGTGTGAACATTTTCGTCTGATGGCTAGCACCAGATTTTCGGTCCTCAGGGGTTTGTTTCCCCAGCGCGAAATAGCTTTTAGCATCTCCACGAACCGACTTCTGGCAATCCTAGCACTGGTCTGTACACGATGACGTAACCCGGCCCCCTTGTTCTAAAGGTTCCTGCACGTCAACGCATATGCCCTAAACAAAATACCAGGTAAACGGCGCGCTCGTTAATCGGGCGCGCCGCACACTTAATCCCGGAACTCCGCAGCCGTCGATATGACGGATTCACGCAGGTCAGCGACCTGTGGGCCATGTGAAAGAATGGCTCGTGACACGTTGGCAAACCCCAGTTCAGGCGCCGCCGCAGTCAGTGTACGGACGTCGTCAGGCGTGGCTCCCTGGGCGCCGACGCCTGGAAGCAGCACAGGACCATTTAATTGGTCTAGCTCGGGCGGCGTGTCGAGGGTCGCGCCAACGACCACGCCGAGAGCACCTACAGCCGCCCCGGCCGCCGTGTTGCGTTCTGCGAGCTCGTCCACAACGCGTTGGGCTACACTTCGCCCATCAACGCTTAATGACTGGAGGGCCACTGCTTCCGGATTTGAGGTCGCGGCAAGAACGAATACTCCCCTGCCTGTCGCCTCGGCAAGGTCAAAGACTGGATTCAGAGCACCAACGCCGAGGTAGGGCGACACCGTTACGGCGTCCGCACGCAGAGGAGAGCTCTCCCCCAGCCAGGCATCGGCATAGCCGGCCATGGTGGAGCCGATATCGCCGCGTTTGGCATCGGCCAGACTCAAGCAGCCCTGCTCACGCAGCGCCGCCAGGGCGTCCTCTAGCACTGCGAAGCCGCGGGAGCCGAAGCGCTCGAAGAAAGCCACCTGCGGCTTCACTATGGCTGCGGTGTCAGCAAAAGCCTCCACACACGTCATGGTGAAGGTGCGCAGGCCGTCAACATCGACAGTCAGGCCCCACGCCTCAAGTAGGTGTGGGTGCGGGTCAATGCCCACGCACAGACGTCCTCGCTCACGTCCGGCTGCGACAGCGCGCTCGCCAAAGGACGCGACAGTGCTACTTGGCTGGGGCATGCTCGAGCTCCTGAAGTGCGCGCACCTTGAGATCACCCTGGCGCAATGCTTCAATACCCTGCACCGCGGCAGTGACGCCCTGGACAGTCGTGACCAGCGGAACACCAACCGACACAGCGGCGGCACGGATGTCATAGCCATCGTGGCGGGCACCCGCGGAACCAGCTGGGGTGTTGAGGATGAGGTCCACCTTGCCGCCGAGGATGGCATCAACGATGGACTCCTCGCCGTCCTTGGCCTCCGAAACCTTCGTAGCGACCTCACACTCCACACCATTGCGACGCAACATCTGCGCAGTGCCATCGGTGGCCACGATGGTGTAGCCCATATAGGCCAGACGCTGGATCGGGAAAATCAGGGTGCGCTTGTCACGGTTAGCCACGGATACGAAGACCGTGCCCTCCGTTGGCAGCTCACCGAAGGCCGCCGTCTCACCCTTGGCGTAGGCCGCGCCGAAGTTATCGGCCAAGCCCATCACCTCACCAGTGGACTTCATCTCTGGGGACAGCAGGGTGTCCAGCAGCTGTCCATCTGGGCGGCGGAAGCGGTTGAACGGAAGGACGGCTTCCTTCACCGCAATCGGGTGCTCCAGCGGGAGGGATCCGCCATCGTAGTTGGACGGGATGATGCCTTCTCCACGCAATTGCGCAATGGAATCACCCAGCATGACGCGCGCGGCAGCCTTGGCCAGCGGAACACCCGTGGCTTTGGACACGAACGGCACGGTACGGGAGGCACGAGGGTTAGCCTCAATGACGTACAGAGTGTCGTCCTTGAGGGCGTATTGAACGTTCATCAGACCCTTGACGCCAATGCCGTGCGCTAGTCGACGCGTCGATTCACGCACCTTCTCAATATCCTGCGGGCCAAGCGTCATCGGCGGGAGCGCGCACGAGGAGTCACCAGAGTGGATGCCGGCTTCCTCAATGTGTTCCATGACGCCGCCCAGGTAGACCTCCTCGCCGTCGCACAGCGCATCGACGTCGATCTCGATGGCGTTATCAAGGAAGCGATCCACCAAGACGGGGTGATCGGAGGTGATTTCGGTAGCGCGGTCGATGTAGTCACGCAGGGAGCCCTCGTCATAGACGATCTCCATGCCGCGTCCACCCAGCACGTAGGACGGGCGGACTAGCACCGGGTAGCCAATGCCAGCGGCAACCTCGCGGGCCTCGTCAAAGGACGTGGCGGTACCGAAGGCCGGGGCCGGCAGCTCGGCTTCTTCCAGGACCTTGCCGAACTCGCCGCGGTCCTCTGCCAGGTCAATGGCAGCAGCGGAAGTGCCCACCACCGGTACGCCCGCAGCGGTGAGGCGCTCTGCCAGGCCGAGCGGGGTTTGGCCACCGAGCTGGACGATGACGCCGGCGACCTCGCCGGACTGCGCCTCAGCGTGGTAGACCTCCATAACGTCCTCGAAGGTCAACGGCTCGAAGTAGAGACGATCCGCGGTGTCGTAGTCCGTGGACACGGTCTCCGGGTTGCAGTTGACCATGACGGTCTCATACCCCTTGCGGGACAGCTCCAGGGCGGCGTGGACGCAGGAGTAGTCAAACTCGATGCCTTGACCGATGCGGTTCGGGCCGGAGCCCAAGATGATGACCTTGCCCTTCTTCCCCTCCGCCATCGGGCCGACCTCGGACTCAGCATCTGGGTCCAGCTCATAGGTGCTGTAGTGGTACGGGGTCTGCGCCTCAAACTCACCAGCACACGTATCGACGGTCTTGTACACCGGACGAATGCCCAGGGACCAGCGCAGGGAGCGCACGCCGTCCTCGCCAGCAAACTCCGGACGCAGGGCGGCAATCTGGGCGTCGGACAGGCCAAAGACCTTGGCGCGACGCAGGAGCGCGGCATCAAGCACCGGTGCTTCGACGAGCTCTGTGCGGAAATCGACGAGCGCCTCGAGCTCAGCCAGGAACCACGGGTCGAGCTTGGAGTGCTCGTGGAGCTGTTCCACGGTGGCACCGAGGCGGAAGGCCAGCTCGATGTCGTACATGCGGCCTTCGGTCGGGCGCTCCAAGTCCTTCAGCACTGCTTCCAGGTCGGTGGCGCGTTCACCAGCGAAGTACTCATCCGGCTGGGTCCAGAAACCAGCGGGCTTGCCTTCCAACGAGCGCATAACCTTGTTAAGGCCGGAAATGTAGTTTCGACCAATGCCCATGGCCTCACCCACCGACTTCATCGTGGTGGTCAAGGTGTCATCGGCGCCTGGGAACTTCTCAAAAGCAAAGCGCGGAGCCTTGACAATGACGTAGTCCAAGGTCGGCTCAAATGCAGCTGGAGTAACTCCGGTGATGTCGTTGCGCACCTCATCGAGGGTGTAGCCGATGGCCAGCTTGGCCGCCAGCTTCGCAATCGGGAAACCAGTGGCCTTAGATGCCAACGCGGAGGAACGGGAAACGCGCGGGTTCATCTCAATGGTGATGATGCGGCCGTCCTGGGGGTTAACAGCAAACTGAATGTTGCAGCCACCGGTGTCAACGCCGACCTCTCGGATGATGGCGATGCCCTGGTCACGCATCTTCTGGTACTCGCGGTCGGTCAAGGTCAGCGCCGGGGCCACGGTCACGGAGTCACCCGTGTGCACGCCCAGAGCGTCGACGTTCTCGATGGAGGCAATAACCACCACGTTGTCGTCGCCATCACGCATGAGCTCAAGCTCAAATTCCTTCCAGCCCAGGATGGATTCTTCGATGAGCACATTAGCTTCGGGCGACGCAGCCAAGCCGCCGCCAGCGATGCGCTCAAGATCCTCCTCGTTGAAGGCGAGACCAGAGCCTAGGCCGCCCATGGTGAAAGACGGCCGTACGACGACCGGCAGTCCGAGTTCCGCCACGGTCTCGTGGACTTCCTCCATGGAGTGGCACACGCGGGACCGCGCGGACTCGCCACCAATGGAGGCAACGATGTCCTTGAACTTCTGGCGGTCTTCACCGCGCTCAATGGCGTCGATGTCCGCGCCGATGAGTTCGATACCGTACTTGTCCAGGATGCCGAGGCGGTCTAGCTGAACCGCAGCGTTGAGAGCGGTCTGGCCACCAAGGGTTGCCAGCACGGCATCGATGGGGTGGCCTTCTTCCTTTTCCTTCAGGAGGATCTTCTCAATGAATTCCGGCTCGATGGGCTCGACGTAGGTGTGATCGGCGAACTCCGGGTCCGTCATGATGGTGGCCGGGTTGGAGTTGACCAGCGTCACGCGCAGGCCCTCTTCCTTCAGGACGCGGCACGCCTGGGTGCCGGAGTAGTCGAACTCGCAGGCTTGGCCGATGACGATCGGGCCGGAGCCGATAACCAGGACGTGATTGATGTCGGTGCGCTTTGGCATAAGTTTCTTCTTCCTTTTCCTGGTTGCGGTTTACTTGTTCGGGGACTTTTCGGCCATAAGCTCGATGAACTGGTCAAAGAGCGAGTTGGCATCGTGGGGGCCAGCAGCAGACTCCGGGTGGTACTGCACCGAGTAGGCCATCCCATCCTTGAGGGCAACGCCTTCAATGGTGTTGTCGTTCAGGCAAGTGTGGGAGACGATGGCTGGGCCGAAGTCGGTATCGAATTCCTCGCCGGCAGGGTCCTCCTTGCCAGACGGGCTGGCCAGGGCGAAGCCATGGTTCTGGGACGTGATGTCAATCTTGCCGGTGAGCTGGTTGCGCACCGGCACGTTGATGCCGCGGTGTCCGAACTTGAGCTTGTAGGTGTCCATGCCCAGCGCGCGGCCAAGGATCTGATTACCAAAGCAGATGCCAAAGAAGGGGTACTTGGCGGCGAGGATGTCACGGACGACCTCCACCATGGCGTCGGCCGTAGCCGGGTCACCCGGGCCGTTGGAGACGAAGACACCGTCCGGGTTGTACTGCGTGATCTCCTCAAACGGAGTATTGGCCGGAACGACGATGGTTTCGATGCCGCGCTGCGCAAAGTTGTTCGGCGTAGCGGTCTTCACACCCATGTCGTAGGCAACGACGGTGTAGCACTTCTCCCCGACTGCCTCAATGGTGTAGGGCTTATCCGTGGAGACCTCCTCGGACAGGTCCAGACCGGCCATAGACGGTTGGTTCTTGACCTCCTCGATGAGCTCCGCAACGTCCCTCTCAGCGGCTTCGCCGGAGAAGAGACCGGCCTTGATGGAGCCGTGGTTGCGCAGGTGTCGCACCACGGTACGGGTGTCGATTCCGCTGATGCCGATGATGCCTTGCTTTTCCATCTCCTCCGGCAAAGTACGCGCAGCGCGCCAGTTGGAGACGCGGCGTGCCAGGTCGCGGATGACGAGGCCGGCGACCCAGATCGTGTCCCCGTGGGACTCATTGTCCTCGTCATTCCAGCCGGTGTTGCCGATCTGCGGGGCAGCGGTCACGACAATCTGGCGGTGGTACGACGGGTCCGTCATGGTTTCCTGGTAGCCGGTCATGGCGGTGGTGAAGACGGCCTCGCCCAGGGTGGTGCCAGTCGCGCCGAAGCCGTGGCCGCGGAAGGTGCGGCCATCAGCGAGTACCAGGATGGCGGGAATGGGCTGGGCGCTTGACGACGCCTCACCGGTCGCGGTTGCAGAAGAAGTTTCTGTGGAAGTCACTGTGTGGTGGCCTTTCAGTATGTAGCACTAGGTGCTCGTGGTGTCTCTAAGTAACTATTGTCCCGATTGGTCGGCGGCGAGGTCATACGTCACCGCGCCGCGCAGAATGGTGTGGGTCACGCGCGCGCCGAATTCCTCGCCCTCATAGGGGTTGTTGTCCGATTTAGAAGCCAGGCGGGTGGAATCGGATACCCACGAGTGTTTTGGATCGACGATGGTGAGGTTGGCTGGCTCGCCCACGGCGATGGGGCGGCCGTGGCCGGGCAGACGGGTGATTTCGGCTGGACGCTCAGACATGACGCGGGCAACGAAGCGCCAGTCCGCGAGCCCGGTAGCGACGAAAAGCTTGGCGATGACCGCGAGTGAGGACTCCAAGCCCAGCATGCCAGGCTTAGCGTTCTCGAACTCAACGCACTTGTCTTCGCTTCCGTGCGGGGCATGGTCGGTGGCGACGACGTCAATGAGGCCGTCGAGAAGCGCCTGGCGCAGCGCCAAGGTATCTGCTTCCTCGCGCAGCGGCGGGTTCACGCGGAAGACACCGTCATAGGTCACGAGCTTCTCATCGGTCATGAGCAAGTGGTGCGGGGTGACCTCGGCAGTCAGTGGAATGTCCTGCTCCTTCGCCCACTTGAGCAGCTCGACGGTGCCCTTGGTGGACGCATGGCAGATGTGCATGCGGTTGCCGTAGTCACGGGCCAAGAGTGCGTCGCGGGCGACAATGGATTCTTCCGCCACGCGCGGCCATCCGCGCAGGCCCAGGCGTGCAGCGACCTCACCCTCGTTGGCGGAAGCACCTTCGGTCATGCGGTGGTCCTCAGCGTGCTGTGCCAAGAGAACATCAAGGCCCTTGGCGTACTCCAGGGCGCGACGCATGAGCTGCGGGTCCTGGACGCACTTTCCGTCATCGGAGAACATGCGCACCTTGGCATCAGACCGCGCCATCATGCCAAATTCGGTGAGCGTCTTGCCTTCAAGGCCCTTGGTTATAGAGCCAACCGGGTGGACATCACACAGGCCGCGGGCCTGGCCCTTGGCCCAGACAGACTCAGCGATGATGGGCTGGTCGGTCACGGGAGAGGTGTTCGCCATAGTGAACACGGCGGTGAATCCGCCCTTGGCAGCGGCCCGCGAGCCCGTCTCAATGGTCTCGGTATCCTCACGGCCGGGCTCGCGCAGGTGAACGTGCATATCCACCAGGCCGGGCAGCAGGACATGACCGCCGGCATCGATGGTCCGGTCGGGCTCAGTATCCTCCGTTGCGTCGTTCGCGGTGCCCAGCGACGCAATGACGCCATCCTTGATGAGGACGCTCGTCGGCTCGCCTTCACCATAAGGGCGAACATTAGTAATGAGCAGGGTGCCTTCTGCGGGTGCAGACAGCGCGCCGGTGTCAGGATAAGTAGTCATATCTCAGTATCTCCTCGTCTAGATTCCGGCGTTCTCGCCATTGGTAAGCAGCGTAAACAAGGTGGCCATGCGCACGTGGACGCCGTTGTTAACCTGCTGAAGCACGGCCGCATTGTCATAGTCCGCCACGGCGTAGTTGATTTCCATGCCGCGGACCATCGGCCCTGGGTGCATGATGATCGCATCCTTCTTCATCGCCGCCGCGCGATCCTTGGATAGACCATAAAGGGAGGCGTATTCACGATGAGACGGGAAGAAACCGCCGTTCATACGCTCGGCCTGCACGCGCAGCATCATAACGACGTCTGCATTAGCCACCTCGGCATCGAGGTCGTGTGAGACGCGCACCGGCCAGGTGTCTACCCCATAGGGCAGCAGCGTCGGCGGCGCAACGAGGGTGACCTCAGCGCCCAAGGTGGAGAGCAAATCCACGTTGGAGCGCACCACGCGGGAGTGCAGGCAGTCACCGACGATGGTGACCTTAAGGCCTTCAAAACCCGTGCCGCCCGCGGAGCGCTCGGTATCGAGGTTGAGGCGTTGGCGCATCGTGGTGGCGTCGAGAAGCGCCTGCGTCGGATGCTGGTGCGAACCGTCTCCGGCGTTGATGACGCTCGGCCCCTGTCCGTCTGGGGCGACCCAGCTGGCCAGCTGCTGCGCAGCACCCGAGGACGGGTGGCGAATGATGATGGCATCCGCGCCAATCGAGGTCAGCGTCAAGCCAGTGTCCTTGAGGGACTCGCCCTTGTTCACGGAAGAGCTCGACGCAGAGAGGTTAATGACATCCGCAGACATCCACTTGCCAGCGGTCTCAAAGGACGAGCGCGTGCGAGTGGAGTTTTCATAGAACAGGGTGAAGACCGTGCGACCTCGAAGGGTAGGCAGCTTCTTGACCTCGCGGCCATCAAGTGCCTCGCGGAAGCGATCCGCTTCATCCATGAGCCCGAGAATCTCCTGGGCGCTCACATCAGCGATGTTAATGAGATGTTTCATTTAGGCCTCCTTGCCGGGCTCAGCCGACACGACCGAGCGGGTGAGCACGACGGCGTCACGACCGTCGATATCGGCGTTGTAGACGGTGACGTCCTCATCACGCGCGGTGGGAATGTTCTTGCCCACATAGTCTGCGCGTATGGGGACCTGGCGGTGGCCGCGATCCACCAAGACCGCGAGCTGGATAATGTCGGGGCGGCCAATATCCGCCAACGCATCGAGCGCGGCGCGAATCGTGCGGCCGGAATAGAGCACATCATCCACGAGGATGACGGTGGTGGCGTTGATACCGCCGTCCGGCACAGTAGTGGGCTTAAGCGCGCGGTGTGGGCGCGAATAAAGATCATCACGGTACAAGGTGATGTCGAGAGAACCCCAGGGAACCTCTACCCCGGAGAATTCCTCTATTTTTTCAGCAAGGCGCTGGGCTAGTGGCACGCCACCAGAGGGAATGCCAAGGAGAATGACTCGCGGTGAGTCACTCGAATCCAACGCGGTTTTTTCAATGATCTGGTGCGCGATGCGTGCGACGGTGCGCGCGACGTCTGACGAGCTCAAAAGCTCGTTGGACTCCGCGTGAATGTCGGTTTCACTCATCGTGACCTCCTTCCCCGCCTCACAGTGCGGTCTTTAAAGGATGTCGGACAATGGTTAGAAAGACTGTCTATGCTTGAAAGCCAGCACCAACCTTAGCACTTTTTCCGTGCACTGTTGAAGGCTAAAACCCAGCCTTCATGCCCCACTATCTTTAAGACAGGTTGTCCACTAGTGAGTTTCACCACCCAGCACGTTGTTCCAGCATCACGCGAGGAGGTGTGGCGGTGGCACGAGCGTCCCGGGGCACTCCTTCGATTGAACGCACCGTTTGGTGTCATGACTCCCATCCGCCAGGCAGAGTCTCTAGCCACCGGCACGTCCATACTGGGCCTGCCGGGCGGGCTGAAATGGGTCGCCCGCCATGACTTGGCGGGTTACCAACCGCAGAAGTCCTTCGCCGACGTGTGCGTCAACGCCCCTTTCCGCGTGCTGGCGAACTGGCGTCATGAGCATCACTTCGAAGATCACCCGGACGGCACACTGATCACGGACAAGGTTCATACCCGCATCCCCACCGCGGCCGTCAGGTCCACGTTTGCCTACCGCCAGCATCAGCTCATCGAGGACTTCCGGTTCGCACAGCGCTTGGGCGCGCTGAACGATAATCCTCTGACCATCGCCCTCACCGGTTCCCACGGCACGGTGGGCAAGGCCGTCGCAGCACAGCTCACTACGCTCGGCCACACCGTCATCCCCTTGGTTCGCGCCACTCCGAGCGTGGGCGAGCGCCTGTGGCGGCCACACTTACCTGCCAAAAACCTGCTGGAAGGCGTGGACGTGCTCATCCACTTGGCTGGCGAGCCCATCTTTGGCCGCTTCAACAGCTCCCACAAACAGGCCATTCGGGATTCCCGCGTGGGCCCAACACACCTGCTGGCGCAGATCGCCGCGGAGACCACATCACTCAGTGCCATGGTCTGTGCTTCGGCGATTGGTTTCTATGGGCCTGACCGCGGTGATGAAGAACTGACGGAGAATTCCGCGCGTGGCGAGGGTTTCCTTGCCGACGTGGTGGAAGCTTGGGAGCATGCCTGTGCGCCGGCGGTTGCTGCCGGTAAACGCGTGGTGAACATGCGTACCGGAATCGTCCAGTCCGGAAACGGCGGGATGCTCCCGCTGTTGCGTGCGCTGTTCTCCACGGGGTGTGGCGGCGCTTTTGGCAAGGGCGAGATGTGGTACAGCTGGGTTGCCCAAGATGACCTCGAGGATATGTACGTTCGTGCCGCGCTGGACCAGAGGTGGAGGGGCCCCATCAACGCCGTCTCCCCGACCCCGGTCCGCAATCGCGACTATGTCGCTGCTCTGGGCTCCGAGCTGCACCGCCCCACCATCATTCCGATTCCGGAGCTAGGCCCCGCCGTGCTCCTAGGCAAGGAAGGCGCCCGTGAGCTTGCCCTGGCCAATCAAAAGGTGATACCCGCAAAGTTAGACGAGTTAGGGCATGTTTTCCGCTACAGCGAGGTAGACCAAGCGCTTGCCCATGAATTGGGCGGCGAGGAGCTCTTCTAGGCCCCACCCGCTCACCCGGTACCCATGCCTCCGGTAGGGTCGGGGCCGTAAAGAAAATTAAGGCTCAGAAACTAGCGAAGTGAGTGAGAGAAAGAAAGTGACTGACGCGACCAACCAGCAAGAAGCGCAGCAGCGCGAGCTGCTGCCTGACACCCCCGTGGAGGATGTGACCCTCGAGCGCATCGCGGAGATCTTTGATTCCGAGGGCTTGGAGTACCGCATCGAAGAGCAGAAGACGCAGGACTCTGGAACCGTTACTCTCCTGCGCACTGGCTTCTCCAATGCAGCGATTGCTTTCCAGCTCATCGGTTCCTCCCTCATCGTGGATTCCGTGTGGCGCGGTTCGGTTCCCGCTTCCGAAGGCCCCGCGCTGCTGATGCACATCAACTCGTGGAACCAGGATCACTTCACGCCCACGTTCCGCTTCTTTGAGGCCCCAGATAACGCCCTAGCGGTCTCCGGTGCCCGCGAGTTGGACACAACCCACGGTGCTTCCCGCAACCAGCTAGGCGCCTTTGTGATGTCCACCTTGGATGCCATCCTGCAATCCTTCGAATGGATTGAACAGCAGTACCCGCAGCTTGTGACCTGGAAGGAGCACAACCATGACTAATCCTGCCAAGGACCCGAACGCTTTGCCTGACGTCACGCTCGACCGTGTCATCGCCGCAATGAAAACTTTCGACATCGAGCTTGAACCGGTGACCGGTCGCACCGATGCCGCCACCGCGAACCTTAACGGCCTGCCTTGCATGTTTGCGGTGCTCGACAGCGTGGCCATTGTGCGCTGCGATGTGCCTACCGACGCCGAGTATGCCAAGGCAGATGCTGGCCTCTTCCTGGCTGCTAACCAGATTAATTCCGTGGCTATGGGTGCAAGCGCCGTGATCACAGACTTTGACGGCATGCTGCTCGTGCGCACTGAGTCCGATATTCCATGCGCTGCCGGTATGAATGACGAGCAACTGGCTTCTGCTCTGCGCGCCTCCGTTGACGGCGTCATCAATGCCCAGAACGCCATGGTTGCCGCCGCTGAGGAGATGGCGAAGCTTGGCTCCGAGTCTGCTGCCCAGGCGGGCGAGGGCAACACCGAAAGCGCCGAGTAGTGACTGACCTTCACGCTATCGAGCCGGTGAGCATTGACAGGCTCGCCGAGCTGTGTGAGATCATCGACGCCGACTATGCCATCATTGAAGCCCCGCGAGCTGATGCCGAGGTAGATGCGTACGCTGACGACGTTGACTTACACCGCGTCCTGCAAACCGGCATCCCGCACATTGCGGTGCATTGCGACCTTAGCGAAGATGGCGACCTCCTCAGCATCTTTGCCACATGGGAGGGCACGCTTGCTGCCGTTGAGGAGGAAGCGGTGGCTGCAACCATGGCCGAGCTCAACTGGGCCAGTGTGGCGCCGACCGTAAGTTATCTGGTGAGCGGCGACGAGGACGACAAGGCTGGTGCGCCCGGAGAGATCCAGCTTTGTGCCAACCGCGCCATGGCCGTAGGCGAGGGCCTGTCTTTGGGCCAGCTGGGGCACTTCTTGCTGAGCTCATTGGCTAGTTTCGCCGAGATCTTCGATGTCATCGCTGAGCGTTTCCCGCAGGCCGTGACGTGGAATGACTCGCAGGAACAGGAGACAGAGGACAAACTATGAGTGCAGACCCTTACGAGATTCTGGCTGGTTCTCCCCTGTCCGAAGTTACTCGCGACCGCGTGCTGACCTTGCTCACCGGGACGGAGCTCGCTATGTCCGCAACGGCCCACCCCGACGACGGCGCAGTAGTCGTGGCTCGCCTCAACGACTTGGATTGGGTCATCTCTGTTGAAGACGAACTGGTACGCCTCGAATGCGTTCTGCCCACGCAGCTAGACGCTGAGGTAGTTTCGCTGTTCCACGTGCTCTGCAATGAGTTTAATTCCAGCGCTTTCGACGGCCGTGCGCTCGTTGGTACTGCTGAGGGCATGGTGGAATTGCGCGGTGACGCGTGTTTCGTCACCGCTGTGGGCATGACTGATGACCAACTATTCCACGCCCTCAACCTAGGCATTATCAGTGCCCAAGAGGCATTGTTGTCCGTGCTGGATACCTTTAACGACACCGTCCGCGGGCTTGCGGGCGGTGTGCCGGGCGACGAGGCTTAGTCGGCCTCTTCGATGCGCTGGCGCTCGACTTCTGGGTCGAAGTCGGGTGCCGGCCACTCAAGGTCCACGTGCCGCAGGAGATCCACGATGAGGAACTTCAGCGCCATGCGGGCGTATTTCTTATTGTCAGTGGGGATGACATACCAGGGGGCATAGTTTTCATCGGTGCGCTGGATCGCGTCCTGGTAGGCCTCCATGTATTTATCCCAGTACGCGCGCTCCTCGACGTCCGACGGGTCATACTTCCAGAACTTATCCGGGCGTTCGGTGCGCTCGAGAAGGTTCTCTTTCTGCGCTTCCTTAGAGATGTGCAGGAAGATTTTGATGACCTTGACGCCCTTGGCCGTCAGGTCCAGCTCGTAGTCACGGATCGCCTCAATGCGGCGATCAACTTCCTCTTCGTCGACCCACTCATGCACACGCTGGATGAGCACATCTTCGTAGTGCGAACGGTCGAAGGCCACAATCTGTCCGGGTGTGGGATCGTGTTTGCGGATACGCCACAAGAAGTCGTGCTCCAGCTCCTCATCGGTAGGTTTGCCGAAACCAACCGTCGTTGTGCCCTGCGGGTCGAACGTACTCAGCACGTGGCGAATGGCGCCGCCTTTGCCAGAGGTGTCCATACCTTGCAGAACGATGAGTGCAGCTGGTGCGTCTTCACCGTAGGCGCGGCCGTTGGCGAAGAGGCGTTCCTGCAGCTCGTACAGTTCATCGTCATACTTAGAGAAGCGATCGTCGAGCTCATCCTTATCGCCGTCGAACCCCGGCGTGGAGGAGGGATCCACGGAGTCGATCTGAAAATTCTTGCCTGCGCGCAGGTTCAGTGCGTCTTCGATCTTGAATTTCGCCATAGCGACCAGCTTACAGAGACCGCCGCCACGGCAACACCAGCCTTTGCTCGCCTACGCAGCCAAAGCTATAAGGCCACGAATGAGCGCACTCAAGGAACCCAAGCTCGCCACCGTTAAGGAAAGCTTGCGTGCCTTCTCTCGGGAGACCCGCCCCGCAATCGACGTGCCCACCTTAATGCCGATAAACATGCCGATGATGCCGAAAGGCCACACCAACCAGTGCAAACCTTCGAAGCCACCAGCCCCTAAGAAATACTTGGTCACTACGGAGAAAAGCCCCCCGATGAAGAAACAAGGCTGCAAGGTCGCGGCGTAGACCGACTGCGGCCACCGCGCCGCCTGGGCATACACCGTAATGACCGGACCGGCCACGCCTGCCAATGTGTTAGTGAAACCACCGAGGATGCCAGCAGATATCGCTGGCCCGGTTCCATGCAGCTCGGGGACAAAACGCCGTCCGAAGGACACCACGCCGAGCGCACAAAGCAGCGCGCCGCCCACCAACACGAGGAGGCTCGCGGTATCAATCCGTGCAATGAGGAGTGCCGCCGGGATCGAGCCCAAAACCATGAAGGGGCCGATGCGCAGCCACTTGTGCCAATCCACATCAGCGCGCATGGAATACGTGGTTAAGGCTGCGTTGATGCAGGCCAGAACGTTCGTGACCATAATGCCTTCCACCGGCCCCAACATGAGGGTCAGAATGGGCCCACCGATGAGTCCGAGGCCCATGCCGGAGACGCGCTGCAAACACGATCCCACCGCGACGATAAGAAGGATGGCAAAGGGAAGTGCTACGACACTCACCGCGTTTAACCTCGGTAGCGCTTCATGACAGCCTCTGCGACACGCTCTGGGAACATGCCAGTCACATCGCCACCATACTTCGCCACCTGTTTACACAGCGAGGAGGAGATATAGCCGTACTTCTCATCGGTGAGGAGGAAGACAGTATCGATGCCGGAGAGACGACGATTCATCTGTGCCATGGGCAGCTCGTATTCATAGTCCAGTGAGGACCGCAGGCCTTTAACGATCGTGTCCACGCCGTGGGCGCTGGTGTAGTCCACGAGAAGACCGCTCCACCACTCGACCTCGATATCAAGAGAGACAGTGTCACGGATGAGCTCGACGCGCTCTTCTACGGTGAAGAGTCCAGAAGGCTTATCTGGGTTGGCGGTCACAAGTACCGTGACTTTGTCGAAGAGCTCTGCAGCGCGGGTAAAGACATCGACGTGCCCCAGCGTGATGGGGTCGAAAGAACCAGGGCAGACGGCATGAGTGGGCATGATGTTAGTTCTCCTCGCTTCGGTGATAGATAGCCATGTCAAAGCGCGCAATACCGAAAGTGCGCTTCTTCAATTTTTGGCCGGTCGGCTCAAAACCCTCCGGCCACTCAGTGTGGGGCGAATCCACGTGCCGTTCGATGACCACAATTGCAGCGTCCTCGAGCACGGGTTCAATAGCGTCCAGAAGCCCGTCAACGTCGTCGAAGTCATAGGGAGGATCCGCGAGAACAATGTCGAAGTAGCCGCGCGGTGCGGTGGCCAGATACGTTGAGGCTTTCATTTCCCGCACGTCCACGCGGGGGTGCTTCACCACGCCAATGTTGTGTCGAATCACCTTGACCGCAGCGGGGTTATGTTCCACCAGAACGACCTCCTCCGCACCGCGGCTGGCGGCCTCAAGGCCCAACGCACCGGAGCCGGCAAAGAGATCGAGCACACGGGAATCCACGAAACCCCAGCGCACATCGAGAGATGAAAAAAGGCCCTCGCGGGCACGGTCGGAAGTTGGCCTCGTCCCAGACTCGGGCACCTTGATGGTGCGCCCGCGGGCTTCCCCAGCGATGATTCTCGTCATGGCCTCTACCCTATCCCCCCAAAGTCCAGCGTCGGGAGATGTCCCCCTAATTCTTTTCTAGGAAACCCTGCTCGTCCGCGGTGAGATTCTGGGTAAGCTCTTCGGCAAGCTGGGGGTTGCGCTCCACCATCGCAGCGGCATCGTTGTGCGTACGCTCGACAATCTCACGGTCATTGCTTAAGTCCAAGAGTTTGAGTGTGCGTTTCGTGCCTGACTGCAGGGTTCCGAGGATGTCACCCTCGTGGCGCTGCTTGAGGTCCAGTTCTGCCAAGTCAAAACCAGATGGGGTATCCGCAATGGCGGACACGCGCCGATAGGATTTAGAGTTCGGCTGCGCCGTCGTGTGCAACAAGCACACCGATTCATTGCCGCCTCGGCCCACACGCCCGCGCAGCTGGTGCAGCTGGGACACGCCGAAATTCTCTGATTCACGGATGAGCATCACCGTGGCATTCGGCACGTCCACGCCGACCTCAATCACCGTGGTGGCCACGAGGATGTCGATCTCTCCCCGCGCGAACCTGGCCATGACCTCGTCCTTGTCTGGCATTTTGCCGTGCAGCATCTCCACGGTCAGCCCCCTAAAGGGCAGGTTGCGCAGCTGAACGGACATCTGCTCGACTCCTCCCTCGCCGTCGATGCGAGGGCACACGATATAGGCCTGGTGGCCTTTCTCTACCTCTTCACGGATGCGTTCGATTGCGCGGCGGACCCATTCCGGCTTCCATTCCGGCACCACCGCGGACAAGATGGGCTTGCGCCCACCCGGTAGTTCCTTAAGAGTTGAGACGGCAAGGTCACCAAAGACTGTCATGGCGATGGTGCGAGGAATCGGTGTTGCGGTCATGACGAGCAGGTGCGGGCTTGTTCCCTCCCGCGTCTTGGTTCGCAGACTGTCACGCTGCTCCACACCAAAACGGTGTTGCTCATCAACGATGACGAGGCCGAGGTCGAAGAACTCAACAGTGTCTTGGATGATGGCGTGGGTGCCGATGACGATATCGGCTTCGCCAGAGACAATCTCCAGAAGGGCTTGGCGCTTGTCCGCGGTTTTCATCGAGCCTGTAAGCACGGTGACGGTGACGCCCTCGGGAACGCTTGTGCTTATCGACGCCCCATGTTGCACCGCCAGCACTTCTGTTGGCGCCAGTAGCGCTGCTTGTTTACCGGCGTCAACTGCCTGCAGCATCGCGCACGTGGCTACGAGGGTCTTGCCGGAGCCAACTTCGCCCTGCAACAGTCGCATCATGGGAACGGTTCCGGACAGGTCTTCGTCGATTTCACCAATGACGCGACGCTGGCCATCGGTAAGCGCGAAGGGAAGCTCCATGAGCAGCTCATCGCGGTAACCATCGATGATGGCTGGCATCGATGGTGCCGTGCGGGCCTTGACATCACGCTGGCGCAACGCCATGACGAGTCCGATGGACAGTGCCTCGTTGTACTTGAGACGCTGAATCGCCCGCTCCGGCCCCTGTGGACCAGGCTCGTGGATTTCACGCACAGCCTGATCCAGAGTCACCATCATGCGGTAGTCCAGCGGCTCCGTGATTGGTGGGGTGTTCTCCAGTACCTTGTGAATTGCCCCCATGACGTACCAGGAGGTGGCTGTGCCGCTGGCCGGATACACGGGAATCCACTCTCGTTTGAGGAAGGTCTCCAACGAACCGAATTGCGCGAGCTTCTTGAGCGAACCTGTGCCCGTCCCTGCTGCTTTATCCAGCAGCGAGCTCTGGGCAGTCCCTGGGTCCAGGATGAGGAAATCCGGGTGCTGAAGACTCGGTGTGCCACGGAAGTACTTCAGCTTTCCGGAGAGCATGATGCGCATTCCGCCACGCAGGATGCGCTGGACAAAGTGCGCATTGAAAAAAGCCGCCTGAATGCCACTGTCCATATACAGAGTGAAGACCATCGCCTTGGAGGTGTAGCGCGTGCGCACATCGGTGATGACGCCGGTAATGGTGACCTGGTCACCTTCCTCGGCACCGCCAAGGCCCACCTCCTTGTTGTGGCGGATGTAATCGCGCGGGTAATGGCTGAGTAACTCACCGCAGGTGGTGTAGCCGAAAGCCTTCTTGAGCGCCGCGGCATCTTTCTTCGGCAGCACAGCCGTGAGCGCGCGCTCATCTTGCCAGCCCAGCACGGCCTACTCCACCCCAATTTCTGTGCGCGCACCGGAAACGCTTACGACAACAGTGTCCACGCCAAGTCTGTGGGCGAGCTCTTCTTCAGCAACATCCAGCGAGGTCAGCACGGTGACTTGCTCACCACCCTGAACCAAGAGGGCCCGGCAGGTGTCCTCGAGACAGGACTCGGTTTCCTCAACGAGATGCGCCATGCGCATAGACCGCGCAGCATCTCCCATCGCTGCCACGACCTCAGCGGTATCAGGATTCTCCGGGTCATAGACCGACATAGCGGCCAAGCTAGCCACCACGGAATCGGAGGGAATAACGGTGGCCCGCCCCGCATCGCCGCCGCAGCCATTGGGCAGAAACAGATCACCGTCGCGTGCCTGATTCAGTTCGGCGCCTGGGTCCACCACAATCACGCCAACTTTTTCGAAGAGTTCCCGCACCCCGTCCTCGGACACGGCGGCAAAAATGCGGCGGCCTGTGTCCGCGACGGACTCATCCGCTGGCCCGAGGCCGGCCGCAGGCAAGACTTCCACACGCAAGCGGCTGACCCCGCCCAGCTCATAAGCCTTCTCAATCACCGGTCCAATTTCCGAGCTGTGGATATGCACGCTCGCCGAGGATTCCGTCGCACGTGCAATAACGAGGCTATTTCCCATGTGGTCCAATGCCCGCTGGAGTTCATCGAGGTCACCCTCATAGAAAAAGATCGCCTCAATTTCCGCCCCGCTCACCTCAGCATTCACAGGCTCCCGCTCATCCACCGTCAACGGCTGTGGCGTGGGTCCTGCACCAGTGACCTCAGCCAGCAGGCACTCAAGCAAGATAACGAGTCCGGCCCCACCGGCATCCACCACACCGGCGTCGCGCAGGGCGGGCAGTTGAGAGGGCGTGGCGACCAATGCGCGACGGGCAGCTTCAAGAGCCGCGGTGAGAATGCCATGCAGCTCTGCGCCGGGGTGAGCCGCTGCGCCGCGAGCAGCCTCGGCCGCTGCGCGAAGCACGGTGATAATCGTGCCTTCGACCGGTGCGGCAAGTGCGCGATCGACGAGGTCGACAGCGTGGGTAAGGGCATCCGCCAGAACGGCCCCGTCGACGCAAGATTCCGTCGTAGTATCCGCCACCCCTCGCAGCACCTGGGAGAGCACCATGCCGGAATTTCCACGGGCACCACGCACCGAACCCAGAGCTAGCGCCTCGGCCACATCGGTCTCACCCTTGTCCGCCTCCGCCAGCGCGGACTCCATGGTGAAAGCCATGTTGGATCCCGTGTCGGAATCGGGAACGGGAAACACGTTGAGGGCGTTAATCTCGGCGCGGCGGCGTTTGAGCTCCTCCACGGTTCGCGCGGCCCAGGCATGCAGGCCGCGAGCGTCCAACTCGACGGGATACGACATGAGGGCTAGTTTACAAGCGCCAGTCCACCGCGGGCACGCCGCGTGCCTCGAGGGCTGCATTGGCCCGGGAGAACGGCTTCGAGCCGAAGAAACCGCGCCGCGCCGACAGTGGCGAGGGGTGCGGCGAGGTAATGCAGTCGGTGCCGGGCAGGAAAGCCTGGCAGTTCTGGGCATCGCGGCCCCATAAGATGGCCACGATGTCGCGCCCGGCAAGCGCCCGAATCGCTGCCTCCGTAATCGCCTCCCACCCCAGTCGGCGGTGCGAGCCTGCCTGCCCCGGGGCAACGGTGAGAACGCGGTTGAGTAGCAACACCCCCTGTGCGCTCCAGGCACGTAAGTCACCGTCGTCACGCCCGGAAATTCCAAGGTCATCCTGTAACTCGGCATAAATGTTCCGCAGCGAGCGGGGAGCCGCAACACCTGGGCGCGTGGAGAAGGACAGCCCCATGGCATGCCCCGGAGTGGGATAGGGATCCTGGCCCACGATGAGCACGCGAACATCCTCAAGCGGCATGGACAACGCGGCAAAGACGTCCGCAGGTGGCGGTAAAAACTCCTGGCCGATGTGCTCCTCAATACGCGGTAAGTTCTCCTCCAGGGCGTGGCGGATGTGCGGCAGCCAGGAGTAGTGGATCCGTGAGGTGTCAATCATGCGAAGCTCTCCCATCCCCCGGTGAAGCGGGGAGCCTCGCCGCCCACGGTTACTCCTGTTCCGCGCTGCACCTGGCCAATCTCACGGAATCCAGACGGCGCGGCCTTGTACGTCGTCGCCAGCAGCGTGTGATCCTCTCCACCGCTCAGAACCCATTCCCACGGGTCAACATCCAACACGGCCCCGGCCGAGACAAGCAGCGCATCCGGCGCAATCGCCGCCGGGTCGAGATCGATGTTCACGGAGGAGCGCTGGGCCATAAGGCCCATGTCACGCACCAAACCATCGGAGTTATCCGTCATCGCTGTCGACCCAGTAGCACGCGCGATAACACCGCGACCGGGGGTGAGGGTGGGGGCACAGTGGGCGTCGACAAGCGGCCACAGGTCCTCCAATTCCTGAGGCAATGCACGGCCGAAGCGCTCCAACAGCGCCAGGCCCGCCGCGGAATAGCCAATCTTTCCGTGCGCTACCAGGGTTTGTCCCGCTCGCGCCTTGTCTAACGTCAACGGCGCACCGCTGCCACCCAGTGATCCCATGGCAGTCACATTGATGACCAAACTGTCGCTGCGTGTGAGGTCACCACCGACCAGCTCAGCGTTGTACAGCGCACACCGCTCTGCGATTCCCTGCGCAATTCCTCGCACGTAACCCACCGGTGTGTCTCCTGGTGCGGCGATGGCCAACAGAGCTGCGGTAGGCCGCGCCCCCATTGCCTCGATATCGGCAAAGTTGCGCACTATCGCCTTCTGTCCCACCTCCGCGGCCGTCGACCAGTCACGGCGGAAGTGGCGCCCTTCCACCATCATGTCCGTTGAGGCTACCGTCCGGGAATTGGGCGCGGCCGGATACAGTACCGCTGCATCGTCGCCGTTGAGTGCGCTCGGTGCTGCAGCAACAATCTCATGGATGACGTGCCGTTCACCGACCTGCTCCAGCGTGTGCGACAAACCCATAGACTCCTTCTCTCTTTTAGGCCTCCCGGGGTTAGGATAAGCCCCTATGGATACCCAATTTAACCGCACCGCCATCTACGTCTCACTCGGGATTGCCATCGCAATGGTGCTGGCCGTGATCTTTGGGGCCAAATACGTCTTCACGTCCACTGCTCAGCAGCCGGTTGCGCTGCCACCGACCCCGTCGGAGGCCGCGGACTCCCCCGAATGTGCGGAGCTGGTGCGAGCGCTTCCCGACGTCCTCCTGGGCCACCCCCGCGCGGAACTCGCCGATCCTGCGCCCGCCGGCGTCGCCGCATGGGCTAGCACCTCGGAGGACCGCGTAACGGTGCGCTGCGGCGTAGATTTGCCACAGCAGTACACTGAATACTCGCAGACCTTCGACGTCGAGGGCGAAGAATGGCTCAAGGTTATCGATGCGACACCAGGATCGAACCTCACAACGTGGTACTCCACGCAGCGGTCCCCGGCCGTGGCCATGACCACCGCGGCAGATGAGGAACCACAGGGACTTAGCGATGCCCTCTCCCGTCTCCCCCATGAATCCCTCACGCCACACCCAGCTCCGCTCTCCCAGCTAGCCGCCGGGCCGGATGAGATGTGCCCTAAGCTCGACAAAGCTTTGCCAGGATCGCTCGCGGAAGGCTACACACGCCGCTCGGATGTGGGCGACAAGAACACATGGGTGTATAGCGCGCCGGGGCGCGAGGAAATTGTTGTACGCTGCGGCGTGGCCGCTCCGGAGAACTACGCAGCCGGCGTCCAGCTACAGCAAGTCAATGAGGTTCCGTGGTTTGAGGACACCACCTTGGCTGAGGGCACCACAGCCGGCACGTGGTTCGCCTTGGGACGCTCCGAGGATCTCGCACTATCTGCCCCGCAGGACGCGGCGAACTCGGCGCTCGTTCGGCTGAGTGACGCTCTCGCTAAGGCCACACCGCCCCAGTCCTAAACAGCAGCTAGGCGTGCGCGAGCGCAGTCTGGATCAGTATGTCAAGCAGCTCGGCATAATCCACGCCGGCTGCGGAGAAGACCTGCGGATACATCGAAATCGGGGTAAATCCCGGGAAGGTGTTGACCTCGTTGATGTAGTAGGTCTCGTCGGTGATGAAGAAGTCCACGCGGGACAGCCCCGCTGCGCCCAACGCTCGGAAGGCTTCGATGGCGCGTTCGCGGATTTCTTCGCTGAGTTCCTGGCTCAAAGGCGCAGGGATTTCTGCAGAAACGCCCTCATTGATGTACTTCGAGTCGAAGTCATAAAAACCCTCCTCGGACTCCGTGGTTCCGAGGAGTTTCGCGGGTACGGAGGCCTGGAGGGTTCCGTCTGGGTGTTCGAGCACGCCAACCTCAACCTCGGCGCCGAGGATCTCCGGCTCCACGAGCACCTTTCCATCGGACTCGTAGGCCAGCTGTACGGCTGCCTCGAAATCCTCCCAGGCTGAAACTTTGGACACGCCGATGGAGGATCCGCCGCGTGCTGGTTTGACGAAGACGGGAAGGCCAAGGTGGGCCTTGTGTTCATCGCTCAACACAGTCTCTCCGGTGAGCACAACCTGGGGCGCCACGGGCAGGCCTTCGGCCACCAGCAGCTTCTTGGTGAATTCCTTATCCATCCCGACGGCAGACGCCAGCACTCCGGCGCCCACGTACGGAATTCCGGACAGCTCGAACAGGCCCTGCACCGTCCCGTCCTCACCAAACGGTCCGTGCAGGACCGGGACGATGACGTCCACCTCGGTATAGTGCTCGTGACGGGTCACGTTATGAATGCGACCGCGGGTGGCGGGGTTGAGGGAGAGGGCAAGCTCATCGTGCAGTTCAACCTCTGGGAGGCGGCCGTCAACAATCTGCAGGCCCTCCCGGGTACCCTGGGTCCACATACCATCACGGGTGATGCCAATAGGCACCACCTCGTATTTCTCCGGGTCGAGGTGCTCCATAATGGCGCCCGCGGAAATGCAGGACACCGAGTGCTCGGAGCTGCGCCCGCCGTAGACGACGGCTACGCGCACAGGTTTCGCTTCAGTCATACCCGGCAACTTTACTCGGCTCTACTCCGCCTTTTTGGTGCGACCCATCAGAGCCACGATCATGTCATCCACGCTGACGCCTTCGTGGCACACGCCGTAGACGGCCTGAGTGATGGGCATCTCCACTCCTGCACGCTGGGCAAGGCGGAAAATGGAGTCCGAAGAAATAACCCCCTCAGCCACCTGGCCGTTGGTGGCCGCAGTGGCTTCCTCCAGCGTGCCGCCTTGGCCCAGGCGGTATCCGAAGGTGCGGTTGCGCGACAACGTTGAGCTACAGGTTGCAACGAGGTCTCCCATACCTGCCAAGCCGGAGAACGTGAAAGGATCCGCACCGAGTTCTACACCAAGGCGCGTAATCTCCGCCAAACCGCGGGTGATGATGGTGGCCATAGTGTTGTTGCCCAAGCCTTTGCCGGAGGCCATGCCGCACGCGAGCGCGATGACGTTCTTGCAGGCACCTCCGATCTCTGCGCCGATCACATCGGTGTTCGTGTACGGGCGGAAGTAAGGTGCGGCCGCTGCATGCTGAACTTCTTCAGCGCGCGCCACATCGGTGCAGGCGATAACCGTCGCCGCCGGCTGTTCCTGTGCCACCTCCTTGGCCAAGTTCGGCCCTGAAAGCACCGCGATGCGCTCTTCCTCTACGCCGGCGGCATCCGCGATAACTTCACTCATGAGATTAAGCGTTTCCTTTTCCACGCCTTTGGAGATGGACACCACCGTGGCGTCCTGCGGCAGTAACGGCGCCCAGTCTTCCAGGTTGGCGCGCAGGGTCTGGGAGGGGACACCGAAGATGACGATGGAGGCGTCGCCAAGCGCCTGCGCAGGATCCGTCGTTGCCTGAATTGACTCGGGAAGTGGCAGGTCCGGTAGGTAGTCTGGGTTCTCGTGGCGGGTGTTGATGGCTTCCGCCAGTTCCGCGCGGCGTGCCCACAGGCGGACCTCATTGCCTGCATCAGCGAAGACCTTAGCCAGGGTGGTTCCCCACGAGCCCGCTCCCATGACGGCCACATTAACCATGTGCCACCTCACTCTTAAATCGCTTTTATCGGTTTTCACCATTAAAGCACGCTCGGCGCGTAAGGCTGCATCACGGCGGGCAGTAGAGGAAGATAGAGGGAGCGACAAAACCGGCGTTGAAGGAGCAGTATGCCCAAGGCAAAGAACATGCACGAAACGGATAAAGATACCCAATCGGAGGTGTTTGTTTCCGGGCGCCATCAGGAAATTCCGGTGGATCCGGCCGATGAGTTCAAGCGCACCACGCTGGCTGCCGGTGCGGTGTTGTGGCGCGGTGAGCCGCAGGATCCAGAGGTGGCCATCATCCACCGCCCGCACTACGACGATTGGTCGCTGCCCAAGGGCAAGGTCGATCCGGGCGAGTCCCTGCCAGCTACCGCTGCCCGCGAAATTCTAGAGGAGACCGGCTACACGGTGCGATTGGGCAAGCTCATCGGGAAGGTAGCGTACCCGGTACAAGGCCGAACAAAGGTGGTCTACTACTGGATGGCGCGAGTTCTGGAGGGTTCCTACACTCCGAATGATGAGACCGATGAGCTGCGGTGGGTGTCCATCGACGAAGCCTGCGAGTTGCTGTCTTATGAAGTCGATACGCAAGTGTTGGCTAAGGCTCACAAGCGACTGCGCCTAGCCCCGACCACGCGTGTCCTCTACGTGCGCCACGCTCACGCCCACCAGCGACGAAACTGGGAGGGAGATGATGACCTGCGCCCGTTGGACAAGAAGGGTCGCCGCCAGGCTGAGATGCTCGTCCCGATGCTCGCCCCTTACCACCCGACGGCCATCTACTGCGCCCCACCGCAACGCTGCCAGCAGACGGCCGCTCCGCTTGCTGACGAACTCGGAATGGACATCGCCATCAACAAGGCTTTCGGTGATGAGGTTTTTGACGCCGCACCTGAGGACGCCCGCGCAGCTTTCCAGCGCGTTGTCGATGGCGGTGGCGTTCCGGTTGTCGTAAGCCAGGGTCTCACTATTCCGGGCATCATCGAGTCCTATGCCCCAAAGTTCATCACGACCCCTATCGAGGAGCTGAAGTTTAAGAAGGCCTCAGTGTGGGTGCTGTCTTTCAACGACGGTGAGCTAACTGGCGCGGACTACCTAGCTAGCCCACTACCAGTGCGTTAGCTCCGCGAATGGGAGGTTTTGCTCATCCCATCTTCCCCCGCCCCAAAGTTACGGCCAGAGCCTGCATTGCTGCTGTGAGATGGCGCGAGCGGCAAACGCAAACCCCAATGCCGTAATAGGAAAGGCGGGGATTAGCCCGAGAAACAGAAACAATGAGAAGGCAAACTGAATCAACCCGAGCAGAACTACAGTGCCCAGGGCAGTGCCGAAGTTTTGGCGCACCATCTGCTGTGACAAGCTCAGACATTGGCCCACGGTAAGCGAAGGTTCTTTCGCCTTGATGACTGGTGCCGCCCAGAACAGCACGATCGCAACAATCCCTGGGATGATGAGCAGCGAGCCCACGGTGACCATAAATCCTACGCACAGAAAAACCTTCATCAAGCCAGCGACGGATTTGAATTGAAAGAAATCTCCGAACGTCAGCTTTTCGCCGTCCAACGCCTTATTGGCGGCATAGCAAAAGTTTGCCTGCATCCACAGCATGCAAGCAAACACGCAACCGAAAATTGCGACGAACGTCAGCAGCAAGGCGACGACGCCCGCGAAACTCAAAGGTTCAGAGGCCGCGGTGGAGGAAATGCTGCCCATAACAATGGCGACGTTGAAGGACACCACCATCACGGCAAAATTGACCGCAAAATAGACAGCGGTAAGGATGCCCAGATGGGCAAGGACACCCACGATCCACTCTGCAGCAGCATCCCCGAAGGCTTTAAAAGACTGCCCAATAATATAGCCGGGCTCTGCCTGCGGCACCCCCATCATCACTGGGGGCTGCTGCGGCCACGGCCCTTGTTGGTAAGGGCCGGTTCCGTTGAAGTGGTTCTCAAAGGAGCCCGAGTAGTTTCCACCCCCATAGGGCCCCGGCTGATAAGGGCCACCGTGTCCTGAGTAGGGCGGCACCCCTCCTCCCTGCGCTCCATAACCAGATTGGTGTGGCCCCATGTTGGGGCTAGAGGAGCCTCCAAATCCACCTTGCCCGGTATACCCGTGTGGCCCGTCATATCCTTCATATGGGTTGGTCATGCACTGGAGTCTATAGGGAGTTTCAGTGTCGGCGCGCTGAAGTGCCCTCCATCCCGGCAATAACAGGGGTCTATTCCCCACGCAACGCAAGTGAAGTCATTCCGCCCACGACGAAAGGGGCGCCGTCTTGGACGAACGCCCCTGTCACACAATCCAGATGTTAGGCCCAGCGCATGGCCGGACGCTTGCGCACGGTGCGCAAGAAAAGGACATGTCCCAAGGTCATGAGCGGAGGAGCACAGAGCATTCCAACAATGGGAATCAACATGAACAAGCTCATCAAGATCGAGAACAAGAGGTAGAAAACAAACATTTGACCGAAGTTGTTCACGACAAGGTTCATCGATTCTTTAAAGCACTCACCAATACTCTTTTCGGGGTCTTCAGCTTTGATCACCGGTGCCGCCCAGAAAAGCACGGCCGCCACGATGCCCAGAACGATGGTAAAGCTACCGATAACAAAGGCAATGATGTAGCAGATATACACACCGAAAATACCCTTGACGTTGCCACCCTTAAAGTAGTCGCCGAAAGAGACATTTTCCCCATTAGCAATCTTGCGTGAGGCGGAGACGCAGCCGGCATACATCCAAGCAGAGAGAAGAATCGCCAAGAAGTAAACAACGACCAAACCGAAAATGCTCAATGCCCCAAGGCCCGCAGCGCCACCGTCGGAAAAGGCGTCAGTCGCTGGGTCATACGACGTCGCGGCAGTAGACGCAGCACCAATGCTCACGACGAAAAGAGGCAGGAAAATCCCGATTCCCATCACTGCGAAGTAGGCAAGAGCGGCGAGAGCACCCGGCATAGGCTGCTTGAAATAACCCTTGAACGCCTGACCGATGGAATCCATGGCGTCGACCGGCGAGACGGTCAGACCACCTTGCTGCTGGTAACCCGCGCCATAGCCACCTTCCTGTTGGTAGCCCGCGCCATAGCCACCTTGCTGCTGGTATCCCTGACCGTATCCGTTGGGATCCTGGTACTCCTGACCGTACGTACCCTGGCTGGCACCGTAGGAGTTCTCCCCATACGAAGTTCCGCCGTAGTTGTTGTTGCCAAAGCTACTCTGGTCGGACCCATAGGAGCCATAGGTATTTCCACCGGTGGAGGCCCCGTTGCCGGATCCATAGGCTCCAGAACTGTTGTGGCCGTTGTTTCCGCCGTGCTGATCGCTGGACGGGTCTCTATTGCTATCAAAAGGGTTGGTCATGCGGAAAACACTAACGGCACCCTGTTAGGGGTGCCACATGAGACGGGGAATACTACCCCTTCCTACCTCAGAAGGGGTTAACGATATTTACACATTCTCACGCGATGCCGACCATTATTGTGCACCAACTTTCGGCTTGAACGAGGGACGGCCAGCTTCGAAATCCTCAATGTCCGCCTCGTTGCGCAGGGTAAGTCCAATATCGTCGAGGCCTTCCATAAGGCGCCACCGCGTGTAGTCATCAATGTCGAACGTATAGCTGTTGCCGCCCACGGTCACGGTCCGCGCCTCCAAATCAACGCTCACCTGTGTCTCGCCGGACTCAAGCTGCTTCCAAATCAACTCGATGTCTTCCTGAGCCATGAGCCCGGTCAGGAGCCCAGCCTTGCCTGAGTTTCCACGGAAGATATCTGCAAACCGCGAAGAAAATACAGCTTTGAAACCGTACTCAGCCAGTGCCCACACCGCGTGCTCGCGCGAGGAACCTGTGCCAAAGTCGGGGCCAGCGAAAAGCACGGAGCCATCGGTGAACTGGGGTTGGTTGAGTACGAAGTTCCCGTCTGAACGCCAGTTAGAAAACAGTCCCTCGGCAAAGCCGGTGCGCTTGACGGACTTGAGATAGCGCGCCGGAATGATCTGGTCGGTGTCCACGTTCGAAGCACGCAGCGGAACACCAACACCAGTGTGTGTAACAAACTTTTCCATTATTCTTCTCCGTTCCCTTATGCGGTGATGTCTGCCGGTGACGCCAAGTGGCCCAGAACTGCGGTGGCTGCTGCAACAGCGGGCGAAACGAGATGGGTACGCCCGCCTGGGCCCTGTCGGCCTTCGAAATTGCGGTTGCTTGTCGACGCCGACCGCTCCCCCGGTTTCAACTGGTCCGGGTTCATACCTAGGCACATCGAGCAACCAGCCGTGCGCCATTCAGCACCGAAATCAGTGAAAATCTTGTCGAGGCCTTCCTCTTCCGCCTGCGCCTTCACAACGGCTGAGGAGGGCACGACCATCATGCGGGTGCCGTCAGCAATGCTGCGGCCCTTGACCACCTCAGCGGCCGCCCGCAGATCCTCGATTCGGGCATTCGTGCAGGAACCTAGGAAGACCGTATCGATCTCAATCTCACGCAGCGGGGTGCCGGGCTTGAGATCCATATAGGCCAAGGCCTTTTCGGTGGCTGCCTTCTCGCCTTCGTCACCAAAGGATTCCGGGTCCGGTACGGACGCACTCAGCGGCAGTCCCTGTCCCGGGTTGGTGCCCCAGGTTACGAATGGAGTCAGTGCAGAGCCGTCGATGTGGACGACGGTGTCGAACTCGGCGCCATCATCTGTAGGCAAGGTCTTCCAATACTCCACAGCAGCGTCCCAATCCTCACCCTTCGGTGCGAATTCGCGGCCCTTGACGTAGTCAAAGGTCGTCTCATCCGGAGCTACCATACCGGCGCGGGCGCCCGCCTCGATAGACATGTTGCAGATGGTCATGCGAGCTTCCATGGACATCTTACGGATGGCCTCGCCGCGGTACTCAATGATGTGGCCTTGGCCGCCACCGGTGCCAATCTTGGCGATGATAGCCAGGATAAGATCCTTAGCCGAAACGCCTTCTTCCAGCTCACCACTCACCTCGATAGCCATGGTCTTAAAGGGCTTCAGCGAGAGCGTCTGGGTGGCCATGACGTGCTCGACCTCTGAGGTGCCGATACCCATGGCAATGGAGCCAAACGCTCCATGCGTCGAGGTATGGGAGTCACCGCACACGATGGTCATGCCGGGCTGCGTGATACCAAGCTGGGGGCCAACGGTATGAACGATGCCCTGCTGTGCATCCCCCATCGCATGAAGACGCACGCCGAACTCTTCGCAGTTCTTGCGCAACGTGGAGACCTGGGTACGGGAGATCTCATCCTTAATCTCCAGCAGATTGCCGGTCTTAATCCCCACAGTGGGAACGTTGTGGTCCTCTGTAGCCAAGTGCAGCTCAGGATGACGCATGGTACGCCCAGCCAAGCGCAGCCCATCGAAGGCTTGTGGGCTGGTAACTTCGTGAAGGAGCTGGAAGTCAATGTAGAGGAGATCGGGTTCGCCGTTCTCTCCCTTGCGCACCACGTGGTCGCGCCACACCTTCTCTGCCAATGTCAGTTTCGTAGTCATAAGCCTCTCCACTTGAAATCTCAATTAATGGGACGTAGATTTCATTATATGGGAGAGTATAGCGCAGTATCAGGAATAAAGGTATTGGATCGCGCAGTCGCCATCATGATGGCCGCGACCAACCGGCCGTCCACACTCAATGAGCTCTGCGAGACTACTGGTTTACCACGGGCAACAGCCCACCGGCTCGCGACAGCACTCGAAGCACATCGCATTTTGACCCGCACCCCCGACGGGAAATGGGGCGCTGGCCCAGCCCTACCGGGCAACCGCGATCGCATTATCGAGACCGCCGGGCCCATCATGGAGGAGCTTCTTGCAGCCACCGGTGAGTCTGTTCAGCTCTATGAGCTCTCCGGCACGACACGCACGTGCATTGCCACCCGTGAGCCGGAATTTGGACTGCACAACGTCGTGCCGGTGGGCCGCCAACTACCCCTAACGTCAGGTTCCGCCGCACGTATTTTCGCCGCTTTTGCGGATGTCCACGTTCCCGACGCCCTGTTTAGCGAGCAGGATGTGACTCTCGCGCGCGAGAATGGCTATTCCGAATCAATTGAGGAGCGCGAATCCAACCTCGCATCCATTTCTGCCCCTGTATTTGAAGGTACGGGCACCCTCATCGCTGTGCTCTCAGTGTCCGGCTCAGCAGAACGTTTCCGCCCGTCTCCTGCGGAGAAGTTTGCACCGATGCTTCTCGACGCCGCACAGCGGCTCAGCAACGCTCTAGCTCACGACGCGACTTAGGACGGGGAGCTCAAAGAGGGAAGCAGCGGCAACCGGGACGCTACAACCCCTAGGCCGATAGAGAAAATAAGCCCGCGCAGCCCCTCAGGACCCTTACTACTCGTAGAAGAGAACGCCTCCGCCCTCTCCTGCACAACACGGACAAGGTTGGCCGGTTCGCGCTTCGGACGGCGCGGCACAAAGCCCTGATGAGGCAGTCGCTCCAACTCATCGGCGTAGGGCATGCGCGCATAGTTCGAGAAGATTACCTTGCGACCATTGCGGTTTGCCTCAGTAATACCCTGATAAATACCCACCACTCCAGCATGCCCTTCTAGGGAGACGGGACCACCGCTATCCCCTGGGGACAAGGAAAAGCCTGAAGCATAGTGCATTCCCGGAAAAACTCCAGGACCGCGAACGGTCGGTCCGCACTGCCGCCCCGCGTAGCGGCCGTCCATACACACAGTGGCGCCCTCGCCAGGAGGGGGCGCCATGCCGTCACCGGTCAGCGGGTTGCCGCCGGAGGAGGTACCAGCTGCAAACTGAATGTAGGCAAGGTCGTGGCTAGCGGCGCCCGAGGGGCTAAACCATCGCAGGGTTCCCACGTGTTGCCCAGAATCGGTATACACCTGCCCGCCATCGAGAGCACAGTGCGCCGAGGTCCATGCGCGAGTGGACTCTACGTAGCCAACGCTGCATTCTGCACCGTCAGACGTAATGATCTTCTGCCCTTGCGTGAGCTGGACGGTAGTTTCCGCAGCGACAGGCGCGGCGGCGATACCCAAGGCTAGTGCGCAAGACCCAGCGGCAGCCAGGAACCGGCTCGTCAGTCTCGTTGTCATGCACTTACTGTAGCACCCCCGCTATTGAAACCGTATTGAAAATAGGATTAAATGAAAACAGATTGAAAACACTCGAACTCCCTAAGGAGGAGCCATGAGCCACACCATTCATGACGAGCACACCCACACCCACGGCGAGGGTTGCGGTCACGTCGCTTTCCAGCACGGCGACCACACCGACTACTCCCACGATGGCCACATCCACCGCGAGCACGAGGGCCACTGGGATGAATGCGAGCCCTCCGAGCATCACGTTCACGAGGACCACGACCACGAGCACGGTGAGGGCTGTGGTCACGTCGCTATCCCGCACGGCGATCACGTTGACTACCTGCACGATGGCCACCGCCACGCTGCACACGACGGCCACTGGGACGATCACTAAATCCCAGTCGCCTCGACGCGCTGCCCAGCTACAGCACTCCACTGAGCAGGGCAGCGTTCCCCGTTTTCCCACACCATATAGCTAGGCAGGCGTTAGTGTGGGGCTATGACTTCCTCACAGACCCCTTCCTCCGCACGCCGATTCCTCACGGCCTTGACCGCCGTAGCCACCGCGGGCCTCCTCGCAACTGGCTGCTCCTCTTCCACCAACACCGAGACCGCCGCCCCGGCCACCTCCGAGGCGAAAGAGCCATCATTCAAGAACACCTACCCGGCCTTTAAACCGCTTAACGACGATGCCCACGTCGACGTACCCGCGGGCCCCGAGCCCACCATTCCTGCCGGCCCCGCCCCAGAAGGACAAGCCGGTGCCCAGCCCCAGAGCGCTCAGCCGCAGGGAGCCCAAGAGCAGCAGGCCGCGCAACAGCAAGCCCCGCAGTCCACGCCTCCCCACCTTCAGGGAGTAGAGCCTGGACAGTACGTCACCCCACTTGGAAGCAGGAAGACTATAGAATCCGCACGTATTGGTTCCATCAACCACATACACGAACAGCTTCCTGCGAACCAGATCAACGGCGCCAAGGTCGATGCGTTCGGCACCCCCGCCACGGTGTGCCAGACAGGTGATGGCTACAACATCACCTACGTCCTTGCCGGCCCGAATACCAGCTGCGACTTTGCCCGCTCGACCGCTGGCCACCTCATGGGGCTGACCATCAGCTCTCTGGAAGACCTGCGTGGGTATGTTCCCCCGCAGATCTCCGTCACTAGTCCGGTAACCCAACAAACCTACAACCTCGCCTGCAAGACCGACGACCGCGAGATTATCCGCTGCACCGGCGGTAACAACGCCGAGGTTATGATTGTGTAGAAGCCCGAAAAGGTGGGTGTGCTCAGCACAATATTCACCGGAAACAACAACGCGCTAAGCCATGATTGTGGCTTAGCGCGTTTCTTGTACCCCGTACGGGATTTGAACCCGTGTTACCGGCGTGAGAGGCCGGCGTCCTAGGCCGCTAGACGAACGGGGCTCGTTTAGCTGTCCGTTGCGGACTTGCTAAACACTATAGGATCCCCGAAAGTTTGCACAAATCGGCAGCTAAAAGCACCTTTACAAAGATAAAATCCCGAGCCTCGTCGCCCTGTTGCGGCTGCGATGCCAGCTAGCATTCTCTAAGACCCTGGGCGGATCGAATCAGTGGTTATTCCGCGGGCGTGCCGTGGGCAGCTGGGGCCGGAATGCTCGTGCGCATCGCTGGAGGTTCGGGAGGACGCGTGCGCTAACAGCATGTGGTGCAAGGCTCCTACTTCGCTCGAGTGTCGGCTTTAAGAAGTTATGGATTATGGCAGTGCCGCCCATTACCGTCTGCTAGAGTCGCGTCGGCGATAGTGATGATTATCTACTTCCGCCATCCGCTCTCCTTTCTTGCCGGGAATGTGTTGTACCTGCAGTGTAAGCCTCCCCAAGGCACACCGGAAGCACTTAGACCAATTGGACACCGGTTTACCCCCTGGTATGCCTAGTCGCACCCTGCGAACCACGGCTGTGATGCGTCCCGGTATGGGGTAGCAACAGACCACCAGCCCCGTTAGACCCCATGCGTAGCTACATCCCCTCTATGCACAGTCCCTCACTTGCATACTTGGCAAGCATTGGACTTGCAACTAAGGCAAGTGTTACACTTGCCTTAGTTGCAAACCAGGGAAGTTGACGTTGAGGAGAAGTACGATGAGCGACGACCTTAAGATCATTCACGACGTTCAAAAGCGCACCACGTGGAAACAGAGCTGGTGGGCCGTGGCGATAGTGGCGCTTGGCGTCGGCGGCGGTATCGCGCTATTCAAGCTGTCATGGTGGTACGGCCTCGCGGTTCTTGTACCGACGTTCGTTCTGGGTTATCTCCTCAAGGATAAGATTGCAAACCCCTTCGTTCGGGTCAATCCCAATATGGGGCCGAGTAATGATCGCGCGACTTGGTCACGAGTACTGCTGGGAGGTGCCATGATGTTCTCCACCGTGCCGACGCCTGATACTTGGCCGTGGATGGTTGTCTGCGGCGTCGTTGTCTCCGCGGCAACCGCATGGGGGCTGTATGAAAATCGCAATGCCGCCGTAAAGGGCGTCAATGTCTAAGGAGTCTACGCACCAATCAGCCAAGCTAGATCCGGTCATCCACCCCATCAATCGGCTTAAAATCTGTGCCACGCTATTCCACTCGGGCGCGACGGATGGCAGGCAGATGAAATACGCCGTGCTTGCAGAACTCACCGAGCTTCCTGCTGATACGCTTTCCAAGCAGTTGAAACATCTTGAGGACAGCGGCTATATCAGCCGCACCCGCCAATATGGCTCCACGCGCGCGAAAGACGCCGTCTGGGTCGCGTTGACCCAGACTGGGACAGAAGCCTACGCGCAGCACGTTGCGGCGCTTAAAGCCATGACAGAGGGCTCATAGACTGCGCAGCCACTGCGCAATGCGCTGCCACAACTGCGGAAATTCGATGTAGCCGTCACTCTCCAGGAAGTGCCCACCGTTCTCAACAGTAGTGAGCGGGGCCGAGAAAACGTCGGCAAGCTGCTCTGTGAGGGCTGGTTCGACAAGGACATCGTTTGTAGACACGAAGACCTCAGCATGAGCGATGTGGGGCTTAAGGCGGGGCACGTCAACGTGTGCTTGGCCAATGAAGTCATCGAGCTCTGGGATGACGCGGAGCTTCTCAATGAAACCGGAGACGATAAAGAGCCCGGGAAGTTCCCACTCGCCTCCCAATGCCGTGAGATAGTGCAGCGCCGCGATGCCACCCAGGCTATGCGTGATGATGCAGGTATCGGAATCCGGACGGCCGATATCGCTGCGCAACGCTTCTGCCCACTCCTCCAGTTTCGGTGCATGTGGGTCCGGCAGCGCAATGGTATGAACCGTGTGACCATCGGCGGTCAACTGGTGCTCCAACCACGGAAACCAGTGACTCTCAGGGCTGGCTTGATATCCATGAACGATGTAAAAGTGCATGACGTCGATACTAAAGCTGAAAAACGAAAAAGTGGCAAGCTTCGAAAGCTTGCCACTCAACGTGGGCACTTTCACGAAACTCCCCCACCAGCCCGAACCTCTGACCTACAGAGACCCTTGCACCACAGAAATTCGGGGCTTGCACCACAATCAAGCGGTTGATAGCTCTTACCCGTCAAGACATCCGCTTGTTAGGCACCGTCCAACTCTGGTAAGGAAAATAGAATTACGACAACGTCACTCCCGCCTGTCAACTATGCCTATTCTGTTACTTACTCGGAAACCGAGGAATAAAGTCCCAGTAGAGGATGTCCATGCACAAATTTTTAAGATCTGAAAACCAATTACCGTCTCAGCGACTTACACGCACTCTGCTCGTTTCTGCTTTCATTTTGATTGTTGGAATAGTTGTCAGTTACTTCACTTGGTGTTCTGATTTATCGTGGCCGTATTATTTATCGCGGGTGTGCAAATATGTCTTTCCTAGCCTAACTCCCGTTGTTGCGTCCATTGCACTTATCTCCGGTTTCAAGACCATTGAGCAGAAGAAAGAATCAGATGACCGGGCCGAGTACTACAAGCAACTGCAATGGGCAATCGACAATTCCCTCACCAGCGACCCAATTATCCGACTTCAATCGCCAAGCCTAATTAGAAGTGTTTTGACCTCACGTGAAATCGCTGAAGCGGAGGAAGAAATCGCGCAGGCATCTAGAGATTACGCAGATGCCCTTGAGGCTCAACTACGCATGGAATCAGCCAATCCAAGCAATTACGACTCCAGAGAAAACGCCAACTTGTCTGAATTGAAGACAAAGGAAAATCGAAAGTTTCACGTGTTTGGGACGGTGGTGTCTCTCATCGGACTCCTTTCCGCATTCTTCATACTCGGTCAACTGCGGTTTGTGCCGTATAGTATTGAATACGAGACAAAGGAGAAATCCAAATGACAACACGTTTTCAACCGCGTCGCAAGCCCAAAGTACAGATTTCGTCAGTTGATCCCGAGATCGTTTCCGCGCTTTTGGCTGCTGCCGAATCTTCACGTCTCCGTACAGATGAATTCATGGAAAGCCGCTACCCTAAAACTCGTGCAAAGGACAGTTTCTGGAAGTCATATTTTAAAAAACATCGCGCATAGCAGTATTACAGGGCTTTTCGTGTGTGCGATGCTTAGCGAAGGCGAACGATCATTGAATTGAGCCATCCGATTACTCAGTAATGAGCGTGGGATGTTCTTTGCTGAACCGCTCGGCGCGCTCATAGCTATTCCCGAACTCGTCCTTCCACTTAATCACCATGTCGTAATTGAAGTCCGGCCCAGCTGCCGCCCAGTACATGAATTCGAAAGAACCGCCAGATCGCAATTCCGAGACTTCAATGTATCCGGGGCGATTCATTGGGTTATCTGTAGTGAACCATACGTCGTAAGCAACGCGGTTCGACTTGTTCGTTACCCGGTAGACGGCACCCTTTTCATGAACAATCTCCCACCTAAACCGGTTCGATTCGTCCTGCTTCAGAACAGCAATCTTTTCCGCTGAATCGGCTTGTTGCCGCGCAGCTTCGAGTAGCTCTTGATTCAGTGACGCTATCTTCTCCTGAGCTTCAACTAGCCTGCGTGCCAGATCATCACGATCCTGCTGAAGCTGATCTGCACGCTTTTGTGCACGCTTTTCGCCGGCGTGTTTGAAAGCTCCAACAACCCAGCCGACGATTGCGATTACACCTGTGACGGCGACTCCTACCCACGCTGCATCCATGAAACATAGCTTACAAAAGTCGGCGGACACATTAATTGGCACCGCTTTCGCGAACTACTTCAGCGAACCCAGCCACTCCCCTACCGCCGCGAACCCCGTCACCTGCCACCCCGGCAACTTATTCTCCTCCCGCGTTGCTGCGACGGCATTCTGAATCAGCCAATGCAAGTAGTTCCGCCGCAGCTCCGACCTCCACAAATCCAGTTCACCGTGAGCAAGACCGGCTGGTTCATACGGGAACGCCAACAGGACTTCGGGGCCCTGTACTCCATGCTCCTTGAGCACCTTGCGCCCCTCCATTGCCGACCGCTCATCGTTCATGGCCCACAGGAGCAGATCCTCGATGATGCCGCCGCAAAAAGAAGCCAGCTCTCGATCCTCGACCTCAGCCGTGACACGCTCAACGATTAGCTGGGCTTGACCTGACTCGTAAAGCCCCGTCCTGCCGTTGAGTATGCCCCACTCGTTGTGCAAAGCGCGCTTCAAGCCAGTGATGAGGTCCTTGGCTCCTGGGTGGTGTTGCTCCATCAGGTCGAGATCCACGTGCGGGAGGTACGGCCAGTACCGTCGAGCCGTGAGCAGATCAATCATCGCCACGATGTCGGGCGGGAACTCGGATTATTGGATTGCAGCTTTGGTCTCGGCTCCGATGATCCAGTAGCCATCTGATGTGAATAGGGAGTCAGTCATTGCTCTCCTGCGCCGTAGGGACAGGAACGAGTATGCCGGATGGGAGCAGGATCAGCGAACCCCGCTCCGTCGAGTTGGCAGAACGGCGTTGGTGTCAACGGCTGAGATTAAAAGGGACCTGACCCCGCCAAGGAAGTCACGGTCGTTCCGCTGACGGAACTCTTCCCCTGCTTCGACTGCGATCGCACCTGGGATGAGAATGGTCAGCTGCTGAAGTACATCTCAGGGCCGACAGGACGCTAGGTACGACGAAGCACCCAATCCGATGATTCGGGGTGGGTACTTTCGTGTGCATCGAGCGAAACCAACTAGACCTTTTGATTTTGCTACCCCCACCCGAGCCCACAAGCTAGTACACCCTAGGACAGCCTGATACACCCTGATACACCAGCGGACACCGTAATCCTCAGCGGCTACACCCGCAGCTAGACGGCGATTTTTCCATCCCGGATAATCATCTTTGTACCGCTAGAGAAAGGAATCATTATGGACGAGATTCGCCAATTCGATGCCCAGGGTTGGGAGGCAACCATTTCGGGAGATCTGTGCTCGATCAGTTCACCGTTCGGCGTGTTCGACATCATCGGCGTTAATGCCATTTCAGACAATGGTGACACGATGTTCACGTGGTCTTCACCGACTACCCAAGACTCAATTCTGATTGCCGACCCGTGTGAGTTTCATGGCGTGACGGCACTCGAAGTAGCTCACGTCTACTGGCACAACCGTGACAACTACGGTGATTACGACAGCGTCTATATCCCTATCGCGGCCTAAAGTTGCCCCCCCTTCCAAAACTAGATTTGGAGGGGGTGTGCTGCTCTCAATACTGAAACTGGCTACTTCTCCTCGAGCAATTGCCGCTGCAAAGTCAGAAGCGCATCGGTCGAATCGGATTTCCTTGGAGCTTCGATGGCAAGCTTTTTACCACGAGTTTCGGCATCCGCTTTCAAAGCTTCGGCGTACATCAACACTGTCTCATAAATCGCCTTAGCGAAGAGATCATCATCTTCAGCAATCCCTGCAGCTTTGTTGGACTGCTCGTAGTTGGCCCAAGCAGTTTCAAACTTCTCAACGTGGTTTAGAGTCACGTTTCCGGCTTTTACTGCAGCAGACCATTCCTTGAACGCAGCTTCAAGATCAGAAACTACGCGCTCCCTGCGTGCCTTCGCAGCCACCTCACGTTCGCGCTTTTTCTTCCTAGTCACGTTGAGCGCGTAACCAGCTCCGCCAATGACTGCAGCGGCACCCACTCCGACTGCACCGGCGACACGTGGATTACTTTTGGTGAGCTTCACTACTTTATCGGTGTTCTGAGCCGCCAATGCGCCTAGTTCTTTAGCTTTGCCCACAGCGTCAAGCATCAAGTTCTTAGGAACGCGCTCTACTACTTCTTTGGTGCCTTTCTCAGTCAGGTGATACACGATTCGGTTGGTTGCCGCCGAATGGATGCGGTTGGCATGCCGAACAAGCGAACCGTCCGCAATTCCTTTCTCGACCCACAGCGGGTATTCAAATTCAAGTGCAAGGGAACTCATGTCAGAGGCTCCTGGAGAGGGGATACATCGCTTCACAGTATGAACTACAGCGGCAACTCATGCTAAATTCACAGGCGTGAAATCAGTTTTCGTGGATCTGTTCACATAGGCGTTTCAATACAATCTCCAAGTTGATTGTCCCCTTCTTTCCTTCTGGCAGTAGAACAAATCGCCGGTAAAACTAGTTTGTTCCCAGCTACCGAAGGAGGGGAGGATGCATGACTCTGCACCTTTGATCCAACTATCTAAACAACGCCACCACGATTTCCTTGCAGCCCCCGCACGGGCACACGCAGAAAAGGCTGTCGAGCACGCCACGACTTCACTCATTCACGATTGGGCCAACAAGGCGTACTCGAATTCAGCAAAGCTCAGCACCCGCACAGCACCGATGGACTTGTTGAATTTTCGTCCAACGGAGCTAACTACTCCATCCTCATCGAGTCCAAAAAGACCAAACTCTCGCCGGTGACGGACTCGATCTCAAGAGGGCTCTCGCCCAGGTCATTTACTATCTCAAGCGTTTCCAACAAGCCGGCAACCCTATCCTCAACGCTGTCGTAATCTCCGATTCAGACGAAGTGTGCGTTCTGACTACACAACTTCTCGTCCCGTATCTCGGCGGTGACTACAACTGGACTCTCGCTCCGTCCGACACCGAAAAGAAAGAAACTCAGCTCGTCCTCGACTTCAAAGACAATGAGAATCTCGCCGGTATCTACGTACACTCCGTCAACCAGCGAGCCGATGACTTCGACGTTGCAGAGTTTCTTTTCGACCTTGATGCAAATGCCCGTCTGGGCAAACTGAACCCTGTCACAATGACTCCAGACAACCTGGAGCGGCTGGTCCTCAACTTCACTCTCGACGTGTTCTCGGCTGGTGCCGCTGCGTTCACAGAGCGGAAGATGATCGCAATCTTCATCCGTTCGCTCAAAGGTGACCGCAACCTCTACATCCATCCGACGAAGAAGAACACGTTGGTTCTCGACGGCAACGAGCTGACAGGAATCAACTCACGTTCCTTTGAAACGTTCTGACAGCAGTACAACCGAGGCTCCTACACACTTGATGAGATCAAGCGGATCACGGAGATCGGCGACACTCTGCTCGGCGAGACATCGCGCCGTCTGAGGGGTGATTTCTACACTCTGCCGATCTGGGTTGACCGTGCGCACCAGATGATTGAGGACGAACTCGGTAAGAAATGGCGAGACGAGTTCATTGTTTGGGTCCCGGCGTGCGGCATGTCAAATCTGACTCGTGGCTACCGATTCAAGGACGGCAACCTGTTCTGCTTGACACTGTACGAAGAGGATCTGCGAGTCGCGGACAGCTACAACAAGGGCGCGACGAAGTTGTTCCAGTACGACTTCCTCAACGACGGTATGCAGAACCATGAACCAGGTGTCACAGCTGAGGATGTTCTTGCGATGGCACGCAACGGCGAACTGAAAATTCCTGTCGAACTTGTAGAGGCGCTGTACGCGAAGAAGCCGATAGTGTTCTTCGGAAATCCGCCATACGGACAGTCTGGTAGCGGCCAGGGCAAAGACCTCAAAAGGATTCAGCCAGTCACGCATCGCTGAGATGGTGGAGTCGCGGGGCCACGCAAAGATGGAAATGTACTGTCAGTTCATTTATCGCGTGCAACTTCTCGCTGAGTTGTTTGACTACGGCGGGGATTACGAGTTCCACTTCTGGGCTTTAGGCCACAAATCTCCCTTAAGCCAGGAATCAGGCCGCAAAACAAGCTAAATCCCGATTCTCAGTAACGAGAATCGAACATCCAGGTGCGGTAGCGCTCCAGGTCGCCGTCTTTAAGCTCGTAGCCCGCCCACTCGGCCACCACGCTCAAGGTGTTGGGGAAGCTGCCGCCGATAGTTTTAGCGCGCACCTCCGGGGTGAGCGGGCGGCCCAGCAGCTCGCCGAGCTCGAAGGTGGCCTTGCCCCACAGCGGTTCGGTGTCGATGAGGGTGCCGTCCATGTCCCAGAGGACGGCCTTGGGCCTACTCAAGTTCCGGAAGCTCGTTGAGAGCCTCGTCCGTGGCGCCGGTGGCGGCCGCCGCGCGGAACACCAGGGTCTCGATGTCGGCCTTCTCCTCCGGCTCGAGCACCGCGTTGGCGTGCTTCTCGTTGAACGCCTCGAGGTTCTCGTAGAACGGCGCGACGACCTTCACCAGCGCATCGCCCTCAGGGTCGTCGCCGAGCAGGTCGAGGGCGTCCAGGAACATCTCCAGGAGCTTCTTCAAATCCGGCAGCACCGCCGGGTCGAAGGGCTCTTCCCACAGTTCCTTGTCCTCATCCTGCAGGTAGGAACCGGTGGCGAAAGTGGTCAGGTCGTCGATGAATTCGTCTACCTCGGGCTGAAACTGGGCCCGAATCGAGTTGTCCGCAGGTGCGCTCATGCGCCCCATTGTGCGTGAGACGCGTTAAATGCGCACCCCGAGCAGCCCGTCGAGGGCGGTGGCGATGATCTGATTGCAGTCGCCTGCCGCGCCGTCGAGAAGCGAAAGTGCCTCCGGGGTGTTCAAATCGTCCGCAAGAATTGCGCGAAGCTTATCGACGACATCCGTCGCCCCCGCCTCGCTCACCTCGCCGGCGAGCTGCTCGCGCCAACGCGCGAGGCGCTCCTCGGCCTCAGCCAGGATCGCGTCGGAGAAGTCCCGGTCCTCGCGGTAGTGGCCGGAAAAAACGGCCAGGCGGATTGCCGACGGGTCGTGGCCCGCCTCCGAGAGCTTGTGCACGAACACGAGGTTGCCCAGGGACTTGGACATCTTCACCCCGTCGAGGGCGATCATGCCGGCGTGGACGTAGTGCCCGGCCATGCGCTCGACCTTCAGCGCGGCCTCCGCGTGCGCGGCGGAGAACTCGTGGTGCGGAAATGCCAGGTCAGATCCGCCGCCCTGGATGGCGAAGTGGCTGCCCAGGCGGTTGGTGGCAATCGCGGAGCACTCGACGTGCCAGCCCGGCCGGCCCGGGCCGAACGGCGAGTCCCAGGCGGGCTCGCCCTCGCGGTGGCCGCGCCACACCAGCGCGTCCAGCGGGTCGCGCTTGCCTTCGCGGTCCGGGTCGCCGCCACGTTCCGCGAAGTACTCCTCCATTGTGGCGCGGTCCAAGTTGGACTCGTAGCCGAACTGCTCGGTGGCGTCGATGGAAGCGTAGATGTCGCCCTGGTCGAGCTCGTAGGCCGCGCCGGCGTCGAGAAGCTGCTGCACCATTGCGATCACCTCGTCGACTGACTCCATCGCGCCGATGTAGTCGCACGGCGGGATCACGGACAGGATCTCCATGTCGCTGCGGAACAAGTTGATCTGGCTGGTGCCGAGTTCGCGCCAGTCCACGCCGTCGCGCTCTGCGCGCTCGAACAGCGGGTCGTCCACGTCGGTGATGTTCTGCACGTAGTGGACCTTGTGGCCGTTGGCGAGCAGCTGGCGCTGCGCCAGGTCGAAGGTGAGGTAGGTCGCGGCGTGGCCGAGGTGGGTGGAGTCGTACGGGGTGATGCCGCAGACGTACATCCCCACCTCCCCGTTCGCATCCGGGGTGGTGTCTACTTCCTTGACGCGCTGATCGGCGGTGTCGAAGAGCTTCAGCGGCACCGGGGTGCCAGCGACTGCGGGTACGGACGGGTCGGGCCATGCATGCATGCGGACAACCCTACAACTAGGCGGCCATCACGCCAGTGCCGAGCAGCGCCATCACGAGAAGGCCCAGCGGAATGCGGTAGGCGGCGAACCACGCGAACGAGTGGTTGGACACGAACTTCAGCAGCCAGGCAATGGAGATGTAGCCGACCACAAACCCGATGCCGGAGCCGACGAGCAGCTGCAGCCCGCTTGCCGCCTGGCCTGCCTGGGGGTCGAAGGCGTCCGGCAGGGAAAACAGCCCGGAGGCAAGCACTGCCGGGATGGCCAGCAGGAAGGAGAAACGGGTGGCCACTTCGCGGTCCAGATTGAGGAACAGGCCGCCGGAGATGGTGCCGCCGGAGCGCGACACACCCGGGATGAGCGCCAGGCACTGCCACAGGCCCATCACAACCGCGTCCTTCATAGTCAGTTCCTCGAAGCCGCGGGTCTTTTTGCCGCGGCGCTCGGCCAGGATGAACACCAGTGAGAACAGGATCAGCACTGTGGCGGTGATCCAGAGGTTGCGGAAGTTCTCGCGGATGAGGTCTTTGAGTAAAACGCCCGCAAGACCGACCGGGATGGTGCCGGCGATGACCATCCAGCCCATGCGGTAGTCGAAGTTCCGCTTGGACTTGTCCGCGAGGCCGGCGAACCAGGCGGTGAGGATGCGCCAGATGTCTTTGGCGAAGAACACCAGCACGGCCAGCTCCGTGCCCAGCTGGATCACAGCGGTGAAGCTGGCGCCGGCGTCTTCGCCCCAAAATAGTTGGGAGACGATGCGCAGGTGGCCCGAGGAAGACACGGGCAGGGACTCGGTGAGGCCCTGGACAATGGACAGGACGATCACCTGAACCCAGGACATTGTGGTGGCGGGATCAGTCATGGCGAAAGACACTACCCCGCCTACTTAGCCATCGCGGTGCGCGACGGGCGCGTTGCTAGGCTTTGACCTTGTGAATGCTCGTTTGTTTGCCCCCAGTTCCCGCCTCCGCTTTGCCGCAGTTTCCGGTGCCGTCTCGGCTGCCCTGGCGCTGAGCGCCTGCGGCGCGTCTCCTTCCGCCAAGATCGAGGAAGCTGGCGGTGAGGCCGCTGCGAACATGGGCAGCGCTAAGCCTGTGCAGTCCCCGCAGTCGTCGGACCCGGCGGGCGCGGTGGTGGACTTCGAGCCAGTGAGCGATGTGGACGTCACGAACGGCCGCATCGGCGTCCGCACGGAAAACGCGCTGACGATCGGCACGCTCGAGGAGATCCAGCAAGGCAAGGCCGCCCGCCACGAGCTGGACCAATCCTGCGGCGAGGCATCCGCCAACGCCGGCACCTTCGCGCTTGCCTGCGCGGGCGAGATCAAGCTCTTCGGCGACCGGGAGGAGACTATCGCCACGGATAAGCCGGTCACGGTGGCCACGGTGGCGTCGACAGGCGAGGTGCTCGCAGGCAGCGACACTGAGCGCAAGGTGTGGGTCTTCGACGGCGGAGAGCTGAAAGACACCATCGACGTCGCACGCGAGACCGATCAGCTCCAAGCGGTGCAGGTGGACGGCCAGCGCGACTCCGTGGTGCGAACCAACCGCTTCGACACCACCATCCAGGACATCGACTGGAACGGCTCGCGCCAAGGCGGCACCCTGCGCGTCGGCCTGGGAGTGGGCAAGGTGCGCGGCGGCGAGCACGGCCTGGTGCTGGCTGCGGATTCCACCGGCAACCAGCTCCACGTCTACACCACCGACGGCATCATCCGCCTCCAGCAGTCCGCGCCGGTGCCGGAAGGACCCTGGGATGCCGCGTGGGACCCCGCGCAGCGCCTCGCCTGGGTCAGCTCGCTGGCCAGCAACACCGCCACCGGCTACGACATCTCCCAGGGCATTCCGGTGAAGCGCAAGCACTTCGCCACCGTCGCAGATGCCCAGAGCATCATTACGCTTGACGACGGCACCGTGGTCGCCGCCTCCGCATCCGGCGACGGCATCCAGATCGTCTCCCCCGCCGACCAAACCGAGAGCAACTAGGAGAAAAACCCATGACGCTCTACGACCGCGCACTCAAGCTCATGTTCCTGCTGCCGCCGGAGCGCATCCACGGCATCATCAGCGGCGCGCTGCAGACGCTGCACCTGGCCACCCCGGTCAACCGCGTGATGGAAAAGGCCGTGCGCGTGCACGACCCGGTGCTGCGCCAAACCGTTTTCGGCGTGGACTTCCCCGCCCCGCTGGGGCTGGCGGCCGGCTTTGACAAGAACGCCGAGGCGATCGACTCCTGGGGCGCGATCGGCTTCGGCTACGCTGAGATGGGCACCGTGACCCCGAAGTCCCAGCCGGGCAACCCCACGCCGCGGCTGTTCCGCCTGCCGGAGGACAAGGCGATTTTGAACCGGATGGGTTTCAACAACAAGGGCGCGCTCGTGGTCGCCGACAACCTCCGCGCGCGGCGCTCCCGCGACGTGGTGGGCATCAACATCGGTAAGAACAAGACCTCCGAGGACGCCGTGGCGGATTACCGCGCCACCTCGACGCTTCTGGGTCAGCTTGCGGACTACCTGGTGGTCAATGTCTCCTCCCCCAACACGCCGGGCCTGCGCGACCTGCAGGCGGTGGAGGAACTCCGCCCGATCCTGGAAGTGGTGAAGAAATCCACCACCACCCCGGTGCTGGTGAAGATCGCGCCGGATCTTTCCGACGAAGACATCGACGCCGTGGCTGACCTCGCCGTCGAGCTGGAATTGGCCGGCATTGTGGCCACCAACACGACCATTTCCCGCTCCGGGCTGAAAACACCCGCCTCCAAGGTGGAGAAGATGGGCGCGGGCGGCATCAGCGGAGCCCCGTTGGAGAACCGCTCGCTTGAGGTGCTCAAGCGCCTCCACGAGCGAGTCGGCGACAAGCTGGTGCTCGTCAGCGTCGGCGGCATCTCCACGCCCGAGCAGGCGTGGGAGCGCATCACCGCGGGCGCGAGCCTGCTGCAGGGCTACACCCCGTTCATCTACGGCGGGTTGGGCTGGATCCGCGGCATCCACCGCGGGATCGCCGCGCAGATCAAAGCCCACGGCCTGGACTCGATCGAGCAGGCCGTGGGCAGCGGGCTGGAGTGGAAGGCGCTCTAAGCGTGTCCGGCTGCGCTGCGGCGCAGCACCACCGCGCAGAGGCCGGCGGCGAGCGCCCAGCCGATCAGCCAGAACGGCGTGGTGGCCATCAGCTCGGTGTCGGGCGCGATGAAGCCGAGCCCGATGAGCACCACGGCCACGATTAGCGCGCCGACCTGGGTGCGTGAGCCTTCCTGCTTGGTGTTGTAGGTGGCGAAGGCGCCGACGATGGCGACCGCCACGATGATGGAGAGCACCTGCGGGGTGACGGGGAACGCGGCGTCGCCTCGAAGCAGCGCCAGCACGGCGTAGAGCACGAGCACGAGTGCGATGCCCATGAACGCGCCGCCGACGCGGAGTTGCACTGGAACCATTCGGCGAATCTTACTGGTTTTCGTACCAGCCCCAGATGATTGCCCGGCCGAGCGAGTGGAAGTTCAGGTTGAAGCCGAGCTGGGTGGGGTTGGCAATCTCGTCCGCGGGAAGCTCCGTGTCCACCGCGTGGACGGCGAACAGGTAGCGGTGCGGGCCGTGGCCGGCCGGCGGGTTCGCGCCGTAGTAGCCCTTGACGCCGCTGTCGCCGGTGAGCACCACAGCGCCAACGCCGAGGTCGTCCTTCGCGCCCGCGCCGGCGGGCAGCTCGGTGACGTCAGCCGGGATGTTGAACGCGGACCAGTGCCAGAACCCGGAGGCGGTCGGCGCGTCCGGGTCGAAGCAGGTCACAGCGTACGTCTTGGTGCCCTCCGGGGCGCCGGACCAGGACAGCTGCGGGCTAGTGGCATTGTCGCCGGCCAGCGAGTCGGCGAGGCGCTCGCCGTCGACGATGTCCTCGGACGTGATGTCGAAGGACGGCACGTCCGCCAGCGCGGCGTACGGGTCGGGGCCGGGGAAACGGTCGGAAACATAATTTGCAGTCATGTCCCCATTCCTACCGGAGAGTTAGTGACCGCCGCCACTCCACGCAGCGAACAGTTGCGCGTATCTCCCGTCGGCGGCGACGAGTTCGGTGTGGGTGCCGTCCTCGATGATGCGCCCGGCGTCCATGACCAGGATCCGGTCCGCGGCCGCCGCCTGGTCTAGGCGGTGCGCCACCACCAGTGCCGTGGTGTCTGCGGTGATCCGCGCGGCGGCGTCCTCCAGCGCGTTCGTGGCGTCGCTGCCGGCTTCCGCTGTGGCCTCGTCCAGGATGAGCACCTTCGGGCCCGACAGCGCCACGCGTGCGAGCGCGAGCTGCTGCTCCACCTCCGGGGGTATGTCCTCCGCGCCTGCGCCGACGGCGGTGTCCAGCCCCTTCGGGAACAGGCGCGCGAACTGGGTGCCTTCAGGGTCGAGCCCGACACTTGCCAGCGCCCGCAGCAGGTCCGCGTCGGTCGCATCCTGTGCGGCCATCGAGAGGTCCTCGCGCAGGGTGCCGGCGAACAGGTGGACGTCCTGGGTGAGCAGGGTGACGTTCTTGGCGGTCCACGTGTCGCTGACCTGCGAGGTTTCCACGGCCCCTACCCGGATGCTCCCAGCTGTGGGCTCCACCAGCCCCGCAATGAGCGCGGCGAGCGTGGACTTGCCGGCGCCCGAAGTGCCCACCAGCGCGGTGGTTGTTCCGGCCTCGAGCGTGACAGAGAGGTCTTCCAGCACGTTGGCGCCGCCCGGGTAGGCGAACGAGACGTGGTCCACCTCCACATCCACGAGTGCAGCAAGGTCCGCCGGCACGGCCGTGGCGTCGCGTCCGTCCGCGAGCTTGGCCAAGCTCACCGCGCGACCCACGGCGGTGGCAGCGCCCTGCAACTCGCCGACGAAGAACAGCGCGTTGAACACCATGACCTCTGCGCGGATGACCATGAACACCGCAGCGCTCGCCTGGCCCGGGGTGACAACTCCGGCCGACGCGAGCCACGCGCCGACGCCAAGCGTGAGCAGCACCCACGCGGCGAAAGCGACCTGGCCGATGCCTGTGAGCCGGATGAACCAGGGCACACGGTCCATCTCCGCCTCCACCGCGCCCCACGAGGTCCGCCGCATCCGTGCCAACGCCCAGCGCTCCAAGTCGAAGGCGCGCAGCGTGGGCAGGCCCCGGACGGTATCCAGCAGCACCGCGTTGCGACGCGCCTCCGCCACGCTCACCGCGTTGGAGGCATCCGGGATGGCGCGGACCACCGCGCGGGCGAACGGGTACGTGCAGATGCAGATCAAAAGCAGGATCAAGGCGAAGCGGACGTCGATAAGCAAAAGCCCGATAAACGTGATCGGAAAGACGAACACGGTGGTGAGCACGCGCGAGCCGATGGCGGTGATGGTTTGGACGACGTCGTCGATGTCCTTGGTCATGCGTGTGATCACGTTGCCGGTGCCGAGCTCCATCACCCGCGGCACAGGTGCGCGCAGGATCGCGTCGAGGCAGCGACGGCGCAAGTCGATGGACGCGCGGGCGACCTTGAGGCCCACCACGTAGTTACCGAGGGCGCGCAGGAACATCTCGACGAGCATGCAGGCCAACGCCAGTCCAACAGTCCACACAAAGGCGCGGGTGCCGGTGCCCAGTAGCGGCACCTCGCCTCCGGTGAGCGGGTCGACGCTGCGCCCGAACAGGTTCGACTGCGTGGTGTACACGGCGACGATGAGCGCCTGGATGAGCAGCAGACCCGCCCACCAGCGTCTGTCCAGCGCGTTGGGCAGCGCCGAGAGGTACGCGAAGGTCTCCTTCACACTTGCGGGTGCGACCGCGTCTGTGCGTGCGTAATCGGGCGCCATCTACGCCACCTCCAATTCGGTTCCAGCGTGCTGCCACGCGGCGTTTCCGGTGATGACCACGGTGGTTTTGTCTGCTCTGAGCGCGGCGACGGCTGCCACGACGTCCGCCTGTGTCACGGAATCGAGCCCCGTGGTCGGGTCGTCCAGGATGAGCACCTCCGGGTCGGCGGCGAGCGCCCTGGCAAGCGCGACGCGCTGGCGCTGCCCGCCGGAAAGGTTCAGGCCGGCCTCCCCCAGCGGCGCGTCCGGCAACTCGCCTGCTTCGTTGATACCGCCGAGCCTGCGGAGGATGTCTTGGCAGTGGGCGGCGGCGAGCGCCTGCTTGACGACGTCCTCCGGCACATCCCCGCGCGGGTTCACGTTGTCTGCGATGGTGCCCTCAAACACGTTGACGGTGTGCGGCGGGAACAGCACGTCTGCGCGCTGCGCCCACGCGGCGGCGGTGGCGTAGGAACGCTCCGCCGGCTCGAGAATCCACAGCTCCGCGCCTGGGACCGGTGTGTCTGTTAGCTCGGGCCCCGCGGTGTCGTCGCCCGCGTGGTGCAGCTGCTCGATGCGCTGGCCACTCGCGACGGCCCTGCCCCACCCGCTGGCCAGGTCGCCGAACGCTAAGCCCGCCATGGTCAACGCAGGCTGCACCAACAGTGCCACGGATGTCAGCTGCCCCGGGGTGATCTCCCCGCGCAGCGTCATCCACGCGCTCAAGCCCACGATGCCAAGGTTGCACAGCCACGCCACGCAAAACCTGGCGAAACCGAGCCACACCTCCACACGCAGGTGCGTGAGCATCAAGCGCTTCGCCTTCGCCGTTTCGGCGTGAAAACGTGTTGCCACGGTTGCACCCGCGCCTAGGCCTTTGACGGTGCGAATGCCTTGCGACGCATCCGTGGCCAAGCCAGCGACATCCGCCTCCGCGGCGCGACGCTTCAACGACACCCGCGTCACCGGCCCCGCGGTCCACGCGGCGAACAGAGCGATGATCAGCGCGCTGGCCGGGATGGCCAGTGAGATCCACGGGGAGACCGACCACATCGCCACCATCGCGCAGACCGCGTAGCCGATGGCCATGAGCGGAAACGACAGCAGCTCGCGGTAGCGGCCGACGGTGTTCGCGTCCGCGTCGATGGTGTTGAGTACGGTGCCGGGGCTCATCGCTCCCGCCCCGCGGCGCAGCACGCCCGAGGACAGGTGCTGCTGCGCGTTGTGGGTCACGCGGCGCACCGAGGCTGTGGCCAGGCCGTCGCCGGTGGCCTCGCCGATGAATTGGATGATGAAGATGCCGACCAGCACCGCGAAGAGCCACCATGCGTTGAACTTTTCTTCCCCCACCAGGCCGTCCACGATCATGCCCACCACCACCGGCACAAACGCGGCGATGCCGGAGCCGATGAGGTAGCTCAGAATGTGCAGCACCAGCACGCCCGGGTAGGCGCCAACCATGTCCCTGACCACGCGGTTCCCGCTGCTCCAGCGCGCCGGGTGGAGCCGCGCCGGATCGTCCGCTGGCGGCGCGGGCGGGACGAACCAGCTGTACGTCTTCATTCTGCGCGGCGGTGGCATCATTCTGGAAAATCTAGCAAATCGGGATTTCGTTTGACAGTCCATAGTTTCGTAAACTCTGCAGTTCAGAAACGTGAAACCGCCTAGTGGTACCCCGTACGGGATTTGAACCCGTGTTACCGGCGTGAGAGGCCGGCGTCCTAGGCCGCTAGACGAACGGGGCATAGAACTGTGACCACCGACCGCACAGCACCGGAGTGCTGTGCGCAGTTATCACTGCTGGCCTACCAGGACTCGAACCTAGAATGACGGTACCAGAAACCGTTGTGTTGCCAATTACACCATAGGCCATCATTGCTATGAACGTGCTTGGGGATTTCCCCTCGCCGCTCGCTGCAACGGTTTATAACTATATCCAGCACTACCGATCCACACAAATCGCCAGGCCAGATGTGATTTTCGAGGCGCTGGGAAACAACCCTCACGCCCCGAAATTACAGCCCTGTGAGACTGCTTCCGTGCTGTTACTCAGCACTCCACGGCGTGACCGCCTGAGCCGCCTTAAGGCGTGCCAAGGTGGATTCCTTGCCCAGTAGCTCCATGGACTCAAACAGCGGCGGGGACACCTGCTGACCGGAAATGGCTACACGCAGGGCACCGTAGGCCTTGCGGGGCTTGAGCCCGAGGTCGTCGATAAGCGCGGCGGAGAGAACCTTCTCAATCTCCTCAGTCTTCCACTCCCCAAGCTCTTCCAGCTTGGCAATGGAGACCTCGAGCGGCTGCACGGCGTCATCCTTGAGATTCTTCTTTGCAGCCTTCTCATCGAGCTTCAACTCCGCATCCGGAGTGGTGAGGAAGGACATGAGGCCATAGGCGTCCGAGAGGGTCTTGATGCGGGTCTGCACCAAGTCAGCAGCGAAAGTGAACTTTTCCTCGGGGTAATCTGCCGGGAAGTCGGTGTATTCGCTCAGATACTCGCGAAGGCGCTGAGCAAAGCCTTCCGGCTTCAGCAGGCGAATATGATCGGCGTTGATGGCCTCCAGCTTCTTCTGGTCGAAACGAGCCGGGTTGCCCAGCACGTCGTGCACATCGAAGTTGGCAATGAGCTCATCCACCGAGAAGATGTCCTGATCCGCAGACAGCGACCAGCCCAGAAGGGACAGGTAGTTGAGCATGCCCTCCGGGATAATGCCGTTGTCACGGTGGTTGAACAGGTTCGACTGCGGGTCACGCTTAGACAGTTTCTTGTTGCCCTCACCCATCACGAAGGGAAGGTGGCCAAACTCCGGAGTCTGCTTAGCAATACCCAGCTCAATGAGTGCCTCATAGAGGGCAAGCTGGCGCGGCGTGGAGGACAGCAGGTCCTCGCCACGCAGGACGTGCGTGATGCCCATGAGGGCATCATCGACAGGGTTGACCAGCGTGTACAGCGGCGCCCCGTTGGAGCGAGCAACCACATAGTCCGGCTGAGTCTCAGATTTGAACGTCATCTCACCGCGAACAAGGTCAGTCCACGACCAGTCCTTGTCCGGCATACGCAGGCGCCAGACCGGCTTGCGTCCTTCGGCCTCAAAAGCGTCGATCTGCTCCTGGGTCAAGTCACGGTCAAAGTTGTCGTAGCCCAGCTGTGGGTCGCGGCCGGCAGCCTTGTGGCGCTCCTGGACTTCCTCATTGGTGGAGTACGCCGGATAGACGTAGCCGCCATCCTTGAGCTTCTGCAGAACCTCAGCGTAGATATCCATACGCTGGGACTGGCGGTAAGGCTCGTCCGGGCCGCCCACGTTGACGCCCTCGTCCCAACCCAATCCGAGCCAGTTCAGGGAGTCGATGATGGCCTGGTAGGACTCCTCAGAGTCGCGAGCAGCATCGGTGTCCTCGATGCGGAAGATGAGCTTTCCGCCAGTGTGGCGAGCGTAAGCCCAGTTGAACAGTGCCGTGCGGACCATGCCCACGTGGGGCGTACCGGTAGGTGAAGGACAAAAACGTACGCGGACGTCGGAAGTTGTTTCAGTCATGACCTCCATCGTAGTTCAGGGCTGCTTCGCCGCACCGGACGCCCCACATGGGGGTAAATGAAAGCTGTATCCACTAACTATATGCAGGACTTTTCGGAACCCAATAAAGAGAATGGAAATCATTACCTATAGTGAGATTCTCCCCAAAACTCAAGAAAGGTCTCCCTATATCGTGGCACGATTCCGTCCCATAGCGCTGATTACCTGCGCCGCCCTCCTCGCCTCTCCTGCTACCGCAGTCGCTGGCCCAGACGATGGCAAGCACGTAGCTACCCAAACCCACATCGACTCCCCCAAGTCCTTCTGGGAGAACAACTCCCTCACCCTCAAATCGCACTCGGCGGATTCTGACCATGACCTCGAGGACACCGTGACATGGGTGGGTAAAGGCTGGGACCAGAACGGCGCTAATCAGTACCAGTTCACCGTTCCGGACGACCCTGCCCTCGCTTTTGCTGGCCAGGCAGGAAAAACCTATTACATGGCCCCTGCCAGCGTTAATGGCAGCCTGGATCCGGTGTGGATGGGCTTCGGTGCGGACACCGAGCTGCCTGTCGACGATTTCCGTGACAACATCGCCTCCCTTGACCTTCTGAGTGTCGACGGCCCTGGCGACGTCGAGATGTTCGGCTACTACCCCGGCCCCGGCGGTCTTCAGCGTTTCTTCGGCACCACCGAGAGCGCTCCTCATTCGGCATGGCTGACTAGCGGCACGCATACCCACAACTACACGGTCTTTTCCAAGCCAGGCCGTTACGAGCTCACGTACCGCACCACTGCCCGCAACAAGGACGGACAACTCATCGCCTCCGAACCGGTAACCACCTCCATTCAGGTCGGTGGTGAGCGTCCGCTGAAGGAAGCAACTCCCTCCCTCCATGAGCGCTTCGACAAGGCAGCCTCCGGCGATGCCTCCGCTAAGAACTACAAGCTCAGCATTGCCCCGAAAAAGAAGCAGGAAAAGGACGGTGACGAGAACCTGTCCTCGATCGACTTTTCTGGCGGCACCAACGGCACGCTCACGCTGCTTATCGACGGCTACTTCCTCACCGACCTCCCCGTCACGGACGGTAAGGCACACTTTGACGAGCTCCTCGGCCCGGAAGACGCAACAATCCAAGCTGTCTACACCCCTGAGGACGGCTCGCCGCGGTGGATCTCGGAGGCACTCGATTATTCCGAGGGAGCGCAGCTGAGCACCACCTCTGAGACCTCCGCAGAGTCGTGGACGGAGACGTCCAACCCGCGAGAGTTGTCCTCCGGTGAGGAGATTTCCATTTCCAATCCGGGCATCACCGCCCGTGCGGTGCCGGAAGGCAAGGATGCCACACGCATCATCGTTGAAGCTGCCGATAAGAAGCTCGAGGGCTACGTCCATGGAGGCTTCTTCAATGGGGATAGTGAGTACGCCGACATCCCCTTCGACGGCGTCATCACCAACGGCCGCGCCGAGTTTGTCGTCGGCGCCGATAAGAGCTTCGACGGCAACCGCATCCGCCTCGATATCCTTCCGCACCCAACGGTCACATCCAACTCTGGATCCATCACGGTGACGGATTCCTTCTCCTTCGGTCAGACGTATGAGGCACAGGGCGCGTTGGGCAAGGCGTCGACCGCGCCAAGCACCACGCCTGGTGCTCAAGAGCCTTCACAGACCGAAGCCGGACCACACACCGGCCTGTGCACCACGAAGAAGGTCCTAGACCACGGCCACGTCGACATCGCCGCGACCCGCGACGGTGACTCTTTCACCGCTCGCCTCAAGGACGAAACCGCCATCGTGGACAAGAAGACTGTAGAGCGTCCGCTCGATGACGTCGTCCTCGCCGTCCACGACAACGCCCTGCGAGCCCGCCCAGAAGTTCTGAAGGGCAAGGAATTTGATTACCTGGGCACGGACAAGTTCTATCTGTTGCCCCAAACCCAGGAGCAGGGCATCATCTGGCCGGGCTATAACACCCAGTCTCTGAACTACGCCGACTACAAGGACGGCACGGTCACCCTCAACATCAAGCCAACTGAGATGCCAGAAGGCGCGGCTATTGGTCTGTTCACCACTGAGGGCTTGGGCAAGGCCTTCACCCCACTGGTGAACTCCGCCGAAGGCGATTACTCCATTGACACCACCTTCGCCTCCCATACTCACACCAACTGGGCGTTCACCAAACCGGGTCTTTACACGCTCGATGTCACCTACACCGCCACCACCACGGACGGCAAGGACATCACCTCCGCTCCCCAGACGCTCACCGTGGCCGCCGGTGACGCCGCAATCGCTGACTGTGTGAGCGCGAAGGGCGGGAAGGAAGATCCCACTACCCCCGGCACCCCAAACACCCCAGACAACTCCAGCAAGCCGGACACCTCGTCGAAGGGCATCACATCCTCCAAGCCGAAGCTCGACCGTCTGTGGGGGCTTGTTCTTCCCGTTGTTCTCGCCATCGTCTTCCAAGGCTTCCTCAACTTCTTCACTGACCATCGTCAGCAGATCGAGTCACGTATCAACGGCCTCTTTGGTCGCTAGAAAGGAGCTGCACAGTGACCATCGTTTCGCGCCGCGCTTCTAGGCCGGTTGCCGTACTGGGCGCACTGGCCCTCGTGCTCATGCACGGAGCTGTCTCTCCCGCTCACGCAGAGGTTTTCGACGCCGGGCACGTCGACGCCTTTTATGTCACCGCCCCGGGTGGCGAGCTCACCTTGTCCATGAAAGAGGACATTACCGGCAGCGGTGTTGTCCACTCCGGAGATGACGTCACGCTCAAGGTTGCTGAAGAGGCGTGGAATGAAGCCACCGTGGGCATAGATGGCATCGGCGTTCCCACCTATTATCTTCCGCAGACCCAGGACAGCGCGCTGTTGTGGCCAGGTTGGGACACTCAGCCGGCGCAGTCTGCTGGCTACAAGGACGTTGATTTCGAGTTCGTGGAGGTCACCGGCCCGGGCGACATCTTCGTCTTCGAAACGGCCGGGTTCGGCGACATCCAGCCGGTCACCGAGGAAGGCGCCATGGACTTGGTGAGCGGGGATGTCATCAACCAGGCCTACCCTGCCCATCGCCATGTCAACTGGGCGTTCACGGATCCCGGCATGTACACCATGACCGTTCAGGCGGTCTCCAACGGCGATGTCAGCAACCAGGTCACCTATACCTGGAACGTCGGTGATGCGGACGCCGCGCCCCTCGAGTCGGACGAAGAAGCTGACTCCGAGGCTGTTGAACTCGCGCCGGATGGCAGCGATGACGCAGCGCTTGGCGATGCCCCTCGCTCGTCCGACTCCCACTCTTCTTCCCACTCTGACGCCGACGCCGCACCGGACGCGGCGGCCGGCCCAGCACCGGCAGCACAAGCCAAGGACTCTGCGAAGACCAAGGCCACCGCTGCCAACAAAGAGAAGAAGGAGGGCAAGGCGAGCAAGTACCGCACACCGTCCCGCGACGCTTCGTCTAAGGCGGATGCAGATAATGTCGACGCCATGGCCGCATCCGGCTACTACGACAGCGGTCAGGGTCTCCTGCCGTGGGGCATCGGCATCCTCGGCCTCGGCATGCTCGTGCTGGGATTGGCCATCGCTCGTCTCGCCTTGCTCAAGGGCCGCGACTAATGCCGTCATCAGCTTTCCGGGCGGTACACTGCGCCGCGCTGCTCATTGTCGTTGCCACGTCGGCAGCTCTCACTACCTGTACGAGCACAGCCGCCGGCGAGGACGGCAACGATGCGAGCCTGAAGGTGGTAGCGACAACGCCGATCCTGGGGGACGTCGCCAAGCACGTGGCAGGCCCCAACGCCCAGGTGACAACACTCATTCCGGCAGGCAAGGACCCCCACACCTTCGAGCCGAGTCTGCGCACCGTGCGGGATATCGCCAACGCTGATGTGCTCCTAGCCAATGGCCTGCTGCTGGAGCCGCAGAACCTCATGAAATCACTGCGGGAATCCTCCGACGTTCCCGTGACGGAGGTCGCGGACGAAGCCTCGACGCGTGGTGCCACTCTCGTGCCGCTGGTGGAGAATGTGGCACTCGACGCCATCTGGCTGGGACTGCGTGTGCGCAACGCTCCGTCCGGTACGAACAGCGTGGACATGCGTCTGCAGTCCGCCGAAGGACCAGGTGACGTCGCCGCGTACGTTGTGTCCACCTTCGGCACCCCCGAACCGCTCTTCAACACCGCCGACGGCATTGATGACCGCGAGGATTCCACCACGCTTCCGGCCAATGCACATACACACGTGTCCTGGGCTTTCAGCAAACCCGGTATCTACCGCCTGACCTTCACAGCAACGAATGCAGGGCCGCAGGAGGTCACCGTCGCCGTCGGCGTCAACCCACCAGAGGGCATGCGCTCTCTGAGCGAGGGTCACGTCGACATCACCGCAGACATAGCCAACGGAACACTGGACCTTGAGGATCAAGGCGAGCGCTTTGACCCGACGACCACCGCATTGAGCATTCCCAACTCGACTCTGCAGGAAATCCCACCGTCCCCGGCCTATCGCTTCCTCGGGCGTCCAGGCGATGAGACCTACCTCTTGCCCCAGGCAGTGCTGGGCAAGCATCTGCACGGTGAGGTCGATCCACACCTGTGGCACAACGCCAAAAACGTCATCACCTACGCCGAGGTCATCGCCGACCAGCTGGCCCTGGCGGATCCCTCCCACGGTGCCGACTACCGCGGGCGTGCCCACGACTACGCCTTGCAAGTGCGCGAGGCAGACTCCTTTGTCCGCGACCTCATTGAGGATATCCCCGAGGACAAACGGCATCTGGTCACTCCGCATCACGGCTACGCCTACTTGGAACAAGGTTATGGCATTGACATCGCCGGCTTCGTTACGCCGAACCCCGCCATCGAGCCTTCGCCTCGCGATGTCATCGCGCTACGACGCACGCTGGAAAACCTGCGGTTACCTGCCGTCTTCATCGAGCCAACCCAAGAAGCAAGCGCAGATGTCATCCGGGAGACCGCGCACTCCCTCGGCATCGCAGTGTGCCCCATCTACGGCGACACACTCGATGAATCTGTCCCTTCCTATCTAGACCTCATGCGGTTCAACGCTGAATCTCTACACCGTTGCCTTGCAGAAAACTAAGCACAAAAAGAAAGAAGCATATGACTCATCACACCACCCACCGTCACCGTCTGCCGCGCCTGACTACCACGCTTGCCTCCGTGATAGCCGCAGCGGCTCTTGCGTGTGCTCCCTCGACTGCCTGGGCAGGAGACCTGGCACAGGTAGTCAGCGCCGACGAGGAAGTCGCCGCACCTGGTACTGAGGCCACCGTCGATCACGGGCACGTGGACCTAGGGCTCCAGGTCATCGACGGCCAAGCTCAGTTCCTGGCGCGCGATGACTCCGCCGAAAAGCCGGTGTGGCGTGAGCTAGATGACGTCGTTTTCACCGTTGGCGACAATGCCCAACTCACACTCCCGGACGATGAGGCCTTCTCTTTCGTGGGTGCCGACCCAGGTGACCACGTCTGGGTCGTCCCCCAGACTGAGCAGGCTGAGGTCCCGTGGCTAGGTTGGAATACGCAGGCCCCTTCCCTGGCTGACAACGTGGATCGCGGTCTCACCATGGAGTACGTGGGCCACCAGGGACCCGGCGATTTTTCCCTCTTCCTCCAAAATGGTGGCTTCGAACCGCCGCAGCTGCTGTGGTCCACCGCAAACGACGCCACCGATGGTTTCTGGGTTGACCTCGGCACCCATACTCACGCCAACTGGGTCTTCACCGAACCGGGTATCCACCAGGTACGCGTGCGTATGACCGGTGACGGTAGTGGTGAAAGCGCAGGCTCCGAGGTTTCCGCAGAGGCCACACTGACGTTTGCCGTGGGTGAGGGGACCGACCTGAGTGAAGCGCAAGCAACCGTGTGGGATGAAACTGCCGAATCCTCTGGTTCAGCATCCGGAGCCTCGCAGGCAGCCGTCCCGGCGTGGATATGGGCGCTGGCCGGCATCGGCGTCCTTGTCCTCGTTGCGGCGCTTGTCGCCGTTGTGCGCGCGAAGGGCGGGCGACGTGGCTAATCCGCTCATCTCCGTCGAAGGCCTCAGCGTCACATTAGCGGGACGCCACGTCATCGAGGATGCATCTGTGACCGTAAATCCGGGCGAGTTCATTGGCTTGCTCGGCCCCAACGGCGCAGGCAAGACCACGCTTCTTCGCGCCATCCTCGGCCTTATTCCCGCCACCGGGACAATCGACGTCACCACCTCTGTGGGCTATGTTCCGCAGCGTCACGACGTGGAGTGGGACTTCCCCATTAGCGTTTCCAACGCAGTTCTGAGCGGGCGCACCGGAATCGTCGGCTGGCTACGCCGCCCCGGCCGAGCAGACAAGCACGCTGCTCGTCGCGCGCTGAGCCTGACCAACTTGGAAGAATTCGCTCGCCGCCCCATCGCGCAGCTGTCGGGCGGTCAGCGCCAACGTGTCCTCATTGCGCGTGCCCTGGCCACCGAACCGGAGGTGCTGCTTCTCGACGAACCCTTTACCGGCCTCGACGCCCCGAATACCGAGGAACTTCTTTTCCTTTTCGATGAGCTCACCGCGAAAGGAACCAGCGTGGTCATGTCCACCCACAACCTCTCCGAAGCAGCTCACTCCTGCTCGCGACTCGTGCTTTTTAACCGTGGGATCGTGGCCGATGGCCCAGCTGCGGAGCTGCGCCGCACCCCGCAGCCGTGGAGCGATACCTTCGGGGTATCCACCTCGTCCCCACTGCTCTCCGCAATCGGGGTGGCGGCATGATCGACATTTCACTCATTGAGTTCTTCCAGGACCTCACCAACCCGCACCTCGATTTTCTTGCCCGCGCCGTAGCTATTTCAGTCCTGGCGGCCATCGTGTGCGGCGTCGTGGGCTGCTACGTCGTTCTTCGCGGCATGGCCTTCATTGGCGATGCCGTCTCCCACGCTGTCTTCCCAGGCCTCGCCATTGCCTTCGTGCTCCAAGGTTCGGTTCTCTTAGGTGGCGCCGTGGCCGGCTGTACCGTGGCTTTACTCATCGCCTGCTTCTCGCAGCGCCGTTCGGTGCGCGAGGATTCCGTCATCGGTATCTTTTTCGCCGCCTCGTTCGCGTTGGGAATGGTGATCATCTCCCGTGTTAAGGGCTACACCGCGTCGCTGACGAGCTTCCTGTTTGGTTCGCTCACCGGTGTTTCCCGCACGGACCTCTACACCGCACTGGTGGTCACCGTGCTCATTGTGGGGATCATCGTCCTCCTCGGCCCACAGCTGACAGCAACGTGCCTGGACAAGGAAACTGCCCGGGCAATGGGCCTTCCGGTCTTTGCCCTCGACATCGTGCTGTACCTGTGTGTTACGGGTGCGGTAGTGATCTCGGTGGGCACGGTGGGCAACATCCTCGTTCTCGCACTGCTCATCACCCCCGCAGCAACGGCGCGATTGCTGTGTGACTCCCTAGGAACCATGATGGCCGCCTCCGCCGCCATTGGTTCCTTGGGAAGTTTCTTCGGCATCTACCTGGCATGGGCCATTGACCTTCCCGCCGGCGCCACCATCGTCCTGCTACTCACTGCCTGTTTCCTCTTGGCATGGATTGCTTCTCCAATTCTCCATTCCCGCCGCTTCGCACCTTCTACCCCAACAACTAAGGAGTCCTTGTCCGCATGAACCGCCTCATCCTCCGCCCACTGACGCTGACCGCCGCGGCAGCCCTAGCCTTGTCTATCCCAACCACTGGCGCGGCTGCCCCACTGGCGTTGGCTGCAGACACCGCCAGCGATACTGCCTTCTGCGACGCCGACTCGCAGCATGCCTTTACCCGCGGCCACCAAGATTTAGCCCTGCTGGGTAACTCCGGTGACATGCGCTTCGTAGCACGCGACGACGAATCTGGAGATGACTACTCCTCCGGCGATTTTTACGTGGAGGTTGGTTCTAACGCGGCCTTCGACGATGCTGCCGGCGGAGATATCCCTTCGCACGGCTGGCAGATTCCTCAGACCCAAAACCCGGATATTCCCTGGCTAGGGTTCAATACGAGCTATATCGATGAAGACGCAGCACAGGATGCGACGCTGTCGATGACGCTGCACAGTGGCCCCGATGGTGGACGAGTTGTCGGTTTCCAGAACTCCCTCGGAGGTGCCCCCACCGTGCTCTTCGACTCAGAGGATCCCGATGTGAACTGGGATTATCCGGATCATTTCCACAGCCATACCGGAATCGTTTTCACCGAACCAGGGGCTTATGCCGTCACATTCACATTCTCGCTCAACGATGGCTCAGAGCATTCCATCGACGTTCCCTTTCTTGTCGGTGGAGCCGATACCGGCGAACTCTGCCAGCTGGAATGGGGCTCCGGTTCTGGCAGCGCATCCGAGTCAGGAAGCGCAAAGAACCGCCCACAGCAGTTAGCTAAAGACATCAACGACACGTCTAAGGCCATCGCCCAGCTAGATAAGACGATGGACAAGACGTTCAAGGAAGCGGACACCTTCCTCAACGGCGGAAAGCCCTCTGAGTCACGAGCACCACGACAGTCCCGGGACTCAACACGCACGAAGGAGTCCACACGAACCGAAAAGCCATCGAAACACCGTGAGCCGGCGGCCGACCACCCCCAACCGCAGCGCCAGGATGACCGGCAGAACTCTCATCGGCAGAACGCAGCGTCCCACAATGAGCGCACACCGAGAGATTCGACACAGCGTGAGGGGGCAGGGCGCAACGAAGCGCAGGGCTCCAAGGACTCCGCACGGGAACGCCAACGCTCAGCTGAACGCACGACCCGTTCGCGGAACGCCTCCGCGCAGGACGACTCCCACGGAACGGACACGCTAGCTAATGCCCAAAACATCGAGGCCACAAGCTATGGCGCGCCAATGGTGGGCTTTTGGGCGGGCTTTTTAGCCGGTATGGGAGCCTTGGCACTGTTGCTGGGAATTGGGCTCTTCATTGCGGTGCAGTTCTTCCGTCCACGCACTCGCGACTAGTTTCACACACCTGTCTTGTGCAGACTTAGTTGGCGATCTGGTTTTAGCAGGCACAGGCGAAGGAACTAGAGTTGTTCCTTATGTGTGATCGCAGACCCGCTTCCGCCCCAGATTTTCTCCTGTCCCGTGCGACGGGGTCTGTGCGTACCCAAGGAACGGTAGCCACCTTCACCGAGGTTGACGCTGCTGTCACTGCCCTGCGCAACGGCGAGGCAGACATGGTCGTGGGCGCGCTGCCTTTCCACAAGGGTGAGGCCGCCGCACTCACCGTGCCAGAGAGCATCATCCGTGAGGAAGGCCCGCTCGAGCCGCACGCGTACTACCGCAGTGGTGCGCTGGAAGCTCGCGTTACTGGTTTCGACCCGGAACCCGAGGAACACTTGCGGCGCATTGAAGCGGCAATCGCCACGATTGAGGCCTCCAAGCTGGACAAGGTAGTGCTAGCCCGAGCAGTCGATATCGAGTTTCTTAACCCTGTCGACCCACTACTCGTGGCAGCACGCCTTATCGATCTTTCCTCGCACCGCGATGGTTTTATCGCCGATTTGAGCCCAGCAGGACGACTAGGCGCGATGCTCGTGGGCTCCTCCCCAGAAGTACTCATCAAGAAGCAGGGCTCAACAGTCACAGCCTTCCCCCTCGCCGGCTCCGCGCCGCGCCACGCCGACAGGGCACGCGACATCGTGGCGGGGCAGGATCTCCACAACTCGGGCAAGGATCTACGCGAGCATGCTTTTGTTGTGGATCACATCCGCCGAATCCTCGAGCCGCTCTGTGAGAGCCTGGATGCTCCAACGTCGCCGGAGCTGACCTCCACAAATGAAATGTGGCACTTGGGCACTCCAATCGCAGGCACGCTCAAGGACCCAGCCATTACGGCGCTCGAGCTCGCGGAGCTGGTCTACCCCACCCCGGCTATTTGCGGCACGCCGACAGAGGCCGCGCAGGCGCTCATTGAAACCGCCGAAACTGATCGTGGCTTTTACGCAGGTGCGGTGGGCTGGTGTGATAGCTCGGGTGATGGCGAGTACATGGTGGCTATCCGCTGCGCTGAAGTGGCCGGCGATGGCTTGTCTGCGCGCGCATGGGCAGGCGGTGGCATCGTCGTGGATTCCGAACCTGAGACTGAGCTACAGGAGACCACGGCGAAGCTGCGCACCATTCTGCGCGCGCTTAATCTTTAAAACTACGCGCGGGTAATCGGGTTGGTCAGGCGGCCTACTCCCGGGATTTCGATTTCGATGGTGTCACCCGGCACCATCGGCGCGGTGCCTGCCGGGGAGCCAGTAGTGATGACATCACCTGGAAGCAAGGTATAGGACTGAGAGATCTCCGCGATGATGCCGCCCATCTTCACGATCATCTGATCAGTGTTGGAATCCTGCTTTTGCTCACGTTGACCATCGTGGGTTAGGTACGCATTGATCTTTTGGTCATCCAGGTTGATGCAGTCAAGGTCGGTTTCAATCCACGGGCCCAGCGGGCAGAAGGTATCAATACCCTTGGCACGCGCCCACTGGCCATCCTTGAACTGCAGGTCGCGGGAGGACACGTCATTGCAGATGGTGTAGCCGGCAACGTGGTCACGCCAGTTGTCCGGGTCAATATTTTTCGACACCTTGGAGATCACAACTGCAAGCTCGCCTTCAAACTCGACGTTGGTGGCAAACTCCGGAATCTTAATCGGTGCGCCCGGGCCGATAACGGCGGTGGAGGGTTTGATGAAGATGGTCGGCGGCAGGTGCTCTGCGGATTCCTTGAAGACCTCCGCCACGTGGTCGGCATAGTTGCGGCCCAGAGCCACGACCTTGGTGGGCAAGGTCGGCGCCAAAAGGCGGACCTCATTCAGCGGCCACTCGCGTCCGGTGGGCTCTGGGGGCGTAAACGGGGTGCCGGCGATTTCCTTGGCCACCAGCTGGTCCATCGGTGCATCAGCCGGGCCATCGATGATGGCGAAACAGATTCCTTCGGTGTGAGCAATTCGTCCTAAACGCATAACGGACATACTACTCGCAAGGTTCTTTCACACAGCAGCCAGGCTATGCTGTGAATTCTGTTAAATCTTCCTCTCCATGGAGAAAAGTAACTAGAGGGCAATATCGCGCAACGACTCCGCGCGCGTGCTCCGCCGCTGTGCCAGGTAAAGCTCGGCACAGGCAAGGGCATCACTCAGCGCATTGTGGTTGCTGTATCGCGGCAGGCCATACCGCTCGCGCACGCGAGCAAGCCGCAAATCTTCACCGCGCGGATAGGTCCCCATACGCTCCATGTGGCGACGCTCAAGGGCAAAAGTGTCAACCACGCTTAGGCGCGGCCGCTCCCCGAAAACGTGCTGCGAAGCCCTCTCAATGAACCCCACTTCCAGCTGTGCAAAGTGTGCGAGGAGCACGCGGCCATCGAGTGCCGTGCGCAAAGCCGAAAGGGCGTCGTCTAGTTCGATTCCCTCATCCACCATCTCTTGGGTCAGCAGATGGACGTGGGCATCCTCACCGACGCGGGCTCCGCGAACGACGCTGTAGCCAGCGCCTGAGAGATCAATCCGTGCACCGTTAATCGGTACCCAGCCTAAGGAGACAATGTCACCTGTCCGGGGATCAAGACTCGTCGTCTCCATATCCACAGCCAGTAGTTTCAGCTCATCCAGACGCGTCGAGGCTGGCGGGGCACCCCAATCAGCGCGCCTCCCGCGCCGCCCAAGGCTTCCCCACATCTAGATGCTCCTCACTGGATACTTGGTGGCTAGGGCATTCTGCATGGATTTAATGGCGCGGAAAGCATCGCGCAGACGCTCGCGCTCCAAGCGCCCAAGGCTCTTGGGGTCAATGTGATAATCCGGCTTAACTCCTTCACGGAGCTGGCGGGCCTGGTGTTGAAAGGAGAGGGCGCGGAGGAAGTCGAAGGCGTCGAGAAGCTCCTGTGCTCCCTGGCGGCTCACCGCATCACCCGCTGCTTCCTTCAGGCGCTGGCGGGTATCCACCACGGCCGAACCAGAAGCCAAGGCGAAGAGGCGGCCCATCTGCACAATGCCGGCTGTCCCGCCCTTCTTGATGTCCAGGGTATTGGCATAGTCGCCATCGCGTTCCACGACGAGTCCGCGGAAGAAGGTCAGGGGCGGCTCACGCCTAGCGGCAAGACTGGCCAGGTGTGCATGCAAGCGCGTGGCTCCCTTGCCCATCTCTACTGCGGCAGTATGAACGTGGCGGCCAAGTTCCTCGCTTCCGTACAGCACGCGGAAGTCAAAGAAGATTTGGGCATTGAGCAAAGCTTCGGGCTGTGGATCACGGATCCAGCGACGGAATGTCTCAACCCACTCCGAAGAGGTCATCCTCCACTCCGGCGTCATAGCCATCATCTCCCCGGGGCATCGCATCTGCCCTGCCTCCGCCAGGCCCTCACACACGAAGGTGCTGAGCTGTGCGAAATACTCACCATGGGCTGCGGGATTGTAGTCATCAGATAAAACCAGCGCATTATCTTGGTCCGAGGCCAAGGCCATCTCGCGGCGGCCTTGGGAGCCGACGGCCACGAACGCATAGTCCACCGGTGGCGGGCCGAGCTCTACTTCCGCCAACACGCACAGCCGCCGAGCTACTGCATCTGCAGCTAAGGTCACCAAGCTAGCTGCCTCCGCCGGTGTGGAGCCACGTTCCACGAAGCGCCCGGCCAACCGCGTTGCTTCGGTGAAGGCATCCGCCAGCTCCGCACGGCTGCCACGGCGCGACAGATCTGCCGCAAGGTAGACGGGATCGTTGTGCAGCAACTTTGTGACATCAGATTGGGTGACGATGCCGTAAAGGCGACCTTCGTCAACCACCGGCAAGTGATGGATGCCGCGCTCAGCCATGTGAAGTAGCGCCTCCATGGCAGGGGCATCCATCGGCACAACCAACGGGTTCGGGGTCATGATCTCCCCTACCGTCCGCGCAGGACTGAGCCCAAGTGCCAGCACTCGGGAGCACAGATCGCGGTCAGTCACGATGCCTTCTAGCTGGTTCTGTGCACGGGTAACCAGCAGCGAGGACACCCCACGCTGTGTCATAAGCTGGGCAGCTTCCGCGATAGTGGTCGACGCCGCAGCGGTGAGCACATCAGTGCGGGCTAGCTCGCCGAGAGGGGTACGCAAGACATCAGTCGGAGCAGCGTCAGCAAGCTCACGGGCCGCCGCGCGCACCTGACGTGATTGTGCCGAGAAAAAACGGGCGAGATCCGGATTACGCTGCGACAAGTCATTAAAAGCCTGTTGCGGGAGCGTGAAGACGAGGCTGTCTTCAACCGCTACCATGTCATACGCAGAGGTTGGCTCACCTTGCAGCGTGGAATAACCAAAGGTCAAGCCAGCCTCGCGTCGATCGAGCAACACGCCGTCTTCACCGATAACATCCACGGCACCAGCGCGAATGATGTGGAGGAACTCGTTCGTCTCTCCTCGTTGCACGGGCGTGTCACCGCGGCGCAGGTACACAATGCTCAAGTTGGCGGGCAGCGTGGCGAGCTCTTCCTCCGGCAGGTGGGAGAAGGGCTCGTGCTGGGCCAGGAAGCTAGTGACCTCATCTAATTCGACGCTCATGCGCCAAGATTACAGGGCTACGAGTGCAGTGCGGAGGCGATTCGGTCACCAATCTCGGTCGTACGCACTGGGGCATCACCGCGCGAGGACACGTCCTCGGCCACTGCCTCTTCCACGCGCACCGCATTCTCCTCGTCGCCACTATGACGCAGCAACATCGCCGCCGACAAGATTGCAGCAGTGGGGTCCGCAATCCCCTGCCCAGCAATATCCGGGGCTGAACCATGAACAGGCTCGAACATGGACGGATTCTTACCAGAGGCATCGATATTGCCGGAGGCTGCGAGACCGATGCCGCCGGTCACTGCACCAGCGAGGTCAGTAAGAATATCGCCAAAGAGGTTATCGGTCACAATGACGTCATAGCGGGCCGGGTCAGTAACCATGTAAATGGTCGCAGCATCGATGTGGTTGTAGTCCACAGCGACCTCGGGGTACTCGGCGGCAACCTCGTCGACGGTTCGCTGCCACAGCCCACCAGCATTGACCAACACGTTGGTTTTGTGGACAAGGGTAACGTGCTTGCGGCGTCCCATGGCGCGCTCAAAAGCATCGCGCACGACTCGTTCGACACCAAAGCGAGTGTTCTGGGACACCTCGGAAGCAACCTCATGCTCGGTTCCCTCACGCAGCGTGCCACCGTTGCCGCAGTAAAGTCCTTCGGTGCCCTCACGCACGACGACAAAATCTATCTCGCCTGGATTAGCCAGCGGCGAGGTCGATGTCGGGTACAACTTGGCGGGGCGCAGGTTAACGTGGTGGTCCAACGCGAAGCGCATCTTCAGCAACAATCCACGTTCTAGAATGCCCGGAGCAACCTCTCCTGGCGCGCCGATAGCACCAAGCAGGATGGCGTCGTGCTCGCGCAGGGAAGCCAGGTCATCCTCGGTGAGCAATTCCCCATTGCGCAGGTAGCGACGGGCGCCGAGGTCATAGTCTGTGACCTCAATGTCCGTACGTACAGCACGAAGTACCTTGAGTGCTTCTGCGGTTACCTCGGGTCCGATGCCGTCGCCGCCAATCACTGCCAGTTTCATATTGCGGGATTCCTTTCTCACATATTGGATAATTGTGAGAATACCACGTTCACCCCTCCCCGTAGGCCGAACCCAAGTATGCCCACCAGAAAGCAGCGAAGCCGCTCGCGCTGGCGAAGGTTTCCCCTCACAGTGAGCACGAACGGCCTTGGTGCATTGTTCCTTTAGGCGTCAAGATCAAGCTGGCGGCAGCTCGCACCCAGCGCAGCGTTGATTTCCTCAATGAGCTCCTCCGGAACCTCACGCTCAACACGCAGGATGAGGACAGCGTCATCAACTTCCTTACCCTGGGTGAGCGCAGCAGCCACGATGTTAATGCCGGCGGCACCCAGCTTGGTGCCTACGGTGCCCAGTGCGCCAGGAGCATCCTTATAGGAGAAGAAGAGGTTGCGGCCGGTTGCTCGCATATCCACGCCACGGCCGTTGATGCGAATAATCTTCTCCACACCATCGATGCCGGTCAGCGCACCAGTCAGCTGAGATACCTCACCGTCCGAGCCGATAATCTTCACCACGACGGAGGAGCGGTGCCCCTTCGACTCCACCTCAGTCCTCACATCAACACTCACGCCGCGGCTTTCCGCAATCTGCATCGCGTTCACAAAAGTCACTGTCTCCGAGACCACACCGGAGAACAAACCACGGACGGCAGACAGGCCGAGCGCGGAGACATCCTCGGTGGACAGCTCACCACAGGCCTCAACCTCAACAGCCACCGGAGCCGAGTGAAGCAGGTTGCCAGCGACGAGACCGAGCTTGCGAGCGAGATCCAACCAGCCGGCAACTTCCTCGCCCACCTTGCCGCCTTCTACGTTGACGGCATCCGCCACGAACTCACCGGCCAGAGCCTTGAGAACAGACGCAGCAACATCGGTACCGGCACGATCTTGGGCCTCAACAGTGGAAGCGCCCAGGTGCGGAGACACGGTGACCTGCGGAAGCTCGAAGAGCGGGGAATCCGTGCACGGCTCAGTAGCATAGACGTCAAAGCCGGCACCGCGGTGGTGGCCGGACTTAATGGACTCCGCAAGCGCCGCCTCATCGACAAGGCCACCGCGGGCAGCATTAATGATGATCTGACCCTTCTTAGCCTTGGACAGCAGCTCGGCATCGAACATTCCGGCAGTCTCCGGAGTCTTGGGCAGGTGAATGGTCACGAAATCAGAGCGGGACATGAGTTCTTCGAGGCCAACCAGCTCCACACCGAGTGCCGCCGCGCGAGCCGGGTTGGCGTAGGGATCGTGCGCGATAACCGTGGTCTCAAAAGCAAGGAGACGCTGCGCAAAGAGCTGACCGATGTGACCGAAGCCCACAATACCGATGGTTTTGCCGAAGATTTCCACGCCCTTGAAGGAGGAGCGCTTCCACTCACCCTGACGCAGAGACTGGTCTGCTACTGGAACCTGGCGCGCGGTGGCCAACAGCAGGGCGATGGCCTGCTCACAGGCCGAGTGAATATTAGAGGTCGGGGCATTCACTACCATAACGCCGCGTTCGGTGGCCGCAGGGATGTCAACATTGTCCAAGCCCACACCGGCGCGGCCGACGATCTTCAGCTTCTCGGCAGCAGACAAAACCTCAGCATCCACTGTTGTGGCAGAACGCACGAGGAGGGCGTCAGCTTCCGGAACTGCCGCGAGCAGCTCCTCACGATGAGGGCCGTCCACCCAGCGAACCTCAACACTGTCCCCCAAAGCAGATACGGTGGATTCTGCAAGCTTATCGGCGATAAGTACGACCGGCTTCGACATAACTTCCTTCACTAGGCTAACGAGTTGATGCCGTGAAGTGTAGTTTATTCTTTCCAGCCCTGAGCTATTTTATGCGTGAATTCTGTCACTGAACCGAATTCCGGTCCGAGCGCCACGATCGGCCCCTTTTCTAGCCCCGCCGTCATCGCCGCTCCGACCTTTGTTGCCGAAGGATCGGGATTCGGCATGACCATGACGGTACCACCGTAGGCATTAGCGTTGGCGACATTTGCCACAGGGCTATCGACGGTAGCGACGATCACCGGCGCCATCTGTGAATCGCGCCGGGCTTCTGCGGGGATGGCGGGCATCTTCTCCTTGGTGATGCGCTCGGGCAACGGCTCCCACGCTGCCTTAAGCTCAGTCTTCTCCGAAGAATTAAGGTGCGCCACGTTATCCACTATGCGGCTAGGATCCTTGACCACTTTAGAGGTGAAACGAAACGCCGTGTACTCCCCTAATGCCTTGGTATTACCGGGATCATGGATAACCTCCCGCAAGCCATACTGGCTAGCCCAAGGGACATCACCGACCACCACAATCTGGTCCACGCCCAAGTCCGTGGCCAGCTCAGAAATCTGCCCCCGAATCGACTCATCATACATCACCATAGGAATACGCTGAGACACACTCAGCGAGGCTGCGCGCAAGGCCGCAGCGTCAGTATTCTCCGCAACAATGAGAGCATTGGTCTGATTGAAAAAGAGCCGGGCAGATTCCACCCCCGACGGGTCGTCGAGAACGGCGACCACGTGATCAAATTTGGGATCGATAAGTCGCAGACGGTTTTCCTCACTCGCACGCTCGAGGTCAATCTCGGCATCGGGAACCGCAGTAATCTCTTGCGTCACAAGAGGCTCGCCGCGGCCCCAGGATGAACAGCCCGTTGCACCCACAGCAAGGCCTCCCACCGCGAGCACTGCCCATAAAGCGTTAGTGCGCAAAGGCCTGCGGGCCCTCCTCACCACCGGACAAGTTCGCTTCATCCACATCGCGCACCACAGACTTGTTGAGTGCATATTCGACGATGCCCACGAAGCGTTCGCGGCGATCCGCAAAGAACTGATGCGCGGTCGTCGAAGTCAGCAATGACGGTTGAAGGTCGTGTGAGCCCAGTACCGCATCAAACTCGGCATCTTCCATGATTGACTTGGACTGCACGCGCGGCAGATAGCGTTCCGGAGAGTGTCCATCAAGAACCACCTCTGTGCGTTTGCCCATGGGAGTGCGGTTGAGCACGGAATTCGCCAGCACCGGGCTCACACCGTGACGCTGGCACCACGAGAGCGGGAAAATGGGGAAGAATCCCGGCTTCAGTTCCTCGAACGTGCGGCGGTTGAAGGGCTGGCCAGTGCGCCAATCCTTAGCACCGCGGGCCATGAGCAGGGCATATAGGCCGTGCCACACGCCATCGTGTTCCCCGACCGACAACAGACGGGATTCACGGAAGGTAGCATCACGCACCGTCTTAGGTATCGCATCAGTCTCCCCTGCTACCCATGCGGTGACCTCATCGACGTCACGCGCGGCACGCAATTTCACCGCCGAGGAGCCATAGAGCTCACCAAACACGCCGCTCCAGAACCACTGGTTGAGTCGGTCCCTAGCATCCTGGCTGGCCAGAACGCCGCTGCTCTCGGCCAAGCGGGCAAGGATGACGGCAAGCGGAACAATTTGCTCGGAGTACGGAACTTGCTCAAGCGACAGGATGCAGCGCTCCGCCAAAAACTCTGCCACTTCCCGGAAGGTGCTAACGAGCGTTTCCGATGCCGCGCGGTAATCCGCAAGTGACAACTGCAGAATGTCCTCGCGCTGGCCTCCGGCATTGCCCTTCTTGCCCGAGACCAACAGGGACACGGCAGAGAGGAATTCGTTGCGGCCAATACCATCCAGAGCAGGGAAAGAACGCAGTTGCTTCTCGACGTCCGCCCACTCCTCCGCCAAGTGGAAGTCCGGATCCTCCGAGGCAAACACTGCGGTAAGCAGATCAAAGACATCCATCTGAAGACCGGCAGAGTTGACTTGGGCGAAGATTGAGCCGATACCGGCGCGGGCCGTTTCGCGGGAAAGACGGATCATCGGCACGGCGTAGCCCGACAACGGCCGCAGAATCCGGTTGTTGAAGGCCGCGACGACATCGCGGTTTGTGCCGTTGTTCGCAGCGGCCAGCTCGAAGAGCATGCTGGTGCCTTCTTCGCTGAGCAGAGCCGAGACCGGGATGCAGCACGCGTTGATGGCAGCATCGCGATCTGACAGGGAGCCTTCAATTTCCGGGGCAAAATGGGAGCGCAGCTCGCCATGCCGGTTAACGGCGAACACGGCCTCATCCGGCATGATGTCTTCGCTCGTTGCTTTTCGCAGGTCCACGTAGAACTTGCGGGAAACCTTCTTGGAACGGAAATCCGTGGTGTCCACGCAGCCCTCGCCCCGGAAACAGTGATAGAGAGAGGTGAGGCGCTGCTGACCGTCAAGAAGCAGCAGACCTGGATTTACCCCAGTGTCCGGCGCACCAGCCAGTACACGGGGACGGAAGCGCATGGTCTCGTTACGAGTGTCCAACGCGAGGAAGGCACCAAGCGGATAACCGCGCAGCACGGTCACGATGAGAGAGCGGATGCGGTCTTCATCCCAGGAGTATGCGCGCTGGAAATCCGGAAGCTGGATATCCCCGCGGTCGATGCGAGCGAAGAGGTCAGAGAGGTCATAGCTTGGCGTAGAAAAACCCATGGCTCCGAGCCTACTAGCAGATGTGGGAACGTGCCCGTTTAAGAGCGATGTGTGCTGCGTTACCAAACATGTGAAACTCCCTCCAGCCACGCCAGCTAGAGGGAGTCTTCAGGTTGATGACTTACGCAGTCGCATCCAGCGGGTTCTTAACCCAGCTCATGAGGTCTCGCAGCTGGGAACCAGTCTGCTCGATCGGGTGGTTGTTGACCTTCTCGCGCAGCTCCTCAAGTTCCTTGTTGCCGCCTTCAACGTTGGCCACCAAGCGCTTGACAAAGGTGCCGTCCTGAATGTCGGTGAGGACATCCTTCATGCGCTCCTTGACGGACTCATCGATAACGCGCGGGCCGGAGAGGTAGCCACCGAACTCAGCGGTATCGGAGCAGGAGTAGTTCATGTTCTTGATGCCGCCTTCAACGATGAGGTCGACGATGAGCTTCAGCTCGTGGCACACCTCAAAGTAGGCCATTTCCGGCTCATAGCCGGCTTCAGTCAACACCTCGAAGCCATTCATGATGAGGTATTCCACGCCACCGCACAGGACGGCCTGCTCACCAAAGAGGTCGGTCTCGGTTTCATCCTTGAAGGTGGTCGGGATGACGCCGGCACGGGCACCGCCGATGGCGGCCGCGTAGGACAGGGTCAGCTCGCGGCCCTCACCTTTCGGGTCCTGCTCGGTGGCGATTAGACACGGAACGCCCTTGCCGTCGACGAACTGACGGCGAACCAGGTGGCCCGGCCCCTTGGGAGCGACCATGCCGATGGTGATGTTCTCAGCAGGCTTGATCAGGTCGAAGTGGATATTGAGGCCGTGACCGAAGAACAGGGCGTTGCCGTCCTCCAGGTTCGGCTCGATGTCCTCGGTGAAGATGGCTGCCTGGGAGGTATCAGGAGCCAGCAGCATGATGACGTCGGCCCACTTGGCAGCCTCCGCGTTGGTGAAGACCTGGAAACCGGCCTCCTCTGCCTTCTCGCGGGACTTGGAGCCTTCGCGCAGGCCGATGGCAACCTCAACGCCGGAGTCACGCAGGTTCATTGCGTGGGCGTGGCCCTGGGAGCCGTATCCGATAACGGCAACCTTACGACCTTGGATGATGCTCAGGTCGGCGTCAGATTCGTAGAGAGTTTCAATAGCCATGATGGGTGTTCCTTTGCTTGTATGGTAAATCGTTCTACTGAATTTGTATCACAGTTTGGGACGCTACGTCCACATTGTGAGATTTTATTTTGAAGGTGCCATCGCCTTCGGGCCACGAGCCAGCGCCACGTGACCAGACTGAACCAGTTCGCGGATGCCGAAGGGCTCGAGGACGTCGAGAAGCGCTCGCAGCTTGCCCGGTGTACCTGTAGCCTCAACGACCACGGACTCCGGCGCCACGTCCACAATGCGGGCGCGGAAGATGTTCACAGCGTCGACCACCTGCGGCCGGTTGGTGTTATCGGCCGCTACCTTGACCAACATGATGGCCCGCGCGATGGTGCTCTCCTCTTCGAGCTCCACCACCTTGAGCACAGGCACGATCTTGTTGAGCTGTTTGGTCACCTGCTCAGTGATCACCTCGGAAGCGTCGACCACGATAGTGAGGCGGTTAATGCCTTCGGTCTCAGTTTTGGCGGACACCAAGGAGATCAGGTTGTAGCCGCGGCGGGTAAACATGCCGGTGACGCGGGAGATGATGCCCTCAATATCCTCGACAAGCACGGACAGGGTGTGGCGAGTGATGTCGTCTTTAGCCATGGTTCTTAGGCCTCCTCGAGAGATTCGTGGATTTCGGCCGGTTCCTCGGCCGCGGACTCGTTGTCATCGAATAGCGGGCGCAGGCCCAACGCGTACTGGATTTCCTCGTTCGAGGCGCCGCCGCCAATCATCGGCCACACCTGAGCGTCATGCCCCACAATGAAGTCAATAACCACCGGGCGGTCATTGATTTCCCGCGCGCGTTCGATGGCCGGGACAATCTCCTCCTCTGAGGTCACGCGAATAGACTCGCATCCCAGCGCCTCGCTGAGCTTCACAAAGTCCGGCACGTACTCATCATGCTCACGCAGCTTCGTATGGGAGTACTTGTTGTCATAGAAGAGCGTCTGCCATTGGCGCACCATGCCCAAGTTGCCATTGTTAATGACGGCCACCTTAATGGGGAATCCTTCCACCGCGGCCGTCGTGAGCTCCTGATTGGTCATCTGGAAGCATCCATCACCATCAATCGCCCACACCTCGTGCTCCGGCATGGCTGCCTTGGCGCCGAGCGCCGCGGGGACGGCGTAGCCCATCGTGCCGGCACCGCCCGAGTTGATCCAGCTACGCGGGTGCTCAAAGTCGAGGAATTGTGCCGACCACATCTGGTGCTGCCCCACACCAGCACAGTAGATTGCCTCAGGCCCGACAATGTCACTGAGCTTCTCAATGACATGTTGCGGATTGAGCAGGCCATCGGGAGTGGGCTCGAAACCACGCGGAAAGCGGCGCTGCATGTCAGTGAGGTAGTCCATCCACGCGCCAATGTTAGGCGCGGAGATCTCGGTGTCGTTCTCATAGGCCTTGGTCAGACGCAGAAGAACCTCGCGGGCATCACCCACAATCGGGATGGAGACCTCGCGAATTTTACCCACCTCTGCCGGGTCAATATCGGCGTGGATAACCTCCGCATTCGGCGCGAAAGTAGAGGTATCACCAGTGACGCGGTCATCGAAACGCGCGCCGATCGCGATGATGAGGTCTGCGCGCTGCAGGGCAGCCACCGCCGGAACCGAACCGTGCATTCCCGGCATACCCATGTGTTGCGGGTGCGAATCCGGAAAGGATCCCAGGGCCATGAGGGTGGTGACCACGGGGATGCCGGTCAGCTCAGCAAACTCACGCAACTCGCGCGCTGCATTCGCCTTGATAACGCCACCGCCTATGTACAGCACCGGCTTCTCGGCGCGGGCAATGCGCTTGACCGCCTGAGTAATTTGGCGCGGGTGCGGGGTGGTGTTGGGCTTGTAGCCCGGCAGGTCCATCATCTCCGGACCGGTGTAGTCCATGTAGGCGTTTTGCACGTCCTTCGGAATATCCACGAGGACTGGGCCAGGGCGGCCGGTTGAAGCCAAGTGGAAAGCAGCGGAGATGGCGGCCGGAATGTCTGCGGCATCCGTGACGATGAAGTTGTGCTTAGTAATTGGCATCGTGATGCCGCGGATATCGGCCTCTTGGAAGGCATCGGTACCCAGTAGGGAGCTGCCCACCTGGCCGGTAATGGCTACAACGGGGACGGAGTCCAGGTTGGCGTCAGCAAGCGGCGTCACCAAGTTGGTCGCACCCGGCCCGGAGGTGGCGATCATGACGCCGACCTTGCCAGAGGCCTGCGCATAGCCCTCAGCGGCGTGGCCCGCGCCCTGCTCGTGGCGGGTGAGCACGTGGCGCAGCTTCGTCGATTCAAACAGTGCGTCATACAGCGGAAGCACGGCGCCGCCCGGAATGCCGAAGACGAGGTCAGTACCAAGATCTTCAAGAGTTCGGACGATGGCGTGTGCGCCCGTGATGCGCTCGGGCGCCTGGTGTGGCGGAGTGGAAGCTGTCACGGTGGGTGTGCTCCTTCTATGGGGTGGATATCGGAGAGACCATTTCTTACGACTAACGCCCCCGTCTGTCCTTCGTGGGTGTGAAGGTAGCGGGGGCGCGTGTAGGTCAACGTCACTGTGGACTCGTTACGGCTCGCGCCGCCCGGGTACTACGAGGTGAAGTCGAATAATGATCATGGAATAAACTGTACACTGATAGAAAAGCACACGCTGGCCTTTACCCCCATTTTTGGGATCTTTTTCTCATTTTGCGAGATTTCACAGGTGGGGCGGTTCGCCACGGCACCCCACAGTCAATTACGATGGCCCACTATGACGTCCTCACACCCGCAGAACGCATCCCTCCGCGCCGACCACTCCCCGGCCGAAACGTTCAAGCCCACCCGCGAACACCTCCTCGGAATTGGGCTCCTCGCCGCCATCGCGCTGCTCAGCATCGGCTGGGCGCCGAAGTACCTCTTCTGGATCCTCATCTTCCCAGCACTGGGCATCTGGTGGGTCCTTCGTTCCCGCACCACCGTGGACGCCGCAGGCATCCACACCACCTACGGTTTCCGCGGCCCGAAGGACATTGTGTGGAACGACTTTAAAGGAATTGGCTTCCAGCGCTCCCGCGCTTTTGCCCGCACCGCAGGCGGCGACAACGTCAACCTCCCTGGCGTGACATTCAACTCCCTTCCCCGTCTGGCTAAATCCTCACAGGGACGCATCCCCGATGCACTCACCGCTGGACGCGACGCCGCCGATGACAAGGTGGTCATTGTCCACCGCGACGGCCAGCAAGTCCTCCTCTCCAAGGAGGAATACGCCGCATACCTCGATAAACACCCCGAACTGAAGGACTAAACATGTACCCGCTGCGCTCTAAAGTCACCACTGTCGGCCGCCAAGCGTCCGGCGCCCGCGCTCTCTGGCGGGCTACCGGCACTAAAGAGAACGAGTTCGGCAAGCCCATCGTGGCCATCGCCAACTCTTATACCCAGTTTGTGCCTGGGCACGTGCACTTGAAGAACGTCGGTGACATCGTCGCTGATGCCGTGCGCGAAGCCGGCGGCGTGCCGAAGGAATTCAACACCATTGCCGTGGATGATGGCATCGCGATGGGTCACAGCGGCATGCTCTATTCCCTCCCCTCGCGCGAGATCATCTCCGATTCCATCGAGTACATGGTCAACGCGCATACTGCCGACGCCCTCGTGTGCATCTCCAACTGCGACAAGATCACCCCAGGCATGCTCAACGCGGCCCTGCGCCTCAACATCCCCACCATCTTCGTCTCCGGCGGCCCAATGGAAGCCGGTAAGGCCGTTGTCGTCGATGGCGTGGCTCATGCACCGACGGATCTGATTACGGCCATCACGGCGTCGGCAAGCGATGCCGTCTCCGATGAGGGCCTCGCACAGGTAGAAGAATCTGCCTGTCCCACCTGCGGTTCCTGCTCCGGAATGTTTACGGCCAACTCCATGAACTGCCTCACTGAGGCACTCGGCTTGGCCCTGCCGGGAAACGGAACCACGCTGGCCACCCACGCTTTCCGCCGTCGCCTCTTCGAGGACGCCGGACGCACCATCGTGGCCATGTGCCAGCGCTACTACGGCGAAGAGAATGACGCGGTCCTCCCGCGCTCCATCGCCACGAAGGAAGCCTTCACGAACGCCATGGCGTTGGATATGGCCATGGGCGGTTCCACGAACACCATCCTCCACACCCTTGCCGCCGCGCAGGAGGGCGAAGTGGACTTCACCTTGGAGGACATCAACGAGATTTCCTACCGCGTGCCCTGCCTGTCCAAGGTGGCCCCCAACGGCACCTATCACATCGAGGACGTGCATCGCGCCGGCGGCATCCCCGCCATCCTGGGCGAACTGCGCCGCGCCGGCCACGTGAACATGAAAGTCCACACCGCGCTCTATGACAATGCCGAGCAGTGGCTCGATGATTGGGATATCCGCGGCGGCAAGGCAACCGACGCTGCCCGCGAGCTCTTCTTCGCGGCCCCCGGCGGCGTGCGCACCACCGAGCCTTTCTCCCAGTCCAACCGCTGGGATGAACTCGACACGGATGCTACCAATGGCTGCATCCACGACGCTGAGCATGCTTTCTCCTCCGATGGAGGCCTCGTTGTCCTGCGCGGCAACCTAGCCCCCAACGGCGCCATCGTGAAGGCCGCGGGAGTGGAAGAGGAACTGTGGACCTTCACCGGCCCTGCCCGCGTCGTGGAATCACAGGAAGAAGCCGTGTCCATCATCCTCAAAAAAGAAGTCCAGCCCGGCGATGTCATCGTCATCCGCTACGAGGGCCCTGCCGGTGGACCGGGCATGCAGGAGATGCTGCACCCAACGTCCTTCCTCAAGGGTTCCGGCCTAGGCAAGGCCTGCGCCTTGATTACGGATGGGCGCTTCTCCGGCGGCACCTCTGGCCTGTCCATCGGCCACATTTCCCCGGAAGCCGCTCACGGCGGTCTCATCGGCCTCGTAGAAAATGGCGATCCCATCACCATCAACATTCGCGAGCGTCAGCTCACCCTCGACGTGGACGACGACGTCCTTGAACGCCGCTGCGCCGCCGAGGAGCAGCGCGAGAAGCCATGGACACCGAAGGACCGTACACGCCCAGTTACCAAGGCGCTGCGTGCCTACGCCAACATGGCAACCTCAGCTGACCGCGGTGCAGTGCGCGTCGTGGATGGCCACGTCCAGTAGGCCATCCCGGCCATAATAAGCGGCAGCGTCACCCAGGCCAAGGACGAGCGCCAGCGGATAATAGCTTCCGCTGGTGCCCACAAGTCTTCGGGCGGCGCAGCACTGGCAACAAGGCACCACCACACCACGACGATGAGCAGGGTCCGCGCTGGGCTGCCGGGGATAACGACCGTAGCTATCAATGGCAGCAGCCAAATGCAGTAATAGCCCTGCATGAGCCCAGTAGTCATGAGAACTCCGGCGAAAAGAACACCGAGCGAGCAGTACACCCACACCACCGGTTGCTCGCGCTTGTAGCGCCACAGTGCCACCAACGCTAGCCCCACCACGACGAGGAAAGCCACGGTTGCGCCTGTGATGGCTCCTTCCGACCAGCCCAGCTGCCGGCCCACGCCTTCGATGGAACCATTGTTATAGTCGCGGGCCTGCCCCAGGTAGGGCAGCAAACGGTTGAGGTAATCCTGCGGTTGGGACATTGTCAACCACCCAGCGGCGAAGACCCCCACCATGAACACTCCGGCCACGACGAGCACGGTGATATGGCCGGATAGCAGCGATACAACACCCAACGCCAGAAATTGTGGCTTGATGGTCATGGCCACGCCCAGAATAACGCCTGCTGCGACCGCCTCCCAGGACTTCAGGCTGGCACGCCAACCGCGTGCCAGCAGCTTGATGGTTAACAGCGCAAAAAGCACCTGCAAGAGGAAGAGGAAGCCGTTGATATTGGTCAGGCTCAGCGTGCTCTTTACTGGCTCGTCGAAAGTGCAAGCTACGATGACCAGCACGGCGAAGACACGGCCCCGATAACGCGCCGCAACGGAGGCAGCCAGCAGCCATAGCGCAATGAAGATGGAGGCCGCGCCCAACCACATCATGATGGTGCGTGCGATGTCCCGGCCGGGCAGCCAGCCGATTGGGCCGAGAAGAAATGTTGCCCCAGGTGAGTACAGGTAGTGGGGATCGAGCGTGGAGTAGTCCTCATCGTAGACCGGCCGGCCATGGACGTACTTGTCCACGGCGTTCCAGATGGGGTCAAAATCGGATCCCGTGGTCCCAGCTGGGGACCACACTACGGCAGCAAATACCATAACGCCGGCGACACAATAGAGCATCCGGACTGCCGGGACACGCCAATCAGGGTCAGAGGCCGGGGGAAGCAGGTTCTTCAACAGGTTCATCGCTAGGTAGCGTACCACCGTACATTTGGTGCTCTAGCTCGTCACTCAGCATGGCTGCGAACATGTTGGTGAGATGCGAAGAATCGCGGTAAACCATCACGTTGCCGATAACGCCGGGGCAACGGTCTGGACCACACATGGCGTTTGTGAGGTCAAGGTGAGTGACATCCAATCCAGCCAGTGTGTTCACGGCAGGATTCTCAGGCAGCAGTGAGTCGTCTCGCTCCACGCCACAATCAAGCAGAGGATCACCTGCAACGTATCCGCGCGCGGCCACGCAGTCACGCACATCTAAAGGGCCTGCCGGAGTGTGTGGCCAGGGAGTGTCGCGCAAACCCCACACTGGCATGCCTGCACCGTTGAGGCGCTCGACCACCGTACGCAGGCCCTCGGGAGTCTGCTCGGGCCCCATGGTTCCTGGCGCTGGCTGGGTAGAAATGAGGAAGGCGCCTTCCGTCGCTGGATTGGCCTCCATGTAGTCCAGAGCAGCCTCGCTCCAGACGGCGCACTCTGGGTAATCGTGCCCATCGGAACGCTTAGGCTCACCGCCTGGGAAGCAGCCCATCTTCACCATCGGAATGATTCGAATCCCCTGTTCACGGCCCACAATATCCAGGGCCGGCAGCATCTGGTCCGCGTGTGAATTTCCAAACAGGTACATCGTGCGAGCGGAATTTACGTCACCGTAAGCGCACAGCGTGTCCTCGGTGTTCCACTGTCGCGTCAGGATCGGCTCCTCATGTTCATAAAGCGCTGTGCACCCATCGGTATGCGTGGTCGGGTAAAAAGACTCGATCGGATTGCGTGCGCTCGGCACAGGATCCCGCGGAGGGACTTCAACGCTCTTCAAGAGAGCATCGGGGCCTGGGTAGTCAAGAATGTCGCTCTCGCTCACGCTCGCGGTGGAATCTGATACCGCAGGAGGCTGTGCCCATGCGGCCAGCGCTACAGCTGCTACAGTCAGCGCCGCGATGCCTGCCGACGCCCTCTTTTCCGTACCTACTAACCGCCCTGGCAGCCAAGAGCGCTCTCCGGGCTTAGCTTTCTGCCGAGTGGGTACCTCCACAAAGCGCAGTGTGAGCCAGGCAAGCACCACCGAGAGGATAATGACGCCCGTGCCCGCCAAAAGTCCACGAGTCGTGCCGACGGCAGCGAGAATGCCCATACCGTCACGGTTGGACTCTCCCCCGCTGAGTAGATAGGTCACCAACACCAGCAATGGCCAGTGCCACAGGTAGAGACTGTAAGAAATACGCCCTAAGAATTGGAAAGGTGCGGTGGTCAGAACCCGTCCGAGGCGGGAGGAGGGTCCCGCGACGATAACGAGAGCCGCCCCCGCAAGCGGCATCAACGTTGCAGGGCCGGGAAACTGCTGTGCGCCATCCATGACCATGCCGGTGGCCAGGATGAGTGCTAGGCCAACAAGGCTCCAGTCAGTCCGCCGGTGACCAGCCCCAGCAGCCCCGGCCATGCGGTGGGTTCCGGGCTGCGTCAGCCACAGCCCCAGCAACCCGCCAAGACCAATCTCCCAGAAACGGCTGAGCGGCGAATAATAGTTTGTGCCTTGGTCAACACCATGCAGGTAAATCGCGTACAAGAAGCTGGCCAGCGTAGCAATTCCCAGCCCCCAAGGGGCGACGCGTGAATTGATGCCCTGGACATCACCACCGTGGCCCCCACACAGCCGGTACACGCCTGCGCACAGGAAAATGACCAGTAGGGATCCTAGATAGATTTGCAGCTGGGCCGACATGGACCACAGGTGTTGATACGTGCTTACGTCCTGGCCGATGGCCGCGTAATCTTGCCCGGCAGCCGAGAGCGCGAAGTTCTGGACATAGGCTAACGAGCTCAGCGCTTCTCTGCCTTCCCTTCCCCACCGCGTTGGCGGGAAGACAAGGAGAGCCAGCGCTAATGTGACAGTGACAGTGACCACGAGTGCCGGAAAGAGTCGACGCAGCATCCGAATGACCACTTGAACTGGGGTTAGCCCCTGAGGGTTGAATGCGTTGCGGATTTGGGGGCCGAAGAAGAAGACACCGCCGATAAGAAGGAAGACGTCAACGCCCGCTGAGACCTTGCCCACGAAGACGTGGAAGAACACGACCAGCGCGATGGCCAAGCCGCGCAGGCCGTCGATGTCTGTACGATAGGTCGATGATTTCGGCATAGACCCTAAAGCCTAGGACATGTGGGCTCTAAAACCGTCATCGGCCATGATGCGCGGGACCGCTGACGCATCGAGGACTGCGTTCACATTCGGTCCCCAGCCAAGTCCTTGAGCGCCGCCAGGTGACCGTCGAAAGCAGCTTTACCTTCTTCCGTGAGCGCAACCCACACCGAGTCTTTGGCACGGCTAGCACCGTATTCCCGAAAGCGGGTCACATAGCCGGCCTGTTCTAGAGCCCCCAATTGCTTGGACAAGGTGGCGTCCGAGAGCTCCGTACGGTCACGCAGCACGGCAAATTTCATCTCACGGTTAACTTCACCGCCCTGCGTGGCCCCGAAGGCGTTGAGCGTGGCACAGATTTTAAAGCGGTTGAGCGGGTGGATAGCCGGATCAAGTCCGCTCATCGCGGCATCCGATCCATCGCGCGGGTGTGCAGCGTCCAAAAGGCCGCCGCGGCACACAGAACACCCGCGATACACGAGGCAACAACGTGTCCTTCGACGAAGGGAGTGAAGAGCGTCGGCAGAATCATAAAACCTACGCCCGCAAAGTAGCGCCAGCTGACACTCCGGCCAGCATTCGGATCCACCTTCTGCCGCATCGAATCCCGCACCCCTGAGCGGTAAAAGAAGGCCAGCCCCACCAGGAGGCCAACAACGAGAAGAAGCCCGCCCACGAGAACAAGCGGGTGGACATCGACCTGAATCCACATGTAGGCGAACCAGGCGCCGTAGGCCGCAGCCACGAGCAGGCTCACCCAGATGGGCGGCCGCTTCGCTGCGGCCGCCTGCTGTTGTTCCTCAAACGCTAATGCGTCCTGAATATCCTGGTCCACCATGTGCTGTCTTCACCCTTCCACGTCTTGTTTTCCATTACGGAAATCAACTTACTTTACGCAATGGAAAACAACAAGGTGGGTGCGTGGACGTGTTTAGTTCAGCGGATTAACACCGGCGCCAAACCACCAAATGGCAACGAGCGCTGCGACGCCAATAATCACAAACACCCAGGAAGTCGCCAACGGACGGCGCGTCCAGGAGCGGTTGAAGTCGAGGGAGATAAAGCCCGGGCCAGTGAACTGCAGGGCTACTGCGATGACAAAAAGGACAAGACCCAGCCAGACACTCTCGTTCCACGCAAAGACATCGAGGCCATCACCGGAAGCATTAAGACCGTGAATCGCGTCAAAGCCGGTCACGATGAGGCCGAACATGGCCGCCAGCGGGGTCACGAGGCCAAGCAGGAGGAAGGCACCAGCGATAAGCTGAACCGTCGGAACCCCGATGGCCAGCGCTGCTGCCATGGCGTACTCGCCGTACTCGCTCTCCAGTCCCGCCAGCCCCTCGTTGCCGCCGAGCTTGAAGAAAGTGGAGGCACCTGCCACAAGCAGGTAGATGCTTAGAGCCAAGCGCACAAACAGAAGGCCAAAGTCCATGGTGCCGCGGCGTGCCGGCTTCGGCTCCTCTGTTGTCTCGGTGGCATCGTGCTCAACGTCCGAGTCGGCGACAGCAACAGTGCTCGGAACCTCGTCGTGCGTAGCCGCCTCCGGCATCGCAGTAGCCTCAGCGGTGGCCTCTGCCCGCGGGAACGCGGTGGTCTCGGCATTCGTCGAATCTACTGCCGCGGTGCGGTCCGCAGCAGCGCTGTCGAAAGACAGGGAATCCGAAGACTGGCTCTCAAAAGCCTCAGTCCTAGCATCAGCACCAGGTTCGGTGGCGGGAGTGGTAGAAGAAGTGGTGGCAGTCTCAGCAGGCTTAGGTTTAATCACCTTTGGCTCCGCGCGCCCAGCGCGCTGAAAAAGACGGCTCTTCTTGGGCTCAGGCTTGCCTTCAGCTGCAGATTCTACGGCAGCCTCGCTCGCCTTCACAGAATTGGAGCCAGTCCCAGAAGTGGAATTAGAGCCGGTGTAGGTGGGAATATCGTCATCAATGCCGAATGCTTTATCTGGAGTCTTATCGCTCATGCCTCCAACTTAAGCCAGTATGGCGAGCTTATGGTGCATTCTCGTCGGCGCGGCGCGAAGCTAAAACCGCACGACCAGCGGCAAGAACATCTCCGGTAAGGTCCGCCAACACCTCAGATTCCAGACGCCAGCGCTGCCAGTAGAGGTCGATGTCGAGGGGGAAGTCGTCGAGAAGCACTAGCGCCCCTGAGTTCAACAAAGGTTGTGCCTGCAAGCGCGGCACGAGCCCCCAGCCCAGCCCATAGCGCACGGCCTCAACATAGGACTCTGACGAGGGAATCTGCGACACCCGGGCCCGCAGAACTCGGGAGTCAATGAAGCGCTCGCGCATCGCATCATCGAGGGTCGCATCATTCGGACCAAAGCCAACGATGGGCAGGGTATCCCAGTCCTCGAAACTCTCCGCCAGGCTGGGCGCGGCCACCGCAAAATACCGCATCGTCCCCAGGTACGTTGACTCGCAGCCTGACACCGGAGTCTGCTCACGGGTCACCGCACCCAAAACATCGCCTCGTCGCAGCATAGCCAACGTGCGCGCCTCATCCTCAATACGAATGCGCAAGGCAGCCTCTCCACGCGCGGCGGTCTTTTGAATCACGGGTTGGAACCACGTGGCGAGTGAATCAGAGTTGATAGCCACGGTCAACGGCACACGCGCAAGCCTTGCTGTGAGGCGGGCATCAGCCTCTGCCTGAACAAGCGCCATACGCCTCGCCGCCTGGGCCACAATCTCCCCTGCCTCGGTCACGGTCACGGGATTGCCGCGGCGCAAAAGGATACGCCCGGTGGAGACCTCAAGGGCTTTGATGCGCTGACTGACGGCCGAGGGTGTGATTCCTAGCACACTTGCGGCGGCCTCAAAAGAGCCTTCGTCAACAATGGCCAGCAGAGTTTCGGTGTGGAGCGGGTTCATGAAGCTATTTTAAACCAACTGTAGAACACTTAACTGGACTTCATATGCGTTTCCCCGCACACTTAATGCCATGTCAGTAGTGCTCGCAGGATTTGCGCTGGGATTGTCCCTCATCATCGCCATCGGACCGCAGAACGCCTACATCATCAAGATGGGCATCAAACGGGATCATGTTGGCGCGATTCTGCTGGCCTGCCTGCTTTCCGACGTCATCCTCATCAACGCCGGAACCGCCGGCGTGGGCTACCTTGTCGAGCGCTTCCCCACTGCGCTGACCGTGGTGAAATACCTCGGCGCGGCTTACCTCATCTACTTCGGATTCACCTGTTTCCGTGATGCGTTTAAGAAAGAACAGGAAGCGCTGGTCGTTCACAAGAGCGAGCCCGTTGCCGCCTCAGTAGAAGCCAACGGTGGAGACTCCACAGCTCCGGGCGGCTCCGTGCTGACAAAGATCCGCCCCCGGATGCGCTCAACGTCGTGGGTCAAGCCGGTCATGGGCGCAATGGCCCTGACCTGGCTCAATCCCCTGGCCTATGTCGATGCCCTCGTGATGCTCGGCGGTATTGCTAACCAGTACGGCGATCAGCGCTGGATCTTTGCCGCAGGCGCTGTCCTTGCTAGTGCCGTCTGGTTCCCCTCCCTCGGCTTCGGCGCCTACAAGCTGTCCCACGTACTGGCGAAGCCGATGACGTGGCGCATAGTCAACATCGTCATCGGCTTCGTCATGCTGGGGCTTACCGCCAAGCTGCTACTGCACTAATTCTTGGCAGCCTCATCGTCCTCAGTGGGGTCGCCCACGGCGCCGGTTTCCTCGACCCACGCCTTGATTTCTTCCTCGCTGCGGTCTTGCTCCACGGCGTCGCGCTCGGTGTAGTAGGAGTGATCGTTACGGTTTTCCTCCCACTCCTCTTTGTCGAAGTCCACGTCGTCATCGGAGTGCAGCTCCTCGACGACCTCCGAAACGAGGTCCTCGAATAGAGCCTCATCGTCCACATTGGAATCAGCAATCTGCTGGCCGATTTCGTCGTCATAGCGCTCGGCATCATAATCAGTGTCCGGGTGCAGCTTCAGATGCAGCAGCGCACGGATGCGCTCGCGGCGCAGCCCCTCATCCTTGATGGTGCTCAGCGTACGCAACCAGCCAATAACCAGGATGACCACGAGGACGATGCCCATGTAGCCCAGCACCGGGTAAACGTACTGCATGAGGGACTTGAATCCCGCGAAAGAAACCGCGAAACCGGCAAGGCAGCCAGCGATGAAAATGATGCGGTACTTAGACTCATTGCCCGAAGACAAACGCTTGCCCAGCGCATAGAACATGCCGATGGCCGTGTTGAAAATCATCAGGTAGATGATGATGGCCATGATGACGCCGAGCGTCGGGTGAATATTGTCCACCAGGGTCAGCATCGGGATGTCAGAACCCGCAACGTCCTCCGCGTTCATGAGCAGGGTGAATCCCGCGATACCCATGAGCAGCGCGTAGACGGCACCACCCACGATGCCACCGAGGCCCGCCTCACGTGGAGAGATGTTATCGCCACCAATAACCAGGGACATGGACACTGCGAGGATGAGAGCCAAACCGTTGTAGTTGAGGGCGGAGACCAGCCAGTTGGAGATCGGGGACTCTACTGCAGCAGAAGCATCGATGGCAGCGGAAACATCAGCCGGCATGTGCATCAGCGTGTAGCCGCCGGCAAACAAAACGGCGATGATGATAGTCGGCGTCAGCATGCCGATGACCTGCGAGACCTTATCCACATCCAGCATGCCGGCCACGAGAACCATGACGAGCATGATGAGCGAGCCGATCCACGCGGGCCAACCAAACTGCTGCTGCAAGTTGGATCCGGCACCAGCGAGCATGACGAAGCCCACGGCGAACAGGGTGAGAATCACCGCAATATCGAGAATGCGCGAAATAAACGGGTGAGTAATGTTACGGAACACTTGGTTGTGCTCATTGGCGTGGAAGTAGCTTCCCAGCTGCAGAAACACAGTTCCGGCCAGAGTCATCACGAGGCCGGCAACAACAATGCCCCAGATACCGTTGATTCCGAAGGACGTAAAGTACTGGACAACCTCCTGGCCTGTAGCGAAGCCCGCTCCCACGAGCAGGCCGATAAAGGACAGGGCAATGCCCACGACGTTTTTGTACGACACGTTTTCCTATCTTCTTATCTAGTTCTTGAGGGAATAAAAACGCGCCATACCTCCCGTCAGAAGTATGGCGAAGGACTAATCCCACGGTACGCGGGTCAGATAAGAAAGCCAGTATCCGGCAACCGAGATTTTGCTCCAATTTACTTTCATGCATGAGCAAAGTCACCGCAGCCGTAGGCATAGGTCACACCAGGGCTGCCTGTCTTAGTGGTCGGCGAAAGTTGCTGTGTCAATAACGAAGCGGAACTTCACATCGCCGGCTACAACTCGCTCGTAAGCGTCATCAACCTCATCGACGCCGACCTTTTCAATGACCGCACCGAGGTTGTGCTCAGCGCAGAAATCAAGCATCTCCTGAGTTTCTGCGATACCACCGATGTTGTTACCGGTCAGAACCTTGCCGCCGCCGACGATGCTGCGCAGACGCAGCGGAAGCGCCTCCGGCGGAAGGCCGACGACGGACATGATGCCGCGCGGCTTGAGCATGCCCAAGTAGGCCTCGAGATCGTACTCAGCAGAGATGGTCGACAGAATCAGATCAAACTCGCCGCGATGGTTCTTGAAGAAGTCCTCTTCCTCCGTGGTTGCCAAAGTTCGGGACGCACCCAGCTCCTTCGCTTCTTCGGCCTTGCGGGAGGTGCGGGAAATGACGGTGACGTCCACCCCCTTGGCGGCTGCGATCTGCACACCCATGTGGCCGAGGCCACCGAGTCCCACGATGGCCACCTTCTGGCCCTCCTTGACATCCCAGCGAGCCAGCGGGGAGTACGTCGTGATGCCTGCGCACAACAGCGGTGCGGCCACGTCGAAATCAAGGGCATCCGGGATGGAAAGAACGAAGTTCTCGTTAACGACAACCTTCTCGGCATAGCCACCCTGGGTAATGGTGCCGTCGACGTCCTTGGAGTTGTAGGTACCGACGTTGCCGTTGAGGCAGTTCTGCTCCATACCGGCCTGGCACTGTTCACACTCACCACAGGAGTTCACCAAACAGCCAACGCCTACGCGGTCGCCGACCTTAAACTTAGTGACGTCCGCGCCCACGGCGGACACCACACCAGCAATCTCGTGACCGACGGTGAGCGGAAAGTGCGCCTCTCCCCACTCATTGCGAATGGTGTGAATATCGGAGTGGCAGATACCGGCCGCCTTGATGTCGATGACGACGTCATCGGCGCGGGGGTCGCGGCGCTCAATCGTTACGACCTTGAAAGGCTCAGTGGGTCCGGTTTTCTGCAGTACTTTCGCTTGAATAGTCATGGCGACCACGGTACTCCGTGGCCGCCTGACCTCGCATAACGGAAACTACTCCCAATTAGGAGAGCTTCTTTGCGATGAGCTTGTTCACCTGGCCCGGGTCAGCCTTTCCCTGGGTAGCCTTCATTACGGCACCAACGATGGCACCGGTGACCTTCTTGTTGCCGGCCTTGTACTTCTCCACGATGTCTGGGTTGGCTGCAAGCGCGTCATCAACTGCTTTCTCAATGGCGCCGTCATCGCGAACAACCTCGAGTCCGCGCTTGGCGACGACCTCATCGACGTCACCCTCACCTTCCAGTACGCCATCCACGGCTTGGCGCGCCAGCTTGGTGGTGAGCTTGCCCTCCTTGACCAACTCGACCACGCGGGCAACCTGTGCTGGGGTAATGCTCAGAGAGTTAAGCTCCACACCGGACTCGTTAGCCTTGCCCGTCAGGTAGGACACCCACCAGGAGCGAGCCTCGTCCGGAGTAGTGCCGGCCTCGACGGTCTCAATGATGAGGTCAAGCGCACCAGCGTTGACCAGGTCACGCATCTCCTCATCCTTAAGGCCCCACTCCTCCTGGATGCGGGCGCGGCGAATCCACGGCATCTCCGGTAGGGTCTCACGAATCTCCTCGACCCACTCGCGGGACACAATCACCGGTGGAAGATCCGGGTCGTTGAAGTAGCGGTAGTCTTCCGCGGTCTCCTTCGGGCGCCCCTTCGAGGTGGAGCCGTCCGTTTCCTGGTAGTGGCGGGTTTCCTGGACGATCGAGCCGCCATCGACAAGCACCTGCGCCTGGCGTTGCATCTCAAAACGCACGGCCTGCTCTACCGAGCGCAACGAGTTGATGTTCTTGGTCTCCGTGCGGGTACCAAACTCCTCCTGTCCCACCGGACGCAGGGAAAGGTTAGAGTCCACACGCATTGAGCCCTGATCCATGCGGGCATCGGACACGCCCAGCGCCGCAACAAGCTCACGCAGCGCGGATACGTAGGCGCGGGCAACCTCAGGCGCACGCTCGCCCGCACCAATGATCGGCTTCGTCACAATCTCAATGAGCGGAATGCCCGCGCGGTTGCAGTCCACGAGCGAGGAGGTGGCACCGTGGATGCGACCATCCGCACCGCCCAGGTGCGTCAGTTTGCCGGTGTCCTCCTCCATATGTGCGCGCTCAATCTCAACGCGCCACTCGGTACCGTCATCGAGGACGACGTCCAGGTATCCGTCGTACGCAATCGGCTCATCGTACTGGGAAATCTGGTAGTTCTTCGGCTGGTCCGGGTAGAAGTAGTTCTTGCGGGCGAAGCGCGAAGACTCCGCAATGGAGCAGTTCAGCGCAAGGCCAATCTTGATGGCTCCTTCTACACCCTTGGAGTTGACGACGGGCAGGGCTCCCGGCAGGCCGAGAGAGACCGGATCAACATTGGAGTTGGGGGCTGCGTTGAAGTTGGTGGGCGACGTGGAGAACATCTTGGTCTCCGTGTTGAGCTCCACGTGGACTTCCATGCCCATAACGGGCTCGAACTTTTCTAGGACCTCGTCATAATCCATCAGGTCATACATCGCAGCAGTCATGCGTGCCATCTTAGTATGTCAGCACGACTCCGTGCGCAACCGGCTAGCCCAACACCGTGATGGCATGGGTAATGAGAATTTTGGCAATCATCGCCGCTGGATACACCATGGCATAGCCCAACGCCACGCGCTGATCCGTGTTCGTGCGGTTATTGACAAAAGCCAGGACAGCAGGCTGCGTTTGCGCGCCCGCCAAGGCACCAGCGGTCTTTGTAGCACCAACATGGAGGAACCAACGGAGGACGAAGGCATACCCCGCCGCCACAATGGTGGTCACGATGGCTCCGAGGAGGAGAATTTTCCACCACGAGCCGCCGGTAAACGCACTCGCAATCTCACTTCCGGCATTAGTGCCGGCCTGGGCAAGGAACAGCAGGAGGCCCAGTTCAGCCAAGATGGTATTCGCCGAATGCGGCAAAGCAGTCACTGTGTTTCCAATACGGCCAATTCGGGCCATGATGAGGGCCACGATGAGCACGCCCGCCGCTGCACCCAGGTTGAAGGATGAGCCACCGGGAATCGGAATGTCGATGTGCCCCAAGAATATGCCCAAGGCCAGGCCCAACCCGAGGGACACAGGGTTAATATCGGTCAACCCCTGGGAAGAGTCACCGAGGAACTTTGAGATGTCACGTAACGCGTCTTTAGGGCCGACCACTCGCACGCGGTCACCCAGCTCCACGATGTGCTCCGGGATAGCCACTTGGTCATTATCAGCGCGACGAACTCGAGAAATTCGGGCTCCCCATCCATCTGCGAGCTGGTTGTTGAGCTCCGCAATTGTCTGGCCCGCCAGGTTATGTTCCGAAATCGTAATGCGGCGGAAATCCAGGTCATGGCGATCATCATTAAGAATCTGCGGCGATTCACGCCCCGCATACTCAATGATGTTGTCGAGGACCTCCGGTGCTCCCACCAGCGTCACCACATCTCCTGGATGCAGGACGTCAAAGTATTTTGGGATGACGATGTCATTGCTGCCCACGCGGCGCAGGCGGGTAACCTGAACTTCCCCATTACCGAAGTCTGCGAGCTCAGCAATCGAGGTCTCGCGCTGCAACTGCATGTGTTGGCGCGTGACAGGAGACAAGGTGTCGTCGTCATTGCCGGCGTCCCGAAGCACCAGCACCGTCGCCGCCAACATCCCGATGACACCAAAAAGGTACGCTACGGCATAACCCACCGTGGCTGCGCTTGGATCGCCCGTGGCTTCGGACGCCGCTGCCAGCGCCGGGGTGTTAGTCACAGCACCAGCGAATGCACCGGCAATGGTTGCAGTCGACAGATCAAAGACATATGTACCCAAGCCCCATGCAGCGATCGCGGCAATGATGAATACCGCGATCATGGAGAGGACTGGGCCCGTCGCGGTCTTAAGAGACTTAAAAAAGGACACACCAGAGTTGTTGCCGATGCCAAACGCAAACAGCACCAAGCCAAACATGCCCAGGATGGGAGGAACCGAGGCCTCTACCCCGACTGCAGCGGCTGCCGCCGAGAAGGCGATGCCCAGAAAAAGCACAGCAGCCGCGCCGAGACTGATGCCGCGGGTTTTAATACCGCCGAGGGCCATTCCTACACCGATGAGCAGGAATACCAAGAGGACTGGTTGCTCAGCAAAGTACGCTAAAACGCTCGTCATCACTACCTTTTACGTGTGGTTAGGACCGGGGTTTAACCAAACAGGGCCTGCGCGTTGGCGTAGCGCTTCTCCGGAACCACCTTGAGCTGGCCGACGGCCTCTTCCAGCGGAACGAGGTCGATGTTTTCGCCATGCAGGGCTACGCACATGCCCGACTCACCGTTGTGGGCTGCACGCGCTGCATGGGTGCCGTAGCGGGTAGCGAGGACACGGTCATAGGCGGTCGGGGTACCACCGCGCTGAATGTGGCCGAGGACCGTCGTGCGCACGTCGTAGCCGGTGCGCTTCTTAATCTCGTCACCGATAACCTGGCCGATTCCGTTGAAGGTCTTGTGTCCAAACTGATCCACCCCGCCCTCTTCAAAGTCCATGGTGCCTTCCTTCGGCAGCGCGCCCTCAGCCACACAGACGATGCCATACTTCTCACCCATCTGGAAACGGCGCTCCATGGCCTTGGTGATATCCGCGATGTCGAAAGGAACCTCGGGGATCACGGTGTAGTGCGCACCGCCGGCCATACCTGCGTGCAATGCAATCCAGCCCACGTGGCGGCCCATGACCTCAACGATGAGGATGCGGTTGTGTGATTCCGCGGTGGTGTGAAGGCGGTCGATCGCGTCGGTGGCCACAGATACTGCGGTATCGAATCCGAAGGTGTAGTCCGTGGCATTGACGTCATTATCAATCGTCTTCGGTACGCCAACTACAGGGATGCCGTTGTCCGAGAGCCACTTCGCGCCTTTGAGGGTGCCTTCGCCGCCAATGGCGATAAGAGCGTCTACCTCTGCATCGGCCATGTTGGCCTTGATGGTATCTAGGCCTGCTTTGAACTTGTCTGGGTGCAGGCGACCAGTACCGAGAATGGTTCCGCCGCGCAAAAGAATGCGGTCGATTTCAGCATCGTCGTAAAGGTCCCGGCGGCGATCCTCCATAAGACCAACCCAACCGTCCTCGTAGCCGACGACCGTATCGCCAAACTCGTTGGATGCGGTACGAACGACCGCGCGGATAACAGCATTCAGACCGGGGCAATCACCACCGGATGTCAGTACAGCAAGACGCATGGTTTCCAATCTACTCGCTTCCCTATAGGTGTGCAGTTTCGGGGACTACATGCAGGGTGTCGCGGAAGAAGAGCGACGCGCCCCATCCCACAGCCAGCACGGCGATAATGACAACCATGGAGTTCGCCACCCCGGCCACTTGCATGACGGCAGAAACCGCAGCCACACCACTAACCGAGCCCACCTGCCGCGAGGTGTTGTAGACACCTGACGCCGCACCCATGAGCTGCGGCTCAATGTCCCGCATCGACGTGGCGGCATTCGAGCCCCAAATGAAGGACTGCCCAGCGCCCAGCGCAGCACACGGCACACTCAGCCACCACGCCGCCACACCCGAGTGCATCAGAAACCACATCCCTATAAACGTCGCGATAAGGACGCCGAAACCAGTTGCTGCAAGCCGCCGCGGGTCGAGCTTGTCCGCAAGAATTCCCGCCAAGGGTGAAACACACAAGGAGACCAGCGCCATCGGTGTGACAATGAGTCCGGCATCCCGGGCCGAAAGTCCCTGCGTTCCCTGCAGCCACATCATGATGGGAATCATCATCGAAGCAGCCATGAATCCCATCGCCACAATCGCCACTGACCCGGCCGAATAATTGCGATCAGCAAAAAGCTCCAAGGGAACAAGCGGCTCACGACTACGCTGCTGCAATGCGATGAAGACACCAACTCCTGCTATGCCTACCACGAGAAGTGCCCAGATCCACCATGGCCACCCCGTCTCCGGCCCCTGCTGTACGGCGAAGACAAGACAGCTCAGCGCAACAAACGACGCCGCCACGGAGACATAATCAATCTTCCTCCCAGTCGTTGGCAACGCAGGCACCCACGCACCAGCCAGCACAATTGCTACGACCACAAAGGGAATATGGACCCAGAACACGGCCTGCCAGCCAAAACTGGCCACCACAAAGCCGCCCAATAGCGGACCCGCCAGCGACGCTACCGAGCCAACAATGCCCCACACGCCAAGGGCACGACCACGTCGCTCACGGGCAAAGACCCTATTAATCACCGCCATTGTCTGGGGCATCTGAATCGAGGCGCCGAAGCCCTGCACAGCACGTGCCGCAATGAGAAACTCCACGCTGGGTGCTAACGCACACAGCAGCGCACCCACACCAAACAGCCCTACGCCCAGCTGAAACATCTTCTTTTGCCCATAGATATCCCCGAGCCTGCCGGTAAACAAGAGCGGTACGACGACCGCCAACAGATAGATGGCTGAAACCCACAGGACGTGGTTCACGTTGGCATCGAATGCGCGAAGAATTTCAGGTAGCGCAACGGCAATCATCGTCTGATCCAGCAAGGAAATGAAGAATCCCAGGGACAGCGCGGCCATGGCCCGCCAGGCCTGACGTTCAGGTGGAAGCGCAATGGGTTGATTCATGCAGCGAAGTCTAGCCACCGCTTCGGACACGGGCCTACACTGGGCGGCATGGGAATGATTGATATTAAGAAACCACAGGACGTATCCACTGCCACCACCGTGACTCTCGGCCTTATCGGCGGTTGGGTAACCGCGAAAGAAACCGGCATCCGCCCTCTCGGCGGCGTCATCCTCGCCGCCGCTGGCGTGTGGGCGGGTCGCAGCTGGTGGGCTAAGACAAACCCCGCCACTACCGCCGGCCTGTCTGCGCTCTACGCAGGCGCTTTTGGCCTCTCCCACCCACTTGCTAAGAAAATCGGTGCCTGGCCCTCGGTCCTCGCCGTTACTGCCGCCAGTGCCGGTGCCGTCTACGCGCTTTCCGACGCCCAGTAAGAGCGCCAGGTAGAAACGCCAGGCAAAAATCCTGCAAATCTGCATAAATAAAACGCCCTACGTGCGCCGGAAAGGGGTAAGCGCGCGAAGGGCGTTTTATTTTGTCTCTCTCACAGTGTGATCCGCACCCAGCAGATGCAATCACTAAGTTCACTCTAACCCACGACTATGCAAATGTAAAGCCTTAAGCAATTTTATTTTTCAAAGACCGCATTTTCCCTGTTCTTGACGTATATTTACTTCCTGAGAATATATAAACACTAACCCGCCAGATCGTAAAGGCCGCATCGCCTCCCCGACGGCCTTCACGCCCGGGTTGGGCTACGGCACCCGCTTTGACTTGACTGCAGTGCCGCACTTACTCCCCCAGCGCACGTGAGGACCGCACAACGGGCTCCTGCACGAATAACTCGATTTACGCTAGGAACGAGCGGCTTTTTCGATTTTTGCTAAAGCAACCACCAAATGCATAAGGAGCCTTTTCGTGTCTAACTCATTTTGGTACTACTACGAGAAGCAGCCGTACGGAGCGTGGGATCTGAAACGTCGACAAGGATTTTTCCGGGCGTAATAGCTGCAACGCTAGCACTATGACCTAGCACAAAGAAGCCGGCAGCCTCTCATTTCTGTAAGAGACCGCCGGCTTCTTGCGTGTTACGGCATAGCGCCCGGATGCAGAGAGGACAGAGCGTATTACTCGCGGCCTGCTTCGTAAGCGGCGCCTACCTTGTAGAGGCGGTCGTCTTGGAAGGCGGGGGCCATGATCTGGAGGCCAGTCGGCAGGTTGGTGTCGGAGGCCAGGCCAGACGGCACCGACATGCCGCACAGACCGGCGAGGTTGAGCGGCAAGGTGCACAGGTCGAAGTTGTACATCGCCATCGGATCCTCAACCTTCTCCCCCAGCTTGAAGGCCGTGGTCGGGGTCGTCGGGGACACCAGGACGTCGGCCTGTTCGAAGGCGCGAGCAAAGTCCTGGGCAATGAGGGTACGCACGCGCTGTGCTTGGAGGTAGTAGGCGTCGTAGTAACCAACGGACAGTGCGTAGGTACCCAGCATGATGCGGCGCTTGACCTCAGGACCGAAGCCAGCGGCACGGGACAGGGACATGACCTCTTCCGCGGAGTGGGTGCCGTCGTCGCCGACACGCTGGCCGTAGCGCATGCCGTCAAAACGGGCCAGGTTGGAAGAGACCTCACACGGCATGATCAGGTAGTACGCAGCCAAGGCGTCATCGAAGTGCGGACAGTCAACCTCAACAATCTCGGCCCCCTGGGACTTCAGCTGCTCAACGGCGGCGTGGTAGGCCTCCATGACGCCGGCCTGCCAGCCATCGCGCTCGAACTGCTTGATGAGTCCGACCTTGACGCCGGACAGGTCACCGTTTGCGCCTTCCTTTGCGGCCTCGACGACCGGTGCGACCGGCTTATCCACAGAGGTCGCGTCAAAGGAATCATGGCCGGCAATAATCTCGTGCAGGAGCGCGGTATCCAGGACTGTGCGGGCGGTCGGGCCAGCCTGGTCCAGGGAGCTCGCGGCAGCGATGAGGCCATAGCGAGAGACGGTGCCGTAGGTTGGCTTGACGCCAACGGTATTGGTCAGAGCGGCGGGCTGACGAATAGATCCGCCCGTGTCGGTACCGATACCCAGTGGAGCCTGGCCGGAAGCAAGGGCTGCAGCAGTGCCGCCGCCGGAGCCACCCGGGGTGCGCTCAGTGTCGTAGGGGTTATGAACCGGACCGAAGGCGGAGTTCTCGTTGGAGGAACCCATGGCGAACTCGTCGAGGTTCGTCTTACCAAGGATGGGGATACCAGCCTCACGCAGCTTCTTCACCAAAGTTGCGTCGTAAGGCGAGACCCAACCCTCGAGCATCTTGGAGGCAGCGGTCGTCGGAGCGTCCGTCGTCACGAGCAGGTCCTTGAGCGCCAGCGGCACGCCAGCCAACGCCGAGGCGGGTTCCTCACCAGCATCGAGAGACTTATCGACGGCGTCGGCAGCCGCAAGTGCCTCCTCAGCGCCCACGTGCAAGAAGGCGTTGAGCTCGCCATCGGTCTCCGCGATGCGGTCCAAGAAAGCCTGGGTAACTTCACGGGAGGTGAGCTCGCGGGAATGGGTCTTCTGAGCCAACTCGGCGGCGGTCAGAGCGGTAAGGCCCTCAGCGGGCGCGATGAATTGTGCCATGTTTATTCGTCTCCTCCACCCAGAATCTGCGGAACCATGAAGCGGTCATCCTCGGACGCCGGGGCCTGATCCAAGGCCTGCTCGGCGGTGAGCGTGCGGACGATGACATCCTCACGCATCGGCGCGACCACGGAGTGCGGGTGCGACATCGGCTCCACGCCCTCTGCATCGACCTTGCCCACCGCGGACACAGAGTCCACAATCTCATCAATCTGAGTGGCGAACTGCTGCAGTTCTTCCTCGCTCAGGGCCAGTCGCGACAGCTTTGCCAGGTGCGCGACTTCGTCACGCGAAATATCAGACACGCGAACTCCATCCTTATTATTCATCGAGACGGTTACTAGCTAAGCCCCCATGGTACTGCACGCCTTGTGCGCCGCCACCACCACTCCTCCCTGTGTAAAGCATGGCACCCATTGAATAGTATTCGCCCGGTTGTGTACCATAGGTCACGTTAGGTAAACCTATTAATCCCGCCTCACAGAGCCGTCCTTAGGAAAAGAAATGTCGTACCTCGTCCGTGTCCTTCTCCCCGACACCCCTGGCAGCCTCGGCTTCTTAGCCAATGCTTTAGGAGAAATCGAGGCCGATATTCGCTCTGTGGACATCGTGGAAAACTTCCCCGACGGAACCGTCATGGATGACATCGTGCTGGACCTGCCTAAAACCACCATGGCAGATGAGATAATTACCGCAGCACAAACGGTCGACGGCGTGGAGATTGATTCGATTCGCCCGTTTAGTGGACGCGTGGATCGTCGTGGACAGATTCACCTACTAGCCAAAGTGGCATCCCGCCGCAGCGTAACCGCCGCCATGGAAGAGGTCTGCGCCGCCATCCCGAAGGCGTTGACCTCAAACTGGGCAATCGTCATCACTAATGACGATCCCATCAAGCGCATTGCATCCTCCGATGCCGCGCCTGCCGATGACGGCACGATCCCCACCGATCTCAATATCACGTCCGCCCGTGTACTCACCCCGGAGAAAGACACCTGGATTCCGGAGTCCTGGGCACTTCTCGATTCGGCACTGGCTGCCGCTCCCCTCGTGGGTACCAAGTACGTCGTCGTGATGGGCCGCGTCGGCGGGCCAGACTACCTGGCATCGGAGGTTGAGCATCTCGGTGACCTGGGAGCCATTTTGGGGGCTTTCCTCACCTAGGATTCTGCCAGCAGGCGATTCAATCCAGCGGCGACGTCGGGTACAACATGGTCAACGTCGCCGCTGATCTCTGCGGAGGGAAAGCTAAAGGATTCAGTGGCAATGGCATGCATGGAGAGGTCGTTGAAGCTGTCGCCGAAGGTGTAGAGGGGAACGTCGACAAGCCCCAAGCGTTTCCTCAGACGCATCAAGCCTTCGCCTTTATTGTGGCCAGGCGGCATGATGTCATAGAAATCGCAGTTGAAGGATGATTCCACATCACAATTCGCGCTCACCCACTCATCGACCTCGCGGCGCAGCGCCAAGTCACCAGGAATCCACAGGGACATGAGCACGGTGTCGCGCTTGACGACGTCCCCCAGCTCCACCGACTGCGCCCCTGCCACCATCGAAGACTCCCTGCCTGCAAGCCCGTCCCACACAATCTGATCGACTCCAGTCAAGCCTGTGGTGTAGATATTGAGCTTCTCACCCGTGAATCGTTCCGCAATAGCCCGAACGGTTTCGGTAGGCAGATGCTCTTCGTGCAGCACGGTGAAATCACCATCGGTGATCACTGTGCCGTTGTACAGCACGTGATAGTCCATCTCCACGCCACAGGGCTCAAGAGTAGTGCGCGCGTTCGAGATGGACTTGCCTGTTGCGGAAACCGCAAGGTTTCCGGCGGCACGCCACGAGCTAATGGCCTGCTTCACGGAATCACTGATGGTCTCGTTGACATAAACAGTGCCGTCCATGTCCAAGGCTGCAATCTTCATGATGAATAGCGTAGTAGCCCATCCACGGCCGACTCGACAACCACGTCGCAGGCTTCCTGGATAGCGGGATGTGCCCAGGGGAAGGTTAGGGAGACGTCGGCAAGCGCATGCATGGGCAGGTCGTTATAGCCGTCACCCAACGTGACAACCTGGACATCCCCGCGAGCCAAGGAGAGGTGATCCAACAGCCACGTCAAGGCAAAGCCCTTGTCGTGGCCTGGCGGGGTGATGTCGAAGAAGTTCTGATTCATCGCGGTCCCAACATCGAAACGGGAGGTGACCCACTCCGCAATCTCGCGTTGAAGTTCCTGATTATCCGGAGTCCAGGCGGCAACAAGTGGGAAGACTTCCTCTTCGATGACTTTCGGAGCAACCGCAACTGGGTCCGTGATGATTGGATTATGCACGCCTGCGAGGTTGCGGACGAGGTAGCCATCTGGCCCCTTGATCCGTGTGCAGTAGAGATCAAGCCCGGAGGTGTCGTGCACGCGGTCATATACGGCGCGAACTGCCTGTGGCGGAACGTGACTTTCATAGAGGATGCGCTGCTCGCCATCGAGGATCACCGTGCCATTGCACAAGAGGTAATAATCAAATTCGATGTCAAAGGGCTGAAGAGCGCGACGCATGGCGTACGGGGATTTACCTGTGGCCACGACGGCAAGATTGCCCGCGGCACGCCACCTAGCAATGGCTGCGGGGACATCCGCAGGCATATGCCCATCAAAAAAGATGGTGCCATCAAGGTCACAGGCGGCTAGCTTCATGCCTCGCCCGTTTCCAGAAGACGCTGGAATCCCGCTTCATCAAGGATGGTGAGCCCCAGGTCACGGGCTTTTTGTTCCTTGGATCCAGCGTTCTCGCCCACAACAACATAGTTGGTCTTCTTAGATACCGAGCCAGAAGCCTTGCCACCACGGGTAATGATGGCCTCCTTGGCGGAATCACGCGTGAATTTTTCGAGCGTGCCGGTGACCACCACGGTGAGACCCTCTAGGGTTTGTTCCGGTTTATCGCTGATTTCATCAGCCATGGTCACACCCGCTGCAGTCCACTTCTCGACGATGTTGTCGTGCCAGTCCACTTCGAACCAGGCTTTAAAGGATTCCGCGATGATTCCGCCCACGCCATCGGTATCGGCGAGCTCCTCGACGGAAGCCTTGCGCAGCGCCTCCATCGAGCCAAAGCGAGTCGCCAACGCACGAGCCGCGATGGGACCCACATGGCGAATGGACAAGGCCACGAGCACGCGCCAGAAATCAGTCTCGCGGGCGGTCTTAAGGTTCTCCAGCAGCTTCTTGCCAGAGGCATTGAGGTTACCGCTCTTCGTCGTGTACATCGAAGACTTCAGCAGTGCTTCCTCATCAAGGTCAAAGAGATCCGCTTCATCTTTAAGCACGCCGGAGGCGATAAGGTCTGCCGCAGCCTTCTCCCCTAACTCGCCTATGTCAAGCGCCTTGCGGGATGCCAGATACTCGAGGCGGGCAGAAAGCTGAGCCGGGCAGCTGCGAGTGTTCGGGCACCGCCAGTCCTGGTCACCTTCCTTCTGCGGAGCCAGCTTCGTGCCGCAGGCCGGGCAGTTCTCTGGGAAAACCCACTCGGTCTCGCTACCATCACGCTTGTCCAGCACCGGGCCGAGGACCTCCGGAATAATTTCGCCAGCCTTGCGGATGATGATGGTATCCCCGATGAGGACGTTCTTGTTCTTGACCTCGAACTGGTTGTGCAGGGTAGCCATAGACACGGTTGAACCGGACACAAACACCGGCTCCATAATGGCAAAGGGCGTCACACGTCCCGTGCGGCCAACGCCTACCTCAATGTTGAGCAGCTTGGTGGTCACTTCTTCCGGCGGGTACTTGTACGCAATAGCCCACCGTGGTGCCCTAGAGGTTGCTCCCAGCGCGCGTTGGCTGGCCAAGTCATCAACCTTGACCACAAGACCATCCATTTCAAAATATGCATCATGGCGGTGCTCAGCCCAGTGTGCAACCTGCTCCTGGACTTCCTTGGCGCTGGTCACGCGCTTGGTGTACGGCGAGACGGGGAATCCCCACGCTTCTAGTGCCAGGTAAGCATCGTGTTGCGAGGAAGGTTCAAAACCTTCGCGCGCACCGATACCGTGGCACACCATATGAAGGCGGCGCTTTTTCACGTCCTCCGGGTTCTTCATGCGCAAACCGCCTGCGGCCGCGTTGCGCGGGTTGGCAAACGTGGGTTTGCCATCTTCACGGCGTGCGGAGTTAATCTCCTCAAACTCATCCGGGCGCATGTACACCTCGCCGCGAACCTCCACCACGGAGGGCACCGGATACTCTTCGGTGCCGGTCAGCTCGTGTGGAATATCAGGAATGACGCGCGCATTGGCAGTGATGTCCTCGCCGACACGGCCATCGCCTCGCGTAGCGGCCGAGGCAAGCTTGCCATCGCGGTACACCAAGTCAATGGACAGCCCGTCGATCTTCAGCTCGGTGAGGTAGGACTCCGCCGGCGTACGGTCGAGCCAGTCCTGCAGCTCATCCGCACTGAAGACATTGTCCAAGCTGTACAAGCGCTCAAGGTGCTCGATGTCTACAGCACCCTCCGGGGCTGCGCCTACCTGCTGGGTAGGCGAATCAGGAGTCTGCAGCTCCGGGTGCTCTGCTTCCAGTGCCAGCAAACGCTGGAAAAGCGCGTCAAAGTCCGCGTCCGGAATCGACGGCTCGCCGTTGTAGTACAGCTCGCGGTGCTTACGCACTTCCTGGGCAAGCTCGGACCATTCGCGTTGGATATCTACTGCATCACTCACGGTTAACCAGTGTAGCGGGGCAGCTGGACGTGAGACGTGACCTGCCCAAACATCCTATTTACGCCACAGATATGACATCGGAAGCGCACATAATTTTTCACCTAGGGGCTGCACGTGAGGAATAGGTGCGACAACAAATCCTCCGCGGAATCGCGAACCTAATTTTTCTCTCAGTGTGCGCACATGCCGAACCTGCCCTGCTTTCACGGTTGCCCCGGATTTGACCTCGAGTGCGGCGATGGAGTTGTCAGCGAATTCGATGACAATATCCACTTCCATCCCTGTACTATCACGCCAATGAAAAAGCCGATGCTCGCTTTCTGCCCACCCTTGCTGGGCAGAAAGCTCTTGGAGTACAAACCCTTCCACCAGATGCCCGAAGTGGGACTGGGCCAGAGGGTCCATAAGTATGTCTCGAGTTTGCCCCGCTAGCCATGAAGCCAAACCGGAATCAGTGACCCAGCTTTTAGGCTTGGAAATTTCCCTCGACGTCAGATTCGATTTCCACGCTTTCACATGTGAGGAAAGAAATAACCTTGACAAAGTATCAAGGTACGAGCGGACAGTGGATACTGGGATTTCCGCTTCACGCGCAAGCTTTGCCGGAACCAACTCCCCTGCCTGATGCGCTGCAAGTAAACGCAATAATGATTGCAGCCTTCCCGGCTGTGCGCTTTCCCGGGAAAGCGTTTCCTCAACCACAGTCACATGCGATACATACGAATCGAACCAGGCTCGGCGCATCCGATCGGGTAGTTCAAGCGCTACTGGGTAACCCCCCTTGAGCACCTTGTCAACGAGGCTAGCCCGGTCTACGTATTCCTCAGGAGTAGAACGCGCAGGTAAACCGATAAGATCATCAATCCTATCTACAAAGGCCCCGTCGCTTACTGTTTCGCAGATTTCTTGCTGGCTCAGTGGATGCAGATGGAGATCGATGATTCTTCCCGCTAGCGAATCCTTCCTTCCTATCCCCCGAGCAAAGTCAGATGAACCAGTAATGACAAAGCGACCTGGCCGGCGGTCTCTATCGACCTCAGCCTTCAACGGCAGGGTGAGTTCCGGAAGCCGCTGAATCTCATCAATAATCAACGTTCCATTGCCACCCTGCTGGACAAAGGTCATCGGATCTTCTTCTGCCAATGAAAAAGCTGCGGGGTCATCCAGCGTTACATACACAGCACGCTCAAGACCGAGATGCCGTGTCAGCGTCGATTTTCCCACTTGCCGTGCTCCCGTGACGTGCACAACGGGAGAAAAAGACAACGCCTCTCGCGCAAACCCTTCCATACCTCGCCTAATATAGCGCTCCATAAAACAGTATTTTACCTGCAGTTGGTCATTCTGCAAGACTTCATCCGTCATTCTGCAGGAGTCCATTCGTCATTCTGCAAAACCTTGTCCGTCATTCTGCAGCACTTCCACAGTGCATGTCCGAGCCGGGCGCTAGAGTGTTGTCCATGAACTTCGACGCCACCCGCATGCTCTCCTTCGATCTGGAGACCACCTCCGTGAACCCTAAAGAAGCCCGCATCGTCACCTCTGCCCTGGTGCGCATCGACGGGCGCGAGGTGGACAAGCGCGAGATGCTCGCTGACCCAGGCGTGGAAATCCCTGAAGAGGCCGCCAAGGTTCACGGCATCACCACGGAGAAGGCTCGTGCGGAGGGCCGACCACATGAGGATGTGCTCAAAGAAACGGTCGATGCCATATACCAGGCCTGGGACGATGGTCTGACCCTCATTGTCTATAACGCCGCCTACGACCTATCCGTGCTACGCGCGTTGACCGGGGACTTCACGGTGAACGGCCCGGTGTTCGATCCTTTCGTCATCGACCGCGTCAAAGACAAATGGCGCAAGGGCAAGCGCACCTTGGGAGATGTGTCCGCACACTACGGCGTGGAGCTAAGCAACGCGCATGAGGCAACTGCCGACGCCCTCGCGGCCGCCCGCGTGGCCTGGAAGCAGGTGCGTCAGCACTTCCCTGAGCTAGCGCAGATGGATACCAACGAACTCATGGAGTTCCAGGCTGTGGAGTGGTACAAGGACCGCGAATCCTTCAAGAAATACCTGGAGGGCCGTGGGCGGGACGCCTCGAATGTCTCCACCGCGTGGCCGATGATTTCATAATCAACGCATCACCACTCTTGTCAGATTTCTAGAATTATGGAATTCTAGAAAACATGGAAACAACAGTCGAAGCACGCCTCGCCGAGCTTGAAGCGCGCGTCGCCGCGCTTGAGGGACGCGTCAGCGCTGAACACACCGACCCCACTTCACCAACCTCCACCCAACCAACCACAGAGGATTCGACCTACTGGCTCGTTGACGCCCTTACGCCCAACGAACAGCTTCCCGACGGCTCCGTCATCTTCGGCGGCAACATTAACGTGGGCAAGCGCGCCTATGCCTACCAATGGCAACGCCCCACCAACTTTGTCAGCGACGAGGCTTGGACAGAGAATCTTGAGCGCCTTTCCGCCCTTGCTCACCCCGTCCGCGGCGAGATCCTTCGCCGCCTGCTCGCCGCACCTGCGACGGCCGCCGAGCTTGTCGAAGAAAACATCGTCTCCTCCACCGGCACCGCCTATCACCACTTGAGTGCACTCACCCACGCCGGTTGGACCACCAAGTCTGGCGGCGAATATTCCATCCGCCCTCCCCGCGTCATTCCCCTGCTCACCATCATCACTGCAAGTGAGGACCACTAATGAATAACCGTGTCGCATCCAAGATTGCCCTAGCTATCATCACCATCATTGTTGTTGCCGCCGTCCTCCTCGTTGTAGGGCCACAAAGAATTGCTCTGGCACAAGACAAAACTGGCGACGAAGCCCTAGCAACCCAGCTGGAAAATCACTCCGAATCCGGTTTCCACAACCTCACCGCCTTCACGCTTCACGACGGCCAAGCCACCTTCGCGGGACTGGGCAGCGACGAGCACACAGAGGTCGAAATCGGGTCCGTGACCAAGATGTTCACCGGCGAACTGGCCCGCCAGCTCGTCGACGAAGGAAAATTGAAACCTGATACCACTGTGGGCGAGGTCCTCGATGTCGGCGATGCGCCCGTCGCTGACGTCACCGTGAGAGAGCTGCTCGACCACACCTCTGGACTACCCCGGCTGGCAAGCGCGAACCTCCTCAGCAGTCTCGCCTCGGGTGTCACCGGTTCGAACCCCTATGAAGGCGAGACCGTAGAGGACATCATGGCTGCCGCCACGAAGGCCGAGCTGAAGAACCGCGGCGAAGAATCCTATTCCAATCTTGGCTATGGGCTCCTTGGCCACGTGGTGGAGACCGTTGCCGGGCAGCCTTATGAGCAGATGCTCAAAGAACGAATCTTCGAGCCTGCAGAAATGACCGAAACCTACCTCATGACGCCGGGCTCCGTGCCCGACGACGCCCCACAGGGACTTACCAACACCGGCCGCCACGCCGAGCCTTGGGAGGAGGACGGCTCCGCGCCCGCGGGTGCTATCCGCTCCACGGCGAGTGACATGGCCAAGTTCGCCGAGTGGTTTATGGATAACGGCGATACAGAGTACGGCTGGGTTCCTAACGAAGACGGCCCAGGTGTCTGGCACAACGGCGGCACCTATGGCTATTCCACAATGCTCATCATCGATCCGGACACCAAACGCGCTACTTTCGCCAACAACGATTCACCCGCCGGCACCGAAGACCTAGCCCAAGCACTGTTCAACGAGCTCGCATCTTAAGGAGAAACCGTGTCCCTCACCATCAGCATGATTGTTATCATTGCCGCTCTTTTATGGTCCGCCTGGAAGGCATTCACCACCTCAGGAAAGACGGTCTACCGCGCTATTTCTGTAGCGATAACTGCCCTCGTCCTAGTCCTTATCGGATATACCCTACCCTGGAATACAGACCTCCATTTCGCCTGGTGGTATGGCCTCATCGCCGCATGCGCTCTGTACGCCGGCGCAGTAGCTTGGCGAGCCGCAGAATCGAAGCCCAAAAGCGCAATCTAAGTCCTTCCGCAAACTGACGTTATGACTGCTCCCTCTCACCGCACGGTCCGCATCCATAACGTCGCCCCCACCGTAATTGCCCCCCTTCAAAAGCGCGCTGGCGGCACGAACCATCGTCGGACCCTGAAGTGTCCCCGCTGCAAACGGGAATCGAGTCAAGGCTGCGGATGAGGTAGATAAGTTTGTTCGAGCCTTCCCAGTTCAAGATGATGAGGTCATCGAGTTTTGTCCCGTTCGGGTCATTGTTTGGGGCCTGAAAACGGATCTCGCGTACTAAGCCAGGCTCGTGCGCAAGTTGAATCTCGAGCTGGCGACGCTGCTTTCGCAACTTTGCCGGAATCTCTGCCATCTCTGCTACTTCCACTGCCTCTTGAGCAGCGCAGACAGCTGCACCGCTATCCGGAACTTGACTAGTTCAGCGATCGCTGTATAGTTCAGCACATGCTGACCATTGCTTCTCGTCTTGACGTGATGAACCGCCTGGGTCGTGCACTGGCCGACCCCACTCGATCCCGGATCATCTTGACCCTGCTCGACCATCCCGCGTACCCGGCGGAACTATCCCGAGATCTGGACCTGACACGCTCGAACGTGTCCAACCACCTGGCATGCTTGCGCGATTGTGGGATTGTCGTCTCCGAGCCCGAGGGGCGTCGGACGCGATACGAGATCGCCGATCCGCACCTGGCGCAGGCGCTGACCACATTGGTCGATGCCACCTTGGCAGTAGACGAAGACGCCCGGTGCATCGATCCCGCCTGCTCGCTTCCCGGGTGCTACGCAGCTGGGGAGGACGCATGATCCTCACCTCGGTCTTGCAGGCGATAGGCCTGTTCGCAGCTACCAACATCGACGACATCATCGTGCTCTCCCTCTTCTTCGCGCGAGGGGCAGGCCAGCGCGGCACTACCGCCCGCATTCTGGCCGGCCAGTACCTCGGATTCGCGGGCATCCTCGGTGCCGCGGTTCTGGTGACCATGGGCGCCGGAGCATTCCTGCCCTCGACAGCCATCCCGTACTTCGGTCTCATCCCTCTGGGCCTCGGCCTCTGGGCCGCATGGCAGGCCTGGCGCGGAGACGATGACGACGATGACGACGAGGCCAAGGTTGCCGGCAAGAAGGTAGGCGTGGGGACAGTCGCAGGCGTCACCTTTGCCAACGGTGGCGACAACATCGGCGTCTACACCCCTGTATTCCTCAGCGTGGAACCTCTCGCAGTAGTCGCCTACTGTGTTATCTTCCTCGCGCTCGTCGCGGTCCTAGTGGCCCTGGCAAAGTTCGTCGCCACCCGACCCCCGATCGCGGAAGTGCTCGAACGCTGGGAGCACATCCTTTTCCCCATCGTTCTCATCGGCCTCGGCATCGCGATCCTCGTCAGCGGTGGAGCCTTCGGGCTATGACGTAGCGGTAGCGTTCCAAACGGCCCCGACTGGGCGCACCCTTCTCGGTTCAAACCCCAACAACTACCCGCAGCCAGTCCTGCGTGATCGCAGCAAAAGACCGCTATGGAGCGCTACAAGACCCCCACCCAGCGAACGAAGCCACCACCGGCTGGTCCTCAACAACGAGGACGAAGCCCGTGGCCTAGAGGTCGTGGGCGAGTGCCGAAATTAGGCCTAAAACGGCGTTGAGACCAAGAAAAAATGACCCCTCCAAACGAAGGGAGTGGGTCATTTTTTCGTCGCGGCCAATTTTTTGGCTGGCAGGAGGTTTCGTAAAAAGATTGAGGTGGTTTCGTGAAAGCCCCCAAACGAGGCGCCTTGGCCAACAACGATTCCCTCACCGGCACCGAAGACCTAGCCCAAGCACTATTCGACGGTCTCGCGCTCTAAGGAGAAACCGTGGTCCTCACTATCAGCATGATCGTTATCATTGTTTCTCTTCTAGGGTCCGCATGGAAAGCAATCGTTGTCCCCAAAAAGACTAGCTCACGCGTTATTTCCGCGCTGATGAATACCCTCACCGTCGCCGTTATCGGACTTGCCCTGCCCTGGTACGACAGCCTCCACTACTTCTGGTGGTACGGCCTCGTCGCCACATGCGCTCTGTGCGCCGGCGCGGTGGCTTGGCAGGCCGGCGCGCCAAAGACTTACGAAGACTAGCCATAGTGCATGCACAGTGCATGCACTATTATGACGGGTATGACAAACCCAAAAGCCATCAATGTTCAGATCCGTGATGTCGATGCTGACGTCGTCAACATTCTTAAAAAGCGCGCCGACAGTAAGGGCATTTCCCTCTCTAGCTACCTGCGAGAGACCCTTGAGAAGATCGCTTCACGCCCATCCCTGGAAGAGAAGCTGGAAGAACTCTCGCAGCGCGAACCCATTGAACTCAAGAAGGACTTTGACGTGGTGGCCGCAATACGTGAAGCACGAGACGCTTCATGACACTGTTAGTCATCGATGCCTCCGCAGCGATCGAGTTTCTCTTGAAACGAGATGCGCTTCAACGACTTAGCACTGCTTACCCCGCGTTCGATTTTATTACCCCGAGTCACATGCCCTTGGAATGCCTCACCGTGTTGAAAAGATTGGAGCGGACAGAAGCAATCGACAGCGCTACGGCAAGCCTTCTTGCCAACGATGTCATGGACTTGAACATTGAATTGATAAGCGTAGGCGACATCGCCAACCATGTGTGGAGCCGTCGACACACCTTCTCCATCTATGATTCAGCCTATGTAGCAGTGTCCAACATCTTCGAAGCCCCTCTTGTCAGTCGAGACACTCACCTCATGGCTGCGTGGCCCAACTCGATTGACTTGGACAGCTTGCCTTAAACGCCAAAAGTCTCCAAAATCTCCGTCTTTTAAAAAGTCTCCCAAATCTCCCAATGCGCTAGGATGCAATTATGTCCCCGCACGAGAATCCTTTCCGCCCCACGTTCGGCGTGCCCCCACTGTTTTGGGTTGGCCGCACGGCAGTGCTCGATACCTTTCGGGCTGCCCTTGACTCGCAGCCGGGAACACCCGGCCGCTCGCTTATCATCAGCGGCGCCCGCGGTATTGGCAAGACGGTGCTCCTGAACGAACTCGAAGATATCGCCTCGAGCCGCGGATGGATTACGTTGCGCGCCTCCGGACGCAGCTCCATGGTGGAAGAACTCGTGGATACCACCATCCCGCGCATCATGGACAAGCTCGCCCCGGCAGACAAGCACAAGGTCAACCGCGTCGGTGTTGGCGGTCTGGCAACCATCGGCATTCAGCACAACACCGAAGAGGCCTATAAACCCACGCTCAACACTCGCCTGCGCGAGCTTTTAGCACTACTCAAAGGCACAGGCGTACTGCTCACCATCGACGAGGTCCAGGACGCGGACGCAGATGACCTCACCTCCCTGGCCGTGACCTACCAGGACCTCGTGCGCGATGAGCTCGACGTTGCCATCGTGGCCGCTGGTCTGCCGCAGGGCGTTAACCGTCTGCTGGACTTGCCTGGCGTGACCTTTCTACGCCGCGCCCAGAAGTTTGTTCTGGGTCCGCTCTCTCCTGCTAATGCCACCGCGGCCTTCACGGAGACTGCCGCGCACTCGGGGCTCGAATTCACTGATGATGCAGTGGCCGCCGCCGTGCGCCTTTCCCGCGGCTACCCCTACCTGGTGCAGCTCGTCGGTTCATTGGCCTGGGGCAGCGCGCAGCGTGGAGGTGGAAGCAGCATCGAGGAACGCGACGTCACGGCAGTATCAGCCGAGGCTATCTCGGTTCTAGGCGCCCAGGTCCATCAGCCGGCCACCCTGGCGCTCCCGCCCGCGCAGCGGCTCTTCCTCGAAGCGATGAGCGCGGTCATGGAGGATGGCACGGCGGAAATCAAGAACATCGCCGCGCACCAGGATCGGACGGTGCGCTCTCTATCGGCTACGCGCCAGAGGCTTATCGACGCCGACCTCATCGAACCCACCGCCCACGGCCAGCTTCAGTTCGTCATCCCGTATATGGAGGCCTACTTCACCTCTACCGACAGCCTGGGACGAGTCGACTAGAAGCTGGACTAAAGGTCACCGGCGTCGCGAGCCAGGATATCGGCGGTCTCAGATACCGAGCGCAAAGTGCTAGCGGAAGCCTCGACTGGGTACACGTCGAATTTATCGACGAGCAGCTCGCGCGGCATGCCAATGCGGTCGAGGTGGCGGGCCAGCGCGATGGCCTCCGCGCGGGCATCGGAACCCTCGATGCCCAGACCAATGCGGTGGCCTGCGTTGAGGTGCTCACCCAAGCCGTCGAGGTGGCGCGGGGTGTCCAGGCCGCGAAAATCCGTGAGGAACGTGGGAGCGGCCGGCGCTAACGACCACAGCGGCGGGGCATAGAGGTAGTCCACGTCAAAGGACTGCAGGAGGTCGAGCGCGACCTCGTCCGGGACGGCGGGAATGGTGTCGAAGTCGGTGGTGCCCGGAATGCGCCCGGCCACGATGTCAGCGAGCAGGGGCTCGTCGAGTTGTACGACGACCTCCCCGTGGAAACGGCGCGCCACGTCGTCGGCGTGGGCGTGGAGGCCGTGGCGGAGGGCGTCGGCAAGCTCGTTAAAGGCACCACGATCGGTGAGGACGCGGTGGCCGTCGGAAAGCTCAATGCTCGCCGCGAGTGTCCACGGGCCAAGCGCCTGCACTTTGACGCGCGGCACGGTCTCGCCCCAGACCTCCTGGACCTCGTCGAGATCGCGCTCCAGGCGGTCCCAGGCGCGGCGGGTCAGCAGTTGCGGGCGCGCCGTCATGCGCCACGCGCGCGGGCCGCGGTCGATGGTGATGTCCTCCAGCATGCTCGCAGTGCGACCCACCGAATCAGAGCCCAAGCCGCGCTCGGGCAGCTGCGGGATGGCGGGAAGCTCCGTCTCCCCCAGGATGATGTCCGCGGCCTCCGCAATGGAGATACCGGGCATAGGGCCAAGAGCAAACCCAGTCATCTACTCAGTCCCGCAAATGGTGCCGGAGCCCAAGACAATATCGCCCAGCTCATCCGGGCTCGGCAGGTACAACACCGCGGCCTGGCCGCGGGCTACGCCGGAGAGTGGCTCAGAAAGCTCCAGCGTCATGCGGTCGGCCTCGCGGTCCACATGGGCGCGGCAGGGAACGACTGAGCCGTGGGCACGGACCTGCACCTCGCAGTCGAAGTCACCTTCCATCGCCGGGTGCAGGTACTTCAGACGGTCGGCCTCGATGCTGGTCACAGCCAAATCAGCGCGCGATCCCACGGTGACGGTGCCGGTGGCTGCGTCGATGTCGGTGACGTAGCGCGGAGAGCCGTCGGCAGTAGGCGTCTTAATGTCCAAGCCCTTGCGCTGGCCGATGGTGTAGTTCCACGCGCCATCGTGCTCCTTGAGCTCATTGCCTTGCGTATCCACGATCATTCCCGGGCGCAGCCCAATGGAGCGACCCAGGAAGGCCTGGGTATTGCCGTCCGGAATGAAACAAATGTCATAAGAATCAGGCTTGGACGCAGTAGAAAATCCGTGGCGCTTCGCTTCCTCGCGGATCTGCGGCTTCGGAGTATCGCCAATGGGGAAGAAGCAGTGGTCCAGCTCCTCCTTGGTGATAACACCCAGCACATAAGACTGGTCCTTGTTCTCATCCAGGGAGCGGCGCATGTAACCGTCGGCGTCGATAGTGGCGTAGTGGCCCGTTGCCACCGCATCGAAGCCCAGCGCCATGCCCTTGCGCAGGAGTGCTGCGAACTTGATCTTCTCATTGCAGCGCAGGCAGGGATTCGGGGTCTCACCGCGGGCGTAGGAGTCCACGAAGTCCCCGATGACGGCTTCCTTGAACTCCTCAGAGAAGTCCCACACGTAGAAAGGAATGCCAAGCTTATCGCAGATACGGCGGGCGTCGGCAGAATCCTCCAGGGAGCAGCAGCCACGCGCCTTCTCCCGGGTCTGCTGGGCGTCCTTGTGCAGGGCTAAGTGCACGCCAATGACGTCGTGGCCTGCTTCTACCGCTCGGGCGGCCGCCACGGAGGAATCGACGCCTCCGGACATGGCTACCAATACTCGCATGCTCTCCCCTTCTCGTTGCTGTGTCGTCCACCAAGGCTAGTCTCCTACCCCAACACCCCACCAAACCGAGCTATTCCCTAAGCTTGGGAACACTATGGGTAGGAAACGCAACACCGAAGAATCCATCGCCGGCACCTATGAAATCTCCACCGGAGAACTTGTGGTCAAACCAGATCCATTCCGCGACGGCGCCTACATCCTCAACATCAACGGCGTGCCCTCCTCCCACCTCGTTCCCGATGAGCCGCGGGCCTTGGAGTTTGAATACATGCGCTGGATCGCTGCTGCGGTAGAGCACCTTGCGCCCGGCAAACGCCTTCTGCACTTGGGCGGCGGAGGCTGTTCTCTTCCCCGCTACTTCGCGGATCTTTGGCCAGATTCCCACAACACCGTCGTCGAACTCGACGCAAAGCTGGCGGAGCTCATCCGTGAGCTGGCCGATATCCCCTCGGCACCCCGCGTGAAAATCCGGGCCGGCGAGGCACGAGCAGTAACTGAGGGCTTCCCAACCCACCGCTTCGACGTCATCATTCGCGACGTCTTCGCAGGCGCCGTCACGCCAGAATCCCTCACCACAAAAGAGTTCTTCCAACACGCCCACGCCACCCTAAGTTCCGGGGGTCTTTACGTGGCTAACTGCGGCGACTACCCCGACCTGCAGGGCGCAAAGGCGGAGCTCGCCGGAATGGCAGAAGTCTTTGAGCACGTCGCAGTTATCGCCGATCCTCCCATGCTTAAGGGCCGGCGCTACGGCAACATCATCCTCATTGGTTCAGATACCGAGCTTCCCACAGACGGCTCCCCCGCAGCCGCCACGATATCCAAACCCCTATTGCGCGGGGCCGTGCCCGCCCACTACCGCGACGAGGCGTGGACGCGCCACTTCTTCAGCGGCGCGAGTCCGCGTCGCGATACGCCTGCTCTTTAAAGCAGGTTGTTAAGCAGGTCCGCCACCTGCTTGGAGTCGAACGCCGGCACCTCGACGCCCGCGCCGTGACCGGCGGTGCGCGCCACGTCGGCGGCGGTATCTACGTCCTGCTGGTCAATGTTATTCGAGTCGAAGTCCTGCACGTGCTCCGCGTTATCGAGGAACAGGGCCAAGTCGCCGGTGGTGGCGTCGTGGTTGGCCAGCTTGTCCAGATCGCCGGTGCTAATAGCGCCGGTCTTCAGCAGCTTCTCCGCCTGCTCGATGAGTTCGGTCGGGTCGATGGAGATGCCCGCGTCCTGCGCAGCCTGAGCCACGGCCGGGATCGCCATCGCGCCGGCGGCCACGGCAAGAATGCCCGCGATGAGCACGCCGGCGTCATCGCCTAGGTCGATGCCCGGCACCACCAAGTCGTCGACGATGCCACCGAAGTCGATGTAGTTACCACCGGAGAAGGACTGCAGCTGGGCCTCGGTGCCGTTGAACAAGTTCATGTCGACGTCGGTTTCAATGCCGGCCACTCGGCCAGAACCCGAGCGCTGCCAGAATGCCAGTTTGTCCCAGCCACCGACCGGGTCCGGTGCGGTGTCCTGGTAGGCAGCCAGCCACAGCGGGTACTCGGAGAAGCGCGTGGTATTCCCCATCTGCCCCATCCAGAAGTACTTGTAGGTATACAGCATCGGGGTGCGGCCTGTCAGGGACTTGACCTCAGTCATGAAGGTGTCAATCCACTGCTCAAGCTGCGCGGCGCTCAGGCCCTCATCGACCTCAATGTCGAGCACCGGCGGCAGAGTCTGGGTTGGCACCAGCGCGATTTGGGACGCGAAGCTGGCTGCCTGCTGCTTGGCATCCCCTGCTGGGCGCGCGTAGTGGTAGGCGCCGACCTTTAACCCAGCGGCCGATGCAGCATTGGCATCGCGCACAAAGTGATTGTTGACGAATCCGACGCCCTCGGTAGCTTTGACGAAGGCATAGGACTGTCCATCAGACTTCACGGCATCCCAGTCGATTCCACGCAGGGACATGTGATTGTTTCCTGAAACGTCCACACCGGATGGCGCATAGGACGGAATAGCGACGGCAGTGGATACGGACAATGCCACGGCCGCTACTGCGGTAACGGCGGCGGTAACAAGGCGACGTGCATGGCTCATGCGCGCCACACTACCGAATCAATCACATACATCACTGAAGCAACACGCGAAACATTCAACTCTTATGCCACACATTTAACACGACTCCCGTCCACCGCCCCCAGCAACAGCAACCGCTGTTAGACTTCCCTTCACATCGCCACCACCCCAGCAGGCGATAACGACGCCAAAGAAGGACAGCGCCATGGACCACCCTCCATCGACCCACACCTTCCCAACGACCCACAGCAGCCCGCCGACCCCGACGCACCTCAAGAGTCCCAGGAAACGGAACTTCCCCCGCGCCGCGACTTCAAAAGATTCCTTAACGAGAACCTCGCACTGAGGGGCTCCGCAATTCTTCTGGGTGGGTGGGCGCTGGGGTTACTCTCCTTGATCTTTGCAGACAGCGTTGCATCGGGCGGCGATGATGCCGCGTCCTACTTCTTCGGCTTCCTCGGCATATTCATCCTTATCGGGATGAGTTTTGCAGCGCCTTTTCTCGCACCACTCTTTGCCTTCATCGCCATCGCGTCGCTCAACACTGACGCGCCTAAAAGCAAACGAAAAGCCATCATCGCAATCGTGCTTTCGGTAGCGTCGTTGATTCCCGTTGTCGCGTACTTCGGGCTGGACCTTTTGTCTTAGGTCCCAACGCTCGGCGCCAACTCCATAGCTCTGCCTACCACGCTGTGCTTGGCGACGCCCCACCCAAGCTTGCGGACTCAGTTCATCCAGGAATTCAGGGCAGGATGCGCCACAGCCACGAATACCGTGGCTCAGCTTATTGCATCGCTATTCAGAACCCAGCCCATCCACAATCCGTACCGTCTCCATCGCCACGCGCACCACTTTCCCAATGAGGTCCACGATGTAGCGCGGGTTGCCCACCTCGTCAGCCCAATCATTCGGGTCGTTGACGATGCCAGAGGCCTTATCTTTCTTGACCTGGTAACGGTCAATCAGCCAAGCGACAGCTGAGCGCGAACCCAGCATGTACTCATCCGCCTCGGCCGGAATGCCAGCAATGGTCACGCGCTTGTTGTAGATCAGCTTGGTCACGTCATTGACGTTCTTTCCCGTCTCCGGGTCCTTGCGCTTGGCCCACTTCATCTTGAGCACGCGCCATGTCTCACGGTCGGACTCATCACCCTTGACCTGAATATCCAGCGGCCATGGCTCCACGTCCTCGTAGCCCACGTGCAGGTCCATCAACTCCTGGCCCGCAGCAGCAAACTTGTCGAACTCCGCACGCGAGGATGGTGTCTCAATATGCGGCAGCATCTTTTTTAAGTCAGCCGCGTACTTCGTGCGGTAGCCGGGGTCATGCAGCTTGCCGTAGACAAAGTGGAAGATGTCATCACCCGTGATGTCAGCACCCAGTGCATCACGGTAGAGAGCCTTAATCTCATCCGTAATATTGTCCACGCGCACGTAGCCGTCAACGACCTCACCCACCTTGCCATAGATGCTGGCCTCGCCCTGCTTAGCGACGCTGCCCTCACCAAACAGCCCACCATCGTCGGCTGAGACGGCTGCCCAGGTGAAGCGGGGGAAGTATTGTGACGTAGCTATTACATGTAGATCTGGAAGCAGATCAGTAGCAAGCGCAGCCGGCATCACTGATTCACCGGCACCTACCGAGACGAATCCAATATTTCCGTGTTCCGGGGTTGGGAACATCGATGGGAGTTGTCCCAAACGATCGTTGTAATTTTGTGCGTAATACACACTAAGTTTGGTGTACGGGCGGTAAAGCGCTTGGCGAATCGAAGACTTAGAATATTTGAGCCTTACCCCTTGCTTCTTTAGCGAATCAAACTTCGAAGACCACTTAATCCGTTCTCTATCAAAGGAGTTCTTGTCTTTGGCCTCGTTGTAAGCTTCGATCGATACATTCACATTTTCAGCCAGACGGCCCCTAGAAAATTGATAGGCCCATGCATCTCGATTTGTCTTCAATCCCATAGAAAACTGACTGAAGATTCTTGTATCTTTTCGACTTCTGTCGCCGATCGCAGGCCATGTTGCGAACTCTTTTGAGCGCTGATTCAACCAGTCGCCATCATCATTGGGTGTAATGCTTTGCCATTCGATTGACTCGACGGTCGAAGACTCTACGATATCGAGTTTCTCTCCAGCCGTCAGGTAGTCCCCAATGTCACGGTAGTGCAGCTCGAAGGCTGACTTTGTTGGATCTTTAACACCGACCGTTATAGCTACAGTACTGCGAGAGCCAGAGCCGAAGACTTTGCCGCCTTCCTTTCGTGATTGCTCCCCTGCGGTACGTTGGTTCCCGCGAAGGTTAAACACATAGAGGTCGGTAAAATCCTCCGCCATCGACAGGCGCACACCGTCGCCAGTGTTACCGTCAATCCATCCGCCATTGGACACGAAGGCTACTACGCCTTGGTCGCCGATGCGGTCGGTGGCCCATCGGAAAGCGCGCAGGTACGAGTCGTACAAGGAGTTCTTCAACTGAGCCGTAGACTTCTCCGCATAAGTTTCCGCAATGCGCTTATCCAGGCTCGGATATTTCTGGTTGGCGTTCAGGTCATTGGCGGACTTTTGGCCGGCGGAATATGGCGGGTTACCAATCACCACGTTGATGGGTGCATTCTTCTGGCGCTCGATGGTCTCGTTGTTCTCGCGGAAGATGTTGAGATCTGGGATGTCGCCTTCCTCGTGGATTTGGAAGGTATCGGCTAGCGCGATGTTCGTGAAGGGCACGTACTCGGGTGCGGGTTCGCCATTGCGGAGAGCTGCTTCTTCACGCAGGGCGTTGTAGGTGGTCTCGATGTTCACCGCTGAGACGTAGTACGCAAGCAGCATGATCTCAGTGGCGAAGAGTTCGTTGGCGTACTTGCGGGCGAGGTCTTCCGGCTTGATGAGGCCGGACTGTAGGAGGCGAACCGTGAAGGTGGAGGTGCCGGCGAAAGGATCGAGGATGCACACGCCCTCGTCGGTAAGCCCCTTACCGAAGTGCTTCTTGGACACATCATCGGCGGCGCGCAGGATGAAATCGACGATTTCGACTGGGGTGTAGACGATGCCAAGGGCTTCTGATTGCTTCTTGAAGGCCTTGCGGAAGAAGCGCTCGTACAGTTCCTTGATGACCTGCTGCTTACCGGAGGCAGAGTTCACCTCAGTGGCGCGGACACGGACGGACTCGTAGAACTTCTCCAGAGACTCGGTCTCAGTATCGAGGTTCGCCTTGGACAGAGCCTTGACCATCTTCTCCATGACCTGGGCCACGGGGTTGTGGGTGATGAAGTCATGGTTCTCAAAGAGCGCGTTGAAGACCGGTGCCGTAATGAGGTGCTGCGAGAGCATCGAGATGGCGTCGTCTTCGCTGATGCCATCGTTGAGGTTGTTGCGCAGGCCTTCGACAAAGGTGTCGAATTCTGTGCGGAGGGTTCCATCGGCGCCGTCGAGAAGCGCCTTGATGCGGGTGATTTGGTTCTCCGCAATGGTGGCGACGTCGTCAGCCCAGTCCTCCCAGTAGGTGCGGGTGCCGACTTTGTCCACCAGCTTTGTGTAGATGGCTTCTTGCCACTGCTCCAGAGAGAACAAGGCAATCTGCTGGGTTACCGTCGAATTATCAGCCTGCGGTTCTGGGGTTTTGGTTTCATCCGCTTCCCTGAGCTTCTCAGCGTCGCTTTTCTCGTCGTCCCCTGGGACGTGAACGACGTCGATGGGCAAGTCTTCCTGTCCGGCCGTGCCGTTGAGGGCGATGGAGTTAATCTTCGCGTTGAAGCGGTCATCGTGGGCGCGCAGCGCGTTGAGGATCTGCCAGACCACCTTGAAGCGCTGGTTGTCGTTGAGTGCTTCTGCTGGGGAGACGTTGCTGGCTACGGCGACGGGAAGGATGATGTAGCCGTAGTCCTTGCCCTCAGACTTGCGCATGACGCGGCCGACGGACTGGACCACGTCCACCATGGAGTTGCGGGGGTTGAAGAAGATGACGGAATCCAGGGCTGGGACGTCTACGCCTTCGGACAGGCAGCGCGCGTTGGTGAGCATGCGGGACTCGTGCTCCCCTGCTGGGGATTCCAGCCAGGACAGCCTTGTGCCGCGCTCCATGGCGTTCATGCCGCCGTCGACGTGCTGGGCGGCGACGTTGAGGTCGATATTGGTCAGGGAGACGTCGTTAAGCACTGCCTTTTCTTTCAGCAGTTCCTGGTGGGTACCGATGAGTGAAGGATAGGTCTCCGCAATGAGTTGGGAGGTCTTGATGTCCTTGGCAAAGGCCACCGCGCGCTGCATGGGCTGGGCGTCCTCGTCGAAACCGCCCTTCTTGCCTTGCAATTCGCCGGAGCGCTTGGCCAAACCATTCCAGGCGCCAATCATGGCAGAAGCTAGGGAAAGGTTGACCTGGTTGTTCTCACTCTGTGCCATGGCTTGGGCAGCTACGGATTCATCCACGGTCATGACAAGCACCTTGTAGTCCGTGAGTAGGCCCTTATCCACGGCCTCACCGAAGCCGAGGCGGTAGAACTCCGGGCCGTAGATGGCTTCATCATCCATAGAAGCCAGCTCCGCGGAGTGTTCCTCGGCTTTGCCCTTGACGGCTTCGTCGTAGAGGCGCGGGGTGGCCGTCATGTAAAGACGCTTGGAAGCCTTGATGTAGTCGGCATCGTGGACGCGGACAAAGTTGCTGGCGTCCTCACTGGCCAAGGTGATGCCGGTGGTGCGGTGGGCTTCATCGCAAATGACGAGATCGAAATCATCGAGGCCCACCTGCTGGGCCTCATGTACCGCCTGGATGGACTGGTAGGTGGAGAAAACAATGTTGAGGCCCTTGGCACGCTTGCCGGATTCAAAGCGTGTGGTGATGTCCTTGCCCTCGGTAGAAACGGGAACCTCAAGGTCATAGACAGCGATGTCCTCGGCCTTCTTGGAGACCTTGCTATCGGAGCACACCGCGAAGGCGCGCATGTCGAGGCGGCCCTGGGCGGTCCATTCCTTCAGGGTTTGCGAGAGCAAGGAAATAGACGGCACGAGGAAAAGGATGCGGGCCTTGCCGCCGTTGTCCTCAGCGACGCGCTCCGCTAGGCGCAGGGCGGTAAAGGTTTTGCCGGTGCCGCACGCCATGATGAGCTTGCCGCGGTCATGGGTCTTAAACCCTTCGATGGCTTTGTCGATCGCTGCCTGCTGGTGCGGGCGGGGCTCAAAAGTCTCACGTTGGGAGAGATTGATCTGGATGGTCTTATCCCGCACCTCTGAGCCAGGGAACGCCACGTCCCAGTTGATGGGTGACTCTGCAATGGCGGAGATGCCAATGCGGCTGGTCGGAATAATCTGGTTGGCTAGGGCATCCTCCGCGTGGGAGGACCAGTGGTCCGTGGTGGAGATAATCAGGCGACTGCCAAAATGCTCGCGTCCTTCTTCCGTTTCAAAAGAGTGCCCGGAGGCCTCGAAGAAGGAGTCCAGGTGGGACTTCTGAATACGCGCCTTGGAGTCATAGAACTTGCACTGGATGGCAGTCCACGTGCCATCATCCACGCGGCGAGCTACCAGGTCAATGCCGGTATCTGCCTTACCACCGTTGTAGCGCCAATCCGTCCAGCGGCAGACCTCATCGAATTGGTTCTTCAAGGTCGGGTCGGTCTTGAAATAGTTGACCATCAGCTTCTCAAAGGCAATGCCATATTTAGCCTTTGGTTGGTTTTCACGTAGCTGTTCTAGGACCTCAGAGAACTTCGACATGACAACATTGTGCCTGATGGGTTAGTGCCCCTGTGGCACAACGCCGTAGATTACGGCACGCGTCTGAACAGCGACACGTTTTTGGTCGTTTTCTCCTACACCGACCGCGCGCGGCGAATGATCTCCGGAAGTTCCTTGATGACCACATCGATGTCGCCGTCGGTGGTCATTCGTCCCAGGCTGAAGCGCAGGCTGCCGCGGCCGTGTTCCTCGTCGATGCCCATGGCTTCGAGGACGTGAGACATACGGTTGACACCCGCGTGGCAGGCGGAGCCAGCGGAGGCTTCGATACCGGCGGCGTCGAGAAGCATGATGAGGCTATCGCCGTCCGTTCCGGGGAAGGACACGTGCAGGTGGGAGGCCAGGGTGGGCTCGGCAGAGTTGATGATGACGTTGTCGATGCTGGATTCGATGCCAGCCTGAAGCTTGTCGCGGAGTGCAGTCAGGCGGGTGTCCTCCTGCTCCATGTCCGCGACGGATTCGCGTAGGGCTGCAGCGAGTGCGCTTGCACTAGCCACGTCCACGGTGCCGGGACGGATCCCGCGTTCTTGGCCACCGCCGAAAGCAAGTGGCAGTGGCGCTGGGGTGCGGCGAGCCAACAGCAGGCCGATGCCGCGGGGCCCACCGAACTTGTGGGCGCTGGCCGCGAGTGTGGTGGCACCCAGCTCGTGGAAGTTGATGGGCAGCTTGCCGGCGACCTGCACGGCGTCGATGTGTACTGGGGTGTTCTGCGCAGCGGCGCGCTGGGTAATGTCCGCGACCGGCTGGATGGCGCCGGTCTCGTTGTTGGCCCACATGCAGGTGGCCACCGCGGCCGGGGTATCCAGGGCGCTTAAATCACTGACGTGACCGGTGGAATCGACTGGGAGCAGGTCAACGGTCGCGCCATGCTCAGTCTGGAGCTTCTCCACGGTTTCGAGCACGGCGGGGTGCTCGATGGGGGTCGAAACGATGCGCTGCGCGGCTTTGGGCGAAGCCGACTGCGCAGCGCGGAAAAGGCCTTGGATGGCAATGTTGTCCGCCTCCGTGCCGGAGGAGGTGAAGATGACCTCGATGGGTTCGCAGCCGAGCAGCTCGGCAACGGTCTCGCGGGCGTCGTCAAGCACAGAGCGCGCCTTGCGCCCAGAGGCATAGGACGCGCCCGGGTTGAGGGAGCTAGCTGCCGTAGTCCACGCGTCGATGGCGCTTTGGCGCATGGGCTGGGTGGCTGCGTAATCGAGGTAGCGTGGCATTAGTTGCCGGCCTCCTTGCGCTTGGTCAGCTCCGCAGCCAGGGCCGGGGCGATCTCGTGAAGGTCACCCACCACACCGAGGTCAGCGATCTGGAAGAAGGGCTCGTCTTGGTCTTGGTTGACCACGACGATGGTCTCCGAGGTCTGCATGCCGGAGGTGTGCTGGATGGCGCCAGAAATGCCCAGGCCGATGTAGAGCTTCGGGGATACGGTCACACCGGTCTGACCAATCTGGTGGGCGGGGTCGTAGAAACCTTCGTCCACGGCGTCGCGAGTGGCACCGACGGCGCCACCGAGGGAATCGGCAAGCGGCTCAACCACGTCAGCGAACTTATCGCCCACGCCGCGGCCGCCGGCAACGACGACCTTGGCGGAGGTTAGCTCCGGACGAGCGGTCTTCTCCGCCGGGGTGAAGGAGGTGACAGTGACATCCTTCGCGGTGGCGGCAGGCAGCTCGAAGGGCGCGGGCGCTGCGGTGACCGGCTGCGGGTCCGCCGTGACGGTGCCGGGACGCAGGGTGTAGATGACAGAACCCGTGGCCTTCGAGGAGGTCTCGTAGGAACCACCGAAGATGGTGTGGTGCGCGGTGCCGTCAGCGTTGATGCCGTCGACGTTGACGAGGGCGCCAGAGCCCAAGCGAGCCGCAAGGCGGCCAGCAATCTCGTTGTTGGTCGGGGTGGCGGCCAGCACGATGGGCGCCGGGTTATTGGCGGCCAGCGCGTGGAGGGCGTCAACCTCTGGGGTGACGATGCGCTGCTCATAGTCCGCAGCGGTGGCCTGAACAACCTGGGCGGCGCCGAGGTTGCCCAGCTCGGCGTCAAAGGAGGAGGCGGTGGCCGCATCCTTGGCCACGACGACGGCGGAGACGGTGCCGAGAGCGCGGGCGGCAGTAATGAGCTCGCCTGTGACGGGGCTGAGCTGGTCTTCTTCGTGCTCAACTAGGACATAAACGTGAGACATGTGTTTTCTCCTTTAACCCTCGATGAGATTCTTGGCGGCCAAGAAGTCAGCAACCTTGGCGGCAGCCACGGCCGGATCCGGATCGGTGATGACCTCACCAGCGGTACGGGCTGGGCGCTGTGCGGAGGCGGTGACCGTGGTGGTGGACGGCACGCCATCGATGCCTAGGTCCGCCACGGCGAACGTGGTGACCTCTGCCTTCTTGGCGGCCATGAGGCCCTTGAAGTTGGGGAAACGCGGCTTGTCGGCCTTGTCGGTAAAGGACAGGATAGCCGGCAGGTTAGCGCTGAGTTCCCAGTGGCCGTGGGCATCCTCACGGGTGGCGGTGGCAGTAGCACCAGCCAGGGAGGCGGCCTTGAGCTCGGTGAGCGCGGGCAGCTGGCGGTATTCAGCCAGCAGACCGGCGATGAGGCCGGTGGAAGCATCCGAGGAGTTATTGCCCAGCGTGATGACCTGGACCTCACCGAACTTCTCCGCCACCTTGGTGATGGCGGCGTTGAGAACCCAGGCGGTAGCCAAGGCATCGGCGCCGGCGAGGGAATCGTCGACAACGTGCACGGCGTGATCCGCGCCCATGGCCAGGGCCTTGCGCAGGGCTTCGTCGGCAGCCGCCGGGCCCATGGTGAGGGCGACAACCTCGTATCCGGCGTCGGCATTGTCGTCTCGCAGACGCAGCGCCTGCTCGACGGAGTACTCGTTGACCTCGTCGATGACGTTATCCACCGAGGTGCGGTCCAAGGTGTGATCCGCCTCGAGGGTCTTCGTTGACCACGTATCCGGTACGTGTTTAACCAGAGCCACAATGACTGGCATGTGGGCACTTCCCCTTCCGTAAATTTTGAAACTATTAGGGTGCGTAATTACCTTCGGACGATACTACTCGCGGTCCGCACAGCACCGCGACTCCCTTGGCCCCAATGCGGGTGACCACAAGCGTCTTAGCCGTGGAGCCTTTGAGTTTGAGCTTCTTGCGCAGCTGGTCCGGGTCCACGTCTTGCCCGCGTACCAGGATCTCCAGTGAGCCAACGTCGTGAGCCGACATGGCCGCCTTGAGCTTTTTCATGGGCACCAGCTCAATGAATTCAAATCCTGAAGTCCCCTCCGGCAGGTGGTCGCCGGTGAGGTACGCGATGCGCGGATCCAGCTGGTGCAGGCCTTCGCGCGCGGCGTAATGGCGCACCAGCCCGGCGCGCACGATGGCGCCGTCAGGATCGATGAGAAAGCGTCCGATGGGGCCGGCATCGGGAAGCTCGTGTTCTTGAATGTCGTCCTCGATGACGTCTGGGGCAACCGCCGAGGACGTGGAGAGAATCACCGCACGTTTGCCTGTCCCCAGGCCGGGTGTGTATAGGCAGGTCTCTTTTACGCCGCCGTCAAGGCTCACAACACAGGCGAGGCCTTCCCACTCGGAGTGGTCGATACCTGGGGCACATTTGATAGCCATCTCGCCGTGCGTGTCTAGGAGAGCCTGCGGAGGCGGCAGGAGTTGGTCTAGGCGGGTGATGCGGGTGCCGCCTTGGCGCCGTGCGGGGTCGGCGATGCACACCTGCGCCGAGGTTGTCGTCGTGAGCGCATCGGCGCGGAAGACTGGGTGCGCGATGTTGTGCTGCGCCATGGCGACGCGCGAGGCGTCAAGGTCACTTCCCACGTAGGTGCCGGGCGCATAAGCCTGACCTTCGGTACCGATGGAACAGGTGAGGTCGTGGACAAGGTCGACGCCGCGTTCACGCAGGAACTGCGCACGGTAGGCGGCGACGGCTGGGGGCGTGGCCTGCTGTGCGGAGTCGTGGTCCATGAGCCACTCCCCCGGCAGTTTCCCTGAGCGGCGGGAGTGGAGTAGCTCGGCCACCGCGCGCCCGTACTCGCCGAACTGGGCCTGGAGCTTGGCGACGTCCCTCAGCTGCGCCTTCTTTGTCCCCTCCAGGTCCGCGGCGGCTGCGTCAATAGCGCTCGTGTTTTCGCGCAGGAAGGCGACCTCGTCGAGGGTATAGCTCATGGTGTGGTGTTTCTAGATGCGGTCGATGGGGGACGTGGTGAAGTATTCGCGGTAGCGCTCGTCGTCTTCGGGATCACCGATGATGGGGCGAAGGTCGGAAAAGGAGGCGTCATCAAGAACTTCCTTGACCGTGGCATAGGAGGTCAGGCGCTTGAGCTGTGCCCAGGTGGGGATGGCTAGGCGCACGAGCCCGGCGCGCCAACCGTCAAGGACGAGCTGGGGATCGAACCAGCCGGCATCGTCGGCTTCCCCGGTTTCGCCGTCGGGTTCTTGGCCTTCGGGGAGCACCCCGATGAAGAAAAAGGTGTCAAACCAGTGGTTCTTGAATTCCCCCGCCCAGCGAGACCACGGAAGGAGCATGTCGGCGTCGACGCGCATGCCGTTGTGGGCCAAGAACTCGGTGAAGGAGATTTCGTGGGTTTCGAGAAGCTCGCGCTCTCGGTGGTAGCGCGAGGCATCGGAGACGATGCCGTCCTCGCGGATCGCCAGCAGAGTGCCGGCTTCCTCGAAGAGCTCGCGGGCGGCGGCGAAGACGAGGGCGTGGGCCTTGTACTTGGTCACTCCCATGCGTCGGGCCATCGAGATGACGGACTGCCCGGCCCAGAGCTCGCCAGAATCCCAGGATCGGGGCGGGAAATCACGAGGGTCGACTCCCCCGCCGGGAAAAACGACGTGTCCGGGGTAAGTGCGCATGGTGTGCACGCGTTCTTGAATCCACACGCGGAGGCCATCGGGGCTATCACGCAGCAGGAGCACCGTTGCCGCCAAGCGGGCACCATTGAAGCCGGTGGTGTCGCCATGGTCGATGGCGTCCAGGGCGTCGTGGTAGGGCTGGCTCATGCAACTTTCCATGTCATTGATACCGCTAACGCGCTATCAAGGGCTGTTCCGACTAACGAATGCGGCGGGCGAAGTATCGATCCCCAATGCGGTCCACCTGAATGGGCTGGTGGAACGCTGTGGACAGGTTCTTCGACGTGAGGACCGTGTTAATGAGTCCTTTGGCCACGACTTTACCCTCATCAAGGATCATCGCATGGGTAAATCCGTAAGGGATTTCCTCCACGTGGTGGGTAATCATGACGATGGCAGGGGCATCCGGGTCCATGGCTAAATCACCCAGGTACCCCACGAGATCCTCGCGGCCGCCGAGGTCCATGCCGGCGGAGGGCTCGTCGAGGATGAGCAACTCTGGGTTGGCCATGAGCGCGCGGGCAAGGATGACGCGCTTCTTCTCACCCTCGGACAGCGTGCCCCACGTGCGCTTGGCTAGGTGGTAGGCGCCGACCTGGTGCAGGATGTCATCGGCGCGGGAGAAGTCCATATCCTGGTAGTCCTCGCGCCATCGGCCCAGCACGGCATATCCGGCAGAGATCACAAGGTCATCGACGCGCTCGCCGTCCGGGATGCGGTGTTGCACGGCGGCGGAAGAAATACCGATGGCCGCGCGAAGATCGCGCATATCAGTCTTGCCCAGGCGCTCGCCCATGAGGTAGGCCACGCCGGCAGAGGGGAATTCCTCGGCCGAGGCCATGCGCACGAGCGAGGTCTTGCCTGCGCCGTTGGGCCCGATAATGACCCAGCGTTCGTCGAGCTCGACTTGCCAGTCCACGGGGCCGACCAGGGTATTTCCGCCTCGGCGCAGCTCGACGCCGCGAAAGTCAATCAGCCAATCCTCATCGGTGGGCTGGTTCTCAAGGTTCATGTCGCCAGTTTGCTCAGGTGTGTTCACAGGAACCATTGTGGCCGATATTTTCCTTCCCCGGTGAAACTGACACAGCTGCATTATTCTATGGGCATGACTCAACGCCTTGGTATCGACGATGTCCGCCCTTCTCTCTCCGGCGCAGTAGCCTCGAAAGCCGTGGTAGGTGAGGTTGTTCCTGTCACCGCACTGGTGTGGCGCGAGGGCCACGACGCCGTCGCCGCAACCCTGTCGGTGTGGAACAACGACTCCCCCGCTACATCTGCCTCCACCATGACGGTGGACCCGAATGACCAAGACCGCGTCCACGGAGTTTTCACCCCAGCTACCCCCGGCCGCTGGTTCTTCCGCATCGATGCCTGGTCGGATCCCATGGCCACGTGGCGCAACGCCGTCACCAAGAAGATGGAGGCAGGCCAATCTGCCCAAGAGCTCAGCAACGATCTCCTCCACGGCGCGGAACTCTTTGAGGAGGCCGCAATTCAGTGCCCGAGCGAGAAGGCAGACCTGCTCTTCGCCGCGTCGAAGGAGTTGCGGGATGAGAAGGGGGACGTCGACAAGCGCGTGCGCACCGCACTGTCCCCCGAGGTGGCCGAGATTCTGCACCACCATCCTCTACGCCACCTGCTGGTGGAAGGTGAGATTCACGAGGTACTGGTCGAACGCCGAGATGCCCTCTTCAATTCCTGGTATGAGCTGTTCCCGCGTTCCACCGGTGGCTGGGACGCAGACGGCAATCCCGTACACGGCACGTTCGACACCACAGCGCAGGCCCTTGAGCGCGTCGCCGGGATGGGTTTCGACACCGTGTACTTCCCACCTATCCACCCCATCGGTGAGGTGCACCGCAAAGGCAAGAACAACTCCGTGGTAGCAGAGCCGGGCGATGTCGGCTCCCCGTGGGCCATCCAGGACCACTCCACCACTCACCCAGAGCTGGGCACGATGGAGGACTTCAAGAAGCTGGTGACCAAGGCCGAGGAACTGGGCCTCGAGGTGGCGCTGGACCTAGCGCTGCAGGCTTCCCCCGACCACCCGTGGGCGGAGAGCAACCCGGAGTTTTTCACCGTGCTCGCTGACGGCACCATTGCCTACGCCGAGAACCCACCAAAGAAGTACCAGGACATCTACCCCCTCAACTTCGATAATGACCCGGACGGTATTTACGCGGAAATCTACCGCATCGTCATGATTTGGGTAGAGGCCGGTGTTACCACCTTCCGCGTGGATAACCCGCACACCAAGCCGGCGAACTTCTGGAATTGGCTGATTTCCAAGGTGCACGTGACCCACCCGGAGGTCATCTTCCTGTCCGAGGCCTTTACCCGCGCCCCGCGCCTGTTCGGCCTGGCCAAGGCTGGCTTTACCCAGTCCTACACCTACTTCACGTGGCAGACGTCCAAGTATGACCTGACCACGTTCGCCGAAATGCATGTGGAGCAGGCCGATGTCTGCCGCCCCAACCTCTTTGTCAACACTCCGGACATCCTCCACGAGTCACTGCAGACCGGCGGGCGCGCCATGTTTGCCATCCGCGCGACCCTGGCCGCCACGCTCTCCCCGCTGTGGGGCGTCTACTCCGGCTTCGAGCTCTACGAGCACCAGGCAGTGGCCCCGGGCAGCGAGGAGTACCTCAACTCGGAGAAGTATGAGCTGCGCCCGCGTGACTTCCAGGCCGCGCTGAAGTCCGGCGACTCCTTGGAATCCTACATCCGCCTTCTCAACGTCATTCGCCGCGAAAACCCGGCCCTCCAGCAGCTGCGTACCCTGCGCTTCCACAACACCGACAATGACGCCATCATCGCCTACTCCAAGGCAGATGCGGCGACTGGCAACGTCGTGCTCGTGGTGGTCAACCTTGATCCGCGCAACGCCCAGGAAGCAACGGTCTACCTAGACCTTAAGGCCGTGGGCCGCCAACCGGGCGACCACTTCACCGTCCAAGACGCCATCAGTGGCTCGGCATATGAGTGGTCTGACCGTAACTTTGTGCGCCTAGAGCCGCTTCGCGACGTCGCCCACATCTTCATCTTGCCCCCTGCCGACCATGACCTGCAGGAGCAGCTGGCGTGGCGCCGTGTCGAGGACTACCGCGCCTAGTTTCCTTTTGGCCCGCGCGGACGGTCAGAGTTAGGTAATTTGGTCATTATGAACATCCCGGCCTCTGATCTTGAACGCCTGAACAATTGCCGCCACCATGCGCCGCATGATTTCTATGGATGGCACCAAGGAACCGTCCGCACTCGCCGCCCCGGCGCCGAAGCCGTCGAGCTCGTCACCGAGGCGGAGATCGTCACCATGGCTCCTGTGGGTGACGATATCTGGGAGGCTCCGCTGGCGGAGGAATCTGATTACCGCCTGCGGATCACCTACCCAGACCAGCCTTCAATCGAAGTCGCCGATGGCTACCACTTCCTGCCTACCTTGGGCACCCTGGACCAGCACCTCATCGGTGAGGGTCGCCATGAGCGCCTCTGGGACGTACTCGGCGCAAACCTCAAGACCTACACCACCGACCTGGGTGAGGTCACCGGCACCGCCTTCGCCGTGTGGGCCCCAAATGCAGAAGGTGTTGCCGTGGTTGGTGACTTCTGCGGTTGGAACCCAACCCAGTACCCCATGCGCTGCCTGGGTTCCACCGGTATCTGGGAACTTTTCATCCCCGGCGTCGGTGAGGGCGAGCGCTACAAGTTCGCCGTCCACGGAAAGAACGCCCCGCGCGTCGACAAGGCTGATCCCTTGGCCAAGCGCACCATCGCTCCGCCGGAGACTGCCTCCGTCGTCACGAAGTCCGAGTTTGCATGGTCCGATGACGAGTGGATGACCCAGCGCAACGACGACCTCGATGTGCCGATAAGCATCTATGAGCTGCACGTGGGCTCCTGGAAGGTGGGCGCCAACTACAACAGCCTGCGCGAAGAACTCATCCCCTACCTGCTCGAACATGGGTTTACCCACGTGGAGATGCTGCCCGTGGCTGAACACCCCTTCGGCGGCTCGTGGGGCTACCAGGTCTCCGGCTACTACGCGCCTTCTGCTCGCTGGGGTACCCCGGATGAGCTGCGCGCGCTCATTAATGACCTCCACAAGGCCGGCATCGGTGTGTTCATCGACTGGGTCCCTGCCCACTTCCCCAAGGATGAGTGGGCCCTCGGCCGCTTCGACGGCCAGGCCCTCTACGAGCACCCGGACCCGCGCCGCGGCGAGCAGGCAGACTGGGGCACCTACGTCTTCGACTTCGGCCGCAACGAAGTCCGCAACTTCCTCGTCGCTAATGCTCTGTACTGGGCTGAGGAATTCCACGTCGACGGCCTGCGCGTTGATGCCGTAGCCTCCATGCTCTACTTGGACTATTCCCGCGATGAATGGCTGCCCAACCAGTACGGCGGCCGCGAAAACCTTGAGGCAGTCCAATTCCTCCAGGAGACCAACGCCACGCTGAACCGCACCCACCCGGGTGTTCTCACCATTGCGGAGGAATCCACCTCCTGGCCGGGTGTGACTGCCCCGACGCACGAGGGCGGCTTGGGCTTCAACCTGAAGTGGAACATGGGCTGGATGAATGACACGCTCGAATACTTCAAGCACGAGCCCATCCACCGCAGCTACCACCACGGCGAGCTGACCTTCTCCATGATTTACGCCTACTCGGAGCGCTACGTTCTGCCGTTTAGCCACGATGAGGTTGTCCATGGCAAGGGCTCGCTGTGGGAGCGCATGCCTGGCGACGACTGGAATAAGGCCGCCGGCCTCCGCGCCCTCTACGGCTACATGTTCTCCCACCCCGGCAAGCAGCTGATGTTCATGGGCCAAGAGTTCGGCCAGACCACCGAGTGGTCTGAGGGAAACTCCGTGGACTGGGCCAACCTTGAAGGCTGGGGCAATGAATGGCACCACGGCATCAAGCGCCTCGTGCGTGACCTCAACGTGGTGTACAAGCAGCACCCGGCTCTGTGGTCGCAGGATTACACCCAGGACGGCTTCCAGTGGGTTAAGGCTGACGACGCCAACAACAACATGCTGGGCTATGTCCGCTACGGCAAGGACGGCTCGGCTCTGCTCGCGGTGTGCAACTTCTCTGGCAGCTCCGTCCCGAACTACGACTTGTGGGTACCGCGTGACGGCGAGTGGGAACTCGTCCTCAACACGGACGATGCTGTCTATCAAGGAGCAGGCAACGACCTGCCCCACCGCGTCCACTCGGAAGGCAACAACCTTCACCTGCACCTGCCGGCTAATTCGGTGCAGTGGTACGCATTCCGCGGCTAAAACGCAGATAAAGTTACCTACGATATTCCTAAAGAGCCGGGCACCTTTTTACCGAAGTAGATGGTATCTCGCTTAAAGTTCCCGAATGAGGCTACAACCAGAGCTTTGGTGGGTACAGGTTCGCTATCGGGCGTTACGATTGTCCCGAGTATTCCCATCATGCTGATTTGTGTAGGTTTACCAATCCTATTGATGATCATACGTAAACCCCGTTAAGGGGAGGAGTCAAATATGCACAGCTTTCTGTGGGATGATTTTTGCGAAAACCAAGGAGTGATTGAATGCGAAGAAATAGTAGATTTGTGTTCCTCTGGTGTGCTGAAGCAGCTCATGGCACATAACCTCACAAGAAACGTCTCGTACGATTGCATCTATTATCCCGACGGTACTGCTGATGAAGACGGACCGTTCACTGACTACACGACCTATCACGTTGATGCTTATCCTGCTCAATCGGAACTAATTACCTTCATAAACGGCGTGGAGATCAGTCACGACGGCCCATATGCTTGTAATAATCAGTTAATCCACCTAGGTGCTCCACCTTCTGGCGCTGGAAACCCAAGCGTATTTCTCTACTACAATCGGTATCCGGAATTTTGGGGTAACACGTTTAAAAATCCACCGTGGTTACACTATCCGCGGTCTATTACGCGGGCATCCAAAGCAGGGTTTGAGCATTACATCCGCGTGGTGAGCTACTCCGACGATGAGATGAAAAGACACCAGATGTGGAAAGAAGTCGTAATCGACACGGAAATCTCGATGGCCGTTCTCTTTGCCCGTCATATCGGATCGGACGTTGATGACGTGTGGACAATGGTTCATCTGGAGGAGCGAAATGACTGGCGCCAGCCAGAGCTCAAAACATTTGACTATCACTGGAGTTTCGGAGACCAGCAGCCGCTGACTTAGCGTTCGATTGGGCGCATCACCGCTTCTTGGACCCATAATCACACTTTTGGGCAGGCCCCTTCGCGGACTGGTCCAACTTGGAGGGCTGGGGCAATGAATGGCACCACGGCATCAAGCGCCTCGTGCGTGACCTCAACGTGGTGTACAAGCAGCACCCAGCACTGTGGTCACAGGACTTTACCCAGGACGGCTTCCAGTGGGTCAAGGCCGATGACGCGAATAACAACATGCTGGGCTATGTCCGCTACGGCAAGGACGGCTCTGCGCTTCTCGCGGTGTGCAACTTCTCCGGCAGCTCCGTCCCGAACTACGACCTGTGGGTACCGCGCGACGGCGAGTGGGAACTCGTCCTCAACACGGACGACGCCGTCTACCAAGGCGCCGGCAACGACCTGCCGCACCACGTGCGCTCGGAAAACAACCACCTTCACCTGCACCTGCCGGCCAACTCGGTGCAGTGGTACGCCTTCCGCGGCTAGGCCTGAAGCTAGACTGTCGAAACACAACTGCCCGAACTGACAAAAGTATCCTCTGGGATTCGATCCCAGCGCCTATCTTTGTCAGTTCGGGCAGTTGTCTTTTTAATCTTGCGCGTGAGCGCTAATGAAGTCACGAACGCGCGAATCAATATCATCGCGCAACGCGTCCATGCGTTCCTCGCCCTCCATGCCGCGCAGCGAGGGATCCTCGATCTCCCAGCGCTCGGCCTCACCGTCGTAGTGTGCATCACCAACGACGACGACATGGTCGACGGAGGCTGCCAAGGATGAATCGATGAGCGTCGGGGTTCCCGACATATCGGCACCCACCTTGGCTAACGAGGCCTGTGCTTCGGCGTTCACGCCTTGCTCACGATGCTGCTCAGTGGTCTTTACGCCAGCGGAATAGATATTCCAGTCAGGAGCATGCTTCTTGGCTAGAGCGGCCGCCATCTGGGACTTGCCGCGGTTTGTGTTGCAGAGAAAAAGTACGGAGGTCATGCCTCCGTACTTTAGTCAATTTTGCAGTGCGCCTACACGCTAGTTTTTCTTCACCGCGTAGTACACCGGCAAGGACTTCCAGTTGAACGTCACGTCCTGAACGTTCTCCGACCAGCCGCCGACGACGTTCGGGTAGAACAGCGGAATGGAGGGAAGGTCACGCAGCAACAGCTCCTGTGCCTGGTTGTAGAGCTTGGACGCCTCCTCGGGGCTGTTGGCGCCGTTGGCCTTAACGATGAGTTCGTCGAACTCCGGGTTGGAGTACTTCGAGTCATTGGAGGCCACGCCCGTGGTGAAATTCGGGCCAAGGAAGTTGCCCATGGACGGGTAATCCGCAAACCACGCCGTGCGGTAGGCACCGTCCATGCGCTCGGAACGGTAGGCCTCACGGAAGGACTTAAAGTCCGGATACGGGTTGCCCACCGCCTGGATGCCCAACGTGTTGCTGATGTTGTTGGCTACCGCGTCGGCCCAGTCCTTGTTATCGCCGTCGGTGTTGTAATTGATGGGGAACGTACCCTCGAAGGCCCCGTACTTCTTATCTGCCTCAGCCCACAGTTTCTTCGCCTCCTCCGGGTTGTAGTCCAGGTTCTCCGAGCCCGGCAGGTTATCGCTGTAGCCCGGCAACACTGGGGAGGTGAACTCACGGGCCGGGGTACGGGTGCCGTGGAAGATGGTCTTGGCAATTTCCTCGCGGTTAATGGCCATCGACACCGCACGGCGGCGCAGGGTGCCTTCTTCCCCAGTGAAATGTGGGGTGTCCACGTGAATGGACATTTCCAGGTAGGTGGCGGCCGGCTTGGTTTCTTGACGCTCGCCGAGGTCCTGCTCGTAGCTACCGAAGGCCGAGGACGGGATGGCCTCCAGCACATCAAGGTTGTTGGAGAGCAGGTCCATGTAAGACGCACCACTGTCGGCGTAGAAAACGAACTCAATGCCGTCATTCTTCGGGGTGCGCTCGCCCTTGTACTCTGGGTTCGGCTCGATGATGAGGTTCTGGTTGTGATTCCATTCCTTGAGGATGTACGGGCCATTAGACACTGGATGTTCTCCGAAGGCCTGCGGGTCCTCCAAGGCTGAGGGAGGCAGTGGGAAGTAGGCGTTGTAGCCCAGGCGGCTGGGGAAGTCGCTCTCCGGCTGGGTGAGCTCGATGGTGAAAGTGCGGTCATCGATAACCTTGAGGCCCTCCATCTCCTCCACGCCCTCGCCGTAGCCCTTGATGGAAGAGAAGAAGCTCTCGTTGAGCTGCTCATTGGCCACCGCGTAGTTCCAGGTATCGACGAAGGTCGCGGCCGTTACGGGAGTCCCATCGGAAAAGGTGATGTCCGGTTTCAGGGTGACCTTGTAGGTCTTATCCCCATCCTTGTCGATGGACGCTGCCATCTCGTTGTGGACCTCGCCCTCGGCGTCGTAATACACGAGGCCGGAATAGAGCATGTCGACGACACGGCCGCCGCCGTTCTCGTTGGTCATGGCCGGGATGAGGCCCTGCTGGGGTTCGGTGCCCGGAACGCGGATAATGGCCGCGTCATCGGAGCCCGACGCAGAGTTGCTGCCTCCGCAAGCTACGAGGGACATGGCGAGAGCCGCCGTGCCGCAGACAGCGGCCGCCGAGCGGAGGGTACGAGATGTGTGCATGAGATTCCTTCTACTAGAGCACCACAAGACAAGAATGTGGGTTAGAACACTTTTTAGAATCTAGCATGCGCCACGTCACATTCAAGCAAAACGAGAAAAGACCCCGCGCACCACTAGGTGCGACAAGGTCTCTTCTCAGAGGCGAACCCCGGGAGTGAAATAACACACTGCGGGCCGGAGCCCTAGTAAGCGTCAGCGCCCTTCTGGTAGTTATCAAGGTCCACCTGCTGGGTCGGCTGCAGGCGCTCAGTCGCAGGATTCACCACATCCGGACGCGCGAGGTCTACTTCAGAGTCATCTACGTGCTCCGTGTACGGAAGCTCGCCGTTGAGAACCTTGTGCACGCGTTCCATATCAACGGTGTGGGTCCAACGCCCCACCAGGATGGTGGCCAGTGCATTGCCTGCGAAATTGGTCAAAGCACGGGCTTCAGACATAAAGCGGTCAATACCGACGATGATTCCGACGCCGTCGAGAAGCTCGGGCCTATGTGATTGCAAACCAGCAGCCAACGTGGCCAAGCCGGCGCCGGACACTCCTGCAGCGCCCTTCGACGCGATAATCATGAAAACGAGCAAGCCAATCTGTTCACCCAGGTTCATAGGCTTGTTCATGGCATCGGAAATAAAGATAGACGCCATGGTCAAGTAGATTGCTGTGCCGTCGAGGTTAAAGGAGTATCCGGTCGGCACAACAATGCCCACCGTAGGCTTTTCGACGCCCACATGCTCCATCTTGCGCATCAAGTTCGGCAGCGCAGACTCCGAAGACGAGGTAGCAACGATGAGAAGGAACTCGCGGCCCAAATACTTGCACAGCTTGAAAATGCTAATTCCGCCAAAGACACGCGCAATCAGTCCCAGAATCACAAAGACGAAGAGGAAGCAGGTGATGTAGAAGGCCAGCATCAGTACGGCAAGGGACTTCACGGCTGCAAAGCCCGTTGCGCCAACCATTGCTCACCACAGCGTTACTAAATCCGTGGTCCTAACATTTTTCTCACTCTCTGCTATGAACATGAATCTATGGTAAAGATAGCAACAGCGCCTTGATTACAGCGGATGCCGAAACCCTCTCACGGGGAACTAACACCATTCCGCCGTGAGGCCAACGTGAAAACTTTACATCCGAAAGCCAATCCCCCTATCCAAGCAAGATAGCAAACCGCTAGAAGCGCCCAAAGCACCACCACTGCTCGCTTTTATCCCATGCACATCGCACCACATTCACTTGGAAAGGAGCTCCAGTGACTCTGTTCGAAAAACCTATCGTTCTTGCGCCTATGGCAGGAGGGCCGTCAACTCCTGAGCTATGCGCAGCAGTAACCAATGCGGGCGGGTTAGGCTTTCTCGCCGGCGGCTACCTCACTCCATCGAAGCTTGAAGAACAAGTAAGCACTGTTGAGTCTTTAACTACTCAGCCGTTTGGGATTAACCTGTTTTACCCTTCCCATCCAAATTCTGACCAGTACGCCGAATACTCTAAGTATCATCAGGCACTGACTAAAAAGTGCGTAAGCTACTCCGATTTTCCTTCACGCCCTAAGTGGTCAGATGATCATTACGATCGAAAGCTCGATATTGCGCTGAAGTCCAACGCTAAGTTCATTTCCTTAACTTTCGGATACCCTGACGCAAATACGCTAAAAACGATTCGTCGAGCAGGCAAGAAAGTAGTTCTCAATGCCACAACTCCACGAGAAATTGATCACATCATCCAGCTCGACTGCGATATTCTGTCTCTTCAAGGAAAGGCTGCTGGCGGTCACCGGGCAACAGTCCTAGACAATAACATAGAGGGATCTTCCTACGATGCAAAAACTCTCCTGCACCATGCAGTAGCGAAGACGGAAAAACCTGTATTTGCCGGCGGGGGCGTAGGTACAGCAGAAGATACACTAGACCTACTCAGATCCGGCGCAACCGCAGTAATTGTAGGGACTCGTTTCCTCACTGCGCAGGAAGCAGGGACAAAAGACACACACCGGCATGCACTTCTGAAGCTAACTCACCGAAACACTGTTATTACCCATGCCTTCTCCGGGAAACCGGCTCGAGCAATTTCCAATACATTCACCAAAACATTCACACCACAGGCGCCCTACATCTACCCCGAAATCCACTACTTAACTGCGGGAATGAGAGCTGAGGCCAATAACGCAAAGGATCCCGAATATCTTAACCTGTGGGCAGGCGAAGGATTCGCTTATTGCCGAGAAGCAACTGCCAAACAAATCATTGACGAACTCTTACCATAGGGCCTGACCCCCAGAAAGTGGACACGTCGGGGGTCAGGCCCGAGCAATAAGTAACTTCATAAGTAACCGGATTCAGATAGATGAGAGCAACGTATTCAAGCATTCAAGGCACCCTTGGACTTGCAGTGGCAATGGGGATCGGCAGGTTCTTCTATACGCCACTGCTTCCCCTCATGATGGCAGCTTTACACTGGTCAAGTTCCATCTCGTCCTGGATTGCAGTATCAAATTATCTCGGCTACCTGCTCGGGTCTTTGACTCTTTCTAAAAACTGGCTATCTAAAACGAGAACTCTTTATCGCAGTTCCTTAATATTTTCAACCCTACTGCTTGCTGCAATGGCGTTGACAGATAGTCCAGGAATGCATGTTTTACTACGGTTTCTAGCCGGCATAGCGTCTGCATTCATTTTTGTATGCATCACCCAGTTTGTTACCCAGAATGTACAGTCCCCCTCTCTAGTTGGCTTTGTTTATGGTGGTGTTGGCTTAGGCATTACCGTTTCTGGACTAACGGTGTGGTCACTAGGTCAAACCTTGGCATGGACACACTTGTGGGGTATCGCTACCCTAATCAGTGCGTTATTTAGCATCATCGCCTGGACTTGGCCCATTGGCTCTGAAGAGAAGACTAAGGATCGCAAGGTACTGGCCAGTTCTACGGAACGATCCACCCCAGAACTTCATCAAGCTTTTCGATTACTGAATGCGGGATACTTTTTTCAAGGTTTCGGATACATTATTATTGGCACATATCTCGTTGTGCTGGCCGGCCCTGTTTTCGGCTCAACAGCAGCTGCCATCACATGGGCCGTAGCTGGCGTCGCAGCAATCCCCTCTCCCTATTTCTGGTCAGCACTTGCAGAGCGTTTTGGCCGACGTCGTGCATTACTTGGCTGCTATACACTCCAAGTAGCTGGAGCAATTGCCGCCACTTTTGGCAATTCGACTGTTTTACTGATGGTTGCTGCCATTCTTTTTGGTGCTACTTTCATGGGAATTACGATGCTTACTATTTCAACGGGAGTCGCTTATAGAATAAACGGAGGAGCTGCACGTCTAACGACTTGGTATAGCCTAGGACAAGTCGTCGGCCCGGCGGCCATTGGAGTGCTGTTATCAAACTCAATCCGCATATCATTTATCATTGCAACCATTGCTATCATCATCGGTATGGTAACAATTAAGGTTTCAAGGTTATAATTCATATTCAACCTCCCAGGCGCAGCGCAGATATCATCACGGGTGTTGTTGCAAAGTTGGGGCAGTAGGAAGGGCGACGTGAAATAGTCGCAGCCATGGGTATCTTCTCCGGTCGTCATTTTCCCCGTGACATCATTCTGCGAGCAGTGCGGTGGTACTGCCGCTACGGGGTGAGCTACCGCGATCTGGAGGAAATGATGACCGAACGCGGCGTGCCGGTCGATCACACCACGATCTACCGCTGGGTCCAGAAATACGCCCCTGAGCTGGACAAGCAAACACGGTGGTACCGACAGGTACCTGACTGGCAGGCCAGTTCCTGGCGGGTGGATGAGACCTATATCCGGGTCGGCGGCAGGTGGTGCTACCTCTATCGGGCGATCACCGCCGGTGGCCAGACCCTGGACTTTTACCTCTCTCCGAAGCGAAACGTGGCCGCAGCGAAGCGTTTCCTAGCCAAGGCCCTCAAATCCAATGCGTCAGCCGGGTATCCCAGAGTGGTCAACACGGATAAAGCACCCTCCCTAGCCCGGGCAATCGCCGAGTTGAAGTTAGAGGGAATCTGCCCGCCAACAGTGGAACACCGGCAGGTGAAATACCTCAACAACATCCTGGAAGGCGACCATGGTCGGCTGAAGCGGATCCTCGGGCCGAAAGGCGCGTTTAAGAACCGGACATCTGCATATCGGACGTTGAAAGGGATGGAGGCGATGCACTCATTGCGGAAAGGGCAAGGCGCAATGTTTGCCTACGGGCAACCGAACCCGGATGCGGTGATCGTCAGCCGGGTCTTCGAGACGGCCTAACAACGCCCATACGCAGCGGCCGTCAGGGAATGAGAAACTGAGTCTTCGCTGCTCTCCGCCCAACTTTCCAACAACACATTTCGGGGGCTATAGTGACGAAGTAAGCCAAGGCGATGCCGCCTGCCTTACCCACGGAGGCTGTTGCTCGCACGGATCCAATGCCGAGGACGATGGTGCAGAAAATCACCGGAGCGATGATCATCTTCACTAGCGAGACAAACATGGTGCCGACGACCTTCATGCTTTTCGCCTGATCTGGTGCGATGATGCCAAACACGATGCCTGCCACGACGGCAATAATGACGGCGATATACAGCCAGTGAGTACGGTCCTTTTTCGGGGTCTTGTTTTCCGCAATTTTCGGCCCCTGTGGGGCGTTCGGGGGAAGAAGAGACATGAGTCCTCCCTTCAATGAGGTGAGAGGGAACCTCACAGTGGCCTAGGACAACTTTTTCATCTCGCGTAAAAGGGCTCACTGATCGACGTTGACAATCAAGATATTAGAACCAAGCTGTGGGACATGAACAATCCCGCACCTTGGGGGTAAGCAGAAAAATAGCCCCGGGGTTACCGGGGCGCAGGCCAGGGCCACTTTCATCCGCGTTCTTTTGCACACTTCACCAGGTGGTCATTACCCCCAGCGGCGGATGAATAGCTCTTAATACAGGGCGCTAGCGAGCTGTGTGCGCGCGGCAAGCACACGCGGGTCGCCGGAATCATACAGAGCGAAGAGCTCCAGAAGGCGATCTTTGAGGCGTGCTTTGTCATCACCGGCGGTGATCTTCATGGCGTCGATAAGCTGAGTGAAGGCACGATCTGGGGTGCCGGCGACGATGAGGGCATCGGCAGCCGCAAGTTGCTTGTCGACGTCCTGCGGGGCGGCCTCTGCCGCGGCGATCGGATCACCCTCACTGGAGGATGCCTTGAGGCGCTTGAGCACAACGGTCGTGGCGCGTGCCTGCTTAATCTCTGCGTTATCGGGCTCGGCGGCAAGGACCTCGTCGTAGGCGGCGATGGCAGCATCGAAATCGCCTGCGTTGAGGGCATCCTCCGCAACGAGAAGGCGCGGGTCTGCTTCTTCTTCCTGCGGCTGCTCTGGTTGAGCCTCAGAAAGGCCGCGCAGCTGGGGGCCAAGCTTCTCCACAATCGCTGCTATCCACTGCTCAAGATTCTCGCGCGGCTGGCTACCCTCAAAATTCGTAACAGGCTGGCCAGCGGCGATAGCCACGGTGGTCGGCAGGTTCTGCACGCCGAAAACCTGGGCCACCTGCGGTACAACATCGGCGTTGATGTAGCCCACGATAAACTTCAACCCACCGGCGGCAGCCATCTCCTCAAAGTCCTTCTTCAGCTGCTCCGAGGCAGGCGAACGCGGCGAACCGATAAGCGCGATGACCGGAACCTCAGCGGAGCGACGCACAAGGTCTTGCTCAAAGTTCTCTTCGGTGACATCGAAGAAAGGCTGAATGCCTGCAGGAGCTCCTTCGCTGCCCTGTTGCTGTGCCTTGGCCTTGGCTTCTGCCTGCTGCTTGATGGCGCCCAAGTCGAGGGCGCCGCCTACGTATGGTCCGGTCACTGATTCTCCTCTAGGTAACGGTTTACGGATTCTACTTTCTGGGTAATCTGCCCAGTCACGCCCTCGCGAATGTCAGCCTTGATAACCAGGCTGGTGCGCGGTGAGACGGCACGGACGGCATCGGTGGCCTCCTTAATCACGGCGAAGACTTCATCCCACTCACCCTCAATGAGGGTGAACATGGCGTTGGTCTCATTGGGCAAGCCAGAGGCGCGGACGACGCGTACGGCTTCCGCCACGGCGTCAGACATCTCGGCGCTCTCATCGCCCACGACGGACGGCGCTACAGAAAAGGCAACAATCATGCCCGCTAGTCTACCGCCGGTCCCAGCAGTGGCGGTGCCAGTGTCGGCGGTCATCGCCCTGCCCGCCGGTATCGCGAGGCCACGCCACAATGTGCGCTACCCCGGGGGGAATATTCTGATTACAGCCTGGACATACGTAGAACTTAGTTGCGGCGGAGCTGCCGATATGCCGCATGACATAGGGTTCGCCATGGGCCCAGCTCGGGCCTGGGACGGTCTGCGAACCGAGGAAGGAGCTGCCATCGCGGGGTAGGAGGCGTGGTTCCTCGCGGATTCGACGATTGCGGCGTGGCACTAGAACAGCCGCAGTTCGTTGGACTCGATGCCGCGTAGCTCTTGATAGTCAAGCACGACGCAGCGGATACCACGGTCCTCCGCCAATGTACGGGCTTGCGGCTTGATTTCCTGGGCAGCAAAAACTCCGTGGACCGGCGCTAGAAGATCATCACGGTTGAGCAACTCAAGGTAGCGCGTGAGCTGCTCGACGCCGTCAATGCCTCCCCTACGCTTAACCTCCACGGCGACGAACTCATTCTTAGCGTTCTTCGCCATGATGTCCACCGGGCCAATCGCCGTGGGGTATTCGCGGCGTACAAGGGAGTACTTCTCCCCCAAGGTTTCGATGTGTTCAGCGAGCAGCTCCTGCAGATGCGCCTCGACGCCGTCCTTCACCAGGCCGGGATCCTCACCGAGCTCCATCTCGATGTCCTGGTGGACCTCGGCGATTGTGATACGCAGCTGCTCACCTTTGGGGTTCTCAACGAGCCACAGTTTTTCTCCGGTGTCCTCACCGTCGATATCGGTGATGTCAGACTCGTCGAGCGTGCAAGGAGGCGTCATCCAGTTGAGGGGCTTGTAGGCACGGTCGTCCGCGTGAACGGAGACTGAGCCGTCAGCCTTAATAAGGATGAGGCGGTCCGCCAAGGGCAGGTGGGCGTCGAGGCGGCCGACGTAATCTACAGAGCAACGGGCGATGACAACACGCATGCACTCTACCCTAACGGGTACGGCCTACTTCTTCGGAAAGCGGGTGGCACGCTGGCGCATCTGGTGGTAATCCAGCTTCTCTTTGCGCTTCGAGGGAGCTGCCTCCACCCACGCATTGAGTGCCATGATTCCCTGTGCATCGGCGGCAATCTCATAGTCCTTGCCGTGCACACTCATACGCATAATCTGCTCACCAGCGGGCATAAAAGAAGCCTCGTCATCATCGAGCGGGCGAGTGCCATTGAGGGTGATGTCGAGGCGATTAAAGCGCATGTTAGCGCTGGGGAGAACGGAACGGAGTTTGAAGTACTCCATGTGCTCTCCGTTATAGCGCACCAGGCCATGGCGCCACGAGTGCGAGTCTTTAGCCGGCAGCAGACGCAACAACACCGAAGTTCCCCGAGAGCGGAGGGTGAAAAAGCGCACCGCTGCAAGAACGATGACAGCCAGAACAATCAGGGCGAGCAGAAAAAGCAGCCATTGCAGCACCTGAGTATTCATGGCAAACGGTCCTTTACGGAAATGCGAATTGTTTCATCGATTGTACCGCTTAGCAACAGCTCAATGCCAGTTGCTTCGCAGAAGACTAAGCCCCCTGATGCTCCTTCGATAAGGAGCACCAGGGGGCTGTCTTTAGGTCAGAGTGGGAAGGGCGGTCATTGCTGCCCGTTCTCTCCCCTCTCCGCTAATCCGTTAGCTGTTGAAGCGGCGAACGGCGCGCAGTGCGGCGTCACCACGAGACCTCGTCAGCTCGCGCTCAGACTTCAGGTCTTCCTGAGCCTGGGCCTCATCGACCTCACTGGCCCAGACGGCCCAGTCTGCGAGGACGGTGATCTTGTTCTCGGATACGGAGAGGAAGCCACCCTGGACAGCAGCGACGCGGCGCTCGCCGTCCACCGGGTGGATGGTCACGACACCATTATCGATCAACTGACCGACCATGGGCTCGTGGCCAGGAAGCACGCCGATCTCACCCTCGGTGGTCTCAGCCGTCACCATGGTGGCCTTGCCGGTCCACAGCAGGCGTTCGACGGAAACCAATTCGGCGGTGATGTCAGCCATGTGCCTCTCCCTACTTCTTCTCGCTCAGCTTCTGGTACGCAGCTTCGACGTCGTCCAAGCCACCCAGGCCGTTGAAGGCCTGCTCTGGGTAGTGGTCGAATTCGCCGTTGCAGATGCGCTCGAAGGCGTCGATGGTGTCAGCCAGCGGCACGTAGGAGCCCGGCAGGCCGGTGAACTTCTCTGCGACGAAGAAGTTCTGGCCCAGGAAGCGCTCGATACGACGTGCACGCTGAACGGTGACCTTGTCCTCCTCGGACAGCTCGTCCATACCAAGGATGGCGATGATGTCCTGGAGTTCCTTGTTCTTCTGCAGAATACCGATGACACGCTGTGCCACCTCGTAGTGGCGCTCGCCCACGATGGCCGGCTCCAAAATACGAGAGGTAGAGGTCAGCGGGTTCACTGCCGGGTAAATACCCTTCGACGCAATGGAACGGTCCAGCTCGGTGGTGGCATCGAGGTGGGCGAAGGTGGTGGCCGGAGCCGGGTCGGTGTAGTCATCGGCCGGCACGTAGACGGCCTGCAGGGAGGTAATGGACTTACCCTTGGTGGAGGTAATACGCTCCTGCAGAACACCCATCTCATCAGCCAGAGTCGGCTGGTAACCCACAGCAGAAGGCATACGGCCCAGAAGGGTCGAAACCTCAGAACCTGCCTGGGTGAAGCGGAAGATGTTGTCGATGAACAGCAGCACGTCCTGGTTCTGAACATCGCGGAAGTACTCCGCCATGGTCAGGCCGGACAGAGCCACGCGCATACGAACTCCCGGCGGCTCATCCATCTGGCCGAACACAAGGGCGGTGTCCTGGAGAACGCCCATCTCTTCCATCTCGAGGAAGAGGTCGGTGCCCTCACGGGTGCGCTCGCCGACGCCGGCGAAGACAGAGGTACCGGAGAACTCGCGTGCAATACGAGTAATCATCTCCTGGATAAGAACGGTCTTACCCACACCTGCACCACCGAAGAGGCCAATCTTGCCACCCTTGACGTACGGGGTGAGAAGGTCGATGACCTTAATACCGGTCTCGAGGATCTCGGTCTTGCCCTCCAGCTGGTCGAATGCCGGAGGCTCGCGGTGGATGCCCCACTGCTCGCCATCGCGGCCCAGACCCGGCTGGTCGAGGCAGTCACCGAGGGCGTTGAAGACGTGGCCCTTGACCACATCACCCACGGGGACGGAAATCGGCTTGCCGGTGTCGGTCACGGCTGCACCGCGGACGAGGCCGTCGGTCGGAGCCATGGACACGGCACGGACGAGGTTGTCACCGAGGTGCTGAGCGACCTCAAGGGTGACGGTCTTTGCAACAGCCTCGAGGGTCACCTCGACGGTCAGTGCGTTGTACAGTGCCGGCAGCCCGCCACGCGGAAACTCCACGTCGACGACCGGACCGATGACACGCACCACACGGCCGGCGGTAGCCGACGACTGTGTGTTCTGCTCTTGCAGAGCTGTAGTCATAATCTAGTCACTTTCTGCGCTTTCGGCGAGCGCCCCAGCGCCACCGACGATCTCTGTGATTTCTTGGGTAATCTGCGCCTGACGTGCCTGGTTGGCCACGCGGGAGAGGTCCTTGACCAGCTCGGTCGCGTTGTCAGTTGCAGACTTCATTGCGGTACGGCGTGCGGCGGACTCGGAGGCCGAGGACTCCAAGAACATCGCAAACAGGAGGCGGGACACGTACTGCGGAAGCAGTGCGTCCATGAGGGTGTCCGCATCCGGCTCGAACTCGTAATCAGGGTTGATCTGATTGTTCGGTTCGGCGTCGGAAAGCGCGGACTCACCCATGTTGTAGTCCTCTTCCTCAATAACCGGTACCACCGGCAGCAGCTGCTGCACACGCGCCGTCTGGGTCAGCATGGACTCGAACTCGGTGTACACAACGTGCACCTGGTCGAAACCGCGAACGGTCTCACCTTCGAGGTTGATGCCCTCGCGGGTCTTGGCCTGGCCCTTCGAACCGGCGATGAAGCCGTCGATGATGTGGCGGCGCACGTTGTGCGTCGACTCCCAGGTCGGATCCTGCGAGAATCCGGTCCAGCTGCCTGCGACCTCAGCTTCACGGAACTTGTAGAAGCCAACACCTTTGTTACCCGTGACGTAACGGACGGTCTCGAAACCTTCGCTCTTGAGCAGGGCTTCGAGCTCGGCCGCCTTCTTGAAGATGTTGTTGTTGTAGCCGCCGCACATACCGCGGTCAGACGAGACCACGAGAATAGCGGCAACCTTGCCATCTTCACGTTCACGGAGCATGGGGTGATCCAGGGACGTATGCGCGGCAAGCTTATTCAACACGTTGGACAGCTCGCGCGCATATGGCTGGGACGCCTCGACCCTGGCCTGAGCCTTGGTAATGCGCGAGGTAGCAATGAGCTCCTGTGCCTTGGTGATCTTCTTGGTGGAATTGACGGACCTGATGCGGTCACGCAGTTCACGAAGATTAGCCATGGTTTTCGCTCCTCCCTTCTTTTTCTAGACGGTTAATTCGTAGAGTGTGCGGACTCTATTTGGCCGTCTTGCGGGAGACGTTGAGCTCGGTCTTCTTGACGTCCTCAGCGGCGAGCGGGTCAACCGGCGCCTCGGAGCCGAGGTTGTGGCCCTCGGTGGTGCGGAAGGACGGGGTGAAGTCCTTGGCTGCTGCAACAAGTGCATCCTTGGACTCGTCGGTCAGAGCGGTGCCACCCTGGATCTGCTCGAACACCTGCGGGGTTGCAGAGTTGAGGTGATCGTGCAGCTCCTTCTCGAAGCGGCGTACGTCCTCGACGGGAACGACGTCGAAGATGCCCTGGTCTGCGAGGAAGATGGACACCATCTGGTACTCGACAGGCTGCGGAGAGGACTCGGACTGCTTCAGCAGCTCAACGAGGCGCTCACCGCGCTCCAGCTGAGCCTTGGAGGCAGAGTCAAGGTCGGACGCGAAGGCAGCGAAGGCCTGCAGGTCACGGTAGGCGGCCAGCTCCAGACGGAGGTTACCGGCAACCTTCTTCATACCCTTGGTCTGTGCGGCACCACCAACACGGGAAACCGACACACCGACGTTAATTGCCGGACGGACGCCCTGGTTGAACAGGTCGGACTCCAGGAAGACCTGGCCGTCGGTAATGGAAATAACGTTGGTCGGAATGAAGGCGGAGACGTCGTTCGCCTTGGTCTCAATGATTGGCAGTGCGGTCATCGAACCTGCACCCATGTCATCGGAGAGCTTTGCAGCACGCTCCAGCAGACGGGAGTGGAGGTAGAAGACGTCACCCGGGTATGCCTCTCGGCCCGGCGGGCGGCGCAGCAGAAGGGAAATCGCACGGTAGGCTTCTGCCTGCTTGGTCAGATCATCGTAAATGATCAGAACGTGGTTGCCCTGGTACATCCAGTGCTGACCCAGGGCGGCACCGGAGAACGGTGCCAGCCACTTGAAGCCAGCGGCGTCGGATGCCGGGGCTGCCACGATGGTGGTGTAATCTAGGGCGCCATGCTCCTCAAGGGTGCGGCGCACACCAGCAATGGTGGAGCCCTTCTGGCCGATGGCGACGTAGATGCAGCGAACCTGCTTGTTCTTGTCGCCAGACTCCCAGTTAGCCTTCTGGTTCAGGATGGTGTCGATACAAACGGCGGTCTTACCCGTCTTACGGTCACCAATGATCAACTGACGCTGACCACGACCAATCGGGGTCATGGCGTCAATTGCCTTGATGCCGGTCTGCATCGGCTCTTCCACCGGCTGACGCTGCAGCACGGACGGTGCCTGCAGCTCGAGGACGCGGTCCTCTTCAGCGGTGATCGGGCCCAGGCCGTCAATCGGCTGGCCCAAGGGGTTAATTACGCGGCCGAGGAAGTCCTCGCCCACAGGGATGGAGAGGACTTCGCCGGTCCTCTTGACCTCGTCGCCTTCTTTAAGCGACTCGAAGTTGCCCAAGACCACGACACCGATGGAGTTGGTGTCAAGGTTCTGTGCGACGCCAATAACGCCGCCCGGGAACTCGAGCAGCTCATTCGCCATGACGGACGGCAGGCCCGAAACCTGCGCAATACCGTCAGCTGCCGAAATGACCACGCCGACCTCCTCACGGGAGGCCTCCGCGGAGTAGCTCGAGGTGTAGTTCGCAATCGCGCTACGGATCTCGTCGGAGGAGATCGTCAGCTCCGCCATGTTCTTCCTGCTCTCGGTAGTATCTTCCAGCAATTACTTAATCGTTTCTGTCGTTTCGGCTTATGCCATCGCGGCGCGAAGGCGAGCAATCTTGCCTGCCGTCGAGCCATCAATAACTTCGTCGCCGACGCGGATGGTCATGCCACCGAGGAGGCTGGTGTCAACCTCAGAGTGGATGGACATCGCACGACCATAAATTTTGCCCAGCTTTTCAGCGAGTGCTGCCCGCTGGCTATCGTTCAGCTCACCCGCAGTGGTGACGCGCGCGATAGAGCGGCCCTGCAGCTCAGCTGCAGTGTCCGCCAGACCGGCGAGATCATCAATCGGGTTCTGCTCCGGGCGGCCAATGGCCTGCAGCGCGAGCGCTTCAGTGACCATGGTGACCTTGCCGTAGAGCACGCTTGCCAGCAGTCCAACCTTGCGGTCGGACGTCGCAGTACGGTCTGAAAGCAGCTGGGTCAGTTCGCCTTCGCGGTCAAGCACGCGTGACAGGGAGAAGAGCTCGTCTTCAACCTGGCCCAGTTTGCCCTCAGACTCAGCGCCACGCAGGAGTGCGCGACGGCCAAGCTTGATGAGGCCACGGGCAATATCACGCGGCGTGGACCACTGTGCAGCGGCGGCTTCCTCGAGCACCTGCTGTGCTACCGGGGAAATCTTGCCGCCGAAAAGCTTCTGGACCAGGGTCTTACGGTCCTCGGAAGTTGCTGCATCATCGGTCAGGGCAACACGCAGTTCGCGGTCGCCATCGAGGACGCGGACAACCTCGAAGAGGTCCTGGCCTGCCTGGGTAGCAGTAGCTACCGAGTTGTCGCCGGACAGAAATCCGTCCAGCTTGGACTCGACGGTAGCGAGTGCTTCGCGGCTAGCTGCCTTCATCGTTGCCTACTTTCCGGCCGGTGCCACAGTGTCGAGCTCGGACAGGAAGCTATCAATGGTGGAGGACTGCTTCGTGGCGTCGGAAAGTTCGCCACCGAGAAGCTTCTCTGCCAGGTTGATGGAGTTCTGTCCGATGTCGGAACGCAGCTCAGACACGACCTGTGCGCGAGAAGCTTCAAGCTGCTTCTCACCGGCGGTCAGGATGCGACGAGACTCTTCCTCTGCAGCTTCCTTGGCCTCGGCCTCAATCAGCTTGCCGCGCTCGCGCGCCTGCTCGCGGATTTCTGCAGCCTCGGCTCGGGCATCAGCGAGCTGAGCATTGTACTTTTCCAAAGCGGCCTTAGCTTCGGCCTGCTGAGCCTCCGCACGCTTCAGGCCACCCTCGATCCGGTCTTCACGCTCCTGCAGCATCTTGCTGTATGCCGGAAGGACAAACTTCCAGAAAAGCAGCAGGATGATGGCGAACGGAATGAGGGACCAGACCAAGTCGTACATCTTGGGCAAAAGGATGGAGTTACCGCTTTCTAGCGGCAGGTGCTCACTTCCTTCTGCTGCAAGGTAGTAAATGACGTTGTTCATGGGGCTCCGTTCTTAAAGTTCGATTTACTTGTGTAAAGCGCTCTTTAGAACAGGAAGCCTGCAACGAGGCCGATGAGGGCCAGGGCCTCAACGAAGGCGATACCCAGGAACATGGTGGTACGCAGCTGACCAGCCATCTCTGGCTGGCGAGCCATGCCCTCGACGGTCTTGCCGACGAGGATACCGATGCCCAAGCCCGGGCCGATGGTGGCGATGCCGTAGCCGATGGCGCCGAGGCCCTTGAGGGTGGACTCAGCAGCGTCCTGAGCAAGAATGATTTCGTTCATGATGAAAGTCGTTCCCTTTCAAAGTTTCTCCCGCAGTGTGTTCCGCGGGCGCAGTGATGTTGGTTTCTGGGGATATTTAGTTAACCGCGAGGTTCGCGTTGTTGTTAGTGCGAGTCTGCATGCAACGACAGTTCGATGTATACCGCCGTCAGCAGAGCAAAGATGTATGCCTGCAGGAAGATGACGATAATCTCGTAAATCGTGAACAGAACCGCTGCGACCAGCGTGAGGCCACTCACTGCAGTCCAGGCGTTGAACTGGAAGAAGAAGAAGTTCGTTGCCGAGTACAACAGGACCAAAATGAGGTGGCCAGCCAGGAAGTTCGCCATAAGACGAAGTGCCAGCGTGACTGGACGCATGACGAACGTAGAGAATGCCTCAATCGGCACAACAAGAACGTGCAGCAGCGGCGGCAGGTTAGGAATAACCACCGACGACTTGATGAACTTGCCGAAACCGAAACGCTTCGCACCGGCGTAAATCATGGCGATGTACGCCACGACTGCCAACACGATCGGCATACCAATACGGGCGTTCGGAGAGATGTTCAGGGCCGGAACAATAGTTGCTACGTTCCAGAACAAAACGCCGAAGAAGATAGAGGCCAGAATCGGAAGGAAACGGCGTCCTTCCTTCTTGCCCAAAATGTCTTCTGCGATGTGAATTCGCACGAAGTCAATCGCGTGCTCGCCCACGTTCTGCAATCCTTTAGGAACCAACTTGGGGTTCCGGAAGGCGACAACAAAAAGGAGCACCAAAATGGCCGCCATGAACAGGCGAACCAGCATGATGCGATCCAAAGCGAACCAACCGTTGGCAAAGTCAGCGAACAAAAGGTCGACGACTTCACCGTCATCGGTTACGTGCCCCGGGAAAAATTCTGGATCCAGTTCGGGTGCGTGAAATTCACCCTTCATGGCCAATGTTGTAACGCTCAGCGTTCTCTCCCGTGTTCGGGCCACACAGCTTGTCGAAGGCTATGTGGTGCGATGGACGTCTTCAGCTCTTTGCCTTGCTCACGGACTCCGTCGCACATCAGCGTAAGCAAGACAAGGATAAACCGCACTGTATCGGGCCGGCATGACGCCAACCCGCGGTAACCCGAAGTGAATGGTATCAGTTTGATGACAAGTTTTCGCACGTGGGGGCACCGTGCCGTAGCCGATGGGCTACCCCTCCCCCGTGGATAGACCTAAAACGCCCACATTCTGCCGAAACCCCTGCGAGTGGACTTGGTCACACGCCATGATTTGCCCACCTTGACGGGGGTAACTACGGGCACCGACATTGTCACCACACGACACGAAAAAGCCACCCTACTGGGGCAACCAGTAAGGGTGGCAGTGCATATAGTCAGCGGACGCCTCACATGCTAGGAGACGTATGTCACGTTGGATGTCACCACGCCCCAGACCTCTGTGCCGAGCGTAACCGCCAGCGCACAGATGACGGTGACGAAGAGCGCCATAGTGTCATAGAACTCCAGGTCCTTGATGAGCAAAAGGACCATGATAAGAATGACGACCTTGAGCAGCCAGCCGCCCAAGACAACGGCCATAGTCGTCGATGGCGTTGTGCGTGCGGTCAGGAGCACTGAAGCCGCCGTAAACAGAACGAAGCCTCCGCCAATGGCTGCGCCAACGAGCACACCCAGCAGACCAGGCGTTCCGCGGACACCGCCCCAGATGGCGAGGGAGGCGATAGTCACCACGACCAGGCCCATCGCGCCAAGGCGCAAAGCACGCTTGAGTGGGCGGCGGTGATCGTCATAAGGCGACGGCTCTTCAGGAGTCGTTGATTCAGTCACAGCCCCATACCCTACCTCAGGAGGGATCAGATTCTAGCACCACACTGGTGGGTCGCGGCGCGCGGCCAATCTTGCCCTGGCGCAGCGGGATAAGCGTGACGCCGAAGGCTACGACGAGTGCGAGGACGGCAAGAACCACTGCGACAGGCGCCGGCACGATGGAGAAAGACACGGCACCAAAGGCTACTGCAGAGACCCATAAGTACAACACGAGCACCGTTCGGCGATGCGTGTGACCCAAGGACAGGAGACGGTGGTGGATGTGGGCCTTGTCGGCCGCAAACGGCGATCGCCCCTGTGAGACGCGGCGAATAACCGCCCAGACAAGGTCCAAGACTGGAACGAAGACCGCGGCAATGACCACGATAACCGGGGACATGAGCGCAACCATGTCTACCGTGCCATAAAGCGACATGTTGATTTTGCCTGAAGCCGAGGTCGAGGCCGCCGCAAGCAACAATCCAATCAGCATCGCTCCACTATCACCCATAAAGATGCGCGAAGGTTCGAAATTATGAGGCAGGAAACCCGCACACATGCCCACAAGAGCAGCCGCAATAATCGCCGGCGGATACGCTGAGACAGCCCCGCCCTGGTCATGGAGCACCGTGAGGGAGAAAATAAGGATGGCGCCGCCAGCGATCATGCCCAGACCCGCAGCTAATCCATCGAGACCATCGACGAAATTGATGGCGTTAATAAGCAGAACCGTAAAGAAAGTTGTCAAGAGGGTGGCCTGGACTTGGTCTAGAATCACCGTCGTTCCATCGCCGAAAGGCAAAAAGAGCAGCGTCCACGTCAGACCTAAGCCGCTCATGAGGGCTGCCGAAACAAGCTGCCCGATGAGCTTCACAAGGGCACTGAGCTCTATGAGGTCATCCACCACTCCCACGAGGACGATGGCTGCCGCCGACCACAGCGCCGCATTCATCTCCGGGGTGACGGGCATGAAGCCGCGGGTCAAGGCTGGAAGCTGGCCGGCGAGATACACCGCCGCAGCGAAACCGGTAAACATGGCCACACCGCCCAACTGCGGGGTGGGCTGTGAGTGACTATCGCGCAGGCGAATCTCTGCCACCCGGCCGGTACGCACAAGAAAAGTGCGCACTAATCCGGTGGTGAGATACGTAAATGCTGCTGCAACGAAAATGACCAAGGCCAATTCGCGCAGCGGCACGCCAGTTCCAGCCACGGTGAAGGGCTCCTTAGTTAGTAGCACTCGGGCGCGTGCGCAGGGAATCCGCGCTCACGCCGATGACCTCAGCTATTTCTTCGGCACTCAAAGCGCCCTCACGCAACAGGTAAGGGTGTTCGCCGGATAGATCAATAATCGTCGAGGGTTTTCCTACCTCTGCTTCCCCACCATCCAAATACACGGTGACTGCCTTACCCAATTGCTGTTTGGCAGCAATGGCAGTTGTCGGAGGCTGGTGGCCGGAAATGTTTGCGGAGGACACGGCCATTGGTCCGACCTCGCGCAGCAATTCAATCGCGATGGGGTGAAGAGGCATGCGGAGCATCACCGTGCCCCGGGTATCTCCCAGATTCCATGGCAAGGACGGCGCCTGCGGGACGACGATGGACAGCCCGCCGGGCCAGAAGGCCTCAATGAGATTCTGTGCGGTGTCATCCAGGCGGGCCACCAATCCCTTGACGGTGTCCCACGAGCCCACGAGGACCGGCACCGGCATGTCGGGGCCACGGTGTTTAGTGGCAAGAAGGCTCGCCACGGCGTCGTTGTCAAAGGCATCGCAGCCCAGACCATAGAGGGTATCGGTAGGCATAACGACGAGGCGGCCGGATTTGGCGGCCTTGACCGCCAGGTCCATGCCTTCCTCGCGCTCAGCAGCATCCGCGCAGTTGAAAATCTGCCCCTGCATCGGTCTCTCCTTCATGCCGCGGTCGCGCGGCGTCGGCTAGTTGGCCAATCCTTGACCAATTTACTGTACTCCCCGCACCGCCGTCACAAATCGCGCGGTCCCGGTGAGGTCATGTAAGACGTCCACCTGGTCGAAGCCACCGTAGCTGAGCAGAGCATCCTGCACTTTTTCGGAGGTCTCATCGTCGTGCTCGATACCCACTCGTCCGCCCGGGCGAAGCAGCCGTGCAATCGTGGGGATCATAGCGGTGATTGTCTCCATCCCATCGGCTCCACCAAAGACGGCCTCGTGTGGGTCGTGGTAGACCTCTGGGTCTAGGAACGGATTTTCCGGCACGTAGGGTGGGTTCGTGAGCACCAGGTCCACGGTGCCGTCGAGTTCGGCGAGCACGTGAGAGTCCGTCACATCGCCCTTGACCAGGTGTACGTGACCGCTGGCGTCCCCTGCGGTGTTGCGGGCATTGCGCTGGGTATAGGCCAGGGCGGCGTCGGAAAGCTCCACGGCCCACACCTGCGCCTGCGGCACAAAGTGTGCAATGTAGAGAGCCAGCGCCCCCGACCCGGTGCAGAGATCCACGACGCACGGAGACTCCTGGCCCAGGATAGATTCCTTCAAGGCTCTAACTCCCCACTCGGCGAGCACCTCCGTCTCCGGTCGCGGGATGAACACGCCGGGGCCGACGTCGAGCTCGAGGGGGCCAAACCAGGCCGTGCCCAGGATGTGTTGGAGGGGCTCGCGTGCTTCTCGACGCCCCACCAACGCCCCGTATGCCACGTCAAAGCCCGGCATTGGCTCGTGGCTTAGCGGGATGTCCATGTGGCCGCAGTGGATGAGATGGGCCGCAAGCACGCGGGCATCCCACTCGGGTGAGGGGACCCCGGCGGCGCGAAGGCGCCCCGCGGCATCGCGAAGCGCCTCCTGATAGGTGTGAAACTTCACCGTTTTTAGCCATCCGCCTCAAGGCGCTCGGCGCGCTCTTGGGCCTGCAGGGCCTCGATGAGCTCCTGCATATCACCGTTGAGCACCGAGTCAAGGTTGTTGGCCTTGTAGCCAATGCGGTGGTCAGTAATACGGTTCTCCGGCCAGTTGTAGGTGCGGATGCGCTCCGAGCGGTCCATCGTGCGTACCTGGGAGGCGCGCTGCTCACCGGCCTCCGCCTCGCGGGCCTCGCGCTCCATCTGGTCCAGGCGAGCTTGCAGCACCTGCAGGGCACGCGCCTTGTTCTGGATCTGGGAACGCTCCTTCTGACAGGTCACCACCAGGCCGGTCGGCAGGTGAGTAATACGCACCGCGGAGTCGGTGGTGTTCACACCCTGGCCGCCCTTACCAGAGGAACGGTAGACGTCAACGCGGATGTCCTTGTCATCGATGTTGACGGCTTCGACCTCTTCTGGTTCCGGGTAAACCAACACACCGGCAGCCGAGGTCTGGATGCGCCCCTGGGATTCGGTCACCGGAACGCGCTGCACGCGGTGCACTCCGCCCTCGAACTTGAACACGCTCCACGCGCCGTCGCGGGATGGGGTCTTGGACTTGAAGGAGATGGACATGTCCTTGACACCGCCGAGATCGGACTCGTTGAGGCCCAAAACCTCCCACTGGAAGCCAGCCTTGTCCGCGAAACGCTCGTACATGCGGGCAAGGTCTCCGGCAAAGAGAGCTGCCTCTTCGCCACCAGCGCCGGCCTTGATCTCCATGATGATGTCTTCGGAGTCCTGCTCATCGCGCGGAGCGAGCAGGTCAGCGAGCTTCTCCTCCAGCTCGACGACGAGTGGCTCGAGGCGGTCAACCTCGGGCTGGAACTCGTGGTCTTCGTAGGCCATCTCTTTGGCGTCGGCCAGATCCTGGCGAGCCTGGACCAGCTCATCATTCACAGCGACGATCGGGCGCAGCTCGGCATAACGCTTGGACAGCTTGCGGAACTGAGACTGATCACCGGCTACCTCCGGATCAGCCATCTGCATCTCGATGCCCTGGTACTCGGAGACAATATCGTCAACGAGGGAAACCTGATTCGACATTACTTGTAGTCCTCCTCATCGGTATCTGCCGCCATGGGCGCAGAGGAGGCCACCTGCATGAGGAATTCGCCGTTGGAGCGGGTCTTCTTGAGCTGCTTGATGAGCAGGTCGATAGCGGCAAAGGAATCCAGGCCGGAAAGGATACGGCGCAGCTTGGTCATGATGCGCGCCTCTTCCGGAACCAACAGGAGCTCGTCCTTGCGGGTGCCGGACGGGTTAACGTCCACAGCTGGGAAGATGCGGCGCTCAGAGATGGCACGGTCGAGCTTGAGTTCGGCGTTGCCGGTGCCCTTGAACTCCTCGAAGATGACGGTGTCACCAGTGGAGCCGGTCTCCACCATCGCGGTGGCGATGATGGTCAGCGAACCACCATTCTCAATGTTGCGGGCAGCACCGAGGAAACGCTTCGGCGGGTAGAGGGCATTGGAGTCCACACCACCGGAGAGGATGCGGCCGGATGCCGGGGAGGAATTGTTGTAGGCACGGCCAAGGCGGGTAATGGAGTCCAGCAGGACGACAACGTCCTTGCCCTGCTCCACTAGGCGCTTAGCGCGCTCGATGGCCAGCTCCGCCACGGAGGTGTGCTCTGACGGCGGGCGGTCGAAGGTGGAGGCGATAACCTCGCCCTTGACGCTGCGCTGCATGTCGGTGACTTCCTCAGGGCGCTCGTCGACGAGGACAACCATGAGGTAGCACTCCGGGTTGTTGGCCGCAATTGCGTTGGCAATGTTCTGCAGGATCGTCGTCTTACCGGCCTTCGGCGGGGAGACGATGAGCGCGCGCTGGCCCTTACCAATCGGCATGATGAGGTCGATAACGCGGGTGGTGAGGATCTTTGGATCCGTCTCCAGGCGCAGGCGCTGGTTCGGATACAGCGGGGTGAGCTTGGAGAACTCCGGACGCTCCTTAGCGGTTGACGGCTCGAGGCCGTTAACCGTGTCGACCTGGACCAGCTGGTTGTACTTGCGGCGGTTGCGGCCGTTGCCGTGCGTGTGCGTCGGGCCAGACACCTTGACCTGGCCGGTCACGGCGTCGCCGGAGCGCAAGCCCAGGCGACGGACAAGGTTGTTGTTGACGAAGACATCGGAGCTTGCGGCACGGTAGCCCGTGGTGCGCAGGAAGGCCACGTTGTTGTCCACGACCTCGAGGATGCCGCCAACTGCCTGGACCTCATCGCCTTCACGAATCTGCAGGTCATTGCCACCATTGCCGCCATCGCGGTCACGGCCGCGGCGGTTGCGGCGGTTGCGGCGGTTGCGACGTCCGCCGCCACCGTTGTTGTCGTCGTGGCGGTTGTGGTTATCACGGCGGTTGTTGCCACCACCGTTGTTCTGGCCGTTGTTGCGGCCGTGGTTGTCATCCGATGTGCCCTGGCCGCCGTCATTGTTGTTGCCGCCCTGGTTACCAGAGTTGTCATGACCAGACTCGGTGTCCCCAGAGTTGTCGCCGCCGGAGTTGTTGTTCTGGCCACCGTTGTTCTGGCCACCGTTGTTCTCTTCGCGGGCCTCGCGCTCTTGGCGGCGGGCACGGTTGCGGCGAGCGCGGCGGGCCTGCGAACGCGACTCATAGCGCTGCTCGTCAGTGCCCCCGTCGTGCTTGGAATCGTTCTTGTCGCCCTTGTTCTCAGAACCCTGCTCAGAGTTTTTCTCTGAGCCGTGATCCTTGTCTGAGCCGTGACCCTTGGCGGCCTGCTGGTCATCGGCGGAGCCTGCCGGGCGTGAGGCCTTGCGGGCCGCACGGCGCTGCTTAGTGTCCTTCTCCTCTGCCTTCGGGGCATCGGCCGAGGCGCCGTCGGCAGCCTTCGCGGCCTTGGCAGCGCGCGGGGGAACGTGGCCGGTGGTTAGGGCGGTAATGAGGTCCCCCTTGCGCAGTCCGGAGACGCCGCGGAGCCCGCGCTCCGCGGCAAGCTTGCGCAGTTCCGGCAGCTTCAGGGATGCGAGATCCTGTGCTGCGGTCTTGTCCGTATCGCTCACGGATATCCTTTCGTCGCTTCACCAACGGGCGCCATCATGACTGGGCCGCACCGTGTGCGGGACAGCCCACGTGGGGCGTTGGAAGCCAATGTGTAATTAATCTGGTCCACCGCCGCCAGCGAGTTCACGCGACCGCGATCCCCGTGGGCGGTGGGTATGTGTGGCTCTCCCTGTAAAGAAGCCCCCGCGGCGCGGAAAAGATTACACAGCCGTGGGTCACTGATGGGAGATGTTATAAGAGGCGACTGCGAGCGTATCTCTACTCCCCTTCACCGCCGCGCGCCGACACCGCGTGCGTACCGTGGAGGATGCTCGGAAGGTGCGGGGAAGGCCTCCCCGCCAGTCGCAAGCAACTATACCGCATCCATCGACCGCGATCACACTGACACGGCTAAAGTAGTGGCCATGCTCTCCACAATGCAGGATATCCCCCTGTCCCTGACCCGCATCCTGGAGTACGGTTCCTCCGTTCACAGCCAGACCCAAGTCATCACCTGGCACAGTGCCGATCCGGGCAATGAGAGGGAGGAAACCACCTTCGCGGATATCGGCGCGCGCGCCGCAGCCTTCGCTCATGCGTTGCATGACACATTGGGAGTCACCGGGGATGAACGCGTGGGAACCCTCATGTGGAACTGCGCAGAACACCTCGAGGTTCTCTTCGGCACTGCGTGCAAGGGCGCGGTATTTACCCCGCTCAACAAGCAGCTGATGAATGACCAAATCCGGCACATCGTCAATCACGCAGAAGTCCAGGTCATTGTCGCCGATGGCCGCTTGGGGCAGCAGCTGGCGAACGTCCTCAAGGGCGTGGAGTGCGTGCGTGCAGTGGTGTTCACGGACGTCGATAAGCTCACGGCCCCTATGCCGGAGGGTGTGGAGGTCTACAGCTACGAGGAGCTGCTCGATGGCCGCTCGACGGTCTATGACTGGCCCGTGCTGGATGAGCACACGGCCGCCGCTCTGTGTTATTCCACGGGCACCACCGGCGCGCCGAAGGGCGTGCTTTATTCGCACCGCGCGCTGTATCTCGAGGGTATGCAGCTGCGCTCTTCCGATTCGCTGTGCGTCACGCACGGTGAGACTTTCCTGTGTTGCATTCCCATTTACCACGTGCTGAGCTGGGGTGTTCCTTTTGCGGCGTGGATGACGGGTACGCCGCTGGTGCTTCCCGACGCCGACGTGTCCCCCGCCACCCTGGCCAAAGTCATTGCCGCCACATCCCCACGCGTGGCACATGGCGTTCCCACCATTTGGATTCAGCTCTTCGTCCACTACCTCAAGCACCCACCGGAGCGCATGACGCTCACGGAAATTTTCGCGGGCGGCTCCCCCGTCCCACCGCAGCTCATCAAAATGTGGGAGGAGCGCTACGGCGTGGATGTCGTGCACGTCTGGGGAATGGCGGAAACCACCACTGTCGGTACCGTTGCGCGCCCGCCCTCAGGCGCCTCGGGTGAAGCGCGCTGGGCCTACCGCGTCTCCCAAGGACGCTTCCCCGCCTCACTGCAGTACCGCGTGGTCAACGATGGCCACGTTGTCAACACCACCGACCTCAACGCCGGCGAGATTCAGGTACGCGGAAACCTCGTGACCGGCTCCTACTACCACTCGCCCGCCTCGGAAGACGGAGGGGCCGCTCACGAGTTCCGCGGCAAAGATGTCGAGGATGCTGAATCTAAATTTACCGCCGATGGCTGGCTGCGCACGGGCGACGTCGGCTTCGTCAACGAGGAGGGCTTCCTCACCGTGGAAGACCGCGCTCGCGATGTCATCCGCTCCGGTGGCGAGTGGATTTACTCGGTGCAGCTAGAAAACCTCATCATGAGTAACCCGGACGTGCTTGAGTGCGCCGTCATTGGCTACCCCGATAAGCAGTGGGTCGAGCGTCCCCTCGCCGTGACCGTGCTGGCAGCAGATATTTCCCCCACCATTGAGACTGCCGAGCGCCTGCGCGACGGCATGCGCTCGGAGCTGCCCTCGTGGATGCTGCCGGAGTACTGGACTTTTGTGAAATCCATCGATAAGACGTCCGTGGGCAAGTTCGATAAGAAGGACCTGCGTGCTCACCTAGCTGAAGGTGAGTACAACATCATCCGTCTGAAGGGCCCGGGCGAATCCCAGCGCCTCGACGCCAGAGATTAACCCCCACTCTATTAATTCGGATTTATTCGGGTTAAACTATCGAGCAATGTCCGATTCCATCTCCCTACCACTGCCCCGCGTCCCGGGTTCTGCCGATCATCCCGCCGATCTCCCGCAACCCGGCGCACATGGTGAGCGCGCACTCCTGGACCGGTACGGCCGGCAAGCTCGAGATCTGCGCGTCTCTCTCACGGATCGCTGCAATCTGCGGTGCACGTATTGCATGCCGGCGGACGGCGTGGAGTGGATGCCCACCGCGCAGACGTTGCGTGATGAGGAAACGATCCGCCTTATCCGCTTGGGCGTGGAAAAGCTCGGTATTCGCCAGGTGCGCTTCACCGGTGGTGAGCCGCTCCTACGCCACTCCCTAGAAGAGATCATCGCCGCCACCAAGGATGTACGCACCGACGAAGGTGTGGCGCCCTCCACAGCGCTGACCACCAACGGCTTGGGCTTGGACAAGCGGCTTCCTGGACTACAGCGCGCCGGGCTGGACCGAGTGAATATCTCCCTCGATACCCTCGACCGCGAGCTGTATGCCCGCTTGACCCGGCGCGACCGCCTTCCTGATGTGGTTCGGTCTATCGATGCAGCCCTGTCGGCTGGGATGGATCCGGTGAAGATCAACGCGGTCATCATGCCTGGGGTCAATGAGTCTGCCATCCTTCCCCTGGCGCGCTTCTGCCTCGAGCGTGGTGCGCAGCTGCGTTTTATTGAGCAGATGCCGCTGGGCCCGCGGGAGGAGTGGGACCGCTCCCGCATGGTGACGGCTGATGATATCCTCGCTCGCCTGCGTGAGGGATTAGAGCTGCGCCCTACCGAGGAGCCCCGCGGCTCCGCACCCGCTGCCCTGTGGGAGGTTAAGGCACGCGATGGCTCCCTGCCACCGGGGCGCATTGGCGTTATTGCCTCGGTCACTCGTCCCTTCTGCGGCACCTGCGACCGCACGCGCTTGACCACTGATGGCGCGGTGCGCAACTGCTTGTTCGGCAATTCAGAGACCTCTCTGCGCGATTTGATGCGCGAAGGCGCCAGCGATGATGAGCTCGCCGCCGCATGGGCCGGTGAGATGTGGCGCAAGCTGCCCGGCCACGGTGTGAATGACGAGGGGTTCCTCCAGCCCGATCGCCCGATGTCCGCCATCGGCGGCTAGATTGGGTGCAATGACAACGACTGGGCAGACAACGAGCATCGAAGACTATTTCGCACGCCTTCAGGCTCTTATCCGCCCCGTACCGGCCGACACTGCAGCGGTGCAGGCAGGCCTCGTCCTTGCCGAGGCTGTCACGGCCCAGAGTGCGGTGCCACCCCAGGATAATTCCGCCATGGATGGCTTCCTGACCCTACCTCTCGATGCGCCCTGCTCGCTGCAGGTCATCGGCGATGTCCCCGCCGGCACTCCCCCGCTCAGCCCCACGCCCGGTACGGCCGTGCGCATCATGACGGGCGCTGCGGTGCCCGATGGTTTCAAGGGCCTTGTCATCCCCGTGGAGGATACCGACGTGTCCGCTGGCCCGGCCCCCCTGCCGGAGGCCGTCACCATCCACCGCCTACCGCCCCGAAACCACATCCGCCGCCGCGGCTCCCATATTGCTATCGGCCAGGAGATTGCCGGCCCCGCCACGCTTATCGACGCTCCCCTGTTAGCCACCCTCCTCTCCGCCGGGATCAGCACGGCGCAGGTGCACCGCATCCCGCGCGTTGCCGTTATCGCCACGGGTGAGGAACTGCTCAGCGGCCTCCTGCCCGATTCCAATGGACCGATGCTTGACGCGCTTATCGCTGCCACGGGGCCTGTTAGCATCACCCGGCTGTGCTGCGGCGATGATCCCAGCGAGCTGCGCCGAGTTCTCGACTCTGTGGTGCAGGCAGAAGGCGGCTGCGACCTCATCGTCACCACCGGCGGTGTTTCCGCCGGTGCCTTCGACGTGGTGCACGCTGTGCTGAGCCAGCAGGCAGACTGCGCCTGGTTTGGTCACGTTGAACAACGCCCCGGCGCGCCGCAGGGTCACGCGTTGTGGGCGGGTGTGCCCGTCGTGTGCTTGCCGGGTAACCCTGTGGCGGCCTTTGTGTCCGCGCATCTCTATCTCACCCCGTTGCTGCGCTCCTTGCGGGGCCTGCCGCGCCCGGCAGGCCCGCTGGACCGGCCGGCACTTCGCGCCGTGGCGGGCGCCGACTTCCCAGGCGCGAAGTATCCGTTCATCCAGCCCTGCCTGATCGAATTCGACGGCACGGTGACTGCCGCCCCGCCGCCGGGCCCGCGGATGCGCAGCCATCACGTCGGCGCGCTGCCCGGCACGCGAGGCTTCGCGCTCATTACTGAGCCCCGTGCCGCCGGTGACGAGCTCACCGTTTATCCGTACTGACTCTCTACTGCTCAAAGGAACCCTGACACTATGAAATTCACTCACCTCAATGACTCCGGCTCTGCCTACATGGTGGACGTCACCGAGAAGAACCCCACGGTGCGCAGCGCCACGGCCCAGGGCGAGGTGGCCTGCTCCCCGGAGATTCTCACCGCTCTGCGCGATGGCACCGTCCCCAAGGGCGATGTCCTCGCCGTGGCCCGCGTGGCGGGCATCGCTGCCGCCAAGAAGGTGCCGGATCTTTTGCCGCTGGCCCACACCATTGGCGTGCATGGCTGCGCCGTGGACATCGAGTTGCGCGAGGACCACGTCTTTATCGAGGCCACGGTCCGCACGGCGGATCGAACAGGCGTTGAAATGGAGGCGCTCACCGCCGTCAACGTCGCAGCTCTGGCCCTCATTGACATGGTCAAGGGCGTCGATCGCTCCGCCTATATCCGTCGTTGCGGCATTACCGCGAAATCCGGCGGGCGCTCCGGAGAGTGGTCCCGCGAGCTGCCCGGCGCGGAGAGCTAGCCAATGCTCGGCGTCATCATCCTGGCGGGCGGGCGCGGCACGCGCATGGGGGGTGCCGATAAGGCTAGCGTCACTCTGGGTGGCGAGCGGCTCATTGATCGTCTTCTTCGCCAGCTGCCCTACGGCGTCCCCGCCTCAGTAGTCTCGCCCTACCACCTGGGTATGCCGCAGGTGTGTGAAAGCCCCCTTTTCGGCGGACCGGTGGCGGGCATAGCCGCAGGCCATGCTGCACTGAATGGAGGTGGCTTGACTACCACAGCGATCCTGGCTGTTGACGCCCCCGATTCCCCACAGATGCTTCCTGTGCTTGAACGCACTCTCGTCTGCTCCGGGGCCGATGTAGCCGTAGCAACCCTTGAGGGGCGCATCCAGCCGCTTTGCGCGCTGTGGCGCACCGCAGCGCTAGCGCATGCGCTTAGCGAATTAGGAGATCCACGCAACCAGCCTGCCATGCGGCTGCTGCGTCAAGCCCGCACAGTAGTGCACGTCCAGGGCGATGATTCTGTGCGGGACATCGATACCGTCGATGAGCTGCATGCGCGCAGGAAGGCCCGGCAGACTACTCGACGATAATCTGGCCGTGCTGGCCCTTCTCCGCATTCGTCATGATGTGGTTGACAAAGGAGTAGGTGCCCGGCTCGTTGAAGGTCATCTCCACAAAACCACCCTGGGCCGGTAAGAGATCCACCGCCTGAGATCCAGACTCTTCTGCCCCCTTGATGAGGTAGCTGCCTTCCTTGTAGACGGTGTCGAAGATTTCGCCCACGACGTGAAAGCTCAGCGGCAGGTCAGGACCTAGGTTCACCAGCCAGATGCGCACCGTATCGCCCACCTTCGCGTGCAGCGGGGCGAGGCCATCGTCGTACTGATTCGGGTAGTAGTTGAAGGCGGTGAGCTCGTAATCACCATCGCTCACGCGCTGCGGATCCGCGCCGTCCTGCTCCTTTCCGGGGGCTGCAAGGAAGACTTCAGTGCCGGTGAGAAGGTATTCCGCATCGACATCACCCAGCGCATCCTCGCCCTTTGGGTCGATGATGACGGCACCGGCCATGCCGTTGGCAATGTGCAGGCTCATTGGCATGGTGGAGCAGTGATACATCCACGCACCGGCGCGGTGGGCCACGAACTCATAGGTGAGGGACTCGCCAGGCTGTATGGTCTTCATCGTCTCAGTGGGGGTGACCTCACCGGCGTGGAAGTCCACGGAATGCCCCATTGAGCCCTCATTGACGATGGTGATGCGGAAGGTATCCCCCACGTGTCCGCGCAGCGTTGGGCCTGGTGCTTGGCCGTTAAACAGCCAGCGCGTCTGGCGCACGCCGGGGGCAACCTCAACCTCCTCCTCCGTCATGCTCCACGTTTCCTCGTGGACTGTACCTTTCGCAGGTTGTAGAGCCGGGTCGAAGGCCTCAAAGTCATCGCGTGGGGCCATGCGCTCAGCCAAGGAGGGAACGTTCGCGGAAGCAGCAACGCCATGGTCGTGGCCGGCGGTGGACTGTTCACCGGTGGCCGGCGCATCGGTGACGTTGACCATGAAGGTCATGCCCTGGATCTTGTGCCCGGCGATGGTGCAGTAACCCTCGACGGACTCAGTAACAACCCCAACATCCAGCACGGCGCTATCGCCCGGATCGACCCGGCTGGTCTCCGCCCCACCGATTTTCAGGTCATGGACTTGGTCACCGGTGTTTGTGAAGTTCACAAAAAGGTGGGTACCGGCTGGAACGTCCACGGAGTTGGGGACGAAGGCCATGCCATCGACGGAGACGTCGATCGTGGTGGCGTCGGCAGGCGCCGCTGAAGAACCGCCGCGGCTGCCCACCGTAGAGTTGACCACCGCCAGCGCGGACACGCCCACGATCGCGAGGATGATGATGAGCCACGCGGCCCATTTCTTGGTGGTGGGGGCCTGAGCAGGCACGCTAGACATGAACTTCTCCTTTGGTAGAAACCACGGCCCAGACGAGGACCGCGACGGCGGCGATAAGGCCTAGCCCCATCATGATAAGCCCGGCAGCGTGGACAGCCGGAATCCCCAGCAGGCAGAAAAGGCCGCCCACGTTGATCAACCCTAGGCGCAGGTAGCCACCCATCTCGGTGCGCCGAGCGCGCGCCAGGATGGGCAGCATATGGTGAAGCACTCCGGTGACCAGCTGCAACAACCCTGCGCCGACAAAGCTCGGCATGAGTAACAGCGTGACCGCGCGCGGATAGGCGCCCACGCCGCTGGCAACAGCGTCGCCGGTGCACAGGGCCAGCATCCACACCAGACCCGCCATGGTGGACATGCTCGCCGTGGTCGTCGTGCCAGCCAGTGCACCAGCCAGCACCGGATGAATGATGAGAATGTCCGCCACGACCACAAACAGCTGCGCCACGCCGGCGGCCCGCGTCAGCCCGACGGCCTCTAGCCCCATAGCGAGGGTAAGCCCGGCACAGTGCACGATGAGCGCTCGGGTGCAGCGAGAACGTGCGGTGTATGAAATGGGCGTACGCGTCAGAGTGGGCAGCAAGGTCACGACGGTGCCCAGGATGGTCAACAACGCGAAGCCCCACACCATGCCGCGCGAGTGCGCGGCAACGAGCAACGAATAGTTGCCCACGCCATGGGCCGCGAGAAGGACGAGGACGATCGCGCTCACCATGAAGCCCGCCGCGGCCAGATAGAAGGGCACGGTGAGCGCGAAGGACCCGGAGAGCGAGCCGCGTAGCTTTTGCCACAGCGCCCACGCATGCCAGGTGAGGGTGAGGATGAGGAGGGCGGAGGAGGCGTCGGCAAGCGCGCCCCAGTCATAGCCTGCGCGGTCGATGAGGAGGAGCACCAACCCCAGTTGGATGGCGGCCACGCGCGTGGCGACGCCGTGGTAGCTCGTCGCCGGGGTACGGGTGAGTGCCTCGGTAAAGTGCGTGGAAAAGACCATGATAGCGGTGGTGAGCGCGCCAATCGTGAAGGGGTGGATAAGGTCCCACCACACCACAGGGGCACCCAGGGAACCAGCGATGGTGAGTCCGATGCCCGCGAGAATCCAGAAGGCCACCAGCGCGAAGGCTGTGGTGTGCCAGCGCCGGCGGGCGGCGAGGGACACATCAAGCAGGTTCACATCTTTTTTCACGGCTTTAATCGTAGTAAATTGGTGACCTGGGCGGCAACGCATGCCGCTTCCTGCAATGGAAAGGACCATAACCATGAACCTGCCGATTGTTGATTCCTCCAAGGGAGCCGACATCCCCACCCTCAACGCCTCTGAGATTCCCCACGCCGTGCGCCACGGCGCCATCCACGGAGCGCTGGGCACGCTCAACGTGGGCGAATCCATGATCCTCATCGCTCCGCACGACCCCCTCCCCCTACTCAAGGAAGTTGAGCAGCGCGAGGAAAGCTTCGAGCTGAAGTACCTCAAGAAGGAACCGGAGGACGTCCACATTAGGTTCACACGCACCGCGTAAAGTAAGTGGGCATGCGCCGTCTTGCCCTCCCTGCCCTCGCCGCCACGCTCGCCCTTACTGGGTGCACCGCGCAGCCAGCTGACAGGCCTCTTTCGGTGTTTGCGGCATCCTCAACACGCCTCATCAATGACGACTTGGCTGCGCGGACCGACATTGACGTGGCCATCAACAACGGCGGCTCCTCGGCGTTGGTCCAGCAGCTTTACGACGGCGCCCCCGCCGACCTCCTCATCACCGCCTCTGCGGCCACGATGGACCGTGCCGCGTCACACGGCGACGTCGAAACTCCAGAAGTCTTGGCCACCAACACGATGGTCATGGTGGTCCCCAAAGGCAATCCCGCGGGGCTGGCCTCCCTCGAGGACATTGATGCCTCCACACGCCTCGTCCTTTGTGATGCTCAAGTACCGTGCGGAGCGTTGTCTGCGAAGATCCTTGACGCCAAGGGCCTGACAGTGACGCCGTACTCTCTCGAATCACAAGTAGCCAACGTCCTCGGCAAGATAGCCTCCGGGGAAGCCGACGCCGGATTGGTCTACTCCACTGATGCCACCTCCAGCGATGATGTGGAGACCATTCATATCGACGGCGCCGAAAAGTTCCCCAACCAGATCCTCGGCGCCGTGGTTGCCGCCTCACCCCGTCGAGATGAAGCCCATGCGGTCTTGGATCTTCTGGATTATGGTTTTGACGCCGAGTGGCGAAAGTATGGTTTTACCCCCGTTAAATAGATGGACTCTGCACTGAATCTCCGCGAACAACGTCCTCGCGTGCCGTGGGCGGTCGTCGCCGTCGGCATACTTGCTGCCGTCTATATCTTTGCCCCCATCGTGGCCTTGGGGCTGCGCGTGCCTTGGGAACAGCTCCCGGAGACTCTCCGTGCACCAGCCACACAGGACCTCCTGCGCATCACGCTGAGCTCCGCCGCGCTCGCCACGATCCTCTCCACTATTCTCGGAACCTGCTTGGCGCTGTGGCTACAGCAACTGCAGCGCGCCGCACACGCGGTGCGGCTGGTGGTCTATCTGCCGCTGGCGCTACCGCCGGTGGTGGGCGGTTTGGCCCTCACCGCACTCGTGGGGCGACGCGGCCTTCTCGGTCCCCTGCTCGAGCTTGCTCAGATTCGTGTGGCCTTCGCCTTTGCGGGTGTGGTGGTAGCGCATATCTTCGTCACTGTGCCCTTCGTGGTCGTGGCCGTGGACTCTGCGCTCCGACAGCTCGATCACGAGGTTGTCGCGAGTGCCCGGGGTGTGGGCATGCGCCCCGGCGAGATCCTGCGTCATATCACCGCACCCGCCATTGCCCCAGCAGTCCTCACGGGCGCCGCGTTGGCCTGCGCGCGATCCTTCGGTGAATTCGGCACCACCATCACCTTTGCCGGCTCAATGCCTGGGCTCACCCGCACGATGTCCAGCGGCATCTACCTCGAGCGCGAAGTGAGCGCCGATACCGCCTATGCGCTCTCTGCCATCCTCATCGCGCTGGCAGTTCTCCTCCTCGCTGCAGCAGGCCTGCCATCCCTGCTACACCGACACCGCGCAGCAGCCGCCCGCACACTATCCCCCATGAACACCGACGCCCTCCGCGCGCTCACCGCACCGTCGGTGACCCCTCCAAAAGTCAGCCTCTCCGCGGGCCCACATGATGTGACCTTCCGGGGAGGAGCTATCACCGCCGTGGTTGGCCCCAACGGTGCCGGCAAGACCACGCTCATGCGCTTTCTCTCCGGCCGCCTGCTCGGCGCCACGGTCTCCGCACAGCGCGTGGTCATGCTCACCCAGAACCCGGGCCTTCCACCCACCGCGACGGTACGGCAAGCACTAACCATGGTGACTAAGGACGAAGCGCGCACGGAAGAGCTCCTTGACCACGCTGGACTGGAGAATCTGCATCACGTGCGCGAACTATCCGGCGGTCAGGCAGCCCAAGTTGCACTACTGCGCGCACTCGCTGCGCGCCCAGAGGTTCTCGTACTCGACGAACCCTTCGCGGCCATGGACGTCGAATCAGCCGCGCGCTGGCGCCACCTCCTCTCCGTGGCAGCACCCGATCGCACGACCGTGCTCGTCACGCACAACCTCCATGACATCAGCGCCCTGGCCACCGACATCCTCGTTATGGAAGGCGGATCCATCACTGCGAAGGGCACCGCACGGGATCTGCTCGCCCAGCCTCCCAATGAATTCGTTGCCCAGCTTGCGGGACTCAACCTCCTTAAGGGAACGGTGACAGATGGCACCTTCACTTCTGGCGAGATTGTTCTCCCCGCCCCACACGTGGATGAAGGGGCCGCCTGGGCAGCCTTCCCACCCACCGCGCTCACCGCGGATAGAGGCGGCGACCTCTCCTTGCGGGCAGTGGCCGCAGTAGGCGGCGGCGACATACTCGCTGATGCAGGGCCACACCGTCTGCGTGTCAGCGCAGTTGCGGGGGACCCAGCGCCGGGAGCAACGGTGCGCTGTCATCTCGATCATGGCGCGGTTTCTGTATACACCCGTATTTAATGATCGGCCTTCCCCCCACGTCGTGGGGAATACCCCACCGAAAAGTCGGTGAAAATTGTAGAAAATCCAGGGACGAGTTGTAGGATCTTTCTCATAACCTTCTGAAGGAGCCATCTGCTGATGTCTACGCGCACTCCCCGTTCCTCCACGGAGCTTTTCCCTGAGTCTCTTCGTCTCTCGCCCAAGCAGCGCGAGGTGCTTAAAGCCCTGCAGGAGTATCCACAAGGGGCGAAAGCAGCTGACGTTGCAGACGCCATGGGCATGCACGTCAACACCGCGCGTGGGCACCTCGACGAGCTGGTCAATGCCGGCGCCGTGCGCGTCATCACCGCCCCGGCACGGGGCCGCGGGCGCCCCTCACTCATCTTCCAGGTGCGCGTGCCGGATAACCGCTCCGTAGCCGAGGAATACGTGACCCTCATCAGCGTGCTCGCGGAGATGCTGGCTGATAAAGACCAGCTCGATGACTTCGCCTCTGAGCAGGCACGCGAGATTGGTCGCCGCTGGGCACAGTCCACCACCGACAAGGGAGTAAACAGCGCCGATGCTCTTGCCCCGCTCTATCGCACCATGCGCGATATGGGGTTTGACCCGGTGACGTCTATCGACAAGTTTAATCAGACGGGCGAGACAGACCTTGAACTTCACGCCTGTCCGTTCGTCACTGCCGGTATCCGCCCCTCCCCCTTCGTCTGCGCCATCCACGACGGCTACCTTGAGCAGTCCGGCGTGGACGCCGGCGGGCGACTCAACCTCAAGCTCATCCCGCACTCCGGCAATGGGGTCTGCCGGGTCAACGTCAAGGCCGCGAGTTAACACACGACAACGCGGTGCCGCCCTCCGGCACCGCGCTGAGAGGTTTTAACCGCGCTCGACACTCACTGGTCCGGCGACCTCCAATTCAAGGACTCGAAGGCCCTGCGCACGGGCCTCATCGAGGATGGACTCCTCAATAGGATCGGTGTGCAACACCATGACGGTAGGACCGGCACCGGAGAGATACGCGGCGAAGCCCCGGTTGCGCAAGCGGTTGACCCACTCAGCGGTCACCGGAAGCACATCTGCGCGATAAGGCTGGTGCAGGCGATCGCGCGTGCCTTCCCAGAGCAGCTCCGGATAAGCGGTGAGCGCCGCAACGTTGACCGCGGTGCGGGACACGTTGAAGGCAGCATCTGCGTGCGTGACGTGGGACGGCAGGACGCGGCGCACGGCCTGGGTTGAGGCATGGAAATCCGGAACAAGAGCCGTTGCCTTGATGTCCCGGTGCACGTCCAGGGTCGCCGCGCGGTACTCCGGCAAGGAGTGGCCGTCAACAGGCACCGTGGTCCATGAGACCACAGCATTGCCCAAGACAGAGGCGGCAGCGTTATCGGGGTGCCCCTCAAAGGCCGAGGAGAGCTGCACGACCTGCTCCTCGGACAACGGCGAACCCGCCAAACCGTTTCCGGCAGCCACGCCCGCTACGGCGGCGGACGCCGAGGAGCCGAGACCGCGCGATTGCGGGATGTTGTTGTTGCAGACCACACGCAGGCCAGATACCTCCGCATCCGCGGCCTTGAGGGCCGAACGGATCGCCTTAACCACGAGGTGTGAACCGTCACGCGGTAAATCTTCGGCGCCTTCACCGAAGATGTCCACCTCGAGGCCGGAACGGATGACTTCGACCTCAACGGTGTCATAGAGAGACAGCGCAATGCCCAAAGTGTCGTAGCCCGGGCCCAGGTTAGCCGAGGAGGCCGGCACCTGAACGATGACTTTGGTGCCCAGTTCGATATCGATACTCATGTCAGTTTCCTAAACGCCCAGGCGGATAACGGAGTGAACGGCCTTGACTTCCTCAAGCTCGCCGAGTGCCGCGACGATGTCCTCGAGGACAGCCTCCTTGGCCGCGTGGGTGACCACGATAAGGCGTGCAGAGGACTCGCCATCTTCCTGGCGCACGGTGCGCAGGGACACACCGTGGCGAGCGAAGACTCCGGCGATGGCGGACAGCACACCAGTGCGGTCCTCAACCTCCATGTCCACGTGGTAGCGGGTCTCCACCTCACCAAACTCCGCAATCGGCAGGTTAGCGTAGGTATTCTCCCCTGGAGCACGGCCGCCGTGGACGATGTTGCGGGCGGCGCCGACGACGTCACCCAGGACGGCAGAGGCGGTCGGGTTACCACCGGCGCCGTTTCCGTAGAACATAAGGGAACCAGCAGCCTCTGCCTCAACGAAGATGGCGTTGTAGGACTGGCTGACCGACGCCAGCGGGTGGTCCTTCGGCACGAGAGTCGGATGCACGCGGGCATTAACGGACTCTTTACCGGTCTCCTCGTCCACGAGGCGCTCACAAATAGCCAGGAGTTTAATGGAGTAGCCGGCCTGGTTGGCAGCCTTGATGTCATCTGCGGTGACCTTGGAGATTCCCTCGCAGTAGACATCATCAAAGGTCAGGCGCGTGTAGAAGCCAAGAGAGGCCAAGATGGCGGCCTTGGATGCGGCGTCGTGGCCCTCCACGTCCGCGGTGGGGTCAGCCTCTGCATAGCCCAGGCGGGTAGCCTCAGCCAGCGCATCTTCATACGAGGCACCGGTGGACTCCATCGCATCCAGGATGAAGTTAGTGGTGCCGTTGACGATGCCGGAAATGCGCTGGACCTGATCACCCGCCAGGGAGCGTCGCAACATGCCGACGACCGGGATGGCGGCGGCCACCGCAGCCTCGAAGTAGAGATCCACACCGGCACGGTCGGCGGCCTCCGCCAGCTCATCCGCATGCGCTGCCACGAGCGCCTTGTTGGCGGTGACCACGGACTTGCCGGCATTAAGTGCGGCGAGCACGAGCTCGCGCGGGAAGTCGATGCCGCCGATGACCTCGACAACAAGGTCGATGTCATCGCGGAGGACAAGGGCCTTGGCGTCGTCGGTAAGCAGCTCCTGAGGCACTCCCGGACGCAGCTTATCCTTGTTGTGCACGGCCACGCCGCGGATCTCCACGGGGCCGCCAATGCGGTGAGCAAAAGCGTTGGCGTTTTCCTGCACGAGGCGGAAAACCTCGGCGCCTACGGTGCCGAATCCGAGCAGGGCGATTCCTACGGGCTCGCCCTCGGGCTTGGCGGTACGGTTCGTCGTCGTCATGGTGTCCCTTTTGAAGTTGCGTGTGGTTCTTGCGTGACAGCCCATCACTATACAGAACGAGCTGTCTATTTCTATGCATGTGCTGGAGAGTGCCCCTGCGACCGGCACCATCTCACTGAATGAAATGATGCCGCAGCGCTAGTCGACGTCCAGCGCCAGCAGGTCCTCCACCGTCTCTCGCCGCAACATGAGCTTGTGCTTCCCGTCGCGCACGGAGACCACTGCCGGACGGAGAGCTCCGTTGTAGCGCGAGGCCATCATGTACTGATAGGCGCCGGTGGTGGCGAAGGCGAGGATGTCCCCCGTGGTGATGTCCGAGGGGAAGCGGCGCTCGTCGACGAGAATATCGCCGGACTCACAGTGAAAGCCCACGATGCGCGAGTCCACGGGTTCGCCCTGCGTGCGGCGGTTGACCACGCGCACGTCATAGTCCGAGCCGTAGAGAGCCGGGCGAATGTTGTCCGACATGCCGCCGTCCACAGAAAGGTAGCGGCGCATGGGCAGATCCGCCTTACCGGTTTCCACGTCCTTGACCGTGCCCACGCGGTACAGCGTGACTGCGGACGCGCCGACGAGGGAACGCCCAGGCTCGACGAGCACGAAGGGAGGCTTGATGTCGAGTTCGGTGGCGGTACGCTCCACGGCATCCAGCAGATCCTTTGCCAGCGAGGCTACATCGAGTGCTTCCTCATACTCCATGTACGGGATACCGAAACCGCCGCCGAGGTCGAGTTCCTCAAGTGCCACGCCAAGCTCAGAGTGAATGCGCTTGTACAGGCTGAGCACGCGCTCAGCGGCGAGCTTGAAACCATCGGCGTTGAAGACTGAGGAGCCGACATGGCAATGCAGGCCAACGAGCTTGAGGTTTGCGGATTCCAGCACCTTGTGGGCCGCCGTGAAAGCAGCACCCGTAGACAGCGAAATGCCGAACTTCTGGTCCTCGTGCGCGGTGGCGATGAACTCGTGGGTATGGGCATCCACGCCAGGCTTGACGCGGATCATCACCGGCTGCACGCGGCCTGCGGCCGCGGCGATGCCGTTGAGGCGGGACAACTCCTCCTCGTTGTCGAGGACAACGTGGCCGATGCCCTTGTCGACGCACAGCTGGAGGTACTCGTCCTCCTTGTTGTTGCCGTGCGCGGTCATGCGCTCCGGCGGGAAATCAGCAGCCAGCGCCAGTTTGGCTTCATTCAGGGAGGCCACGTCGAGGCACAAACCTTCCTCATCAACCCAGCGCACAATGCGCTTGGTGATGAACGCCTTGGAGGCGTAATGCACATGATCCGGGCCGCCAAAAGCCTTGGCCATATCGCGGCAGCGCGAGCGGAAATCCTGCTCATCGAATACGTAGAGCGGAGTGCCGTATTCCGCGGCAAGTTCGGTGAGCTTGACGCCCGCGATGGAGACCACGCCGTCAGACCCGCGCGAGGCATTGCGCGGCCAGACATGAGAGGGAAGAGAATTAAAGTCCGGCATGCTTACATCTTCTCCGGTGCACTCACACCTACCATAGTCAAGGCGTTGGCCATGACTTGGCGGGTAGCGCTGGCCAAGGCCAAGCGGGCACGGTGGATCGGCTCGGTGTCCTCTCCAGCCTTCGGCAGAACCTGACACTGGTCATAGAAGCGGTGGAAAACGGCAGCCAAATCCTCGGCATAACGCGCGATGCGGTGCGGCTCGCGCAGGGTTGCTGCAGTGGCCACGACCTCAGGGAACTCGCCCAGGGTGCGGATCAGGTCGCCTTCCTTGTCGTGGGTAAGCAGGTCGAGGGAGGCGCTGCCCAGCGCGGACGTATCGAGTCCGAGCTCTGCAGCCTTGCGCAGGATGGAACAGATACGCGCGTGGCCGTACTGGACGTAATACACCGGGTTATCCGCCGACTGGGAAGCCCACAGGCCCAGGTCAATGTCGAGGCTGGAATCTACCGAGGAACGCACGAGCGAGTAGCGAGCGCCGTCCACACCGATGGACTCCACCAAGTCATCCAAGGTAATCACAGTACCCGCGCGCTTGGACATCTTGACTGCCTTACCATCGCGGACAAGATTGACCATCTGACCAATGAGGACCTCGACGGCCTTCGGGTCATACCCCAGCGCCTGGGCCGACGCGCGCAGGCGGGCAATGTAGCCGTGGTGGTCTGCCCCCAACATGTAGATAGCCAGGTCATGGCCACGGTCAAACTTGTCCGCCACGTAGGCAATATCGCCGGCGATGTAGGCAGCGTCACCATCAGATTTGATAACGACACGGTCCTTGTCATCGCCGTACTCGCTGGACTTAAGCCACCACGCACCCTCGGACTCATAGAGGTTGCCGTTGTCCTTGAGCGTCTGAATGGCCTTATCCACCGCGCCGGACTCGAAGAGGGAATTCTCGTGGAAGTACACGTCAAAGTCCACGCCGAACTCGTGGAGGGAGTCCTTGATCTGGGCGAACATCATCTCCACGCCGTCGGCGCGGAAGTTTTCCTGCACCTCGGCGTCGCTGCCCTGAAGGGCGTTAGGATTCTTCTCCACCACCGCTTGAGCGATGTCCTTGATGTAATCGCCGCCGTAACCGTCCTCCGGAGTCGGCTCGCCCTTGGCCGCCGCCACGAGGGAACGGGCAAAGCGATCGATCTGACCGCCGTGGTCGTTGAAGTAGTACTCACGAGTAACTTTGGCGCCGGAGGCCTCCAGGACGCGGCCGAGGGAATCACCCACGGCCGCCCAGCGGGTGCCGCCCAGGTGGATGGGGCCGGTCGGGTTCGCAGAAACGAACTCCAAATTAATCTTCATGCCTTTAAAAGCGGCGTTGCGGCCGAAGGCTTCGCCTGCGTCCAGTACCTGAGAGACAATCGCGCCCTGGGCGGCAGCGGCCAGGCGGATATTGAGGAAGCCTGGGCCGGCAATGGAGGCCTCATCGATGGCGTCGTTGCCGGAGAGGGCGTCGGCAAGCCACTGCGCCAGCTCGCGCGGCTGAGCGCCGGCTTTCTTGGCCACCTGGAGGGCCAGATTGGTGGCGTAATCACCGTGCTCCGGATTGCGCGGGCGCTCTACGGTTACGGTCTCCGGCAGGACGGAGGCGTCCAACTCGTGCTCGGTGAGCACGGCAGCGGCGGTCTCTTTGATCAGGGCGGAAAGATCTTCAGGATTCATAGGCCCAGAGTCTATCGTCATCCCCGCAGGGAGGCACTATCAGGTCGCATGCACCGGACCAACCGCAGCCACTGTTAGGAGGCTCACTCACCCCCATCGGGTGCACAATGCAGCACATCGGGGCGACAGGTTCTACGCTAAACACGCTAACTGTATCGTTCCATCGTCTCGCACCGTCTCCTTGTGACCGCTCAATAACTCTTGTGGGCGCGCCACGGGTGTGCGAGAAAGACCGTGAATTGAGCTTTATGTCTACCTTCAACATCACTACGGATGCCATTGCCGGCAGCGTGGGAGCGACCGCAGCGGTCTCTACCCTGCCGCTCATTGCATTCTTCATCATGCTCTTGGGCCTCAAGGCTCGCGCCCACACCTCCGGTGCGGTAGCCCTCCTCGTGGCCTTGCTCATCGCTATCTTCGGCTTGGGAATGCCTACGGATATGGCGCTCTCCTCTGCACTACGCGGCGGACTCTTCGGACTCTTCCCCATCGTCTGGGTCATCATTACCGCCATCTGGTTCTACGAGGTGACTGTATCCTCTGGCCGCTTTGAGGACCTGCGCAAGACCTTTGACCTCTTGGGTGATGGCGATATCCGTATCCAGGCCATCCTCATTGCTTTCTGCTTCGGCGGCCTGCTGGAGGCCCTCGCCGGCTTCGGTGCACCGGTGGCTATTACCGCCACCATGATTCTGGCGCTGGGCGTGAAGCCCCTCAAGGCTGCGACCACCGTACTGATTGCCAATACCGCTCCGGTTGCTTTCGGCGCCGTCGGCATCCCCGTGACCACCGCCGGTTCCGTCGGCGGCCGTACCGCCGAGCAGACCGCGGACATCGCAAGCCTCATCTCCCTGCAGGTGCTGCTCATCGCTGCGGTTGTTCCGTTCTTCATCCTCTTCATCCTCGACGGCATGCGTGGCGTCAAGGAAGCCGGCCCCGCCGCCGCAGTCATCGGTGTCTCCTTCGCCATCGCGCAGTGGGCCACCGCGACCTTCTTTGCCTACCAGCTCACCAACGTCGTAGCCTGCATCGTGTCCCTAGGCGCCGGCTTCCTCTTCCTGCGCGTGTGGAAGCCCAAGGGCGTCGACAGCCTGCGTGAGCGCATGGAGCTGCCTGCGCAGGAGGAGGTCACCGATCTCAACGGCCGCCGCATCTGGATGGCCCTGCTGCCCTACGCCGTCGTGACCGCCGTCTTCGCCGTAGCCACCGCATGGCCAGCCATCTTCGGCTTCATCCAGCTCAACATCCCATGGCCGCTTCTCGACGGCACGATTATCGACGCCGACGGCAACGCCATGGACACCGCCTTCAAGTTCAATGTGCTGGGCAACCCGGGCACCTTGCTGCTCATCTCCGGCATCATCGTGGCCATCATCTACATGGCCTTCAACGAGAACGGCCGCTACACGCTGGAGGCCTCCGCACCAGTGGCCAAATTCGGCGAGGTGATCAACCGCATGAAGTTCTCCGCGCTCACCATTATTTTGGTTCTGGCCCTGGCATACACCATGAACTACTCCGGCCAAACCATCTCCATTGGCCAGTTCGTGGCCTCTGTAGGCGGCATCTTCGCGCTCTTCTCCCCGGTTCTGGGCTGGATTGGTACTGCGGTGACTGGTTCCGACACCTCCGCCAACGCCCTCTTTGCCAACCTGCAGGTCACCGCCGCCGACCGCATCGGCGTCAACCCGGATCTTATGCTGGCCGCGAACACCGCCGGTGGTGTTGTGGGCAAGATGATTTCACCGCAGTCCCTGGCCATCGCTGCCACCGCAGTGAACATGGAGGGCGAGGAATCCCGCATCTTCAAGGCCGTCGTGGGCTACTCCGTGGCCTTCCTGGCCGTAGTCTGTGTCATCGTCTTCCTCATGACCAACGTTCTCGGCTTCTTGGTCCCGTAAACATCACGACACAATAGAATGCCCCCGGATTCGGGCGCACATTTTTCATCAGCCGCTGCGCACTTCACTGGGCGCGGCGGCTGATGCGTCATCATCAGTGCACGTGAGAAATTCACAACATTAATGTTGCGATAAAACGGCAGGTAGCGCGAGTTTTTCAGCTCGAAAAAAATGTTTTTCCACGGTAGAATTCTCGCTATACCTGTAGGCACATGTCCTACGCCTCTCTTCTCTCTGCCAGCAGGGGTGCGGGGAGGCATGGGGCAGATAAGGAGCGCAACACTAATGCGAATAGCATTGTTTTCCACGTGTATCGGAGACTCTTTGTTCCCCGATGCTCACAAGGCAACGGCCCTCGTCTTGTCCCGCCTGGGCTACGACGTCGTCTTCCCCGAAGAGCAGACCTGCTGCGGTCAGATGCACATCAACACTGGCTACCAGAAGGAAACTCTGGGAATGATTCGCTCCTACGCGGATGCCTTTGCAGACCCATCCATTGATTACGTGGTTTCTGCTTCCGGTTCGTGCGTGGGCGCCGTCCGTGAGCAGCACACCCGCATCGCCGACCGTTTCGGCACTTCCGCCGACGTCGACGGCGCCAAGAAGGCCTCGGAGAAGACCCTGGACCTCCCGGAGTTCCTTGTTGACGTGGCCGGTGTGACCAACGTGGGCGCGTTCTTCCCGCACCGTGTCACCTACCACCCCTCCTGCCACGGACTACGCTTCCTCAAGCTGGCTGACCGCCCCTATCAGTTGCTCAAGGAAGTCGAAGGCATCGACCTTGTTGAACTTCCTAACAAGGAAGAGTGCTGTGGCTTCGGCGGTACTTTTGCCATCAAGAACGCAGAGGTCTCCGCAGCCATGGTCGGTGACAAGACCCGCCACGTCCGCGAAACCGCAGCCGAGTTCGTCACCGGTGGTGACTCCTCCTGCCTGATGAACATCGGCGGTGCTCTGTCCCGCCAGCGTGCAGGTGTTCGCGCCATTCACATGGCAGAGATTCTCGCTTCCACCAAGGAACACCCGTGGACCCCGGACTCCGCGGCCTACTCTAAGGAGAAGATGCTCTAATGACTTCCTTCCTCGATACCACCCCGCCGCGTGCGCCCGAAGGGTACGGCAACCTGCGCGGTTCCAAGGCCTTCGTGCCACTGGCACACGTAGGCCTGAACAACGCCACCCAGCGTCGCAACCTGCACCACGCCACCACCTCCATCCGCACCAAGCGTCAAGGCGCCGTCGATGAGGCTGCAGACTGGGAGCAGCTGCGTGACGCTGGCTCCGCCCTCAAGGAGGACGTCGGCGCGCGCATGGGCGAGCTTCTTCTCCAATTTGAAGAGCAGGTAACCAAGCGCGGCGGCATCGTCCACTGGGCACGTGACGCCAAGGAAGCCAACGAGATTATTGAAGGCCTCATCCGCGAGACCGGTGAGACCGACGTAGTCAAGATTAAGTCCATGGCTACCCAGGAAATCGCCCTTAACGAGCACCTCGAAGAGGTCGGCATCAATGCCCGTGAGACCGACTTGGCAGAGCTCATTGTTCAGCTGGGTGAGGACAAGCCCTCCCACATTCTGGTTCCGGCTATCCACCGCAACCGTGCCGAGATTCGTGACATCTTTGTCAACAAGATGCCGAACACCGATGACACGCTGACCGCCGAGCCAGCTGAACTTGCCGAAGCCTCTCGCCAGTTCCTGCGCGAGCAGTTCATGAAGGCCAAGGTTGCTATCTCCGGCGCGAACTTCGGTGTGGCCGAAACCGGCACCATCAACATCGTGGAGTCCGAGGGCAACGGCCGTATGTGCCTGACCCTGCCCGAGACCCTCATCACCGTCATGGGCATTGAGAAGCTCGTTCCGACCTTCCAGGACCTTGAGGTCTTCCTGCAGCTGCTGCCGCGCTCCTCCACTGCTGAGCGCATGAACCCGTACACCTCCATGTGGTCCGGTGTTACCGAGGGCGACGGCCCCCAGAACTTCCACATTGTTCTGCTCGACAACGGCCGCACCGCTGCCCTGTCGTCCCCGGTGGGTAGCCAGGCGCTGAAGTGCATCCGCTGCTCTGCCTGCCTGAATGTGTGCCCGGTCTACGAGCGCGCCGGTGGCCACGCCTACGGCTCCGTCTACCCGGGTCCGATTGGCATCTCCCTCACCCCGCAGCTCACCGGTATGAAGGACCACAACGATCCTTCGGCAAGCCTGCCGTACGCCTGCTCCCTCTGTGGACGTTGCGATGAGGTCTGCCCGGTGCGCATCCCGCTTTCGGATGTCATCTTGGAAAACCGCCACCAGAAGGTCACCAACGCTACCCCGCCCGTTGAGGAGAAGATCTTCAAGGTCCCCCAAGTAATGTGGAGCAACCCGAAGGTGTGGAACCAAGTCACCCGTATGGTGGCTCTGGGCCGCGTACTCGGTGGTTTCAACGGTGTCATCGATAGCCTGCCGCTGTTCATGTCCGGTTGGTCCGAGTTCCGCGATACTGCCGTTCCGCCGAAGAAGTCCTTCCGTCAGTGGTTTGAGTCTGACGAAGCCAAAGAACTCCTCGCCCAAGCCAAGAAGGAGGGCATCAAGTGACCATCAAGAACAGCGCCGCCAAAGAAGAGATTCTGAAGCGCATATCCACTGCCCAGAAGCAGGCCAGGCTCCCGGACCACGTCGAAGTTCCGCGCGAGTACCAGCGTGAGGGCACGCTCAACGATGATGAGCTGCGCGACATGCTGGTGGACCGTCTCGAGGACTACAAGGCCGACGTTCGCGTCACCGACGAGGCCGGCCTCAACTCCACCATCGTGGATATCCTCAAGGACCGGGGATGCTCCACCGTCACCTACGCACCTGGTATCGATACCAGCATGCTCGACGGTTTTGAGGGCACCGCAACCGCGGATGACAATTCCAAGGACCCACGCGATCTCAACGACGTTGACGCGGTTCTCACCGAATCCCACGTCACCTCGGCACAGACCGGCACCATCGTCCTCGAGTCCAACGACGTCTGCGGCCGCCGTGCCCTGACCCTCGTGCCGGACCGCCACATCTGCATCGTGCGCGATGACCAGATTGTCTACGGCATCCCGGAAGTTGTCTCCCGCATGAACCCGGAGCGCCCGGCGACGTGGATCTCCGGCCCGTCCGCGACCTCCGATATCGAGCTCACCCGTGTGGAGGGTGTCCACGGTCCGCGCGATCTCATTGTGGTGATTGTTAAGTAGTGAGGCCGACGGGGGTAGCCACCCCCACCTCTAACCTCACAGAGCTGACGTACATCACTCGTGGCGCATAGGATTAGGCGAGTACCTACCCACTGAAAGTTTAGGAGCCTTGTTCTATGCGCTTTTCTCGCGTTTTGAGCTCGGTTCTAGGCCCTGTAGCCCTTGCTGCTGGCCTAGTTGCCGCACCCGCTGTTGCCCACGCTGACCAACCCACTATCACCTGGGGCGAGTGCCCAGAGGGGGTTGACCAAGAGCGTGCCGAGTGTGGTCATGTAACCGTGCCGACCTACTACGACGCTCCGGATAAGGGCACGATTGAGGTTGGCTTCATCCGTCTCAAGGCTACGGGCGAGCGCAAGGGAAGCCTCTTCACCAACCCGGGCGGCCCGAACGGTGACGCTTATGCCTGGGTCAACAACGCCGCATGGCCGAAAGAGATTGAGCAGGAGTTCGACATCATCGGCGTGCAGCCCCGCGGCCTGCGGGAATCCGCGCCTCTTAACTGCAGCATGAGCGAGGCCGCGGCTAATCCGCTCGACGGCCTGACCAAGGCGGGCGCTATCACTCGCGATGATTGCGAGAAGAATACCCCGGGCTACACCGACTCCATCACCACCGAAAACACCGCCCGTGACTGGGAGGTTGTTCGCCAAGCGCTGGGCGACGACACAATCAACATCGTCGGCCTGTCCTATGGCACGTTCCTGGGCTCAACTTATGCCACGCTCTTCCCGCAGCACACGGACAAGGTAGTCCTCGATTCCGGCATGAACCCGCAAATGGCATGGAACCAGATTTTCGCCTCCCAACAGGCAGGCTACGAGAATGCCCTGCATGACTTCTTTAGCTTCGTGGCGAAGAACGATGACATTTACCACGCGGGCAAGACTCCGCTGAAGGCTTACGAGCGCTGGTCCCAGATTGTCGCTGCCGAGGCTGGCGTGCGCCCCACCGTATTGCCGCCGGACGCCGAGATTGGTGATCTCCCGCCGGGACTGGAATTCGCCGGCCAGCCTGGAGCCAACATCATGACCGCCACGGGCGAGCTGCGCGTGCAGGCCGAGCACCTCGCGGGCAAGGCATCCAACCCGCAGGGCATCCAAGCCACCTCCCCCACCCTCCAGGTCACGCGCGATCAGGTTGTCCCGCGCCCAGAGGCCTGGGACGCGATGGCCAAGCACATCGGGGGCATCGAGCCGCTCGACTTCAATGCAGTCGAACCGGAGGCTAGCGAAGCGGACCAGGAAGCTGCGCTGCAGACCTTAGTGAACACGCAGAGCATGCAGAACATCATCATGTGCAATGAGAACACTGCGCCGACGGATCCGACCGCCATCCCAGCCTTCCTGTGGTCCAACTACGTCACCGTTGACCCCTTCACGCTGTTTAACTCCATGTACGCCTCCGGCGTCGGCTGCGGTGGCCGCGCACCAATCACTAAGCCGGTACAGGTCAGCGGCGCGCAGCTGGCTACCAAGCCGCTGCAGATTCAGTCCACCGGCGACCCGCAGACCCCGTACGCCTACTACCGCGGACTGTCTGACCCGATGCAGTCCCGCGTGGTCACTGTCCATGGTCCCGGCCACGGCCACTTCGCTTTGGGCAACAAGGCCGTTGACAACATTGTGGTTAATTACCTACGCACCGGCGAAGTCACCACCGCCGATGCCCCGGGTTTCCTCGACCAGCCCCAGGCCGAGCAGCCCCAGAATTAATAGGTCAGACAGCTAACGTGTGAGTTGCTGTATAACCTTGCACGCAGGGGGAAGAGGACAGAAAAGTACTGTTCAAGGCGCATAACCTAGAACCATAGCCAGACCGGCGAGAAGTTCTGTTATGCGCCTTCCTCACGTTTTCATCCGCTTCGCTCACCGGCGGTCACTTCAAGCGGCCAGAGTAACTGACGGCTCACTATGTCATTGTGCTCGGCTTCCTAGCCTCCTGGGACGGCGCTGCCACCCCCCTCCACCTCCAATCTTATGAGCGTCAATTTCTGGCCTTGACTTCCATGCGCTAGAATCGCATCGTTGGCATTTCGCCAGCGATGCCCTTGTAGCTCAGCGGATTAGAGCATCGGTTTCCGGTACCGAAGGTCGCAGGTTCGATCCCTGTCAGGGGCACAATTTTTTATGTCGTGAGCTGCGTTTATACCTCTATCTGAGGGTTATTCGGCACCACCATTAGGCTCCGCCTCAGCGCTCAACGCGAGGCGGGATTGGATGTCAGCGACTACCTTGCCAGGGTCTTGTGCCGAGGCGATGAAAGAGGAAGCACCGTGGTCGATTCGCACGGTGGGGCCTGAAACGATATACGCCGGCGCACCATCAACAACACGTGGACCTGCGCCTTCTTTCAGCCCCGTCTCGGGGCCTATGCTTACACCGGTGATGTCATCGAGCGGAATTCTTTTCTGAAAGACTCCCAGGACGGAAGCGGTCACGCCGTCGTCGCTCACGACGACCTTGACTCGCATGGCAATACAGGCCACCGTTGCCGCAATGACCAGCACACCAAACAAAAGTGCTGCCCATGTGGAATCAACCATCGTTGGCAGCAGCGCGGCCACCACAGCTAAGCCAACAATGATTCCTAGCCACAGGAGAGGTCCGTTAAGATGTCGCACGTAGACACTTTCTCTCATAGAGCACAAGGCTACCGAACAGGGGCTGGCGTATCCAATGAAAAGTCGTGGTGCTGCATAGCGCGCCAAAGGTTGGGCCACCACGGGGGGCTGCTCTCGTCCTCGATCATTCCCAGCAGCTGCGCGTGTCATACACCGTGGGTGTGCCTGCCTCCACGCCCTTCGCGCTCACCGGCAGACCGCCTACCGCTCAACGAGCCTCCCCCGTGAGCGCGAAGGTCGGTTGCTCGCGAAGGTCGGTTGCTAATGGAAGCTAGGAACGAGGCTTGAGCAAACCAGCCTCGTGGAGCAGCTTCCCCACATGTTCGCTCGGTAAAGGAATTGCATGGCTTTTGTGGATCGGTACCACGCCGCCCCGCATACCAGAGGTGCGCCTCAACGTGAATGGCTTCGCGGAAATGAGTCATTAAGAAGACTGGAGCAATCGGGAAATCGGCATCCTTGAAGAACCTCACGAGGACACCTTCAGTATCACTTTTATCGCTACGCACGCCCGTGGCCGCAGGCTAGACGTTGGGGCAAAACACAACAGAGCCCCAGCACCATGGTGCTGGGGCTCGAGAATAAAGGTTTATGGACGCAAGAGAGGCGTCCCACCTGTTCGCTCTACTGCGTGATGAACGGGTTCACGATTTCCTGGGTGATGTCTAGGGTGCCGTGCTCAATGTAAAACATACCGAGCCAGAGAGCAGTGATAACAACCACGACGATGAGCATCAGGGGAATCCACTGCAGGAAGACAGAAACCCAGCCGTCAGCCTTGTCGCGTGCGGCAGCCTCGCGCTGCTCCTGAGCCAAATCGCGCTGGTCGATCATGTTTAGTCCTTTCACTTAGCTCCTCACCGAGGATGCTCACGCCGGAGTCATCTCCCCTACGCCAGAGAAATGCTCGCCCTTTAACACAACGTATGTTAGCAGGTTATGCAGAGTCGGCCGTAGTCAAACGCAGAAATCTCTGACGCTATCCGACGTAAGTTTGACACCACTTGTGGCTAGACCCCAGGGTCCTCGTCGTTTTCAAGGGCTTCGATGAACTCCTCGCGATCCTGGAACATGCGGTTGATATCATCCTCGGCACCGATAATCCACATCTGAGATAGCTCATCAAAGGTCACAGCGCCGTCAGGATGCTTCTCCAAGGCCTGCTCAAGTGCAGCGGCCTGTTCATCGCTGAGCTTCTCGACGTCATCCACAGGGCCCACCTGCGCGCTCAGGTCCTTCAGCGCCTCAATTCGGTACTGAGTGTATTGACGCTCCGGGTGCTCGAAAAGTTCTTGTCCCATCATGATGTCGGAATCACCTCCTGGTGAGTGTGCTGTCGGCATCCCCACTGTACCCGCGATGGTGCACGCGCTAGGAGCTGCGCCCGCCTAAACGCTCATCGGGAACAAAGCCGGAGTAGCCCGGAAGGTTATTTGCTGCGAGTACGCCTTCACAGAATCGAAGGAGGGCAGGTGCATCGGCAGGATCGAGGTGGTCGAAGACCAAGCGGCGCACTGATTCAACGTGCTCAGGCACAGAAGCTTTGAGGCGCTCGAACCCAGCGTCGGTGATGACGACTTCGACTCCCCGTGCATCGCCCTCGCATTTTTCTTTGGTCACCAGTCCGCGCTTTGCCATGCGTGTGATCTGGTGGGAAGCACGGGAGCGGTCCCACTCAAGTTCAGAGCACAGTTCGCGAAGGCGCAGACGGCGCTCCGGGGCCTCTGAGAGGGACACAAGCACGGAGTACTCGGACATCGAGATGTCCCCGCAGGCGAGCAAGGTCTCTTCCATGCCGCGATCAATTTTGCGGATACTGCTCAGCACTTGACGCCACAGGTGTTGCTCATCGTCAGTCAGCCATCGAATTTCCGCAGTCATGGCACCAACCCTACACCCCGATTTCAAATTTTTTTCAGAGTTTCCATACTTAATTCCGTACGGCCTGCAACCCAGGAGTAGCGCTGAGGCATGCATGTCAGCACGATGACCTGCGAATTCTTACCGGCTTTAGTGAAAAGCGCTGCCATCAACTGTAGGCGCGTTGAGTCGGTCGAGCCGAGAGCATCATCGATGATAACCGGCACAGAATCCCCGGACACCAGCTGGGCGATGGCGAACCTAGTCAAAATTCCCAGCTGCTCCTTGGCACCACCAGATAGACCGTCGAAGGCCACGGTGTCCCCATTGCGGCTGCGCGCTTCCACTTTGAGCTCCTCAGACAAGTGGAAGTCCACGTCGCCGCCAAAGACGGTACGGGCCAAACCGCTGAGCGCAGTAACAAAAGGTGCAGCATAGCGCTGCCGAGCGGCATCGCGGTGACGCAGCATGAGCATGCGCAGGTATCGAGCCGCCTCCGCGCGGCGTTCGGTGGCCGCATGGCGCTCACGGGCCACCTCCAGTTCCGCGGCGGCCTTTTCCACGGCTTCTGCTGCACCGGAGTGCATCTCGATACGTCCGCTGAGCTCGCGCATGTCGCCGTTGGCATCGGCGACGGATTTCTTCAGGGAGTCCACGTGCGTGCGTGCGCCTTGAGCCAAGGTCTCCGCAGTCTCAACATCGACGCCTGACATGTCCTTGAGCGCAGCTTGCTCTGCTGCCTGGGCTGAACGGGCAGCCTCAATGGCGGCAGTGACGTCCGCGTCACTCAGCTGGGCGCGGGCAGCGTCGAGGCCCTCCGCCTTGAGGACGCGCTGAGCCTCAGCATCCTCGGCTCGGACTGTGGCAACGTCGAGTGCCGCGGCGGCTTTGTTCTCGCGGTAGGGTGCCACAGCTCGGTCCAGCTCATCGAGGCGTCCACGCAGCTCTTCTTCTTCCTTGTCCACCACAGCAAGCTCGCGCGGGGGCTCACCGTCGTCCTCTGCGTTCTCCTCATGATCAGCCGAACTCGATTCGAAGCGAGCTTTCAACTCACCGAGGTCGTCACCGCCGAGGGCCGCTGCTAATTCGCGGGATGCACCTTCCACAGCCGCAGCAAGCTCCTCATGCTTCGCCTGTGCTTCGCGGGCCTCCGCAACGTTGGTGCACCCGGCGTCCTCGAGCAGTCGCACGAGTTCCGCGCGAGCTTTCTCAACACTCTCCTCGCCAGATTCACCGGCCGCGGCCGCATACCGTGCGGTGACATCGCCAATGCGCAGCTCCGTGCCATCGTGCAGCTCAACCGGAGTTTCCTCCCCTGACGTCAAAGAGAAGGCCTCTCCCTCCACGACAACCTCGCCCGTTCCAGTTACGTAGAGTTTCGCCGCAGCGGCCGCCCGCAAGCGGTCCTGGATGCCCACCTCACGCTCGGCCTCCTCCAACTCTCGCAGGTTCGGAATCGCAGGTGCTGCTGCCAGCTCACGACGGCGCAAAGCCAGTGCGTCTTCAAGAGACGCCACTGCCTCCAAACGTGTTCCGAGGGCCGCGTGCTCCGCGCGGAGCTGGGCACGGCGGGCACGCTGACGTTCCTCGCGCACAGCGTCATATTTCTGCTGGATATCAGCGCGTTCCTCCTCCAGCTTGCTGCGAGCAGCGGCCTCTGCCTCCGCGCGTTCCTTGGCCTCTGCCACGACCTCCGCGGCACGCTCAGCAGCTGCGGTGGCGTCCGCATGTTCTTTCACCAGAGTGGTGCGACGAGCAGCATCTTCCTGGGCCCGTGCCACAGCCGCTGCCGCGCGGGCCACGGCAGCTTCCTGGGCAGTCACCTTTTCCTGGGCCACACGGGCGGCAGCGAGTTCAGCATCGAGCCGCACACAATCCTCTTCCGCCGCAGGAAGAGCAGTCTCCGCCTCAGTTTTCCTCAGCTCCGCAGCTTCATAACGCTCCACAACACCATCGAGCTCACGCATGGAGGCCTCAGCAGCAGCATAGGCTGATTCAGCCTCCTCAAGCGTCTTGATAGCTGCCTTGTATTCTCCGGCCGGCTTGTCTGTCTTAGCGGTGTAGTACTGGATGTATTCGGACTCAATGCGCGTGAGCAGCTCGGAGTCCTCGGCCACAGCATTCGACCCGGTCTCCTCTTCCAAGGCCGCAGTCAGCGAAGGAATACCAACCGCAGCAATCCCCTCGTGCTGATCATCTTGGCGCACGAAAAGTGCGTCGAGCAGCGCGCGGTCAAGGTGTTCAGACAGAATCCGATCCAACTCATCATCTGCCTCCGCTCCCGTCCACTGCCCCGGACGCGGAGAAAACACCTGGAGCTCCGAGGCCCGCTTCTTCAGCCACCGCTTGTGAATGCGAAAACGGTACGGCCCCACAGTGGCCTCCAGCGTCACTTCTGGGGCCACGTCACGGCCAACAGGTTTCAACGCTTTAATCTTCTTCGAACCCGCGGTGTGTTTTTCCGTCAGCACGAAAGAAATGGCCTCCACCAGCGTGGACTTACCAGCTTCATTAGGTCCACCAATCACCACGACGCCGGTCTCAGGTAGGTCCGTGACCTCAAGATGCTCCACGCCGCGGACGTTGCTCAACTCAACAGAATGCAGGTGCATCATGGTTTAGGCTCCCTTCGCGCTGAGACGAAACAGCAGGTTGGCGGCATCACGGGCAGTGGGATTCTCCAGGTCCTCGAGTAGTTCGGAGAGGGCATCGGCGGCGTATCCGCTCAGGCTCAGCTCACTAAGCTCATCTTCGGACGGCGCCAAGTGCAGATCCATCGTGCGTTCACGGGGTTTGAGGGAGGCAAAGACCTCCTCTAGGTTCGCGAGCCCCTGCTCCAGGCGTGCTTGGGCGCTGAGGCCCAGCGTGCCGCGCAGGCTATACTTCACTGCCGTGCGCGTCTTGCCCGGCATCTCCTCCAGCTCCGCAAGAAAACGCTCGACATCGTCCATCGAGTTGACGTCAGCGTCAAGCGCGCGGAAGGCCCACCGGCCGACGCTGCGCTTCTCGACGTCCACCGCCTCCCCCTCAACCCGCACCACCAAGGCATTGCCGGAGTCACGCTCGCGGTCATCGAAAGCCGTTGTCTCCGGGCTGCCGGAGAACCACACTTTCCCGGTACGCCCCAACGAAGCCGTGGAATGTGTGTCCCCGAGTGCTAGATAATCGATGACGCCGCGATCGAGGCAGTCCTCCACGAAGGTCAGATCGATGGTGTCAGCATCAGATTCCTCGGCCTCACCTGCGCGGGATTCAACTTGGCCGTGCCCCACGGCAATGCGTGCCACCGCACCGGAGGCGCGGTCGAGCGGCTCGAGTGGTTCCAGTGCTCGGCGCACGAGGTCATAGTTTGCTCGCTTCGAAAGGTAGGGAGCGCCAACAATCTCCACGCCCGAGCGAACCTCGATGGGCTCAGAGTCCGCAATGACGTGGACGTTATCCGCAAAGGAATTAAAGAAAATGGAATCCGCCACGAGCGGATCGTGGTTACCGGGTAGCAGGTACACCGGCACCGGTAGGTTCTTCAACACTTCCTTGGAACGCAACAACGTGGACGTGGTGAGAGAGTTGTGCTCAAACACGTCTCCGGCCACGACAATGAACTCCGCCCCGGTCTCGGTGGCCAACTCCCCTAGTCGAACGACTGCTTCTTCACGGTCATCATCAAAGCGCGATTGCGCCGAGGGGCTGAGAAACCAGCGGGTCATACCCAGCTGAAAATCGGAGGTGTGGATGAACGTTACTGCTGTCATGTAGCCTTTTCTCCCTCGAGGTCGCGGCGGCGGGAATCCTTAGTGCGTCAGATAGTAGTAAAGGTCGTCGACATCGGAGACCGCGCGAAGCACATCTATGTTCGTATGGCTCACCGAGCGCATGGCCTTGCGCAGCAGGTCAGGGTCGGAATCATCCACCGCCGGTGCGGACTTAGGTTCGGGAAGCAAAGGCAGCTCTCGCCCCGCCCAAAACAACGCATTACGCTCCTCTGGATCTAAGTCTGCTCCGCTGTAGGAATCCTCCGAAGCTGACTTGGCCTGTTCCATCACGGACTGCTCGAGGCGGGCGAAGTCCAGACCGCGCAGTGCAAAAATGACAGACGGATCTGCGTCCATACGGGCGGCTAGGCGGTCAGCCACCGCCACGACATGCTTACAGACGTACGCCGAGTCCGGACAGGTGCAGGAGAAGCGCAGGTCGTCGGCGAATTCGGCGAAGAGGATGTCGAGGGCGTCGTCGGCAAGCATGCCCTCCCTGGCCTTCGCCACGGAGTTGGGGGTGCGCGCAAACATCTCCGACAGCCGCGCGATGTCCTCATTGTTGCGGTAGGGCACCTGAATGAGCACCGCAAAAGGCTCGTTCTGCGAGCCGGCAACCTTGCCGTGCACCGCACCATTGCGCACGTCAAGGCCCACAACGTGACCTTCGGCTGCGTACTGGCGGCCGCGGCTGATGCGCCCGGAATCCGTCTGCTCATTGACAAAGTTGATCACGCGCGTGGCCGCCGGTTGCATAGTGCGCACGCGGTCGACGCGGTGAACCTCCTCCGGCGTGCTCACGCGTTTGCGGGTGCCGAAGTTGGCGTAGATGACGTTGTCGTCTTTGGGACGTGCTGGCGCCATTTAATTCTCCTCTCCCTTGTAGCTCATAAGCTCCGCCAGTTGTTCTGGGGTGAGCTCGGTGAGCCATCCTTCGCCCTCGCCCACGACGGCGCCCGCGAGCTGCATCTTGCCATCAAGGATGTCCTGGATGGATTCCTCGAGCGTGCCAGCGGTAATCATCTTGTAGACCTGCACGTTGCGTTCCTGTCCGATGCGGAAGGCGCGGTCGGTGGCCTGATTCTCCACAGCCGGGTTCCACCAGCGGTCCATGTGCACGACAATCGACGCCGCCGTCAAGTTCAGGCCCGTACCGCCCGCCTTAAGGGAGAGCAGCATGGCCGGGGCGCCATCCGCGGCCTGGAACTCCTCCACCATCGTGTCGCGGCGATTCTTGCTCACTCCGCCGTGGAGGAAAGGAATCTCGCAGCCCAACTGGTCGGAGAGATAGGGCTGGAGGATGTCACCGAAGGCCTTGTACTGGGTAAAAATGAGCACGCGCTCGCGAGACTCGATGGCCTGGTCGACGATGCGCATAAGCTCTTCTACCTTGCCGGAGCGGTGCCTGCCTTTGATGGTGACGGGACTGCCATCACCAAGGAAGTGTGCCGGGTGGTTGCAGATCTGCTTAATGCGGGTTAGTGAGGCGAGCACAAGGCCGCGGCGCGACATGCCCTCCTTGTTTTTCAGCGCTTCGTCCACGTCATTGACCAAGGCCTTGTACAGCGCCGCCTGTTCATCGGTCATTCGCACGGTGATGATTTGCTCGGACTTCTCCGGCAGGTCATCGATGATATTCGGGTCTGTCTTGAGGCGGCGGAGAATGAAAGGCGCGGTGAGCAGGCGCAAACGCTCTGCCATGACATCGCTGCCTTCGCGTTCGATGGACTTGGCAAAGTGGTTGCGAAAGAACGATGCCGAGCCCAGAATTCCTGGGTTGCAATAATCCAGAATGGAGCGCATTTCCGACAGCCGGTTCTCAATGGGCGTACCGGTCAACGCCACGCGGTGACGCGACGGGATGGCGCGCACAGCTTTGGACGAACGGGTCGCGGCGTTCTTAATGGCTTGAGCTTCATCGAGGACCACGCGATCCCAGTCCACCTTGCTCAAGGTCAGGAAGTCTCGGGCCACGGTGCCATAGGACGTGATGACAACGTCGGAGGCTTGGGCGGCCGCGACAAGCTCCTCGCCCTTGAGCCGTCCCGTGCCGTGCTGAACCAGGACGGTGAAGTCCGGCACGAAGCGTGCGGCTTCGCGGGCCCAGTTGCCCACGACGGAGGTGGGTGCAACGACCAGGGTGGGGTTCCATGCAGAGTTGGTATCCCCCGCGGCGTCCTTGTCCTGCGCGGCGTCGTCAGACGCCGCCTTTTCGACGGCAAGCAGCGACAGTAGTTGAAGGGTTTTGCCCAAACCCATGTCGTCGGCAAGCACTGCCCCAATATTGTTCTGCGACATCCAATAGAGCCAGTCAACGCCGCGACGCTGATAATCACGCAGCTCCGCGTGAACCGTATCAGGGATGTCGACGCGGTCGGGCGCGGTGGTCTCCATCCCGCCGAGCAACGAAGCGTGCCACTCAGATCCGGTGAAGGCGATCGGGTCCTCCGCCATGGACTTGAGCGCCATCTCGCGCAGATCCGCGAGGGAGACCACGGCTTCTTCTTCGCCTTCGTTGAACTCCTTGCGGCGGCGCTCCACCTCCGCCACGAGCTCCTCCCAGCCGGGCTGACCCAACTGACGCGCCATCTCTGCAGTGGCGGCGAGCTTCTCCAATTCCTTGAGCGCGCGCCTGCGGGCGGTATCGGCAAGCTCACGCATGTACTGCTGGATCTTGTTGAGGGACTGCGTATCCGCCATGACCCATTCACCACGCAGCTTAATGAGGCCCGACTTAGACCGGACCAGCTCCTCCATCTCAGAATCAGTGAGCTGTGTATCACCGACGGAGAGCTTCCAGTCATAGTTGACCAGCTTCTCCATGCCGATGTGCGCCTTAGTGGAGCCTTCGGCTGGGTCATGAGCCTCGACAGTTTCCAGCTTGGCCTTGGTCTCCATATGTGACCAGGACTTCGGCAGCATGACAGTGAAGCCCGCCTTGCGCAGGGCGGCGGCATCGTGCGTGACGAACTCCACGAGCTGCTCCGTTGAAAGATAGACGTCCCAGTCACCGCCGTAGGGCGAGGCCTGTCCGGAGTTGTATTTCAGGCGCGGGGCAACGTCGAAGGCATGGCGACGGGCATCACGCAGCTTCTCGACGCTCCCCCGATCCAACTGCTCCTGTTTCACCGGACGCGGAGAATCCGTACCGGAGCGCACGAGCACCCGGATGGGCCAGATAGTCTCTTCCGGATCCTCATCCTCCTGCGGCTCTTCGACGAGGAAGACCAACTGAAGATCCACCGACGTGATGGAATCCTTCCACTCGTTAAGCCCGCGCAAAAGCTGAGCACGGCCCTTCTTCACTGGGGAGGTCTTCAACAGTGCCAGGGCAAAATCATGCCACGGCGCGGCGCGAGGTGCCTCGATCTGCGGCTTCAGCTGGGTATAGGCGATCCAGTGCGTAAGCTCATCGGCCAAGTCATCCGACAGCGCGCGGTTGTTTATTGTGAGAATGCCCGGCGCGGCGGCAAGCATTTCGGCCAGCCAGCTGCGCTCCCCCAAACCGGAGGCCAGCTGCCACATGGGGTACCACTCGCCTGCCTGGTACGAAAGACGGATGGTCACCCGCCCTGCACGAACGAAACGGTAGAGCCCGCGGTAAGCGCGGATGAGCCACAGGAGATCCGGAGCAATGGTCAGGCGCTGCTCCGCCGTGACTGCCTGGCTGTCAGTATCGAGGTACTCCAGCTTGGCTAAGGTTTCGACTGCCTCATCTGGGGCGAACATGGCCATGGGGACCATGAGGGAAACGTCCTTGCCCTTTGGTGTGCGCAGTGACACCCGCGCTCGGTTGCGGAAGGTTTTCTTCTCCAAGATTGTGTCGACGACGTCCGGGAAGGTGCCTTCAGGCACAGCGGAGGGCATGACAATCTTGTGTCCTTCGACCTGTTCGATCCACAGACTCAGGCCAGAGACGGGCAGCCAGAGGCCATGCAGCAGGTAAGAAGCCATAACGGCCAGTCTAGCAGCACACCATTTGGGGGCACTGACTGAAGAAAGTTCCCAAATCCTGCCGAAATACCCAATCGTTATAGTCTCGTTACATTATGGCGTTACGCCAGTAAAACCGTACATTAAGCTGTGACCAGGGTTACCAAATACTGGTCAAGGTGCCAATTTCCAGTTGGGCAGGGCCCTGAGCCTCGTTAGCGTGAATGAGTCCTACTCTTAATCTCAAACTCAAGGAGAGATCAGTGCAAGACTCAACTTGGTATGTCGTTGCGATGATCATCTACCTGCTTGCCATGGCCGCCATTGGCTTCTGGAGCTACAAGCAGACGGATGAATACGACGACTACGTTCTCGCCGGCCGTGGCCTCCACCCCTTCGTGGCAGCCCTGTCCGCCGGTGCTTCCGATATGTCCGGCTGGCTGCTCATGGGCCTGCCGGGTGCTTTGTTCCTGACCGGTATGTCCGAGCTCTGGATGGCCATCGGCCTTCTCGTCGGTGCGTGGGCGAACTGGAAGTGGGTTGCGCCGCGTCTGCGCTCCTACTCCGAAATCGCCGGCAACTCCATTACCGTGCCGTCCTTCTTCGAAAACCGCCTGCACGATAAGTCCCGCATGCTGCGCATTATCGCCGCGGCTATCATCATTTTCTTCTTTACCTTCTACGTCTCCTCCGGCATGGTGGCCGGCGGCCGTTACTTTGAGTCGACCTTCGGCGGCGACTACCTCGTCGGCATGCTCATCGTGGCAGCCGTGACGGTGTTCTACACCTTCGTCGGTGGCTTCCTGGCTGTGTCCTACACCGATACCGTCCAGGGTCTGCTCATGTTCGCCTCCTTGATTATCGTGCCGATCATGGTGCTCTTCTCTCTCAACGATGCGAGCGAGATCTTCAGCTTTGCGGCCAACAACCCGTACGCCACCGATGGCGCCATTGAGAACCCGAACTACTTCTCCATGTTCTCCGGCGTCTCCGCCGCCGTCATCATCGGTAACCTCGCCTGGGGCCTCGGCTACTTCGGCCAGCCGCACATCATCGTGCGCTTCATGGCGCTGCGCAAGCCTTCCGATGCCCGCGCAGGCCGCTTCTACGGTGTCAGCTGGATGGGTATCTCCCTCATCGGCGCCATCTTCGTTGCGCTGTCCGGCACCGTCTTCTTCACCGAGACCAACCACTCTATTACCGACCAAGAGAACTACGAGACCATCTTCCTGGACATGGCCCAGGTCATGTTCCACCCACTGTTCGCTGGTCTGGTCCTGACCGCTGTTCTGGCAGCCATCATGTCCACCATGTCTTCGCAGATGCTGGTTGTCTCCACCTCCCTCATTGAGGACCTCTTCCTCATCTTTGCCAAGAAGAAGCCAAGCCAGAACGTCTTGATCAACCTGTCCCGTACTGCAGTTGTGGCCATCGCCATCATCGGTGCCCTGCTGGCCATCAACCCGTCGGACTCCATTCTGGGTCTGGTTGGCTTCGCCTGGGCTGGCTTCGGCTCCGCCTTCGGCCCGATCGTCCTTCTGTCGCTGTACTGGAAGCGATTCAACTCCACCGGCGCCATCGCCGGTATGCTCACCGGCGCCATCGTGGCCATCGGCTGGGGCATGAGCCCGCTGGGCGATGCCCTCTACGAGCTGGTTCCGGGCTTCCTCTCCGCACTCCTCGTGGCTGTCGGTGTTTCCCTGGCCACCAAGGCTCCGGACGAGAAGGTCACCCAGGAATTCGAGGAGGCTTCTCGCCTGGCCAAGCTAGTCGAGAACAACAAGGACCTCGACTTCGAGGAGGCCGCGGAGCAGGTTCAGAAGTAGCCTACTTCCCTCTCCCCTTTCGTTTTCCTTCCGACTCTTTCAACGCGGCCCCCGCCGACAGCAGTTAACCGTTCTGCTGGGGCGGGGGTTTCGCCGTTTCAGGCATGGCCCTAACATGCTGGCCAAAAGGTTCTTTTACTTTGGTCCCTGTGCACTGACAAGAGACCTTTTAGACGCTATTTCTACGGTTAAATGGTTCCTTTGGTGAGCAAAGAGACCAAAGTATAGGCACCAAACTAGAGGGACCGTTTGACGCTGCAATGGAGCACTACGGGAACCCCTAGAGCCACCGCGCAGTCTAAAAGTGTATGAACCTGCGCACCGCCTACATTTGTGTACTGTCCGTTGCCACCGTGGCTTACGGCGGCTACCACCTCTTTCCCGGCCCCAGCTTAGGAGTGGCGACCGTACCGGCGAGGGTCTCCGCACCCGGCTACGTGCGCGCGGACTTTGGGGGCTGGCTGCCGGGCACTCGCGAGACTGTCATGGAGTCGCAGACTATTGACGGCATTCTGTATGACCCCTATGCCCGTGCCCCCGCCGGCAACCGCGTGGAGGTCGATCACGTCTTCCCGCTCTCCGCGGCGTGGGATCTCGGGGCCTCCATGTGGACGAAAGACAAGAAGCTGGCCTTTGCCAACGATCCCCTCAACCTCGTGGCCACGGCCAGCGCGCTCAACCAAACCAAGTCAGATTCGCTGCCCGCGGACTGGCTTCCACCAGCAGACCGCTGCGATTATTCCCGGCGACTGGCCGCGGTGGCGCGAAAGTACGAGTTGCCCCTCCCCGCCCGCGATTATGAGACCATGCGCCACCAGTGTCAATTCGATTTCATCAGCTGGCGCCGTTAGACTTTCGCTGGAAAACCCCGTGATCAGAAAGGTACACACTTCTCCTCATGTCTAGCTTGCTAATTTTCCTCCACGTCTTCGCGGCCATTCTGCTGGTCGGTACCGTGTGCATCTCCACCTCCGCCTTCCCAGGCCAGGTTGAGAAGGCCGCTGCCGGTGATGCTTCCGCTGCTGGTGCTGCGAGCATCCTCAACAAGATCACGTCCACCTATGGCTACATCTCCGCCATCGTCCCGGTTCTGGGTCTGGCTGTCTTCCTGACCGACCTCTCTGCCTACAAGTCCGAGGTTCAGTTCCACATTGCGCTTCTGCTCGCCGTCATCGCGTGGGTCATCCTGCTCGTTGTCATTATTCCGAAGCAGAATAAGGCCATGGCCGCTATCGCTACCCCGGGCACCGCGGATGCTGCCAAGCTAAAGAAGCAGCTGGCTATGTTCTCCGGCATCTTCAACCTGCTGTGGGTTGTGTGTGCCATCCTCATGTACATCTAAATACCAACGTTGCGCACACGCGCAGATAGAGCATAAAAAGCCTCCCGCACTTATGGGACTTGGCCCAGAGCTTCAGCTCCGAGCCGCAATCCTTGTCAGTGCAGGAGGCTTCTTTCGTGCCAGGCGTTAGTCGCGCCAGCCGCCTCGGCGTCCGCCGCGGTCACGGCCACGGCCACCGCGGTCACGGTCACGGTAGCCACCGCGTCCACCGCGATCACGGCCACCACGTCCGCCGCGACCACCACGGTCACGGTCGTCATCGTAGTTGCGGCGCGGCGGGCGGCCAGTATCCTTCTGAATCTTGATGAGCTGGCCAGAAATGCGGGTGTCCTTGAGACGATCCAGCACAGCCGGGTCCAGGTTCTTCGGCAAATCCACCAACGTGTGGCCCACCGCGATGGTGATGCGGCCGAAGTCCTTGGAGGTCAAGCCACCTTCGTTGGCCAGTGCGCCCACGATGGCGCCCGGGCGAACGCCTTGGCGCTTGCCGACGTCCAGACGGTAGGTCTCAAAGTCCCCGTCCGGGCGGCGTGGGCCACGGTCGCGATCGCGGTCACGACCCCGTCCACCGCGGTCGCGGTCACGGCCGCGGCCGTCACGCTCAAAGCGCTCGCGATCGCGGCGGTCTTTCTTGGTCACTGGGCGTTCCTTGAGCAGGAAGTCAGTACCGCCTTGGAGCTGCACGGCAATCGACGCAGCGATGTCATCCATGGCCACGTTTTCAGCAGCGGAGTACTCGCGGACCATGTCGCGGAAGAACTCAAACTGCTTGTCCTCCTGCGCGGCAGCGATGGAGGCGAAGAACTTCTCCTTGCGCTTAGCGTTGACCTCGTCGGCCGTCGGCAGGTCCATCTCCTCGAGGCGGGCGTTGGTGACGCGCTCGATGGAGCGCAGCATGCGGCGCTCACGCGGAGTGACGAACAAGATGGCCTCGCCACTGCGACCAGCACGGCCGGTACGGCCAATGCGGTGGACGTACGACTCAGTGTCATTCGGAATGTCGTAGTTCACCACGTGGGTGATGCGGTCTACGTCAAGGCCACGGGCAGCGACGTCGGTGGCGACAAGGATGTCCAAGCGGCCATCCTTGAGCTGGTCAACCGTGCGCTCACGCTGCTGCTGGGCAATATCACCGTTGATGGCAGCCGCGTTGTAGCCAGCCTCCTTGAGGTTGTCTGCCACCTCTTCGGTCTCGTGCTTGGTGCGGCAGAAGACGATGATGGCGTCGTAATCGATGACCTCGAGGATGCGGGTAAAAGCATCCATCTTGTGACGGTGCGGGGTCAGCAGGAAGCGCTGGGTGATGTTGTCATTCGTGCGACGCTCCGACTTGACGGTAATTTCCGCAGGGTCGTTGAGGTACTGCTTGGACAGGCGGCGAATGGAGTTCGGCATGGTGGCCGAAAACAGCGCAACCTGCTTGTCATCCGGAGTGTCCTCAAGAATGCGCTCGACATCTTCTTGGAAGCCCATGTTGAGCATCTCATCGGCCTCATCGAGGACGAGGAAGCGCAGCTGGGAGATATCCAGGGAGCCCTTCTCCAGGTGGTCGATGACGCGGCCCGGGGTACCCACGATGACCTGGGCGCCACGGCGCAGACCCGAAAGCTGGATGCCGTAGGCCTGACCACCGTAGATAGGCAGAACCTCGATCCGGCCGAGGTGGTCGGCGAAGGACTGGAAGGAGTCCGCGACCTGGAGGGCCAGCTCGCGCGTCGGCGCGAGGACGAGTGCTTGCGGGTGGCGGGCATCGACGTCGATCTGGGAGAGAACCGGCAGCGCGAAAGCTGCGGTCTTGCCCGTACCAGTCTGGGCAAGGCCGACAACGTCGCGGCCCTCCATGAGGATCGGGATGGTTTCTGCCTGGATCGGGGATGGCTGGGTGAAGCCCACCTTGGAGACAGCAGCCTGAACGTCATCAGGCAGACCGAGGTGTGCAAAACCCTGGGAGTTGTCAGTGGCTGAAGTTTCTTCAGCGCCGGTGTCCTCAGGGTTATTCGCAGCCCCGGTGTCCTGGTTATTCACCTGCGAAGCGTCCTGCGCCTCGCCACCTTGCGAGTTTTCCTGAGATTCCGACTTATTGAATTCTTCCGGCTCGTTCACGCCGCCGGTGGCGTTATCGGTAATGCTCATTGCCCAGACCAGAGTACGGCACCTACGTACATTTAGCTATTTTGCTGCGTGGGCCGCCGCTGAGCGCGCACTTCTCCCGCGCATCACGGATAACGTTCGTAGGCTGCCGGAGCTCTTCCTCTCCAGCAGCTCAAGCTAAGGGGCTCGAGTCCTCGTTCCCCCTTCGGCCTAGACCTCGCGGCCGGCCACGAAGGTCTTCCAGGTCATCGGCATTCCCGGGCGGTAGGCCAGGTGGATGGCGCTCGGAGCGTCGAGGACGTGAAGGTCCGCAGCTGCCCCCACAACCAGCGTGCCCTTTGCGGGGCGGCCCTGCACATCCTTGCCTTCACCAACATCGTGGCGGCGTAAGGCAGTAGCACCACCGAGGGTGCCGGCAGCAATCGCCTCGTCGAGGGTGAGGTGCTGTTGCAGTACAGCCGTGGTCACGCAGAAATTCATGGAGGAGGTGTACGACGTACCGGGGTTGAGGTTGGAGGCGATGGCGACGGTGGCGCCGGCGTCGAGAAGCGTGCGCCCCGGGGCCAAGGGTTCGCGGGTGGAGAGGTCGCAGGCGGGCAGCAAGGTGGCCACCGTGTCGGAGGCAGCGAGGGCCTCGACGTCTGAGTCGCTGAGGTAGTTCACGTGGTCAACGGACGCAGCGCCCATCTCCACAGCGAGGGCCACACCCGGGCCTTCACCGAGCTGGTTGCCGTGCACGCGAAGACCCAGTCCGCGGGCCTTACCGGCGTCGAGCACGCGGCGCGACTGGTCCTCATCAAACGCCCCGCGCTCACAGAAGACATCAATCCACTGGACGTACTCGGTCACGCCATCAAGCATCGAGCCAACGACCTCGTCGAGGTAGGCCTCAGCCTCCGCCCCCGGCGGGACAAGGTGAGCGCCGAGGAAGGTGACATCATCAACGTGACGGGCAGCCACGCGAGCGGCCTCCACCTCAGATTCAGTGTTGAGCCCGTAGCCGGTCTTGGTCTCTAGCGTGGTGGTGCCGCCGCGGTGTGCCGCCGCAATGCGCTGGAGCAGGAGCTTTTCCAGGCGCTCCTCCCCTGCTGAGCGCGTCGCATCCATGGTCACGGCAATGCCGCCGGCCTGGTAGGATTCCCCCGCCATGCGGGCTTCGAACTCGGCAGAGCGGTCACCATCGAAGATCATGTGGGTATGGGAATCCACCCAGCCTGGCAAAACCGCACGACCTCCAAGGTCGATCTTCTTATCGGCGGCCGGTGCGTCAGCCGCCGGGCCGATCCAGGCGATGGTGCCGTCGGTGTTGGCGATGAGTGCGGCGTCGGCAAGCGTGCCAGCCTCCGACACCGTACGCAGTTCAGAGATTCCAGTAAACAGGGTGGACATGATCTTCTATTCCTCTCTTGTCTAGTCGCGGGCCTTGAATTCCATCGGAATACGCACGCCGCGCTCGTCCGCTACTTCCTTGGCGCGAGTGTAACCGGAATCCACGTGGCGGATAACGCCCATGCCCGGGTCATTGGTGAGCACCGCGCGCAGCTTCGCGGCCGCGAGCTCGGTACCGTCGGCAACGGTGACCTGACCGGCGTGGATGGAGCGGCCCATGCCCACGCCACCACCGTGGTGGATGGATACCCAGGTGGCACCGGAGGACACAGCGGTCATGGCGTTAAGCAGCGGCCAGTCAGCCACGGCATCGGTGCCATCGAGCATCGCCTCAGTCTCGCGGTACGGGGAGGCCACGGAGCCGGAGTCGAGGTGGTCACGACCGATGACGATCGGCGCCTTGATCTTGCCTTCCTTGACCAAGTCGTTGAAGAGCAGGCCGGCCTTGTGGCGCTCGTTGTAGCCCAGCCAGCAAATACGTGCCGGCAGGCCCTCGAATTCAACGTACTCCTCGGCGGCATCGAGCCAGTTGTGCAGGTGCTCGTTGTCCGGGAAGAGCTCCTTGAGTGCTTGGTCGGTGACCTTGATGTCTTCCGGATCACCGGACAGTGCGGCCCAACGGAAGGGACCAAGGCCCTCGCAGAACAGTGGGCGGATGTAGGCCGGAACGAAGCCCGGGAACTCGAAGGCGCGCTGGTAGCCGGCCTTGCGGGCCTCATCACGGATGGAGTTGCCGTAGTCGAAGACCTCAGCGCCTTCATCCTGGAACTCCACCATGGCCTGGACCTGGGCGGCCATGGCCTCACGAGCCTTCTTGGTGAAGGTGGTCGGGTCGGCCTTAGCCTCGTTGTGCCAGTCCTCCACCGTGATTTCTGTAGGCAGGTAGCTCAGCGGGTCGTGCGCAGAGGTCTGGTCGGTGACGATGTCCACGGTGAATTCACCCGCGCGCTGGCGGCGCAGGATCTCCGGGAAGACCTCTGCTGCATTCCCCACAAGACCAACCGAAAGTGGTTTCTTATTCTCCTTGGCATCCAGGACCAGCTTGAGAGCCTCATCCAGGTCGGTGACAACCTCATCGAGGTAGCGCTTGTGCTGGCGGCGCTTCAGGCGGGTCTCATCGACATCCACGATGAGGCACGCACCGCCGTTGAGAGTGACGGACAGAGGCTGCGCACCGCCCATGCCACCGCACCCACCGGTCAGGGTGAAGGTGCCAGCTAGTGTCCCATTGAAGCGCTTCTTAGCCACGGCCGCGAAGGTCTCGAAGGTGCCCTGCAGGATGCCCTGGGTAGCGATGTAGATCCAGGAACCGGCCGTCATCTGGCCGTACATCATGAGGCCTTCGTCCTCGAGTTCGCGGAAGTGCTCCCAGTTGGCCCAGTCACCGACCAGGTTGGAGTTAGCAATGAGCACGCGGGGTGCCCATTCGTTGGTCTTCCAGATACCCACAGGCTTGCCGGACTGCACCAGGAGGGTCTCATCGGACTCAAGGTCCTTAAGGGACTCCACGATGGCATCGAAGGCTTCCCAGCTTCGGGCGGCTCGGCCGGTGCCGCCATAGACAACGAGGTCCTCTGGGCGCTCGGCAACCTCAGGGTCAAGGTTGTTCATGAGCATGCGCAGTGGGGCTTCGGTCTGCCAAGACTTGGCGGTCAGTTCGGTTCCGCGCGGGGCGCGTACTTCGCGGGGTTGAGACATGGCTTCCTTTCACTCGTGCTTATCGACGCCCTCCCAAACCCCAGGCCGGTTTCCCGGGGCTGTCCCCGAAGTTTGGTTGGCGTCACAGAGAACAAACTACTGTGACTCACGTCTATCTTCTAGACCACATTTTATCCACCTGTCTCACATGCCAGACTGTCGAGCGACCGGCATCATCGTGAACCTACCGAGCTCGAGCCATATGTCCAGACCTAGAAGTCCAACCACCCAGGTCGTCGCCAAGCACTGGCCACGCGCTTCTCGACGCCCACCTGCGCCGTTCGGCTTTGAGGTCTGGACACGTGGAATCGAAAAACGCACAGAAAAGGCCCCCATGGACCGTGCGAAACTCAGCAGGGTCCATGGGGGCCGGGGTGGCGCTTAGCGCAGCGTACCGACGACCTCCTCTACCGCATCCACGAGCGCACCTTCCTTGACCAGGCGCACGGTCTCCTCAATCTCCGGGCTCAAGTAGCGGTCTGTGCCCGGGCCCTGCACGGTCGTGCGGAGGGCGGCGATAACCGCGCCGGTACCCTTCGCCGGCTCGCCCTCACGCATATCAATAGCGCGGGCCGCAGTAAGAATCTCAATGGCGAGCACTCGCTGCAGGCCATCCACAGCCTTGCGCAGCTTGCGGGCGCCAGACCAGCCCATGGAGACATGGTCCTCCTGCATAGCGGAGGACGGAATGGAATCCGCGGAGGACGGGTTTGCCAGGCGCTTGAGCTCGGAGACGATGCCTGCCTGCGCGTACTGCGCAATCATGTGGCCGGAGTCGACACCCGGATCATCGGCCAGGAATGCATGTAGGCCGCGGTTGCGGGCGGTATCAAGGAAGCGGTCGGTACGACGCTCCGACATGGAGGCCAAGTCAGCCACCACAATAGCCAGGAAGTCCAACGCATAAGCCACCGGAGCGCCGTGGAAGTTACCGTTGGATACCACGCGACCATCCTTAGTCACGACGGGGTTGTCCACAGCTGCGGCAAGCTCGCGTTCTGCTACCACAGCGGTGTGCGCCACGGTATCGCGGAAACCGCCGGCCACCTGCGGGGCACAGCGCACCGAGTAGGCGTCCTGAACCTGGTTCTTCTTGAATTCCTCAAGGGCAGCCTCCAGAATGGCAGACCCTTCTGCCACAGCCAGAATATTGGCAGCGGCATCCGCCTGACCTGGGTGCGGACGCAGCTGCTGAAGATCATCGGCAAAAACTACGAGGGTACCCAGCAGGCCCTCCACCGTCATCGCAGTAGCAATATCAGCCGTCTTAGCCAGCTCGCGCAAATCAGTAATGGCCAGGCAGAGCTGGCCCAACATGCCATCGGTACCGTTAATGAGCGCCAAGCCTTCCTTCTCACGCAGCTGCAGTGGCTCGATGCCCGCCGCCTTTAGCGCCTCACCCGCCGGGATGATGTCGCCGCCATCGACGCGCACCTCTCCCTCACCCAGCAGCGCCAGTGCCGCATGAGCCAGCGGCGCCAAGTCACCAGAGCAGCCTAGCGATCCATACTCACGGATGACCGGGTGAATGTTGGCGTTGAGCACCGCGGCGTAGGTCTCCGCCACCACCGGGCGCACGCCGGTGCGGCCGGTGCACAGGGTGGAGAGGCGAAGCAGCATGAGTGCGCGGATGACTTCGGTCTCCACCTCCGGGCCAGTACCTGCGGCATGGGAGCGCACAAGGGAGAGCTGCAGCTGGGCGCGCATTTCTTCCGGAATGTGGCGACGAGCGAGCGCACCGAAACCAGTGGAAATTCCGTAGACCGGCGTCGGGTCCTGGGCCAGCTCCTCCACTCGGGAACGTGTGGTGGCAATTTCATCCAGAGCATCGTGAGAGATCTCTACCTTCGCGCCATAACGCGCAACGGCCACAACTTCCTCAATGCTCAAGGCACCAATGCCCACGGTGACGGATGAGGGATAAGAAATAGACATGATAAGGCTCCTTCACGTGTCGACGCGTGGCCTCAGACCGCCCGCGTCAACGCCAGGCAGAGAAAAAGGCACGCGAAAAAATACATACTTGCTTTCACAAGTAGGGAAATAAAGTGATACGCGCAACAGCCCTACGCGTTGCGCTCATAGTACAACAGCCACCCCGGCGCGCACACCCGGCACTCCCCTGACCCCTAACGCCGTCCGTACATTCTCTCCGCCACCTGCTCTGCCGCCGCCTGCAGTTCCTGTGCTATGGATGGTGCGTCGGCAGTGCCCACTGGATACGTCACCGCAAGCGCCGCGGCTGGCCTGCCCACATGGTCAACGATTGCCACCCCTACCGAGGCTTGTCCGCGCGCCACCACCTCAACCTCTTCGGCCCACCCGCGCTCACGAACGTCACGCAGGATGGACTTGAACTCCCCAAAGCTGAGAGCTCCGGCCGAATACGCCGCACGCCATTCGGCTTCCGGAAGCAGAGCCAGCATCGCTCGCCCTGAGGCGGTGCGCTGCGCTTGGAGGCGCACCCCTCTGTCCGTCACCAAAGACAAAGCCTTCGGCGCCCGGACCTCATTAAGGTAAAGGATCTCTGACCCCGCCAGGCGCGACAGGTGCCCAGAGCCGCCTACCTTGCCAGCAATGCGTTCGAGGTGGTTGTGCGTAGCCCGTACGAGGGGTTGCTGCGTGGCATAGGCCGCGGCCATGGAGTAGGCCGCGAGGCCCAGCCCGTAGGTTTGGTTCTCCGGAAGGTGCACCACGAATCCCGCGTCCACCATCTCCTTGAGCAGGTGGTAGGTGGATGAGCGTGGCAGGTCCAGCTCGCTGCGGATACGTGCCGCTGAAATGGGCACATCGATGGTGGATAGCAGCCGGAGGATTTCCAGCGCATTGCGCGCGGCCGGAACGCGGGAGTTGCTCATAGCGCGACAGTCTAGCTAGGTCACGAGGAAAGCAATCGGAGTGGCAATGATAATGGTGAGGACCACGCGCTCGAACCAGATAACAACCAAGTGCCATAGCTTGATAGGAATCTTGGTGGCCAGAATGCACGGCACCAGTGCAGAAAAGAAGATGATGGCAGACACCGCTACCACGCCGATGACGAATTTCAGCGTCAGGCTGGAGGAATCCGCCACCATGGTGGCTGGTAGGAACATTTCCGCAATCCCCATCGCTGCAGCTTTACCCGCTAGCTCGGGTTCTGGAAGCTGCACAATCCATGCGAAGGGATAGAACACATAGCCCAACCAATCAAAGAGCGGCGTGAATTTAGCCAGCAGCAGGCCAATGAGGCCGACCGACATGATGGACGGAACAATGGCCGCGGCCATGCGCGCGCCGTCGCGCAGGTTCTCCCAGATAGCTGCCCTCAACGACGGTGCACGGTCGAGCTGCAACAAAGCTTCCCTCCATGCTGCTGAGAAGTAATTGCCCTTGACCGGCTTCTCTGGGTCCGGTGTCACGCCGGAAACATACTCGTTGGGGATGGTGCTGAGCGGCGGAATCCACACGGTGATAGCGGTAACAACGAACGTCACCACCAGGGACACAGCAAAATAGATTCCCCACATGTCCATCAAGTCCAGCTGCTTGGCCACTATGACCATAAAAGCGGCAGACACCGTGGAGAAACCCGTCGCGATGATGGAAGCCTCGCGGGCGGTATACCCGCCGCGCTGGTACACCCGGTCAGTAATGAGAATACCCAGCGAGTAGGAACCCACAAAGGAAGCCACGGCATCGATGGCGGAGCGCCCTGGCGTGCGCCAGAGCGGCCGCATGATGGGTTGCATGAACACGCCTACGAACTCCAGCAGGCCATAACCAATAAGCAGGCCCAAGAAGGCACCACCGATGGGGACGATAAGCCCTACGGGCGTGGCGATGGAGTTCCACAGGAAGGGAACGATGTCCTCATGTGCCAGCACTCCTGGCAAAGTCCCTATCACCATGAGGAAAGAAACGACCATGCCCACGACATTGAGCACGGTAAACACAGCTTGCATGGCGCCGTCCCGCCAGTTTTTGTTCACAATGCTGCGCACGGTGCCATAGACGGCCAGCGGCAAAATGATCCACGGCACCGCAGCTTCTGCGTGTGTACGGATGATGGTGACCATATGGTCAAGCGGTATGGACTTCTTCCCGTCGTAACTAATGGGGAAAAAGAAGACGAAAGCTCCGATGGCACTGTAGACAAACAGCCGCCACAGCCCCTTTTTCGTGGGCGTGGCATCTTCGGTTTCATAGAAGGCGTCAACAAGGGCGTCTTCGTTGTTCATGTTTTACCTCACGGAATGGGCGACAAAGTACACGTCTCTAGCACGGCAGGCAGCCCACCAACACACGGTGAAGGAAGACACGCCAACCATGCCCACGCAACAGCCACACGCGGGTCACAAGAATACTAACCACATTTTTCTTAAATGTCATCCAGCTCACCCCCGGGTACCTAGTGAAAGACACGTCACTGAACAGAATGTCATGGAATTGACCCCGCGCGGCAACTAGAGGAAAGTAGCTCTCAGACGCATTGTCCACTCGCACTAGTAACAAAGGAGGAGGACGGCCATCGTGCCCGAGACCACCACCCAGCGCAGAGGCCTCAAGCACCGCCACCTGCACTTCATCGCACTTGGCTCGGCCATCGGCACCGGCCTCTTCTACGGCTCCGCCAGCGCCATCCAAGCTGCCGGCCCCTCAGTGTTGCTGGTCTACCTCCTTGGCGGCGCCGTGGTGTACTTCCTCCTGCGTGCACTCGGTGAGATGTCCGTGCATCACCCGGTCACGGGGTCGTTCGCCGAGTACGCGCGCGCCTTCCTCGGCCCCTGGGCCGGTTACATCACCGGTTGGATGTTCGCCTTTGAGATGGTCATCGTGGCGCTCGCGGATCTCACCGCCATCGGCGTCTACATGCAATTCTGGTTTCCCGGCTCACCGCAATGGATCTGGGTTGCCGCCACGCTTCTCCTCGTTGGCGGTGCGAACCTCGCAACAGTCAAGGCCTTCGGCGAGCTTGAATTCGCCTTTACCATCGTCAAGGTCGGAGCGGTCGTCGCCATGATTCTTGGCGGCGTAGCGGTCTTGGTCTTCGGCCTCTCCACCGCGGAGACCACTGGCCCCGCCAACCTTGTGAACGATGGCGGTTTCTTCCCCAACGGCCCCTCCGGAATGATTGCTTCCTTTATCCTTGTGCTCTTTGCCTTCGGTGGTACGGAGATTGTGGGCGTCGCCAGTGCGGAGGCTGAGGAACCGGAAAAGTCCGTGCCAAAGGCCGTCAACACCATCCCCGTGCGCATCCTCCTCTTCTATGTGCTCGCCATCCTGGTCATCCTCATGATTAACCCGTGGCGCACCATTACCGGTGAGGAAAGTCCTTTTGTCCAAATCTTCTCCACCTTGGGCGTCACGTGGGCCGCTGCCGCACTCAACGTCGTGGTCATCACCGCGGCGGTCTCTGCCATCAACGCCGATCTCTTCGGCGCTGGCAATGTCCTCACCGGTTTGGCTCGCCAGAACCTTGCCCCCGCGATCATGGCCAAGAAAGCACGCGGCGTACCAGTCATGACCATGGTCATCCTGCTTATCGTCATGGTCATCGGTACCGCCCTTAACGCCCTTATCCCGGAGAATGTCTTTGAAGTCATCGCCTCGCTTGCCACATTTGCCACCATCTACGTCTGGCTTATGATTCTTCTGGCCCACGTGGCCTCCCGCAAGAAGATGTCCCCGGAGGAACGCGCAAGCCTCACCTACACGGTTCCCTTCTGGCCATGGGGCCAATACTTCGCCATCGCCTTCATCACGTTTACTTTTGGCATCATGGCATGGCAGGCACAGTACCGCCCGGCCCTTGCTGTGGGCGTTGGCTTCATCATCCTCATGACCGCCATTTTCTACGTCACGGGCCGCCGGACTCATGCCACCAGCAGTGACTCCATTCCCACCTCGAAAGGATAGCTATGAACAGCGTTGATGCCCCCGCTTACTCCCCTGCCCCTGAGTGGTCTGGGCGTTCCGACGGCCCAGGTCCTGAACATGCACGGTGGCACAGCGTGATCCGCCCCCTCGATGCGGCGAACCCGCAGGCGCAGCCCGGCGTCGCCCTGCTGGGTTTCGCCTCCGATGAAGGCGTGGCGCGTAACCATGGCCGCCCCGGCGCGGCGGAAGGCCCGGCCGCTTTGCGCGCCGCCTTGGGTTCCCTGGCGGTGCACCATGAGCATGTGCTTTACGACGTCGGCACGATCACCACCCAAGGCACCGATCTCGAGTCCTCCCATGAGCGCCTGTCGGACGCTGTGGAGGCCCTTTCCCGTGCCGGTCACCTGCCCATCATTCTTGGCGGCGGTCATGAAACGGCCTTCGGCTCGCACCGCGGCGCTTTCCGGGCTCAGGGCCCACTGAACATCATCAACCTCGATGCTCACTTCGATCTGCGCACCGCCGATGTGCCCACGTCTGGCACTCCTTTCAAACAGATTTCTGAGCTGGTCGGCCCCGAACATTTCGCTTACTCCGTTCTCGGCATCTCCCGCCCCAATAACACGAAGGTTCTTTTCGACGAGGCTGCCAACCTCGGTGTTACCATCACCCTGGATGAGGAACTGCTCGCCATGACTCGGGATGAGCTGCGTTCCCACGCCACACAGCTCTGCGCCGACTCGTCCCCCATCCACCTCTCCATCGACTTGGATGTCCTCCCCGCCGCCCAGGCCCCTGGCGTCTCTGCGCCCGCCGGCCTCGGTGTGGATCTTCGCATCATCCGCGACCTTGCCATCTCCATCGCCTCCACCGGACGCCTTGCGCTTGTCGACGTTGTCGAGCTCAACCCCTCTTTCGACCTCGACTCCCGCACCGCCAAGCTTGCAGCCCGGCTTATCGACGACATCGTGAACGCGCACTTTTCCGTCCCCGCTGTCTAGTCAAAGTTTGGGTTCTCTGGATAAGAGTCGGGACAGCCGGCATACTGGTCCCATGAGTTCACCGATTCGCGTTGTCGGCGCCGTCTTTGTTGATGGCGATCGTGTCTTGGCCTGTCGAAAAGCTCCCGGAAAGTCTTTGGCAGGATTGTGGGAATTCCCCGGTGGCAAGATTGAACCGGGCGAGTCTCCTGAAGAGGCCCTGGCTCGCGAACTCAGCGAGGAGCTCTCCCTCACGGCGGTCGTCGGTGACAAAGTAACCACGACTGTCCACACATATGACTTCGCCACCATCGAACTAACCACGTTCCTGTGTACTATCCAGTCTGGTGAGCTGGTTCTTACTGACCATGACGCCACCCGCTGGGTCACCGCAGCTGAGGCTCAAACACTCGACTGGGCACCGGCAGACATCCCAGCAGTCGAACTCATCTCGTCGCGCCTATGACCTCCCACTCTCTCCTTCCTTTCGGCATATATGAAACTCCTGTTACCGCCCGTATTCACGAGCGCATAGAGGAGACAAAACGGGCTATTCCCACGGCTGCTTCGGGCATTATGGAGGATAGCTCCGCCGAGGTGAGTCCAAGGTTTGCTGCTGCAGTTGCGCAGCATTTCGCCAAGATCCTTGAACAGCGACTCACCGAGATCAGGAATCCGGAACAACGTGTAGCGCTCATCAATAGCCTCGCGCAGCACCTTGGTTCAGACGAGAGGATGTCTGCTGAGCAGTTGCTCTACGCCATCTACAAGTCGGAGCTTGCTGACCCTCCCTCTCTTCCTGAAGTCTCCCTCAACACCAGCGCGTTATTCACCAATAGTGTGGATGACACCAATATGTCGGTAGAGATTGCCCGCGAAATCCGGACTGCAGACTCCGTCGATCTACTGTGTGCCTTCATCAAGAGCTCAGGGATCTCCGTAATCAGTGACGAGCTTGAGTATGTGCGAGATCATCAAATTCCGCTTCGTGTGATCACCTCGACGTACTGCGGTGCGACCGAAGCCGCCGCGGTTCGCCGCCTTGTCGAAGACTACAACGCCGAGGTTCGCATTTGTTACGAACACAAATCGACGCGTCTCCACGCTAAGGCCTGGCTTTTCCGTCGTAGATCAGGCTTCGATACCGCCTTCATTGGTAGCTCTAACCTGTCGCGCTCAGCGCTCGTCGACGGCTGGGAATGGAACGTTCGCGGTTCTCGATCCTCCACCCCGGAAATTATTGAAAAGTTCATCAAGACCTTCGAGAGCTACTGGCATGATAACCATTTCAAGGTTTTTGACCCCGCACGGGATTACGATCGACTGCTAGAAGCACTGCACGGAGCACAGTTCCTCGGCTCCGCATCGGGACATAAACTCGAACTGTCTGGTCTTCGCGTCGAGCCATACGCCTACCAGCAGGAGATGCTAGAGGCGTTGCGTTCCGAGCGTGAACTCCACGACCGCCATAAGAACCTTCTCATTGCGGCCACCGGTACTGGAAAGACAGTGGTAGCCGCGCTGGATTATCGTCGACTTTGTGAATCCTACGGCCGTAGGCCTCGGCTGCTGTTCATTGCTCATCGCCGCGAGATTCTTGAACAAGCCCACCGCACATATCGCGAAGTTCTCCAGGCCTCTGACTTCGGCGAGCTTCTTGTCGGAGGTTCGGAGCCTCATCACTGGGACCACGTTTTTGCGAGCATCCAGTCGCTTCATGGAGAGCGCCTGACCCGCATCTCGCCCGAGCACTTTGAGGTCGTCGTGATCGACGAGTTTCACCACGCTGAGGCAGCAACCTATCGGAAGATTTTGGACTACCTCCAGCCCCGCGAGCTTCTAGGACTAACAGCAACCCCAGAGCGCGGCGACGGTCACAACGTCCAAAAGTTCTTCGATTACCGTGTTGCCCATGAGCTTCGCCTATGGGACGCACTGCGGCTCCAATTGCTGGCGCCGTTGCACTACTACGGCGTCGACGACAATACCGACCTTACGAGCTTGACATGGGTTCAAGGCAAGAAAGATTACAAGGCATCAGAGCTCAGCGAGTTGTACATCAAGGCCGGCGAAAAGCGAACCAGGTTTATCATCAATGAACTCAACCGTCGCATCTTCGACCTAGCTTCCATGAAGGCACTCGGCTTCTGTGTGTCTATCGCTCACGCTGAGTACATGGCAGAGCAGTTCAATGCATTCGGGATTCCTTCGCTAGCGGTAAGCAGCAGACTGACCACTCAGGAACGTCAAAAAGCTCTGTCGCAGCTTCGCGACGGCCACATCAAAATCATTTTCGCCGTCGACATTTTCAACGAAGGCGTCGATATCCCTTCCGTGAACACTCTTTTGCTCCTTCGCCCTACTCAAAGCCCGGTACTCTTCGTCCAGCAACTTGGCCGCGGCCTACGTCTCAACGAGGGGAAGGATGCGTGTATTGTCTTTGACTTCCTCGGCCTCCAACATGAGGAATTCGACTTTGAGGAGCGCTACAAGGTACTCACCGCCGCTCGCGGCAAGAGCTTAATCAGAGAAATAGAGCAAGGCTTTCCTACCGCGCCGCCAGGTTCCCACATCACCTTGGACCGCGTGACGACCGAACGCGTACTGGCTAACGTTAAGCGTCTGGCACGCAACTCCATTAAGAAAATTAGGGCTCAGATTAGCGAACACGGCACTACTGACCTCTCAGCCTTCCTCCACACCTCCGATATTCCCGTGGAGGACATCTACCGCCGCAAAGGAATTTCGTGGACGACGTTGCTCAGGGACGAGAATCTCCTCCCATCGCCGATAGAAGATGAGGTAGAGAGTTTCCTTCTTAGCCGCATTCGCGTGCTCCTCCACATTAATGACCCTGATCGTGTCGAAGCCTATAGCCGTCTCATGGCAGCGAACGGCCCTTCAGAAAAAGACATGGATGACCGGGAGAAGCGATATGCCACCATGCTCACTCTAGCTCTCTGGGCCAACTCCAATAGAGCAGTTCCCGCCACTTTGGATGATGCGTTCTCACTTATCCGGTCCTACCCAGCCTTCGTTAACGAAGTTAACCAAGTCATGCGATACTCGCTCGACGAATCCCGCGTTATCCCGAAGAGGTCTTCGAGTAGCGTGCTCGAAACACATGCAGACTACAGCCTCGCCGAACTCATTGGGGCACTGGATGACGGACCTCTCAAAAAATTGGCGAACCTACCGCGCGAAGGAGTCAAACGCTTCGACAGGTCGAATACTGATCTGTTCCTGATCACCTTCCAGAAAGATGAAAACGTCAGTGCTTCAACTAACTATCGCGACTATCCGTTGTCCCCTGATCTATTGCATTGGGAGTCACAATCCACAACGTCGCTCAAGTCCGCGATGGCCGAGCGTTACATCACACACCGCGAGCGCGGCGGCAATATCATCATTGCTACACGCTTTACCAAGAAGAACAAGGTTGAAACAGCATCGGCGTACACTTTCCTCGGCAACGTCGATTACGTTGACCACAGGGGTGAAAAGCCCATCCAGTTTGAGTGGCGCCTTCGCCGTGACATGCCGAAGAGACTCTATACCGCCGGTCGCACGGTAGCCTAAATACGATTACAACTCCTTTGGTCTAGATCCCCACCCGCACAATGCAAGTTATTTTGCACAGTTGCGTCGAATTGTTATAAGAATTTTCAGGATCCAAACGTCAGGTGACTTGAGTTAAATTCGGACACCTCCAGTCACCCCCAAATACGATGGGCCGATAGATAACCGCAGTTGATGACACGTAAACCATTTTTCCGATTGGCCACACGTACAACGCCTAGCTACCCCCGAATGGAAAGATCTCACTCTGTGAAATTGACTAACAACACAGCCTAACCTAGCATTCTCTCATCAGCTTAAAATGAGCTAAGTATAAATGGCTAGCCAGAAACAGACGGAGGAAGGACATGGACGCCGCCAGCGAGAATAACCAAAAGCGATGGAGCCGCCCGAACACCGGTTCCGAGTCTTCTAACTATGGCTTCACGCGTTTCCGCGAGCGTAACTTCAAGTCTTCGTCAGGCAATAACCCGCGCTGGGCCGCCTGCAGCCAGCGAGCTCGCACTATCCACTAAAGAGCACCCCGGCCACTAGAGCCACGCCCCCACTCCTGCCCCATCGCTTTTACCGCCAATTCAGCCGAGGACACAATAGCCTCACCACATTGGCGGCTTTGCTTACATTCAGCAACCCGCATTAAAGCACGAGAACCCCCACATCGAGTGGGGGTTTACACACAGTGAAGTGAAGCGAAAGCAAGCGTTACAGCTCGAAACCATTCAGAATGTTCTGAAGTTTCTGCTGATACGGGGCAACGTCATGTTCGTAGCGTTGCAGAATGGACAGCACAATCGCGTTCAGCATAAGCATCGGGACAGAGAGAGTAGTGAAGGCTCCTTCATCGCCACGCGGGGCCGCGAGAGTCACCACGGGAACTGGGTGGACGATACGCAGATCATCTGTAATGAGGATGACCTTGCATTTCACCATCTCAGCGTAGTTCAGTAGCTGGCGGAGCGAGCGCGTCGAGCGACGGAAAGCAAACACCAAGAGCAAATCGGGCTCACCCATAAGCAGGAGCTGTTCAGCAATATCCCGGTCGGTCTCCCCAGACAGGTCGTGTACCGAACGTCCGAGTCGACGCAGGCGACGCTCAGCTTGGTCGCACAACGGGATAGAGTTACCGCGGCCATAGATGTAAATATCGCGAGCGTTCATGACCAAGTCCGCAGCCTTGTTGACGGAGTGCTGGTCTACGCTTCCCGACGCCACGGACAGGGAGTCCAACTCCTTCGAGACGAGCTGCCCCAAAATGGTCTGGCCGGCCTCGTTACGGAAAGTCTGACTACTGCTTGAATGCTCAGCGGCAAGATACTGATCATGCAGCATGCGCAGCTCTTGACGCAGTTCCAAGTAGCCTTTATATCCGAGCTTCTTCGCTGTACGAGTTACGGCCGAACCGTGCACACCGGCTTTTGCAGCGACATCTTCGCCACGCCACAAAGCTGCCTCTTGGGGGCGACTCAGGATAACGTCGACAACTGCCTCATCCGCCCTGCTAAGTTCCGACCGGTGACGCTCCACCCTTTGTTGAAAATTCACACCCCGAGTTTAACAAAAAATTTTTAGATCGTGACATTTTTCTTCAAAATGTTGCGGGTGCAGTGGCATATTGCTGAAAAATAACGCAAACATTAACATTCCTGCTGGCTAGTATAGCCTTGGTTTATAGTCGCGGCGCAATCGCTGCAAAATAATCTTCCTGTCTTGCAAAGTGTCGCGGCCAAAGCTCCACGCAACGACACCACCTGCCGCCACTACAGCACAGAGCGCAAAGGCCACCTCAAAACCGTAGTGGTCCGCAAGGAATCCAATGACGATGGGGCCGAGGATTTGCCCAAAGTCACCGGCCATCTGGAAGGTAGACAAGACTTGCCCACCAGAACGCTTCGATCCCACCACATCAGCGATGGCCGCCTGCTGGGACGGCACAATGAGCCCAGAAGAAGCACCGGCGAAGGCGGACAGGAGAAGGAGCATCCAGACGGTGTGCGCCAAGCCCAGAGTTCCCACAAACACCGCCGACCCCACCAAACCAGCAATAATTAAAGGACGCCGGCCAACCTGGTCCGACCACGATCCAGAAAACTGCAGAACAACGGCATTGCCAGCGGCAAAGACCGCGAGTGCTATGCCGGAAGCTTCCGCACCGTTATGGAATATGGCAGCAGCAAAGAGAGGCAGCACCGCAACTCGCACTCCCATATTGATCCAGCCCTGCGCAAAGTTGGAGGTAAGCACCGCACGATAGGCCGTATCGCCCCATGCCTCCTGCAGTCGCATCGGCGGCAAACGACGCCGCGGATCTTCAGCTTCGTCGACCACGGGCATAAGCACCCAGACCACGAGCGCAGCGAGTGCTACCCCAACCCCATAGATGAAGAAGGGCCAACGAAAACCAAGGAAGGACAAGCTGGCGCCAACGAGTGGACCAATAACATTACCCAGGAGGAAGGATGTCGCGTACGTCGCCGAGCAGCGCCCCCGAATAGCGGGAGGAGATAATTTCACGATAAGGGACATCGCTGCCACGGTGAACATGGTGGATCCGATTCCGGCAATAGCGCGCAGCACCACAATGTGCCAATAGTCCTGGGCAATGCTTACTAGTCCGGTGGTGATGGCGACAGTTAACAAGCCAGTGAGGTACACGCCCCGCGTTCCTGCTCGATCAATGAGGCGCCCCGCCGCAGGGGCGAAAATCAGGCGGCTCGCAGAGAATATGGACACGACGAGCCCAGCGGCAGCCATCGAGACATCGAAACTGACGATGAATTGGGGAAGCAATGGGGCAATCAGCCCGTAGCCTAAGGCAATAATGAAACCCGCCGAGACCATCACCCAGATTTCTCGCGGAATCTTTAGTTCTTGCATCACACCGTCACTCATAGCTTCACTAACTGTAGCCTACCCCTCCAAATAATCGAACTTATTTTCGACTGTAGTCGAATTCGTGTCCATCCCCTCTTCTAGTGTGAAGGCCATGAAGAACTACAACGCCTTTCGCACCACTTCCCCACGCTCCATTCAATCTCCTATCGATACCGGTGAGCTCACTGCGGACATCCTTTTCCATCACCCCGAGATCCTCGAATCCATCGAGAGCATCATCCACCATCCACGCTCACTTGCCCGACCCACGCCGCAGTGGCGGCCGCCGTCACAGTCTCTGCCACCTGTGCTGCTCCGGACTAGAGAAGGTGAATCTACCCCACCGCTGACGCTCACCGTCTCCCGTCATCGCGTTGGCGAGCGCGCCCAGGCTCGCGTTTTGGGCTTCGGTGAAAAGCGGGTGCCGGCTTATCTCATTACCGTGCGTATTACGTCTCCGTCAGGACAACCAGTATCGCCAGCCTTAGCTGAAGCGTGGGTCCGCACGCTCGTCCCAGAAGACTTGGTGTCAGCCGTGCACGAGATTTCTAGCAGCAGCGCCGCAACCTTTGTGTGGCTTGTTGATAGTTCCTACGCCCCGGTGCTGTCACCACTGTCACTTTTCGAAGGCTTTAGCCAGGCGGCCTAAGCCGCTACGCCTACGATGGCTGTCTCCTCCACACCGGGGTTCGGCTACAAGTAGCGCTGCAGGCGGTCTAGAAGACCGTGGGGCGGCTCTTCATCTAGTGAGAGCGTAAATCGGTCCTCAGTCAGGACCCGGCCAACGGCTGCATGGGTTTCGGGGCGATCGAAGAAGTACCGGATGGGCTTCGGCGCAAAGCGAATGGCCAAGCACACGAGCACCACAGTAAAGGCCTTATCGATGGGGTCAGAACTCATCGCCTGAATCAGCGCAGCAATGTTTTCATCATGGACAATCAACAGGATGAAGTTCGTGAGCTCTCGGGGTCCGCGCTGAAGATTCTCATCAAACGCAAGCAGTGTCGACGGCAAGGACACCAACCCCGCCACGATTCCAAGCCCATAGCCTGAGAGCAGCGTGGCTATCATTCGCTTAAACACGCCGCGGCGAGCCATCCACCCCACCAAATAGGCCACGATCACGGCGTTTGGAACATATGCCAAGCCCAGCGGATTGCTGACGGCCCCAAGACTCGCTGAGAGCACCGATGTCCCCATGCCAAGAATTGGACCATAGAGAATGGCGATAAACATCGTTCCGGCGGTGTCCAAATACAGCGGAATGTTGAGGTTGAAGATCAACAAGGATCCCAATATGTTGACGGCGATAGCAAACAGCGGATTGATGATGGCATGGCTTCTCAGCATCCCCCATTGAGAGGCAAAAAAGAGTAACCCACTAAGAAGGCTCAAACCCCAGACCGATGCTGGCAGGACGGATTCAAACGTCCTATCGGCATGTTCAAAGTTTGGGTCAAGCGTGAGGCACCACGCGAATGCAGCACACGCTAGGGCGAAACCAACGCAGATTCGCTGGCCGCGAAAAGCCATATCAACCGGCATGGTCCCTGGACGCCCCTCATCGAGTTCAAAAATGTACCCGATTATCCTAGCGCGCCCTTCCGCACGAAGCGACTAGCCTTCGCTGTCGTCAGCCTCACCATTGGAATTATCAGCGTCCACATCGGTGTCGTCGTCCTCATCATCTTCGTCATCGTCGAAGAGCACGTCATCATCCTCATCGTCAGCGCCGAAGATGTCATAAACGTCCGGCTCATCAAAGTCCGGGTCATCCACGCTAACGAGCTGAGCCTCCCAATCCAAGGCCTGATCCGAGACCAAACTCAGGACGTCGAAAAGACGATCAAAATCGGTGTAGGTACCAAGCTCAAGAGCCTCAGCAGGCACTTCGATGATGGGGGCAAGGGTGGTGTCGTCGAACTCCCCGGCGTCGAAAAGCGCGACGCGCTCCTCCTCCCCCAGGTCCTCTACAGAGTCGTTCTCCCACAACTCGTTGATGGCCTCATCCTCAAGCTCGTCGAGTTCCTCTTCGTCGAAGTCAAACGAGAGGAATCGCACGACTGCACTCGGAACACCGTCAATAGTCTCAACGAGAACGCGCAATTCGGAATCGTTAGCAACGTCAGCCACGACGAGGTTCGGGTTGAACTCATCCTGGACAAACTCCAACTCGGCAATGCGCTCATCGGTACCCTCAAGCAGGTCTCGCAGCACGGTGACCACTTGGTCGGTGGCAATGTGGCGAGACACCGCCTCCACCGCATCCTCCACGGAAAAGGCAACGGAGACGAGAACTGCTTCAAAATCCTCATCATCCTCATCTACATCCGCGGCAGCAATGTAGACGTTGGCCGCGGGGAGAATCGGGTCAATTTCCACAAACTGGATTTCCAAATCGGAGGTGATGGGCACAAACATCACATCATCGTTGACGCGGGACTCAATACCCTCCCCGTCCAGCGCAGAAGCGATATCTTCAAAAAAGCTCATGTGATTAACATCCATCCATGTGGCGGTCTCACCCCGGCTGCTGCCAAGGCCACCCACATCCTACCCGCGATCGTGGCCATCGGGCATGAAACCCAGACGCTTTAAGATTTCTGGACGTCCGGTTCCCCACTCCAACATGTCATAGGACTCCCACGCCTGGCGGCGCGATTCCATCGGTGCCGATTCCACATGAGGTTCCACGTCAAAGATCATCGTCTCGCGCTGTGGGGAACGGTATCGCGGCCAATCCTCTAGCGGAGCACCGTTCCGGATGAATGAACCCCATTGGGCCTGCATATTCTCAGTGACCTCTTCCATATCGGAGGATTTACCCATGGTGGTCAGAAAGGACACCCGCGACGCCCCAGGGTCACCAAAGATATTGGATAGCTCCATCGAATGCATCGCTCCCAAGCCCAACCAACGCAGAGCTGCCGGCGCGAAATCGAAACGGTACATCCAGGTGGGATAACGGCGCGCATGCTCACCCGCAACACGGACGGTAGGGCCCCAGAACAGGGCGTCGGTAAGCAAGTCTCCAAAGTCCCGACGAGACACCGCCCCACCATAGGCTGCGACCACATCAGGGGCGCTCTCCGGATCAAAGGAAGCCAGAAGGCGCAACGCGGCGCGCTCCCGAGAGCTTTGACGCTGGTAGAGAAACTTACCGAAGCTGGCTTCACCGGAATTCGTACCGATGAGCAACGGCACTGGGTGTTGGGCACCATCCTCAAACGCTTCAATAGGATGCTGCGGAATGAGTTCACCATCCACGGTGGGGGCGTAACAGGAATTCAAATACAGCAGCTCACCCGCGCGCCACATCATCGACTGCCCAGAGCGCACCAGATCCGCGAAGTCCTCCCGCCGCAGATCCTCAGCCGTTGTGTCCCGAGGCAGCGCCATCTTGTCCACCAGCTCGCGCGCCCAGAACATGGATTGAGCGCGCGAATGAATCATGCCAATCGGCGGTGACTGCGCAATAGCTCGGTGAAATAAGCCCTCTGCACGAGGAACAGCCATAAGCGTGAGAACTGCTGCGCCACCGGCAGATTCACCCATGAGGGTGACGTTGTCCGGGTCACCACCAAAGGCCGCAATGTTATCGCGGACCCACTCCAGGGCAAGAACCTGATCCGCCACGGCAGGGTTGGCACAGGCCTCCCCGCCAAGACTGCGGACATCTAGATAGCCCAAGGCCCCCAAACGGAAATTGACGGACACGTAGACCACGTCCATCTGCGCCGCGAACTCAAAGCCGCGAAGCATGAGCATGTGAGAGGACCCAACGATGAAGCTGCCACCGTGTAAATAGACAACAACGGGAAGCTTCTCCGTATTTGGCACGAATTCAGAGCTGTGCTGAGTGTGTGGGCGGACGATATCGAGCGTCAGGCAATCTTCCGAGCCCTCAATACGATCCGTCCACGAATAAACCGGCTGGGGTGCCACGTGTCCAAACTCACGGCAATCCCTAATTCCCTCCCACTCCGGTGCCGGCCTTGGTTCCTGGAAACGCTGATCTCCCGAGGTATCCGCTCCGAAGGGAATCCCACGCCATGAGCGCACCGGGGAAGAGATTGGCCGGTCAGGGCGCAACTCCTCCTCAATGCAGCCGCGAACCCATCCCGAGGTCGTTAAAACAGTGATGTCATCCGCCAGCGCCGTCTTGGCAGCCTCATGGGCTGCGTGGGCGCGGGCATGCAGGTTCTCAGCAAGCAGGCGGGCCGCAGCCGCGCTGACCTCACGCGGAGGGAAAGGCTCGTACTCGCTCATAGCACCTAGACTAATGCCACAGCCTGGCTCCGCGCTGGGGACATGTTTTTCGATACGGTGGTGTACATACTGTTTATAAATTAGACGAAATCAGGTGAAAAACATGTTTGGACTTGGAGAAAAGACACAGGACGAACCCGCCGCTGTGGAGAAGCTCACTGTGGATGAAAACAACCGCATTAGCCAGAGCTTCATGGCCGCACTCAACAAGGTGATCTCGGCACAGTCCTCTATCATCATCGGCTACGTCGAACGCTTGAAGAAGAGCAACAAGAATGCCAGCCCTCAAGAGCTGCAGGAGCTCATTGACAAGCACTTCCTCAACATTGTCTCTGGAACCGGCGCGGCTGCGGGCGCCTCAGCGGCCATCCCCGGCATCGGTTTGGTGTCTGGTGCTGCAGCCATTGGTGCGGAATCACTCCTGTTCCTCGAGGCCGCTGCCTGGTACATCTTGGCCTCGGCACACCTGCGTGGCGATGACATTCGTGATGAGGAACGCCGCCGCGCTCTCGTCCTTGTTGTCCTCACCGGATCCCAAGGCAGCGCTCTGGTCGATACTCTGCTGGGAGACGTCACAACGCTCTCCGGCATGAAGTCGGCCGCTACCCTTTCCCGCTTCTCCGGCCCCACCCTGAGCGGTATCAACGGACGACTGACCAAGCTCTTCCTCAAGCAGGCCCGAAAGAAGCTCAAGTGGGCATGGCTCTCCAAGCTCCTGCCGATGGGTGTCGGTGCGGTACTGGGAACGACTGCCAACCGTAAACTTGCCCGCCAAGTTATGAAGCATTCGGACACCCAGCTCTCCCCCCTGCAGGGGGAATAAACACGGGAAACGCGCCCCAGGGTAGTGAGCAAACTTACAGGGGCCGTATCATATGAGGAGACACCTTTCGGGGTGCCTTTCGCACCCATGGAACGGCCTACTAGAGTCGACTAAAGACAAACTTAGAAGCACAGAAAGAGGCGAACACCTGCCGTGAGCAACTCGAGCATCTACGGCCCGAACGCGTGGCTGATTGACGAACAGTTCCAGCAGTACTCAAAGGACCCCAACTCCGTAGATAAGGAGTGGCGCGACTACTTTGAGGCAAACGGAGCTCCCAAGCAAGCCGCACAGCCCAAGGCCTCCTCCGCAAAGGCCTCCAGCTCCAAGGCTTCTGCCCCGGCCAAGGACAAGGCGGGCGCTGCTGAGTCCAAGGACTCCGCACGCGCTGAAAAGTCCCCCGCCGCCCCGGGTGCCAAGGCTCCGAGCGATTCCAAGACTTCTACCACGAAGGCGAAGGCAGACAAGAAAAAGGCCGAGTCCCCGCTCGACCGCATCCAGGACGCACCGGAGCCGGGTTCCCGCCCGCTCAAGGGCATGTTCAAGGCCATTGCTAAGAACATGGACGAGTCTCTGGAGATTCCTACCGCTACCACTGTGCGTGACATCCCGGTCAAGCTCATGTGGGAAAACCGTGCGATGATCAACGATCACCTCAAGCGCACCCGCGGCGGCAAGATCTCCTTTACCCATATCCTGGGCTACGCCCTCGTTAAGGCCGTTCAGATCCACCCGGACATGAACGTGCGCTACGAAATCAAGGATGGCAAGCCCACTGTGGTGCAGCCGGAGCACGTCAACCTGGGCTTGGCCATCGACCTTCCGCAGAAGGACGGCTCCCGTGCCCTCGTGGTTGCTGCTATTAAGGAGGCTGAGAACAAGACCTTCGCCGAGTTCATCGATGCCTACCAGGACATTGTGAACCGCTCCCGCAAGAACAAGCTGACGATGGATGATTTCTCCGGCGTCACCATTAACCTCACCAACCCGGGCGGCATTGGTACCCGCCACTCCATCGCCCGCCTGACCAAGGGCTCTGGCTCCATCATTGGCGTGGGCTCCATGGATTACCCGGCTGAGTTTGCCGGCACCTCCCCGGACCGTCTGGCGGACATGGGCGTTGGCCGTCTGGTAACCCTGACCTCCACCTACGACCACCGCGTTATTCAGGGCGCGGAGTCCGGTGAGTTCCTGCGCACCGTCGGTGAGCTTATTCTGGACAATGCCTTCTGGGACGAGCTCTTCGAGTCCCTCGACGTGCCCTACCAGCCCTTCCGCTGGGCTGCCGACGTCCCGAACACCGGCGTCGATAAGAACACGCGCGTCATGCAGTACATCGAGGCGTACCGCTCCCGCGGACACCTGCTGGCTGACGTCAACCCGTTGGGCTGGAAGCAGCCTGGCCTGCCGTGGCCGGACCACCGCGACCTGGACCTAGCTACCCACGGCTTGACCATCTGGGACTTGGACCGCACCTTCAACGTCGGTGGCTTTGGTGGCAAGGAAACCATGACGCTGCGCGAGGTCGTTACCCGCCTACGCTCCGCGTACACCCTGAAGGTTGGCTCCGAGTACGCCCACATCATGGACCGCGACGAGCGCGGTTGGCTGCAGGAGCAGATCGAGGCCGGCATGCCGAAGCCGACCAACTCTGAGCAAAAGTACATCCTGCAGAAGGTCAACGCCGCTGAGGCTTTCGAGAACTTCCTGCAGACCAAGTACGTGGGTCAGAAGCGCTTCTCCCTCGAGGGCGCTGAGTCCCTCATTGCTCTGCTGGATTCCATCGTTGACACTGCCGCCGGCCAGGACCTCGACGAGGTCGTCATCGGCATGCCGCACCGCGGCCGCCTCAACGTTCTCTTCAACATCGTGGGCAAGCCACTCGCCGATATCTTCGGTGAGTTCGACGGCAACTACAAGGGCGGCCAGCTCGGTGGCTCCGGTGACGTGAAGTACCACCTGGGCGCTGAGGGCGAGCACCTGCAGATGTTCGGCGACGGCGAAATCAAGGTCACCCTGGCTGCAAACCCGTCCCACCTTGAGGCCGTTGACCCGGTCATGGAAGGTATTGCCCGCGCTAAGCAGGACATCCTGGACAAGGGCCCCGAGGGTCACACCGTTGTCCCGATCATGCTGCACGGCGATGCATCCTTCGCCGGACTGGGCGTGGTCCAGGAGACCATCAACCTGTCCCAGCTGCGCGGCTACACCACCGGCGGTACCGTTCACGTTGTGGTTAACAACCAGGTTGGTTTCACCACCACCCCGGATTCCGGCCGTTCCACGCACTACGCCACCGACTTGGCTAAGGGCTTCGACTGCCCGGTCTTCCACGTCAACGGCGATAATCCGGAGGCCGTTGTCTGGGTAGGTAAGCTTGCCACCGAATACCGCCGCCGCTTTGGCAAGGATGTCTTCATCGACCTCGTGTGCTACCGCTTGCGTGGCCACAACGAGGCTGATGATCCGTCCATGACACAGCCGCAGCTCTACGACATCATCGACAACCACAAGTCCGTCCGTGAGCGCTACACCGAAGAGCTCATCGGCCGCGGTGACCTGTCTGACGAAGAGGCAGAGGCAGCAGCACGTGACTTCCACGACCAGATGGAGTCCGTCTTCGCTGAGCACAAGGAAGCTGAGAAGGCTGGCCCAAAGGAGCAGACCGGTATCACCTCCTCCCAGGAGCTGACCCGTGGTCTGGACACCTCCATCACTGCCGAGGAGCTAGCCGAAATCGGCGATGCTTACGGCACCCCGCCGGAGGGCTTTGAGTACCACAAGCGTGTGGGCAAGGTTGCCAAGGACCGTCAGAAGACCTCCCGCGAGGGTGGCATCGACTGGGGCTGGGGCGAACTCATTGCCTTCGGCTCCCTGGCGAACTCTGGCAAGGTCGTCCGTCTGGCCGGCGAAGATTCCCGCCGCGGTACCTTCACCCAGCGCCACGCAGTGGCCTTTGACCCGAACTCCGGCGAGGAATACAACCCGGTTGCTCACCTGGCTGGGTCCAAGGGCAACGGCGGCAAGTTCATGGTGTACAACTCCGCTCTGACTGAGTTTGCCGGCATGGGCTTCGAATACGGCTACACCGTGGGTAACCCGGATGCCGTTGTGGCCTGGGAGGCACAGTTCGGTGACTTCGCCAACGGTGCGCAGACCATCATCGATGAGTACATTTCCTCCGGTGAGGCCAAGTGGGGCCAGCTTTCCAGCCTGATCCTGCTGCTGCCGCACGGCTACGAAGGCCAGGGCCCAGACCACTCCTCCGCCCGCATCGAGCGTTACCTGCAGCTGTGTGCTGAGGGCTCCATGACTGTGGCCCAGCCGTCCACCCCGGCTAACCACTTCCACCTGCTGCGCCGCCAGGCTCTCGGTGAGATGAAGCGTCCGCTGGTTGTCTTCACCCCGAAGTCCATGCTGCGTAACAAGGCAGCGACCTCTTCGGTCTCCGACTTCACTGAGGTCACGAAGTTCCAGTCCGTTATCAATGACCCGAACTTCTTCGACATCAATGGCAAGAAGGTTGGGGATCCAGAGAAGGTCAAAACCATCATGCTGGTCTCCGGCAAGCTCTACTGGGAGCTGGCCAAGAAGAAGGAAGCCGATGGCCGCGATGACATCGCTATCGTTCGCGTAGAGATGCTCCACCCGATCCCGTTCAACCGTCTGGGTGAGGCCTTCAAGTCTTACCCGAACGCTGAGCAGATTCGCTTCGTTCAGGACGAGCCGGCCAACCAGGGTCCGTGGCCGTTCTACAACGAGCACCTGCGTGAGCTCATTCCGGATATGCCGGAGATGGTCCGCGTTTCCCGCCGCTCGCAGTCCTCGACTGCCACCGGTAACGCAAAGGTTCACCAGATTGAGCAGAAGAACCTGTTGGAGGAAGCCTTCGACGTCTAAAGACGCCTAGGTCCTCTACACGCACTGGCCCCGGTCGCCGCACTCACATCCGAGTCGTGGCGGCCGGGGTCTTTGCCATGCGCCGGCGCTGCACCGTGCGTGGCCCCGGCTCCTCCCCTGCACATACTGGCCATGGCCATCGCAGCGCCACGACCCCGCGCGGTTAACAATTCTGGCCAACAAGTATCGTGATACGGCGCGGCGCCCTTGCTATACCATTCGCGCGCTTGTCGACGCCTCCCCCAACGTCCAAGTGTCACACACCCTCACCCTGGCCTCGCAAGGACATGAGTTCCGGAGTGCCCTGAATACAAAGAAGAGCCCGAGCAGATGCTCGGGCTCTTTTTCACGGCCGTGTCACGCCGTTGCCTAAGGGCCAGGCCGGCCCCCAGGGATCCTCGTCAGTTCTAGGATTCCTTGCGGCCTGACTTGGCTCACGGTTAGGTGATGAAGGTCACCCTTGACATTGTGGCCTGGGGGTTTGGTGTTGTGGTGGTTGTTTTTTCGGCACTAAGCGGGTATCGGCGGGGGTAGCCGGTAGTCTGATTTTGTGAGTCCATACATTCGCACTGTCAAGACCGCTTCCGGGGCGACGGCGGTGCAGGTGGTGTGGTCTGAGCATCGGGGGTCGAAAAAGCTTCAACAGGTCGGATCAGGGCACTCACCTGATCAAGTTGAGCAGCTTAAAGCCCAGGCCCGGCGTCTTATTGATGCAGATCAACTCACCCTTGATCTTGGAGTAGAGCCTTCAGCAAGCAGGGGAACTGCTGATGACCCGGTGCCGGTGACAGCACAGCGAGCTGGTTACTTGTTGGACTGTATTGATGCGTGTTTCAACGAGTTAGGTCTTGCTGCAGCAAGCGGTGATGATCCGGTGTTTCGCGATCTGGTGCGTGCCCGGTTGATTAATCCTGGCTCGAAGTTTGATTCGATCGAAACCCTTGCTGAAGTTGGGGTGACAAGCGCAAGCTACGCCACGATTAAACGCCGACTGCCTGGCTTTGCTACAGATGCCTTCGGCGAAGGATTAACCCAAGTGCTGGCGCATCATGCAGGTATCGGGCCAGGTACTTTTATTTTGTACGACGTGACCACCTTGTACTTTGAAACCGATACTCCTGATGAGCTTCGCAAACCCGGGTTTTCCAAAGAGCGCCGTGTAGAGCCACAAATCCTTGTTGGGCTGCTTACTGATGCCACCGGGTTTCCACTGCATGTGGGCGCGTTTGCTGGCAACTCGGCTGAAACCCACACGATGCTGCCGATGATCACACGGTTCCAAGAGGCCTACCAGCTCGACGAGGTCACCGTCGTTGCTGATGCGGGGATGTTCTCCGCGGCGAACAAACAAGCACTCATTGATGCAGGTCTGCACTACATTGTGTCGGTGAAAACCCCCACCGTGCCTGAGGTGATTGAAACCTGGCGGCGGGAAAACCCCGGTGAAGACTACGCCCACGGCCAGATCTGGACACAAGCCTCGGCAAGCGATGGGCGCAAACACACAACCCCGAATACGGTGACGCATTACCAGTACTCCCACGATCGGGCTAGGCGCAGCCTGCGCGGAATCAAAGAGCAAGTCGCAAAAGCTAAACGGGCTGTTGACGGCGATATCGCTATCAAGCGTAACCGCTATATCGATCTTTCCGCCCCGAACAAGAAGGTCAACTACGCTCTTGCTGCCAAACACCGAGCCCTAGCCGGGATCAAAGGCTATGAAACCGACCTGACCGCTCTTGACGCCCAGGAGGTTATCGGGCATTACCGCAGGTTATTCAACATTGAGAAATCGTTTCGGATGTCGAAATCAGACCTGAAAGCACGCCCAATCTACGCCAGGAAACAAGACTCGATCACAGCACATCTCCATATTGTGATGGCAGCCCTAGCCGTGGCCCACCTGATGGAGACCCGCAGTGGTCAATCCATCAAGCGCCTCGTGAGAACACTCAAGAAATACCGCAGCTTTCAACTCGTCATTGGTGGCGAAACCGTCCACGCCGCCGTACCACTACCCCCGGAAATCCAAACCCTCGTCAACACCATCACCACCCCAACCCTTCGGCACTAATTTGAGCCAAGTCAGGTTTCACGGCCGTGTCACGCCGTTGCCTAAGGGCCAGGCCGGCCCCCAGGGATCCTCGTCAGTTCTAGGATTCCTTGCGGCGACCAGGGCGCAGCAGCAGCGCGGCACCAGCGATAAGTGCTAGGCCTGCGGCAAGAAGGCCAAGGACGTTCGCACCAGTGTTGGCTAGAAGACCAGAGTTGGTGCTCTTGTTGGAATCCGTCGTGTTCGGGCTTGTGCCAGTGTAGCGGCTGGTGTTGTCGCTCTGGCTCGGCTGAACATCGTTGGACTCAACATCCTTGGACTCAACATCGTTGGACTCAATCGAGTTCGGCTGTTCTGCCTCACTCGGAGCCTTGGGATCCTGCGGCTTCAGCTGCTCCACCGCGTCCTTCGGGGTCTCCGGCTTCAGCGGCTTAGCCGGCTGCGCCGGCGCTGCCGGGTTGTGCGGTTGGTTCATGATGTGTCCAAGAACCGCAGGTACCAGGACCAGCGGGATGAGTACCGGCCACAGTCCGTCAACCTCTGGGGTACCTGGCTCGTCCGGGTCGTTTGGCTCGGCTGGCTTGGTCGGGTCCTCTGACGGTTTAGTATCCGTGGTCGGCTTGTTCGGCGTCTCGGTCACAGTAACCGTCACAGTTGGGTTCTCACCAGACGGCGTCGGGTCCTCCTTCGTCGGCTTAGGCTCGTCGCTCGGCGTCGGCTTGGACGGATCCTCAGTGACCGTAACGGTAACCGTCGGGTCCTCGGTTGGGTCCTTCGGGTCCGTAGTTGGGTCCTTCGGCCCCTCTGACGGCTTAGTATCCGTGGTCGGCTGGTTCGGCGTCTCGGTCACAGTAACCGTCACAGTTGGGTTCTCACCAGACGGCGTCGGGTCCTCGGTTGGGTCCTTCGGGTCCGTAGTTGGGTCCTTCGGCCCCTCTGACGGCTTAGTATCCGTGGTCGGCTTGTTCGGCGTCTCGGTCACAGTAACCGTCACAGTTGGGTTCTCACCAGACGGCGTCGGGTCCTCGGTTGGGTCCTTCGGGTCCGTAGTTGGGTCCTTCGGCCCCTCTGACGGCTTAGTATCCGTGGTCGGCTGGTTCGGCGTCTCGGTCACAGTAACCGTCACAGTTGGGTTCTCACCAGACGGCGTCGGGTCCTCCTTCGTCGGCTTAGGCTCGTCGCTCGGCGTCGGCTTGGACGGATCCTCAGTGACCGTAACGGTAACCGTCGGGTTCTCGGTCGGGTCCTCGGTCGGGTTCTCGGTCGGGTTCTCGGTCGGGTCCTCGGTCGGGTCCTCGGTCGGGTCCTCGGTTGGATCCTCAGTCGGGGTAGTACCCGGCGCTGGATTCGGCTCCTCACTGCCACCGGTCGGATCCGCTGGCACCTCCGGATCGTTTGGCTCTGGCTTCGGATTGTTGTCCGTGTTACCAGGTTCCTCGCTCGGATCCTCAGTCGGTTCAACTGGCTCTACCGGTTCGCAACCACAGTTATCACTGACCACACCGATGACGGTCTTGATGTTAAAGACCTCGCCATCCTTGGTGGTGACCTTCACCGGAATCTCCTTGATGGTGCCGCTCGGGGTGTCAGCCGGCGGGGTTACCGTCAGCTCACCGGTGGACTCATCAATGGTTACAATCCAGCCAGACGGAACTTCACCCAACTCGTAGGTGTTGCCCTCGGTGTGACCGTAGTTGATACCAACCGTCTTGGTGTCACCAGCCTTGATGACGTCCGGGTTGTAGGTCGGCGCCGTGATGACCTCTGGGTCGCTCGGCTCCGGCGGCACAATCGGTGCGTCCTCCTTGACGATGAACACCGCGTTGGTCACGTACGGCTTGCCATCCTTCGGGGTCACCGTTACTGGGACCTCAATGTAGTCGCCAGACTTTGCTGTCGACGGTGCGGTCGCCGTCACCTTGCCGTTCTCATCAACAGAGACGCTCCAACCATCAACATCCGACGGCACCTCATAGGTGTTGCCGTCCGTGTGGTTCTTGACATCCTGGGATTCAGACTGGCCAGGCTTGACCAGTTGGACACCGTAGAAAGAACGCTCGATCTGCGGCGCGGGGGCCGGTGCCGGCTCCTTTTCAGTCACGGTCGTCGTGGTGTTGTTCGTCTCGGTAACCTTCTCCGTCTCGGTAACCTTCTGGGTCTCCGTGACGGTCTTGGCACCTATGCGGAGCTTACGCGGGGTCGGCTCCTTGGTGACGTTCTCAGTCGTCTCCGGGTCGCCTACGGCTACACCATCCTTCAGCTTCCAAACCTTGGTTACTTCCTTCTCACCGAAGGAACCTGCCTGGTCCTCAATGACCTTGCCGGCCTCGAGGTTCGGATCAACCTCAATGATCGTCTCAAACGGCAGCTGCTCGGTGTGCTTATCGCTCAGCTCAGTCTGGGAAGGTGCGGTACCAACCTCGATGATCTGCTTGGTCGGCTCGCTGATGGTCTCAGTCGAATCGTCCGTGGTGATGTCACCGTTATCAGAAGTCACCGTGACGGTGTGCTTGACCTCGCCCGGCTTGCCCTCCTGAACAATCTTGGTCTCGCCGGCCTTGAGATCAGGGTTCTCGCGAACCTCAACCTCGAACGGGGTGCTCTCAGTCCACTCAACGGTCTTAGAGGTGGTCTCACCCTTGGTGCCGACCTTGATGATCTTCTTGACCGGCTCCTCAACGCGTTCAGTTGTGGTCTGCGTTCCCGTAACCTTCGAGTTCTCGATGGTCTGAGTCGTGGTGACCTTATCCTTGCCCGGCTTGCCCTCCTGGACGGTCTCCTGGGTGCCAGCAGGCAGGGAATCGTCGAACTGAATCTCGGTCTCGAACGGAACCTCAACCTCGGACTCGGTGGTGTTCGTGCCCTCGGTCTTGGTTCCCACGCGGATGACCGCGTTGGTCGGCTCCTTGGTGCGCTCGGTGGTCACAGTCGGCTCACCAGAAGGCTTGCCGTCGACAATCTTCTGAGTGGAGGTCTCAACCTCGGCACCGAGTTCACCTTGCTTATCGACGACCTGCTCGCCCGCCTTCAACGTGTCATCAAAGATGATCTCGGTCTCGAACGGCACCGGCTTCTCGGTCTTCGTCACTACCGACGTATCCTCGGCCTGCGGACCGTACTCGACGATGCGCTCAACGGGTTCCGTGCGTTCCTTGGCTTCGGTCACTTCTGCCTTGCCATTGGTTCCCGTGAAGGTAGCGGTGTACGAAGCCTCACCATTCTTGCCTTCCTGGACCACCTTGGTCTCACCAGGAGCAAGATCCGGATTCGGGCGCACGGTCGTTCCATACGGAATCGGCTCAGTCCACTCCACCGTATCGGTGGCAGTAGCCTGCTTCGTGCCGACCTTGATGACCTGGTCCACCGGCTGCTCGGTAACCTTCTCCTCCACAGTGGGCTCGCCATCCGGGTTGGAGTTGGTGACATTCTGGGTCACGGTGATGGTCTTCTTACCCGGCTTGCCCTCGGTAACCACCTCGGACTCACCTGCAGGAATCGTCGGGTCGTACTCAATCTTCACGCCGAACGGAACCTCGGTTTCTACGGAGTTGGAAGTCTCCCCCTCCGTCTTGGTACCAACGCGGATGATCTGCTTGACCGGCTCCTTGGTGCGCTCAGTGGTGACGGTCGGATCGCCGTCCGGTTTGCCGTCCTTGATCTTCTGAGTCGAAGTGACAACCTCGGTACCAGTCTCACCCTGCTGATCAAGCTTCTGCTCGCCCTCCTTGAGGGTGTTGTCGAAGACGATCTCAGTTTCGAACGGAACAGGTTTCTCAACCTTGGTCACCACGGAGGTGTCCTCAGCGGCTGGGCCGTACTCGATGATCTCGTCGACCGGATCCTTGGTCTGCTTCTCTTCAGGGGGTCACAGTTGCCTGGTCACCCTTGGCAGAGAAGTCAGCACTGTAGGTCTTCTCACCGGGCACGCCCTTCTGGACGACCTTGATCTCGCCCGGCTTCAGTTCCGGGTTCGGTCGGGTAATAACCTCGAACGGAACCTGGGCAGTCCAGGTGACCTTCTCGGAGGCCTCGGACGGCTTGGTGCCGACCTTGATGACCTGATCGACAGGCTGCTCGGTGATCTTCTCCTCCACGGTGGCCTCGCCATCCGGCTGGGAGTTGGTGACCTTCTGGGTCACCGTGGTGGTCTTCTTACCTGGCTTGCCCTCGGTCACAACCTCAGACGTACCGGCCGGCAAGTTCGGATCGAACTCGACCTTCACACCGAACGGAACCTCAGACGTAACTGTCTCGGTGGTAGTACCGGTGGTCTTGGTGCCCACACGAATGATCTGCTTGGTCGGCTCCTTGGTGCGCTCAGTCGTCACCGTCGGGTCACCAGAAGGTTTCCCGTCCACGATCTTCTGAATCGAGGTTTCAACCTCAGTACCAACTTCACCCTTCTGGTCAACAACCTGCTCGCCTGCCTCGAGAGTGTCGTCGAAGACAACCTTGGTCTCGAACGGAATTGGCTTCTCAGTCTTGGTCACCAGCTCGCTCGGAGCAAGGCCCGGGCCGTACTCTACGATCCTCTTGACAGGATCCTTGGTGGTCTCTTCCTTAGCGACCTGTGCCTCGGAGCCCGTGGCGGTGAACTTGGCGGTGTAGGTCTTCTCGCCGTTCTCGCCTTCCTGAACAACCCGGGTCTCGCCAGGTGCCAGGTCCGGGTTCTCGCGAACCTCGGTCGGGTACGGGATCGGGACCTTCCAAGTGACATCCTCGGCGGCCTCAGCGGGCTTCGTGCCGACGAGGACGACCTCGTTAATCGGTGCCTTGGTCTGTTTCCAAGTGCCATCCTCGTTCATCTTCTCCGAGCCCGGCTCGCCCTTGGTTTCAACCTTGTACTCGCCAGCAGGAATGGTGGGATCGTACTTGTACTCGACGTCGAACGGCATCTCACGCGTCGGCACGTCAACAACGTTCACTACTGCGTAAGCGGTGTCGGTAGAGCCGTCCTCGTAGGTCACGGTGACCGGAAGCTTGACCTGGTCGCCCGGCTTCGCATCCGCAGGTGCGGTTGCGGTGATCTGGCCATTGTCGTCGATGGTCACGGTCCAGCCATCGGGAATGGTGCCCAACTTGTAGGGGCTATCCTTTGCGACGTGGACGTTCTCCGGCTTTTCGAGAGTCACCGGCAACTTCGCGGTTCCACCCGGGTAAACCGTTTCCTTAGGATAGGTCGGATCGGCTTCCCAATTGTTGGTCAGGTTCACCACGGTGGTGACAGGCGCCAGCGGGGTGGAGCCGTCCGGCGTCGTCACAGTAACGTTGATGGTCTTCTTGTCACCCGGCTTGGCATCTGCTGGCGGGGTGGAAGAAACGACACCCGTGTTCGGGTCGACCGTGTACTTCCAGCCGTCGACTTCCTGTTCGGTGATCGGTGCGCCGTTCTCATCATTGCCGAAAGAGAACTTCGAACCCTTAGGGGCGTCCTGGACGTTGTGGTTCACAGCCTGATTCGGGCCGGTGGACTCAACGGAGTACGTCGGAGAGATGTCGCTCTTCAGAACAACGACGGTGCCCTTCACCTGCTGCGGCTTGTCAACGTTGTCGTAGTACGCGAGGACTGGGACGTCCAGGATGTAGCCCTCGGGTGCGGTCTTCGGAATGGTCGTGGAGATTTCACCAGTGTTCTCGTTGATCTTGACGGTCCACGTGCCGCTGTCATCCGTGTGGGTGTACTCCGTCTTGCCTTCCGGGAAGGTGTAACGCTTCGGAGCTTCATCGGCCGTGTTGCCGCTCAGGCCACGCTCGGGAATCGCGGGCTTGAGAGTGACCTTGGCGGTCGGCTTATTGGTGACGGTGTCGTAGTCAGGGATCTTAATGTCGACGATCGCCTGGAACTGGGTCTCGATCTCGTCCGTGGTCTTGTCCGGGTAGGTCGCCTTCACCTTCGGGGTGATGATGGTGCCCGGTGAAACGGTGTCGTCAGCCTTCGCGGTGACCTTGCCGGTCTCATCGACGGTGACGGTCCACCCTTCAGGAACAGTGGACGGGTCGATCTCAAACTTGGCTGGGTGGACTGGGGAATGCCCCTTCATGATGGGCTTCGTGCCCACCTGCGCGGTCAGGTCATCGCCAATCTTTCCCTTCGTCAGATCCGGGCGCACCAGGTCGGTGACCTGGGTGTTGTTCGGGTCGACAACGACGAGCAGTTCGAGCTTGTCTGTGGAGCCGTTGGAGTACTCCACTGTTACGACAGGGCGGGCGAAGGTGCCTGGGCGCGGAGTATCCGGAGCGGTGACGGTGACGTTGTAGTCCTCGTCCATCTCCACGGACCAGCCCTCGTAAACGTACTTCTCGTCGAGGGTCACCTCAGCTTCAAAGCCGCCCTCGCTCTTCTTCTTCGCCAGTTCCTTGATCAGATCTGGTACCTGGGTGAAGGTGACCTTCTGTGGCTCGGTAGCCAGCGGGCCGGTAGCACTATCGACGCCCGAGATGATCGAAGCGTCTGTTTTGTCGTACTTCGGATCGTGGTACTCGGTATCGTCCAGGGAGAACGCTTTTGAGTCGATGACGTTCGCCGTGTTGTAGCGCGTCAGCGAGTTCGAGCTGTCGAATGCGCGACCAAATTCGCTGTTGTGCGTAGCGGCTGTCTGGAGCTGGTCCACGGTACGTGGCTTCGCCAGAACGGAGAAATTCACGTTTTTGTCGGTAGCCAGGTCGGTACCGCGGTACTCTGGCCAGGTGAAGTAGATGTCACCGGTCGTTTCGTCGATACGCAGGAGCTGCTCACCACCGGACGCTGCTGGGTCTGAGGTGCCGATGAACTTGCGGTTGCCGTCATAGGCTTCTACGACCATGCGGGACAACGAGTCGTCCGTGGGCAACGAGTCCTCGTGGTTGCTCTTAGACAGCTTGGGGACGTTGACGGTGCCGACCTTCGTCTCCTCTCCAGGCACGATCACATGCTTCTCGAAAGACTCCCACGACACCGTGATGGGGTTACATTCGATGTTCTCGCTCGGCCACGGGTTGAACGAGACTGAAGCATCAGCCACATTGAAAATTTGCTTGTCTTTTACATCATTGTCCTCCGTATAGTAATCCTTCCAACCGTAGGACACACCACTCTCAGAAGCAGCTGCGGCGATGTCATCATCGTTTAAATCTGCTGCAATAGTTGCAGTTTTAGGTTGTCGCCCTGCTTTGTTAATAGACATCACTGACGAGGTCGAATCGGTGATGTTCTCACCGCCAACTTCATCGCCCGGCGCCATCGCAGCAACGTCATGAAGAGTCACCGGAGCTTTATTATTTGAGCCCGTAACTACAAAATCGGTCCAAGTTCTATCTTTAGAACTATCCATTTTGACGTTTACGCCGAATTCTCGCTTGTTAGGGGAAGTATTGCTCGGTTCCTGAACGGAGAAACTAAAGCCACCCTTGCTTCCTTGCTGGCCACTGAAACCGACCGTACAGCTGCCGGCACCGATATCGGAGGCTAACTGCTCCGCACGCTCGATGGCCCCGCTGCCATCGGTTCCTCGGATACCGCCGGTGAACTGCGCGTCCGCTACCTGCTGGATGTCTGAAACCTCAGCTTTGTTTCCTTGGCTGTACACGCCGGGAATAATGGCGGCGGTGCCCAACGCAACGGCGATCGCGGAGACCACTGCGATGCCGGATGTGGAGCGGTGACGGGCCGCGTCCTTCTGACGGTCTGATGCCATGTGAGAGAGTCCTTCCTGAATGGAATATGGGTGCACTGTGCCGTAATCCCTACTGAAATATCTGGCAAAAGTAGAGGTCAGAAGCTATTTTAGCCGCGAAGATCCACTTAACCAAACATGCATACAAGCAATGCCACGTAGTTGGGACACAGACAGCACTTAATTCACACCGACATTCTAGTGAAGTTCCCCCAAGGTTGCAGTCAGTTCGCGGGAAATCCCCATCCCCCCATACGCTGGAATTATACCTAATGTATAAACGGATAATTGTGCTATTTGTCGTTCACCAAGTCTGAACCACCAGACGAGTCGGAATCGCCCGATTCATTGAGGTTTTGCATAAGGTTGGCTTCCATCCAGGCACGAACGGCACCTTCGAAATCATCGGAGGCCTTGACTTCTTCGACCACTTCATCAAGGTCCTGTTCCGTCAGGAATTTAGTGAAAGAAGCGATTTCCAGCTTTTCGTCGCGGTTGAAGAGTCCATCTTGGTACACCACAACGTAATTTTGCGGCAGCTCTGGCCGCGCGTTAGGGCACCCCTGAGCACCGGCGGGCTCCACCACAGAGAGCTCCGGCGGAAGTGAGGCCATCAGAGCGATGTGAGAACGCTCCAGAAAATCCTCACCGGAAGGGTCACCTTCCTGGTCTGTGACATAGTCCTTGGACACCGCGCGGGCAGCCACGGGATCAAACGCGTCGAGAAAAACTCCGGTGCAGCCAACAAAGAAGTTTCCGCTCCGACTCATGCCATCGTCATGATCCCCATGCTGAACAAGCATTGGTTCTTGGGAAACAGTAGCGGCGCGGCCTTCGTCACGGAGCGTCTGCCGGTAGATTTCCGCCAACACACGCTGTTCGTGCGAGGTCGGATCAATCCTGATGGTGATAGGGGCTGAGGCTACTGGTTTCGGGTCCGGAGTTGGCTCGAACCCAGAGCAGGCGCTTATCGACGCCCCCATGACCACCGTCGCCATAACCCCACCGAAACGCGTGGCGGTGCGGGCAGAGGGCATAAGACGAGGCATCAAATCGAGGGCGTTCTTTCTATTCAACACTGTTTAAGCATGACGAGGCGTCGTGCTGAATCTTACACACTCGGTCAGCTGTAGCGGTGTAGCTCACCGATACAGCAGTTGATTAGACTGGGACGGGTTATGACTAGCGCAATTACTGAATCAGCAGTTCGCGACGCGCTCGGCCGCGTCGACGACCCCGAAATCGGCCGCCCCATCACTGAGCTCGGCATGGTCAAGGACGTCACCATTAATGGTGCGGACGTCGACATCGAGCTGTATCTCACCATCGCGGGTTGCCCTATGAAGAGCACTATTGAGTCCAATACTCGCGCGGCGGTAGCAGAGCTCGATGGCGTCGGTGATATTGCCATCTCTATGACGCCCATGAGTGATCAGCAGCGCCAGGAGCTCAAGCAGAAGCTACGCGGTGGCCAGGCCGAACCGGAGATTCCCTTCGCCAAGCCGGAGTCCACCACACGCGTCTTCGCCGTGGCCTCTGGTAAGGGCGGCGTGGGCAAGTCCTCCGTCACGGTGAACTTGGCAGCAGCCCTCGTGGAAAAGGGCCTCAAGGTCGGCATTGTGGACGCCGATATCTACGGACACTCCGTTCCCAGCCTGTTGGGCTCCACCGATGGCCCGACAGTGCTGGATGATGAAATGCTGCTCCCGCCCATTTCACATGGCATCAAGCACATTTCCATTGCCCAGTTCGTCGAGGGCAATGCACCCGTCGTCTGGCGCGGCCCCATGCTGCACCGCGCACTCCAGCAATTCCTCGCGGACGTCTTTTGGGGCGACCTCGATGTCCTCCTCCTTGACCTCCCGCCCGGCACCGGTGACGTGGCACTGTCTGTAGCCCAGCTCATCCCCAACGCCGAGCTACTCATCGTCACCACCCCGCAAGCTGCTGCCGCCGAGGTAGCCGAGCGCGCCGGTTCCATCTCTCAGCAAACTCGCCAGCGTGTCGCCGGCGTGATCGAGAACATGGGTGCCATGGTCTTGCCGGATGGCTCCACCATGGACATCTTCGGTGAGGGCGGCGGAAAGGTTGTCGCTGAACGCCTCAGCGTTCTTCTCGGCCACGACGTTCCCCTCATGGCAACTATCCCCCTCGATCCGGCCCTGCGCGCGGCTGGCGATGAAGGAACCCCCATCGTCATCAAGGCTCCCGAATCCCCTGCGACGAAGGCTATCAACTCCGTGGCAGAGTCAATCGCCGTGCGCTCCGATTCCCTTGTGGGCAAGAAGCTTGGCCTCGGCGTGACCCGCAAGGGCTAACTAGGTCACATCCTCCCACGACACGCTGCCCCCGCCGGTGGATGAATTCCCGCCGTGTGGGGGTTGCGTGTTTTCTGTGGTTTGGCCGGCCGACTCTGCCGTGGCGTGCCCCGGTGTCTGCCCTGTTGCCGGTTGTCCGGTTGCCGGTTGTGTGTGGTGCGCTGCCCCGACGGTGCCAGCGTTGGGGTCAGCGTAGATCTTCGAATAATCGAAGGTCGGTCGCCCCGGCTGCTGCTCCTGCGATGTTACTGGCGCCGCGGGCGCACCGGTCTGGTGTGGGCGCTGCCCCGGCTGCACCGCCGGGGTGGCCGTATCCTGCAATGAGGGGTCAGTGCTGTGTTTGATGTCCTCCGCCATCTTCTTGGGGTTGAAGTCATCCCAGGCTGAGTCGTCGCCGTCGAAAAGCGCCTTTGTAATCACCCCGCGCGGTCCTAAGCGCGACCACTGTGCTGCCTGGCTCAGCGGAACGCGGAGGTCATCGAACTCCGCACCCAACCCGGTCATTTCACCACTGAGCTCAGCCTTTGCGTTATTAATAGCCTTGCGTGCGGCATAGACCGCTGCGCGAACGTCCATAATAACGCCGGGAAGGCGCTCTGGGCCGATGATGACGAGGCCGAGGAGAACAATGACGAGGATCTCCAGCCAACCAATTGAGGAAAACACGAAACTATCTTAACCACGTCGTGGTCTCACTCGGGGGACGAGCGTGCCCCAACCTAGGAGCGCTGGTTGTGCTTGATGGCACGCACCACCATCTCCACCTTGTCCAAGAAATCCTGGCGTGGCTGATGCGCAGGCTCTTCCGCGTCCGGCCCCGGCCCAGCACCGTCGTGAGCGATTCCCGCCAACTTGGCCATGAGGGAATCAGGGGCCTTCACATGAGATTCCACACTGCATTCGCGAACCCACTCGGCGGCATTGCGTTGATGCTGAATCTCCGCGCGGCACTCGGCGCAGTGCACAAGATGAATACGAACACGGTGCGCATACTTTGCGGGCATCTCGCCATCAACAAAGGCTACAACGGCCTCAGGGCCCAAATGTCCAATGGTGTCCGCGCGCTGCGCGCGTGCTTTGGCCTTGTCACGGACTTTTGCTTGAGCTTCAGTAAAGATGCTGGTCAAAGTGAGAGGACGCCCGTGATTCTTATCATCTAAAGATCTCACAGCACATGCTCCTCTCACCTCAGTTCAGCGTGCACACCGCAATTCAGGCTCACACTCTTCCGGCCAGTCTAGCGCGTGCGGAGGAGGCTGCGAGCGTCCGCGTTGGTCTGCGCTTCCTTTTCCAGCGCGGCGCGCAGCTGGGAGCGGCCGCGGTGAATGCGGGAGCGAACAGTGCCCATCTTCACACCGAGGGTCTCCGCAATCTCGTCATAGGTCATGCCCACGACATCACACAGAACAACCGCGACACGGAAATCCGGTGCCAGATTATCCAGCGCGGACTGCAACGCCGGATCCAGGTTGGCCACGGAGTAGGCCTGCTCTGGGGTCATGTCCGTACCGGGCACCCGCTCATAGTCCTCGGGCAGAGCTTCCATACGAATCTTCGAGCGGTGGCGCACCATGTCCAAGAAGAGGTTAGTGGTGATGCGGTGCAGCCAGCCCTGGAAAGTGCCGGCCTGGTACTTGTCCAAGGAACGGAAGACGCGCATAAAGGTTTCCTGCGTCAGATCTTCGGCATCGTGCTGGTTACCAGAAAGGCGGTAGGCCAAGCGGTACACGCCATCGGCGTGCTCAGCCACGAGCTCGCCCCATGAAGGCATATCCGCTTCACCGGCATCGAAGGCAGCGGTACCGGTCAGCTCTTCAGTCTCAACGCCGTGTTCTTCCACGGCACTAATCTGATCCTCGGAGCTGAGCGGGGTAGTGTTCTCGCGCTGCTTTTTCGTCATGAAACACATCATTCTATAGACGGCAACAGATCTCCAGCCACAGCACTGTGAGCAGCCTGTGAATCCATCCCACCGCTTTCATGCGCTACTCACGCCACACAGGGCACGGCATCCGTGGGCTTCCCTCGCGATTCTTAACCCACGGCGGCGGTGATTTCACTATGGTTTTCTCTGTGACTACTACGGCTTATGACGCAATGCGATCCTTCATCGAATCCACCAGCGAGGCTTCCGAGGCTCTGACCAGTGCCCGTGCCCACGCTGAGGAGTACGGACTACCGGTCCCGGATGAATCCACCGGCCAGCTTCTGAGCACTCTGGCGGCGATCTCCTCCGGAACCTCCTCGCGCCCACAGGCGGTGGCGATTACCCCGGCAGCCTCCGTGGTGGGCCTGTACTTGCTCGCAGGCATGCCCGAGAACGGCATCCTCACCTGCATCGATCCGGAGGCCGAGCACCAAGCAAGCGCGAAGAACACCTTCCGTGAGGCCGGCTACTCCCCCAGCCGCGGCCGCTTCTTGCCCTCCCGTCCGCTTGACATTATGGGCCGCCTAGCCAATGACACCTACCAGGTAATCTATGCCGAGGTTCCGGCCCTCGACATGCCGGCGCTGGTGAAGGCCGCGTGGCCGTTGCTGCATCAGCACGGCACGCTGGTGCTGGCCAATTCTTTGCTGGACGGCACGGTGGCTGATGCCTCCCGTACCGACCGTGACACCGCCGCTGCGCGCGAGACCGACGAGCTTGCTCGTTCGCTGGAGGGCGCAGCCGTCACTCGCCTGCCCTATGGCGCGGGCCTCACGCTCATTACCAAGCTGTAGAAGCAACGCTGTAGAAAAGCCGGGCACCACAAATAAAAATCCCGGCTTCCTCACCCCCGGTGGGATGAAGGAGCCGGGATTTCCTGTCCTTGGAGTTCACTCGTGAGAGAAAACCGGGGGCGTTTTAGACCGTCTGATTCTTGCCCACGACCACGACGCCGCCATCGGAGACCTTAAAGCGCTGTTCATCGCGCTCACGGTCCACACCGATAATGGCGCCGTCGCTCACGACGACGTTCTTGTCCAAGATCGCGCGGCGCACCACGGCACCGCGTCCGATGCGAACGCCAGGCAGAATGACGGAGCCTTCCACCGTCGCACCATCGGCCACGTGAACATCCGAGGCCAACACGGAATTGCGGACCGTGCCGCCCGAAACGATGCAGCCTGGGGCCACCATCGAGGACTGGGCAATGCCGTTCTGCACAAACTTCGCCGGCGGGAAGTTGGAATCATCGGTGGAGTGAATTGGCCACGCACGATTGTAGAGGTTGAAAATCGGGTGCACCGAAATCATGTCCATGTGTGCTTCATAGAAGGAGTCGATGGTACCGACGTCACGCCAGTATCCGCGGTCACGCTCCGTGGCGCCAGGGACCTCATTGGCCATGAAGTCATAGACGTGTGCTTGCTGACGTTTGACGAAGTACGGGATGATGTCACCGCCCATGTCATGGTCCGAGTCCTCGTTCTTCTCATCCTGCAGGAGGGCCTCAATAAGTGCCTCGGTGGTGAAGACGTAGTTACCCATCGACGCATAGGTCATATTCGGGTCATCCGGGGTTGCTGGCGGGTCGGCTGGCTTCTCCACGAACTCGGTGATCGTGCCCATGCCATCAGCCTGGATGCAGCCAAAAGCGGAGGCTTCCGAGCGGGGAACGCGAATGCCAGCGACCGAGCAGTCGAGGCCGGTGGCGATGTGCTCCTCCACCATCTGGGCCGGATCCATGCGGTATACGTGGTCGGCGCCGAAGACGATGACGTAATCCGGCTTCTCGTCATAAATGAGGTTGAGGGACTGCACGATGGCATCGGCCGAGCCGTTGTACCAGCGCTTACCACGGCGTTGCTGAGCTGGGACAGAGGCGATGAACTGCGGAGTCGGGCCCGACAGGTTCCACGCCTGAGAAATGTGACGGTCCAGGGAGTGGGACTTGTACTGCGTCAGGACAGCAATCTTGAGGAAACCGGCATTAACGAGGTTGGACAACACGAAGTCGATGAGGCGGTAGGAACCACCAAATGGAACGGCGGGCTTAGCGCGATCTTCCGTCAGCGGAAAAAGACGCTTACCCTCGCCGCCGGCGAGGACAATGGCAAGGACATTAGGTAGGCTTCTCACGACACCTAATTTAACTTCTTTCTCGTCATTCCGCAGGGAAAACTTGCACGCTTTCACCCCCGTCACGCCCGCACCACCGCCGCCGTGCTCAACCTTCTGCGCGTGCGATGGAAGATACGTATTCTGGGCGAGTATGAGAGCCGGAATTTTTTCTAAGGAGTACCCGCCGGAGATTTACGGCGGAGCGGGCGTCCACGTTGCGGAGCTGACCCGCTTCATGCGCGAGATCATTGATGTGTCCGTTCACTGCACGGGGTCCCCACGCGATGAAAAGGATGTTTTCGTTCATGGTGTGGATCCGCAGCTGAAGGAGACCGAGGCCAACGCTGCACTGCAGACGCTGTCCACTGGCCTGCGCATGGCCAACGCGGCCTCTGATATCGACGTGGCCCACTCCCACACGTGGTACACCGGCCTCGGCGGCCACCTGGCTGGCCGCCTCTACGGCATCCCCCATGTCGTGACTGCCCACTCGCTGGAGCCGCACCGCCCATGGAAGCGTGAGCAGCTGGGCGGCGGCTATGACATTTCCTCGTGGTCAGAGAAAAACGCCATGGAATACGCCGATGCCGTCATTGCCGTATCTGCCGGTATGAAGGACTCTATCTTGGATGCGTACCCGCGCGTTGACGCCGACAAGGTCCATGTGGTCCTCAACGGCATTGACACCGAGGTCTGGCAACCGGGAGAGGCGCCGGTGCTGGACAAGCTGGGCGTCGACAAGCAGCGCCCCATCGCCGCTTTCGTCGGCCGCATCACCCGCCAGAAAGGTGTAAAGCACCTGCTCAAGGCCGCACAGAGCTTTGATGAGGACATTCAACTTGTGCTGTGTGCCGGCGCACCTGACACCCCGGAGATAGCCGCGGAAACCGAGGCGCTCGTGGAGGAGCTGCGCGCCCAGCGCGATGGCGTGTTCTGGGTTAAGGAAATGCTCTCCCGCGAGGAGATTAAGCAGGTCTATTCCGGCGCCGATGTGTTTGTGTGCCCGTCCATTTATGAGCCGCTGGGAATCGTCAACCTAGAAGCCATGGCCTGCAGTACCGCGGTGGTGGCCTCCGATGTCGGTGGCATTCCGGAGGTTGTCGTGGATGGTGAAACCGGCGTCCTCGTGCATTATGACGAGGACGATGAGGCCTCATTTGAGGCTGACCTTGCCGCTGCGGTCAACCGCGTGGCTGCGGACTCTGAACTGGCACAACGCTTCGGTACCGCCGGACGCGAACGCGCCATTAGTGAGTTCTCCTGGGCCACCATTGCGCAACAGACCGTGGACATTTACCGCTCGTTGATGTAGGAAGGACTGCCGTGACGCAATCCCAACAGCAACACCGACCAGAACTCCACTTCGTCCCCGAAACGGGTGTCCTCGACGCCCCAGCGGGCATCGTCCGTGACGGCGATACGTGGCACCTGTTCCATCAGTACCGCCCAGAGCCTGACCAACCGGCTCGCTGGGGACACAGCTACTCCGCGGAAACGCCGTTCGCGTGGCTCGACTGCGATGACGTCCTCGCGCCCGTGGGAGGCGAACTTTCGCTGCGCGCTGGCTCCGTGGCTGAGGGCAGGGACGCTCTCAACCTGTACTTCACCTCAGTAACGTCGGTCGGCACCAACGTCCGCTTGGCGCGCTACACCGACTTCGCCGACGAATGCGTTGTGTCGGATGACCCGAACGCGCTCGATCCTGATGTGGTCCGCTTTGGCGAGGCCGTGAGTGCCCATACCGACTTTGACCGTTTCCGCTCCCCGTCGGTGGTCCCCGACTGGGCTAAGGAAGACCGTGATGAGGGCCACGACGGCTGGCTCATGCTCGCGCTCACCGGGCACTCCGATGCCCCCGTGCCCGTCATCTTGGATAGCCCGGATGGTGAGACGTGGTCCGTCCTGGGCAAGCTGAGCTTTAACGGCGATCCCGGCTTCAACGAGGATGAGGTGCCCGCAACCTCCCCGATCCCACCAGTTGTCTCACCGCGCCTCGTACGCCTGCGCGATGAGGTGGATGAGGAGATCTACGACGTCCTCTTCGTCACCTTGGAGCGAGCCGGGCGCGATGTCTCCGGCTACATTGTGGGCCGCCTCGACGGCACGGAGTTCACCGTGTCCAAGGGTTTCCAGCTCGTGGACTTTGGCCATGATTTCTCCCGCCCGCGCAATACCAACACCACCACGGGAACCATTCCTCAGGAACACCGCTATGACCGCGCCGTCATCCTGGGCCTGCTCAACGGCAATGGCCGCGGCGATGACGCCACAAAGCACCCCACGTGGGAGGCCGAAGGATGGGCCAACAGCCTGTCGCTGCCACGTGCCGTCACGCTGCAGGGCGGGGTGCTGTACCAGACCCCGGCGCAGGGGTTGCCGGATGCGGTCAAGCTGTCTGATTATGCGCAGTCGTGGACCGGTGTACTCGAGGTTCCGGAGGGCTCCAGCGTCTCGGTGAGGCTGCTCGATGGCTCTGGTGATCCCGCAGCGGTCATCCGCCACACCGGTGAGGAGATCAGCCTGGACCGTTCCATGTCCAAGGCCTTCGATCACTACTTCAAGGACTCTGCGCCTGCCGTTGCCCCGCTGGCAGAAGGCGACTCAGACACGCTCACCATCATTCAGGATGGCGCCAGCGTGGAGGTATTCGTCGACGGCGGATTGGTCGCCATGAGCTCCCGCGTGTACTTCGAGGGCGGCTGCTCCGCCATCGAGGTCTCCACCGAGGGCGAGGCTGTCATCGAACAGTGCTGGAGCCGCACAGGCTCCAAGCGCTCCTGACGCTGAAGGACGACCGCACGGCTCAGCGCTCGGACGGTTCAGGGTTCGGACGCTGGAGCCGTGCGGGGAGACGCTGAGCGGTGTTTAGGACGCCGAACGCAGACGGTCAAGGCGCGCGTGTGCAGTCACGGTGAGCGCCTGCGGAAGGGAGGCCATGCGCTCGGCGAGCTCCTCGGCGCTGATGTGACGTGCCGAGGGGCTCATCCCCACCTGGGCGGCAATGGAGGCCTTATCCAGTGTGATGGGGAAAGAGATATCGACCGGCTCTGCGGCCTGCTCCAGGAAACCCTCGGCCTGGGCGTAGAGGCGTTCTACCTTGCCCTCTTCCACTCCGAGGATGCCGAGCGGCTCGCGCAACTCATCCAGGTGGCCTGCTTGCGGGGTCAAAACGATGACCTCGCCGCCGGGCGCCAACACGCGCTGGAACTCCGCCGGGTTACGTGGTGCAAAGACCACGGAAATGGCGTGAATAGAGTTATCACGAATGGGCAGGCGCTCCCACACGTCCGCTACCACGGCGCCGACGCGCTCATGGGACTTAGCCAGATGCTTGGCTGCGTGCGTAGAGATATCGAGACCCACGCCACGTGCCCCCTCGATGGAATCAAGGGTGTGGGCTAGATAATAGCCGGTACCAGCGCCAACCTCGAGGAGTGCCGGAGCAGTGTGCTCATCCAAGCCCGCAGCATGCTCAGCTGCATCCTGCGTTTCAAGGGCGTCCTGCACCGCGCCAGTCACCGCCTCCACAAAGGGCGCGAAGTGGCCCATAGCCAGGTAGGTCTCGCGCGCAGTGACCATGGAGGCGTCATCGCCCTGATGCTTCAGGCCTGCGCCGGCTGCCAGCGTGACATAGCCCTGCTTGGCCACATCATAGGAATGGCCGGTCTCCGACACGAGGCGAGCAAAGTCATCCGCGCCCTGCAGGGCGCTGCCATCGGCAGGATCGGCCAGAATATCGACGATATGTGAAAGCATGCTCCTAGACTAGCTAGAAACCTCAACAAGGAGTGAACCGAGCTGGGCTGCTTCCTCTTTACTGAGCTCGATGACGATACGGCCACCCCCGTCAGAAGGAATGCGCATCACGATCTTGCGGGACTCCTCTACTGCTTCCATTTCTCCACCCGTAGTGCGGGGCTTCATCGCTGCCATAGTGAGTCTCCTTCGACTATTTTTTAACTTCCTTCTAGTCTAGCCCTTTTTCGCCTTCAGCCGGCGCGCTATCACCAACCGGCACCGCGGCGCCGCCCTCCGGGGCGCTCATGCGACGTTCCACGGCGGCAATAAGCGCGTCCACCTGGTCCTGGCGGTAACCACGCGGGACGACGTCAAAGCGCAGGTCGTCGAAGCGCCCATCGTCAAGGGCGCGAAGGTTCTCTAAGTCGACGTCAACGGGCTCGTCAGGAGTATCCATGACGGTGCCACGGCCGACAATGCTGCCCCATGCCCACGTACCGATAATGACGAGAGCGATAAGCACGACGATGAGAAGAATCCAGGACATCATGCGCTAAATCCTACCCACGAATGGCGGACGTTGTGGCACCGGGCCACGTACCCCGGCGCGCGACAGGATGGTTTGTGCCACCACATCTGCCATGGGCGCCAGTTCGACAAGTGGGCGGTTGCGATGCGCACGGGTGCCCAGGTCCACCTCCGAGAGGGCGTGGGGGCCATAGCGCTTAGCGACGTCCACCAGCAGCCCCGCTTCCACCCCATAACCGTCCACGAATGGCAGTTCCAGCGCGGCCGCGCGGCGGAGCGCATATTCGCCGCCCAAGGGCTGGTCAATGTGCGCAAGCTCCGGGAAAAACTCGCGCAGCAGGGGCTTAGCGGTCAGTTCCGTCACGCGGCCGCCGCCAGTGGGCGTGCCCTTGTAGCTGCGCTGATAGCGTGCTTTCACCATCTGGATGTGGGGATCAACGAAGGGCTCGGTCAGGGCGTTCACCATGCCGGGGGCGGCGGATTCGAGGTCGGCGTCGATAAACACAACGATGTCACCCTCTGCCGCAGCCACGCCGCGCCAGAGAGATTCACCCTTGCCGGGCCGCGGCGCCTCCTCCAGGATTTCCCGCCAGTTCAGGACTGTCGCCCCAGCCGCCGCAGCTTCCGCTGCGGTTTCATCACTGGAATCGGCGTCGATGACGAGGACCTCGTGCGGCACATCGGCCAGACAGGAGCGCACCACATGCGCCACGGTGCGCTCTTCATTGAGCGCCGGAATGACGACGGAGACTCTCATGCCAACCCACGCGTTGTGGCCAGAGGCTGCATCTCCCCGCGGATCGCAGCGGTCATGCGGATGACATCCAGGGTGGGCCCAACCTCGTGCACACGGAAGGCCGCCACACCGCGCGCAGCCGACCACGCCGTAGCCGCCAAGGTGCCCGCTACGCGCTCATCCACCGCACGGTCGAGTGTCTCACCCACAAAGTCTTTATTCGACAAAGCCATGAGCACCGGCCACCCCGTAGCCACCACCTCGTCGATGCGGCGCAACAGCTCCAAGCCATGAAAGGTGTTCTTGCCAAAGTCGTGCGTGGGATCGATGAAGGTCAACTCCTCCGGGCATCCGAGGTCCGCGGCTTTCTCCGCCAGCCGTGTCGTTTCGGAGATAACGTCCGCCACCACGTCATCAAAGTGCACGCGGTGCGGGCGGGTACGCGGAACCACCCCGCCGGTGTGCGAGCACACATAGCCCACCTTCTTCTGCCCCGCGACTTCGATGAGCTCCGGGTCCCAGCCCGCCCACGTGTCGTTGACTAGGCGAGCACCGGCGTCAATCGCGGCCTCGGCAACCTCGGCACGCCACGTGTCCACGGAGATCAGCGCTTCCGGGTGGCGGCGGTGAAGCTGGGCGATGGTCGGCACCACACGCTCTATTTCTTCGGCAGCGTCGACGTGCTGGCCCGGGCCGGCCTTGACGCCGCCGATGTCGATGATGGAGGCGCCGTCGGCAAGCGCCTGCTCCCCTCGCTCCACTGCCGGATCAAGCTGAAAGGTAGCGCCCTGGTCATAAAAGGAATCTGGCGTGCGATTCACAATCGCCATAACCTGGGCAAGACCACGGTTTGGGCTCACTTGCCCTCCTGCTCCCGCACGCGCTTGTCCGACATCACCTTGTGCGCCGCCACGATGTGGGCTAGGGCCTCGTCCGGATCATCGGTCACTAGGAACAGATCCAAGTCCTCGGGGCTGATGAAGCCGCCCTCCGACAGGGTGTTCTTCATCCACTCAACCAGGCCGGACCAATACTCCGTACCCATGAGCACGATGGGATAGTTGGTCACCTTGCCGGTCTGGACCATGCACATGACCTCAAAGAATTCATCCATGGTGCCCATGCCGCCCGGCAGGCAGATAAAGGCCTGGGAGTACTTGAGGAACATGGTCTTGCGCGCGAAGAAGTAGCGGAAGTTGAGGCCCAGATCCACGTACGGGTTGAGGCCCTGCTCGTGAGGCAGTTCAATGCCCAGGCCTACCGAGAGCCCGCCGGCCTCGTGAGCGCCACGGTTGGCTGCTTCCATGATGCCGGGGCCACCGCCGGTAATAACGGCGTACTTTGCCTCCGCAAGGCGCTTGCCCACAGTGACACCGAGTTCGTAATTCGGGTCATCCTCCTTCGTGCGTGCCGAGCCAAAGACGGTGACGGCCTTGGGCAGCTTGGCCAGGGCATCGAAACCGTCGACAAATTCGCCCTGGATGCGCAGGACACGCCATGGATCTGCATGCTGCCACTCGTGGTCCGCGCCGGATTCAAGCAGGCGCTGGTCGAAGGTGGAGGACTGCTCACCGGCAGTCCGCACGAGAAGAGGTCCGCGCAGGGTACGCAGTTGCTCAGGAGTCATGGTGTGTTATCCCTTCAGGTAGTTCAAAAGTGCATGAGACACGGCGCTAATCTGCTCGACGGGGACTTGTTCATCTTTCTTGTGAGCAAAGCCCGGATCGCCGGAGCCAAAGTTGACGGCCGGGGTTCCCATCTCGGAGAAGCGGGCGACGTCGGTCCATCCGTATTTGGCGCGGACGTTGCCCCCGACGGCGTCGACAAGCGCACGCGCCGCCGCCTGCCCCAGCCCCGGCATGGCGGCACTGGCGATGTCATCGACCTCGATGCTGACGTTGTCATGCTCACCAATGACTTCCTTCATATGCGCCAGGGCCTCCTCAGAGGTGCGGTCAGGAGCAAAGCGGAAGTTGACGAACATCCACGCCTCATCCGGAATGGTATTGGTGGCCACCCCCGATTCAAGGTGGACGATGTTAAGGCCCTCCTTGTACGTGCAGCCATCAATCTCCACATCGCGCGGCTGGTAGTTCGCTACGTTGAGCATGACTGGGGCCAAGGTGTGGGCGGCGTTGGCGCCGAGCCAGGCGCGGGCAGAATGCGCGCGGGTGCCGTGTGCCGTGACGCGCAGGCGGATCGTGCCCTGGCAGCCAGCCTCAATCATCGCGCCAGAAGGTTCACCGAGGAGCGCAAGGTCTCCCTCCAGCCAGTCCGGATGGTCATTCTGCAGGTGTCCCAGGCCGTTAAATTCGGTGGCGACCTCCTCCCCCTCATAGGCGATGACCGTCAAATCGTGTTTCAACTCGTCCGAGTCATAAAGCTGCGCGAAGGCATTGAGATAAATGGCCATCCCGGACTTCATGTCCACGGTGCCGCAGCCATACATGGTGCAGCCATCCTCCGACATCGCGTGGGGCACATTATCCGCCAGCGGCACCGTATCGATATGGCCCGCCAGCACCACTCGGGTGTCAAAGCCACGGTTGGTGCGGGCACACACGGTGTTGCCGTAGCGCTGAACCTCCACCACGTTCGGGTCAAGGCTGCGCAGCGCGTCCTCAACGGCAGTGGCGATCTCCTCCTCATGATGGGAGGGGCTGGGGATGTCCACCAGCGCCTTGGTGAGATCGATGGGGTCGGCGAAAAGATTTAAAGTCACAACCCGCCATGCTAGCGTCCCCCGCCAGTTAGTGCATTGCGTAAAGTACATCCCATTGCAAACAATCAACGTTGCTGAAGGTGATGTCCCATGGCTGCGGCCACACAACTCAAAACCCGACACCTCACCATGATGGGGCTCGGCTCCGCAGTCGGTGCGGGGCTTTTTCTGGGGGTCGGCCTAGGAATCCAAATGTCCGGCACGTCCGTTCTCGTGTCCTACGCGGTAGCCGGCCTCCTTATCGCACTGGTGATGTGGATGCTGGGAGAGATGGCTTCCGCCCGGCCTTCTCTAGGTGCTTTCTCCACGTACGCCGGCCAGGCCTTCGGCCCCTGGGCCCGATTTACGCTGGGCTGGCTGTACTGGTTCATGCTGGTTATGGTGATGGGCGCGGAGATTACCGGCGCCGCGGCCATTATTTCCAGCTGGTGGGGCGTGGAACCGTGGATTCCCGCGTTCGTGGCCGTGGTGTTCTTCGCGGTGGTCAACCTTGCCGCCGTGGGTGGTTTCGGCGAGTTCGAATTCTGGTTCGCCATCATCAAGGTGGGCACCATCTTCGCCTTCCTAGGCGTCGGTGTGCTCATGGCTGTCGGCGTCTTGCCCGGCATGTCCCTGGAACAGGCGGGCACGAACTTCACCGATAACTTCCTGCCGCACGGCGGGCCAGGTTTTGCCGCTGGCCTGTTGGCGGTGGCCTTTGCCTTCGGCGGCATCGAGATGGTGACGATCGCCGCAGCCGAATCCGAGAATCCCGCCCGCAACGTGGCCACCGCAGTGCGCGCCATCATCGTGCGCATCATGATTTTCTACATCGGCTCCATCATCGTCATCACCATGGCGCTGCCTTTCAGCGCCATCCAAGACGCTGATGTAGCGGCCGATTCTCCGTTTACCTTGGTACTCAAAGCCGCGCAGATTCCTTTCGCGGCGGGCTTCATGGAAACCATCATTGCGCTAGCGCTGCTCTCAGCATTTAATGCGCAGATGTACGCCACCTCCCGCCTGGTTTATGACATGGCCAAGGACCACAGCGCCCACCATGTCTTCCTCAAGCTCAACACGTCAGGCGCCCCCATCTTTGCTGTGCTCCTGTCCATCATGTGCGCCTTTACGTCAGTCATCCTCCAGTACTGGAACCCGCCGGGGCTGCTGGCTTTTCTTTTCAACGCCGTGGGCGGTTGCCTCCTCGTCATTTGGTCTTTCATCGTGGCCTCCTTCATCAAGTTGCACCCCGAACTGAAAGCCAACGGTGAGCTCACCACTCTGCGCGTGCCCGGTTATCCGTGGTTGCCGTGGCTAACCGTGCTGGCCTTGGTGGGGCTGACGGTGCTGATGCTTTTCGACGCCTCCGCCCGCCAGCAAGTCTCCGCCGTCCTCATCATGACGGCTGGGCTGATTGTGATCTTCCACCTACTGCCCGGTAGGAAAAAGCGACACGTCGTTGAGTAGCTGCTAGGGTGTGACGCTATGACTACTGCTTCCGCACGCGGCCTGGCAACCATTACCCACGACGGCACCGTCCTGGATGTCTGGTTCCCCGCAGTCCACATCGATACCCCTGTAGACGCCAGCGGCACCCAACGCTTGGAGGAGGCTCCGCAGCAATTCGCTGCCCTTGTCGGCCCTGACGAGGAGCGCGGCGTAGCCCGCATCGCCGTGGAGACCTCCATCAAGGATCTGGATGAGGCACCGGCCGATACCTACGATGCCTACCTTCGCCTCCACTTGCTCTCCCACCGTGCGGTCAAGCCTCACGGCCTGAACGTCGAGGGCATCTTTGGCAAGCTGGCCAATGTCGTGTGGACCAACTACGGTCCCTGCGCTGTTGCTGACTTCCAGATGGTTCGTGGCCGCCTCGCCTCCCGCGGCCCGGTCGTGGTCTACTCCGTGGACAAGTTCCCGCGCATGGTGGACTACGTTGTCCCGTCCGGCGTGCGCATCGGTGATGCCGACCGTGTCCGCCTCGGCGCCCACCTGGCTGAGGGCACCACCGTCATGCACGAGGGCTTCGTCAACTTCAACGCCGGCACCCTGGGCGCCTCCATGGTGGAGGGCCGCATCTCGGCGGGCGTTGTCGTGGGCGATGGCTCCGATATCGGCGGCGGCGCATCCATCATGGGCACCCTCTCCGGTGGCGGCAAGGAGGTCATTTCCATCGGTGAGCGTTGCCTGCTCGGCGCAAACTCCGGCGTGGGCATTTCGCTTGGAGACGACGCCGTCGTCGAAGCCGGCCTCTACGTCACCGCAGGTACCAAGATCGCAGTCTTTGGCAAGATTGCGCAGGCCCTCGAGCTTTCCGAGGGCGACACCGTCAAGGGCTCCGAGCTCTCCGGTGTCTCCGGCGTGCTGCTGCGCCGCAACTCCACTACTGGTGCCGTTGAAGCCGTGGACTGGAAGTCCGATGCCGTGGCCCTCAACGAGGACCTGCACAACAACTAAGCGAGTTCGCTTCAGGCCTCCCGGGAATAAACCCGCGGAGGCTTTTTGTGTGCCGCGCGCTGCGGCTGCCTAGAATGCTAAAGGTGACTGCTCAAAACGATTCCTCTCCTCGCTCGCTCGGCAGCGGCCTCAAGGTCCGCCACCTCACCATGATGGGGCTCGGCTCCACCATTGGCGCGGGCCTCTTCCTAGGCACCGGTGTGGGCATCTCCGCAGCCGGTCCAGCTGTTCTTTTGGCTTATCTCATCGCCGGTTTCCTCGCCATCCTCGTCATGCAGATGCTGGGTGAAATGGGCACCGTCATCCCGGCCTCCGGCTCTTTCTCCGAGTACGCCGAACACGGCATCGGCCGCTGGGCCGGCTTTACCCAGGGCTGGATCTATTGGCTGGCCACCGTGGCTGTCCTCGGCGCCGAAATCACCGGCGCGGCCGGCTTCATCGGCGCGTGGTTCGACTGCCCGCCGTGGATCCCCGCCGCCATCTGTGTTGCGCTCTTCGGCGTCATCAACCTGCTGCGCGTGCGCATGTTTGGCGAGTTCGAGTACTGGTTCGCCTTCATCAAGGTCGCCGTCATCGTCCTCTTCCTCATCATCGGTGCTCTGCTGATCTTCGGCCTCTTGCCCGGCCACTCCTTCATCGGCACCTCGGTCTTCCTCGAGGACGGCTTCATGCCGAACGGTCTCGGCGGCGTCGCGGCCGGCCTGCTGGCCGTGGCTTTCGCCTTCGGCGGCATCGAGGTTGTCGCCATCGCCGCCGCCGAATCCGAGGACCCGGAGAAGTCCCTCGTCAACGCCGTGCGCACCACCATCACGCGTATCTCCGTGTTCTACTTGGGCTCCGTCCTCGTCATTACCTTCCTCCTGCCATACTCCTCTCTCGGCTCCGCGCAATCTGCTGCCGAGTCGCCGTTCACCATGGTGCTCGACCGCGCCGGCATCCCTGGCGCCGCCGTCATCATGGAGGTCGTCATCGTCCTGGCGTTGTTGTCTGCCTTCAATGCGCAGATTTACGCCTCCTCCCGCATGATGCACTCGCTGGCCTCTCGTGGTGAGGCGCCGAAGGTCTTCGCGTCCACCGACCGCCGCGGCGTCCCCACCGCTGCCATCGCGCTCTCTGTGGCGCTGTCCGTGGTCATGGTTATCCTCAACTACGCCGATACCGGCTGGCTGCTGTCCTTTATGCTCAACGCCGCTGGCGCATCACTGCTCATCGTGTGGGTCTTCATCGCTGTGAGCCAGCTGCGTCTGCGCCCACACCTCGAGGCCATTCACCCACTGCCCGTGCGCATGTGGGCCTACCCCTACCTCACGTGGTGTGCCCTGGCACTGTTCGCGGCTATTGCGGTGCTCATGCTTACCGACGCCTCCGCCCGCATCCAACTCATCTCAGCCGCCATCATGTTTGCTGTGCTTGCCGTAGCCGGCGTCATCAATGCCAAGGCGCGCGGCATCTCTCCCACGGCCCGCCTGCCGCTACCCACTGCCGCCGACCTCGAGACCCGCTAGCTTCCCGCTCCCGCTCGCACGCCCCGCCCCTCCTCACGCGCCGCCCCTCTTCTCACCCCGACCCTCCTCACGCCCTGCCCTTCGCGCTCACCGTGAACAGCTCACGCCACTGAAACCGCTCTCCCGTGAGCGCAAAAGGCTAGGCGGTAAGCGTGGCAGCTGTCTCCTGCCCTTCGCGCTCACTGGCGGAGGGCGGAGCGTCGTCAAGCAGCTGCCCGTGAGCGCGACGGGCGCGGTGCTTCAGTCCTTTTGGCCCCGCGCCCCTCCTCCTGCCCTACACCCCTCTTATTTCCTTCGCGCCACCTCCTTCCTTCGCATCTCTTCCTGCTCTTCGCGCCACCTCCTTCCTTCGCGCTCACCGTGGACAGCTCACGCCACTGAAGCCTTTCCCCAGTGAGCGCGAGAGGCTAGAGCTCATGCTCGGTAACCACAGCTTCCGGTCTGGCTCTCCCGCGTGAGCGCAAGAGGCTAGAAGGCTGCGTTGCAGCTGTCTCCTGCCCTTCGCGCTCACTGGCGGAGGGCGGAGCGTCGTCAAGCAGCTGCCCGTGAGCGCGAGGGGCGCGGTGCTGAAATCCTGCATGGCCCTGCGCCCCTCCTCCCTACGCGCTCACCCGCAATCTTCACTACCACAACGGCCCTTCCGCAGTGAGCGCTAAAGGTGGTTATCCACAGAAGACACTGATTCGGAGCCCTGGGGGCCGGTCACGATGGGAAGTTATCCACAGGCTGAGATGATGGTTGCGGCGGCGTCGTCACGCAGTGCTTATTTTCGGCGTTATGAGGGCATGGACGACCGCTGAACTCCGGGAACAAGGGATGAGCAAGGAAGCTATAAGACGCAAGCTTCGCGAGCGTCGTCTCTTCCGCGTGCATCGGGGAATTTATACCGATGAATGGACACCTCTCGCTGTAGCGCGGGCCCTGGCGCATGGGCTCAGCCGCATTCATTTCACAGGAAAGACTGCACGGGAGATTCACCTCGGGCGCGCATTGACGTTCCCATTGGAAGCGGAGGGGCCGCGAACGCTTAGGGGGAAAAAGTTTCGTGTCACGCATTCACGACTTTCAGCGACGACCAAGGTGAACGGCCTGCCCGTGGTGCAGGCCTTGTGGTCGGCTCGGCGGATAGCTAGTGCCTGCGGTGACTTGTTGGAGCATCATTATCGCGGTAAAGAAGGGCCTAGTCGCCTGGAGAAGGACCGCCAGAGGATGGGGCGCGTGCCGCGAAAGCTGAAAGAGGCGATTCGGAACACCCCCATCGGTACGGATAGCCAGTCCGAAAGGAAGCTCAGCAGGAGTTTGCGATCGCAGGGCATATTCCCGGATCACAACGTGCTCATCGCTGGGTATCGGTTCGACTTTTTGATAGGCAAGCTGATTATCGAAGTCGACGGCTGGGAGTACCACAAACGCAGCGAAATATTTCAGGCGGATAGATCGAAACAGAATGCGGCTGTCGCTCACGGTTACACAGTTTTGCGCTTTACTGCTGACGATATCCACTACCACCTCGACGATGCCCTCCGCCTTATTAAGGCGACGCTTGATCTGATTAAGGGGCGGGAGCCTACGCTGCCAGCGTGTGTGACGCAGCCGTATTGGACGTGGCACTTATGCCTGCAGAACTTGCTGTTTTGACAATTATTCTTTACACTTAGACATGTAAGGACGACAGACCGTAAAGGAGTATGAATGCCTGAGCAACCCAACATGGTCCGCAAATGGCGCCGCTGGCTTGAGCTATCCCAAACTGAGCTCGCTGAACGCGCAGGCGTCTCCCGTCAGACAATCGCCAATATCGAACGCGGCAATTACTCCCCGTCCGTACACCTCGCACTAGACATATGCCGCGAACTCGGAAAAACCGTCGAAGAAGTATTTGGAGATGAACAACATGATTAACGCCATTGCTAACTACGCCCTCAATGAAATCGAGCGCGCATCGCAGGATGAATTCGAACGTGAGACTTTTTACAAAGCGTATGCCATCAGCGCTACCCCGACCCGATTCCTCGAGATCGTCGCCGCAGCCATCCTCGCTTGGGTTCTTCCTGGGAATATGAGCATGCTGTGCTTTCTCGCCATTGCGCCGCCTATGATCGGCAATCTCTTCGGCACGGCGTGGCTGCGCAAGCGAGTCGCCACCCCACCTGTTGGCCGTATTTGGCCTGCAATGACCGTCTACCTCATCCCGCTCATTGTGATGTTCGCCGGAATTGCCCATAACGCTTACGCATCGGACTCCACCTCTTACTTGGTTGGCGCTGGGGCCGGCGTGACCGCCGCCATCATCTTCACACCGTTTCTCCGACGCCGCCAGCACCAACGCGACCAGGCCCGCCTCGACGCCGAACTCGACGACTAGACCACACTACCCGGCCTATCCCCATCCATCCCGCCCTTCGCGCTCACCGCGGATGGCGGGTTCGGCTTCTTACAGGCGCCGGTGAGCGCGAAGGGAGAATAAGGCGCCTACCGCGCTAACCCCCCAGCCATGCCCCCTCATCTACCGAGCCACTAGACCTACTGCACCGCTGGCACCGGTTCCGCCGGTACTGCCCTTTACGCTCACCGTGTGCGGGAACTAGCGATTCTTTTCGATGCCGGTGAGCGCGAAGGGCGGGTTTCCGGTTTCCATCCCTAAGCGCTCACCGGCACGATGGAGCGCTTCCACGCTAGGTTCTCGGTGAGCGCGAAGGGAACATTGCTTGCCGATGCCCCCTTCCCGCTCACCGCAGCATCGAAAAGACCCCGACGGCCGACGCCGGTGAGCGCGAAGGGTCGGCGGGAAGGGCCGCAATTAAGCTGGCTCGGAATGATGGACCACGACCGGCTTCTTAGGCGTCGAGCGGAAGGTCCACAATTTGTTGAACACGAAATTGATGGGCATGGCCACAACGATGGAAATGGCGTTAGCCCAGTAATACATCGTGCGGAAACCAGTGGTGTCGTCAAAGATGTGCGGTGGCAGCTGCAGCGGCGACGTCGGATTCATCAGCAAGTACTGGACCGCAAGTGTGACCAGGTAGGCGCCGATACCGGTGATGAGGAACGGGAAGAAGCCTCGCAACCAGGACACCTTGTTGACGGACTTGAACGTCCACATGCGGTTGAGCTGGTAGTTCCATGTGTTTGCCACGAGAAACGCGATCGTGGAAAAGAGCATGAACCAGCGGACATGGAACTGGGTGCCAAAGAGGTTAAACATTGCGTCATGCGGAGTAGCCCCGAACCACGCGAGGCCACACTTTGCTGCCACGATGGAGACTAGGATGTTGACCACCGCGCCTGAGCCGCCGACCAGGCCAAACTTAATGAACTGACCTAGATTCGAGGCAAAGCGAGCAACGCTCAGATCCGCCATGAACACGCCCCTCGTACAAAATTCTCAAGATTAATGAATAAAACTTCGTACGAGTTTAGTCCTTGGCCAAGCACGAACTAAAAACGCGCGCCGCAGAAGCACGCAAATTCACAGAGTGAACACACGTTCGTGGCTGGTGAGGGGGTCGTCAAACTGCATCGCTACGTGCGCGAGCTGCAGCGGAGCAGAGAAATCGTAGAGGTCTAGACCGCGGTCCACGGGATACGTGTCATCGCCCACAATCGGATGGCCGAGGTAGTTGAGGGCGACGCGAATTTGGTGAGTATGGCCGGTCAGTGGCCACACATTAACAATGGAGCCGTGCGCACTCAGGCGAGTGATCGTGGGTGTCCCAGCGGGGTCAACAATCACCTGACGCTGGCCGCGCACGCGGCGCATCCCCAGCCGCAGCGTGTCTTCAAACGTTAAGGGCGTGGTCACTGTTGCGCGATAGTGCTTGCTCACCGCTTGGTCTTGGAAAAGCCGCTGGTAGGCAGGTCGTGTGCGCGGATTGCGCGAGCATAACACCAGACCAGACGTGAGTCGGTCCAGGCGGTGCAAAGGAACAATGCCCTCCTCACCAAAGTCCACGCGCAGGCGAGTCTGCAGCGTCTCACGCACGATGCGCCCATTCGATGTCGTGGGCAAGAAATGCGGCTTGTCGGCGACTATGAGATCCCCGTCCTGATACACCACCCGATAATCAAACGGAATCGGCTCTTCATGAGGTACCGAGGGGTGATACCACGCCAACGTCGGACCAGGCAGCCGAGTGCCAGGTTCCAAACGAGTGCCGGGTGAAAACGCGGAATCGCCCGCCTGACCTGCCCAATAGGCAGGAGAAGCGGGCACGATGCCGGTGAGCATCACCTTGCGCGGGCTAATCCCCTCCCGCGCCGGTGGGCGGAAAGCCACTTAGGCAACCAACCGCGACACCGCCGCCGCGATGCGCTCATCGGTGCCGTTGAGACCAATGCGGACGAACTGCTCGCCGGCCGGACCATAGAAGTCACCTGGGGCAACGAGGATGCCGCGCTCTGCCAGCCAATCGACGGTCGCGCGACAGTTCTCGCCGCGCGTGGCCCACAGGTACATGCCGGCTTCCGAGTGCTCGATAGTGAAACCAGCTGACGTCAATGCGCGCATGAGCTCTGCACGGCGGGTGGCGTAGCGCTGACGCTGGAGGGCTTCGGAGGGGTCGTCGTCAAGCGCGGCGACCATCGCTGCCTGAATCGGACCCGGCACGATGAGGCCGGCGTGTTTGCGCAGCTCCAGTAGTTCGGCGATGAGCTTGCTATCGCCGGCAAAGAACCCAGCGCGGTAGGACGCCATGTTCGCGGTCTTGGACAGCGAATGCATGGCAATGAGCCCGGTGTTGTCACCGTCGGTGACGCGCGGATCCAAGATGGAAACCGGCGGGTTCTTATCGTCCCACCCCAGACTCATGTAGCATTCATCGGACGCCACAATGGCGCCCTTCTCACGGGCCCAGGCTACGATCTCGCGCAGCTTCTCGACGCCCAACACCTTGCCCGTCGGATTCGACGGCGAGTTGATGAACACCAGGGACGCATCCCCGAAGTCCTCGTCCGCGCGCAGTGGCTTGGCGCCTGCCAGCAGGGCACCAACCTCGTAGGTCGGGTACGCCACGGAAGGAAAGGCAACTGTTTCACCACGCATGCCCAGCAGGGTGGGCAGCCAGGCGATAGCTTCCTTAGTACCGATCACCGGTAGGACAGCATCCACCTGCATGTGGTAGCGGCGCTCCAAGGCCTTCGCGATGGCCTCGCGCAACTCCGGGGTGCCCTGAGTCTGCGGATAGCCCGGGGCTTCTGCGGCGGAAGAAAGCGCCAGCTGCACGCCGGGGGCCACCGGATCGGCCGGGTTGCCCACAGAAAGGTCCACAATCCCATCGGGGTGAGCTTGGGCCTTCTTCTTAGCACCAGCGAGGGAGTTCCACGGGAAATCCGGAAGCGTATCTCCTAGCGGCGTGCGGCTCATGTTTTACTCCTGGTTCTGGGGCGGGAGGGCCGCGATCATCGGGACATCGAAGTCCTGCGGGCCGAGGGCGGCTGCGCCTCCCGGGGAGCCGAGGTCATCGAAGAACGCGGCGTTGGCGTCGTTGTAGTCCAGCCACTCATCCGGGACGTCATCCTCGTAGAAGATGGCCTCAACCGGGCAGGCAGGCTCGCAGGCGCCACAGTCCACGCACTCGTCCGGGTGGATGTAGAGCATGCGCTTGCCCTCGTAAATGCAGTCAACAGGGCATTCCTCAACGCAGCTGCGGTCCATTATGTCAACGCAAGGCTGTGCGATGGTGTAAGTCATAAGACGTTCAAACTCCTGTGTGTCACGGGTTTTCTACGACTAACAGTATGCTACTCCTGCGTGAAAAATGGCCAAACGCTGCCTGCGATTCCCGCGACGAACAGGAGCAGGCTGAGAATATTATTGGCCAGCAGTGAACCATCACCAATAGCGCCTCCCAGCATGAACGCTAGAAATCCCGTGACCCACGCTAGCCCGGGAAGGCCCGCGATGTAGGGATTCTCACTCCACAACCGCGCTGTGCGAGTAAGCACCCCGTTGAACCAGAAGGCAATGAGAATGGTGATGGGAAAAGAGACGCTGGCCCCGTCGAACCACGGCAGGCGCGCGGTCAGGTAGACCACCTCGAGGGTCAACGAACACAGGGCGCCTAGCGCTAACCAGACCAAGCCACCAATTTGCTCGCCGCGGGAAAAGTCGGTGCGGATAACTCGCTCGCTCACTATTCCCCCACCAGGGTCTCGCTCGGCTCTCCCCTGCCGAGCTGATAGAACTCGTGGCGCAGCAGGGGCATGGTGAGCAGATTGGACAGCGCATAGGCAGCGGGCACCTCGGCGGGGTTGCTCAGGCCTGCCTGTGCGGCATGCGGGTTAACGGTGGTGAGGGAACCATCGGCCAGCCAAATCTGGGTGGCGTGGGCGAGCATGGCGGAGCGCTTGGCGGCGAGGGGGACGTCACCAAGCGCATAGGCCACGTCGTAGCCTTCAGTGGTGAAGTTGTCCAGGTAGTCCTTGTCCGGCAGGCTCCAGCCCTGCGGCGGGGTCACGGATTCCAGGGCGCGGTAGTGCGCGGCGCGCTCAAAGATCGCCCACCAAATGCGCTGCTCAGGAGCGGCAGCCGCATGAACAGCCTGGTGCACAGCGATGTGGTCTGGGTGGCCATAGCCGCCGTCGGGGCCGTAGGTCAACACCGCATGGGGCTCAAGCGCTACGAAATGCTCCTTGAGCAAGGATGCCGCTTCATCGACTCGGTTGACCAGCGCACTCGGGTTGTCGTGCGCTGGCGAGCCGGCCATACCGGAATCGCGGAAGTGTCCGAAACCACCCAGCTGAATGCCGCTGACCCCCAGGGCGTCGAGGGCACGCTTCAGCTCCCAGGCACGAAAGCCACCAAGGCGGTCACTTTCCGCCAGTCCTTGGTAAGGCGAACCGATGACTTCGCCTTCCTCCCCCAGCGTTGCGGTGATCACGGTGACCTCAGCGCCGCGGGCGGCCACATCCGCGAGCGTTCCGCCGGTGAAGAGCACCTCATCATCGGGGTGTGCATGCACGGCCACGACGCGGTAGCCGGTGAGATCTTTAGTCATCATCTTTCCTCCACTGTGGGGCACTGACCAGGCCCGAATCCCAGTCCGTAATACTTTGTCCGGGGCCCACGATACCCTTGCCTAAAGCATGGATGCGCACCTCGTTGAGCAGCGACACAAACAGCACTTGCTCGGAGTTGAGCTGGTGAACCTTGTCTCGAGCAGCCGCAGAATCCAAGGTTCCATCGAGGATATCGGCTGCTGTCTCCTCGGCATGCTCAGGGCAGAAACCATTGAGCTTAGCGGCTGGGCTGCCGGGAGTGGCACAAGTGAAGTAATTGGCCATGCTCAGTGAGTCCATGCCATTGTCATCCCAGGCCACGACGGCATCCACCTTGCCCGCTGGCAGTAGATCCGCGGTGATGGTGGTCAGGCGCTCGGTCACCACCGTGGCGTCGATAGCTTTGGACTGCAGGACATCAACAATCGTATGGGCGGCGGCAAGGGCCGTGGGGCTTTGTGGATCGACTGCAATCCGCAGCGGTTTATGCCCCGCACGCTCGCGCAACGGGGCCAGTTCCACAGGATCACCGAACGGATTGTGGGCAGGGTCCAGCTCGGAGGCCCTGCCGGTGGCGAGACGGGCAATCTGATCGGAATCCAACAGAGAGGCCAAAGCGCGGCGTTGCGGCTCTTCTGGAAGGGCCTCCTCCAGCGTGGATATCTCTAGGCGCAGCTGGCGCGAGCGTTTCACTACCCCGGTGTTGACGTCGCTGAGTAGGCTCAGCCGCTCGAGGGTGGTCTGCTGCGGGCTAAAGTCCGCAAACCCGATCTGTCGCGAGCGCAGCATGTTGACGGCCTGGGTGGTGTCACGGAGGGCGCGGAGCTGAATGACATCAATCATTGCGGGGTTTTCGCCCCAGAAGCGGTCGTTGCGGTTGAGCGTAATCACGCCGCGGCTGCGGTCCATACCCGCCACCAAGTAGCGTCCAGCCGAGGCCGGAATCCCCTCCGCGAGGGCGGATGAGAAATCCTGGTCCACGAGCAGGTGCGACGGCAGCAGGTGGGCAAAGAGCTTGCGCCAGTCCTCGACGCGGTGCTTAAAATCTACCGTGACAACGCGCCCGCTTCCCGACGTCCGCACCGCCGAAATCGCTTGATACCCCGAGGCCGCATTCGCCCCTGGTGTGCGGATGATCTGTGACCAGAGATAATTGAAGTCCGAACCGCTGATCGGTGTGCCATCAGACCATTGGGCCGGACTAGCAATGGTGTAGCGCACGCGCATGGCAATGCTGCCGGGGGCCTCGATTTCCTCCGCCGACTCGAGCACATCCGTATCCAACTCTTCACCGTGGAACGCGGAGGGCAGGACGAGCTCTGCAATCTGGCTAACCAGCTCGGAATTGTTAGCGCTTAAGTGTGGGTTAAGGCCTCCCCGCAGCGGATCGACGCCAATGGCCACCGTGCTGCGCTCCGGCAGTAGGTCCTCTTCCGGAACCACCTCCGGGGTGGGGCTTTCCGTGGTCGACTTGGTGGGTGACGCGCTCTGCTCTTCAGCCTCGACCACTGGCGGCGGGCCAGGGTTGGCCTGGCAGGCGCTCAACACACTCACTGCAGCGAGCGCTGCCAGCAGCTTGGAGAAACGGTCCACGCCATCACACCTTTGGAGCTCGGGGTACTTGTCGGCCTCATTTTAATACCCGCACCGGACAGAGCCCATTTCCAACCGCACCGCCTGTCCCATACATAACGAAAACGTTCCGCCCCCTCCAGCAGGATTGGGGCGGAACGTTGAAGATTACGTCAGGAAGCGCTGCTTACTTGTTGAGCTGCTTAGCGCGGGCAGCCGCACGCTTTCGGTCGGTGGCGGACAGCTCCACCTTGCGCACGCGCAGCACCTTGGGGCCCACCTCAACGCATTCGTCGTTGCCACAGAACTCCAGTGCCTCATCGAGGGATAGAGTCTTGGCCTTGGCCAAGGTGACGGTGGCATCCGCGGTGGCGGAGCGCATATTGGTGAGCTTCTTTTCCTTCGTGATGTTGATGTCCATATCCTCATCACGGTTGTTGGCACCCACAACCATGCCTTCGTAGGCCTCCATGCCCGGCTCCACGAAGAAGTCGCCACGGTCAGCAAGCTGCATAAGGGCGTAGGCCGTGATCTGGCCGGAGCGGTCAGCCACCAGGGAACCGGTGGCGCGAGCCTTGATCTCACCAGCCCAGACGTCCAGCCCGTCGGAGATGGAGTTCGCGATACCGGAGCCACGGGTCTCCGTCAGGAACTGGGTACGGAAGCCGATGAGACCGCGGGCCGGGATGCGGAAGACCATGCGAACCCAGTCGCCCTCGCGGACGTCCATGGACTGCATCTGGCCCTTACGGCTAGCCAGCAGCTGAGTAATAGCGCCCTGGTACTCCGACGGGGAATCGATGGTGAGCATCTCATAGGGCTCCATAGTCTTGCCGTCGATGACCTGGGTCACCACCTGTGGCTTACCCACGGTCAGCTCGAAGCCCTCGCGGCGCATGTTCTCAATGAGAACGGAGAGCGCCATCTCGCCACGGCCCTGAACTTCCCACGCATCCGGGCGCTCGGTTGGCAGAACCTTGATGGACACGTTACCGATGAGCTCTTGGTCCAGACGGGCCTTAACCATACGTGCGGTGAGCTTGTCACCGCCGCCCTGGCCTGCCATCGGCGAGGTGTTCACGCCAATGGTCATCGAGATAGCCGGCTCGTCCACCTTGATGCGCGGCAGCGGCTTCGGATCCTCAACATCAGCGATGGTGTCACCGATCATGATGTCGGAGATACCGGAGATGGCAACGATGTCACCGGCGATAGCCTCGGTATCCGGCTGACGCTGGAAGCCGACGGTACGCAGCAGCTCAGCCACCTTGACGGTCTTGGTGTGCATCTCGCCTTCATCGTCGTAGTGCATCCAGGCCACCTGCTGGCCCTTCTTGATGGTGCCGGAGTAGATGCGCAGCAGGGCAATACGTCCCAGGAAGTCATCGGAGTCGAGGTTGGTGACGTGCGCCTGGAGCGGGCCATCGACGGAGGCGGAAGGCTCGGGGAGGACGTCATAGATGACGTCGAAAAGCGCCTGCAGGTCCGCAGCGTCGGGGACGTTACCGTCACCCGGGTTCTCGGTGGAGGCCTTGCCCTCGCGGCCGGAAGCGTAGAGAACCGGCAGGTCCAGCAGCTCTTCGGCGGCAGCGGCGGCCTCCTCATCCTCAAGGCCGGCCGCGATTTCCAGCAGCAGGTCCTGCGCCTCGGTGACAACCTCGTCGATGCGGGCATCCGGACGGTCGGTCTTGTTGACACAGATGATGACCGGCAGCTTGGCTTCCAGAGCCTTGGTGAGGACGAAACGGGTCTGCGGGAGGGGGCCTTCGGAGGCGTCGACAAGCAGCACGACGCCATCCACCATGGAGATACCGCGCTCGACCTCGCCACCGAAGTCGGCGTGGCCCGGGGTATCAATAACGTTGATGATGAGGTCCTGGCCATCCTTGCCCAGACCCTTGCGGTGAATGGCGGTGTTCTTGGCCAGAATGGTGATGCCGCGCTCACGCTCCTGGTCATTGGAGTCCATGACGCGGTCCGAGTGTTCGCCATGGTCGCCGAAAGCGCCGGACTGCTCCAGCATGCCGTTGACGAGGGTGGTTTTACCGTGGTCAACGTGTGCGACGATGGCTACGTTACGGAACTCAGTAGTACTCACGTGTGGGGTGCTCCTTAAAGCATGATGCGTTAGCGGTGTGAACGGCCCTTAAATATACTCGCTCCCCCACATCCGTGCAGCATCGCGCCCGTGTGTAACGAAATGGTATCGAGCGCCGACATACCCCACAGTAGAACTCGTTTCGAGTTGACTACGCCGAAAAAGTGAATATTGTGACAGCAGATACTGTTGTGGCGCGTGTGACTAATGTTGTACACGCGCCGACCTACACACAAGGATGTCCATGGCTCTCGATGAACAGCACTCCACCGGCAGCGCCGCACACCGCGGCCTCGCCGGTATCACTGCTGCTGTGATGCTGGGCCTGCTCAGCGTCACCCCCGCACATGCCGACGCCCCCGATCTCTCCTCTTTGGTCACTGCCCAGCAGAGCAGCAACCCGCTCGACAACCTCGGCCGTCCCACCCCGGAGACTCAGGAACGCGTTCGCGCTTTCGCGGCACAGCCATGGATCCCGCAGGAAGCCCGAAACGCTATCCTCACTGCCCTCAACTTCACCAGCGGTGAGGACGGCGATGGTGGCGTGGCCATGCCGGAGGGAGATAACCCTTCCTTCCGCCAGTTCTACTGGCCCACGGTCTCCGCGCAGTGCATTGGCGGGCAGGGTGATTCGGTCGGCTCGGCTATCGCCGTACCCGGCCCCACCGAAATCCCTGCGCCAGGAGCCGGGGAAGGCGAAACCGTCTTCCTCTTCACCGCTCTCGGCACGCCAACCGCTGCTGAGCAGCAGGGCGCGATGCACGTTCAATGGTTCAACCTGGACACCTTCCAGTTTGGAACAACCCCGCTGTTCAACAACGGCATCAACACCGATGGCCCCACCACGGTCTCCGGCCGCGCTACCACCGGCAAAGGTACGGTCGTCGCGGTTCTGTCGGGCTCGGTCAACACTGCTGATTCCTCATGTTCCTTCCCACCCACCGCGGCCTTCCTCGAGGTGAACTAATGAGTACCGAACTGCACCCAGTCAAGCAAGAAACCTTTAATACGGCGGATAACATCAACGTGGATCCAAAAGGTTTCCTGCGGGAGGTAGACACCTACCGCGTCACCGACTTCGGCCTCTACATGGCCCGCGGCGCCAACCATCCGCGCTTTGGCTACCTCGAGTCGTGGCTGCTGCCAGATCTAGGTCTTCGCGCCAACATTTTCCACTTCCGCGAGGGCGTCGACGTCGAGCAGGATTTCTACTTCGATGTCGCCGATATCACCGTTGAAGGTGACGTGTGGACCACCCGCGATCTGTATATCGACCTCGTCTCTACCTCTGGCGAACCTGTTGATGTGCTCGACATCGACGAGCTCGCCGCCGCCACCTCCACCGGTCTCATCAGCGCCGAGGAGGCCGAGCGCGCCATGGAGCGTACCCTCACCGCTGTCGAAGGCATTACGCGCTACGGCGATGACGCCATGGCGTGGCTGCGCACGCTTGGGATGGAACTTACGTGGGCTGACACTGTGGAACTCGTCCCAGCCGAGTAACCTTGGAAGGGCAATTTTCCCCTACCGTGAAGGATGTGAGCAATGGCCGGTGGCTTGTTCGCCCTGCTTGACGACGTCGCCCTCATCGCCCGATCCGCCGCCTCCAGCATCGACGACGTGGCTGCCCTGGCAGGCAAAACGTCTATGAAATCCGTCGGTGTTGTTGTCGACGACGCCGCCGTCACCCCCCAGTTTGTTGATGGTGTAAAACCACAACGCGAGCTGCCCATGATCTGGCGCATCACCAAAGGCTCGCTCATCAACAAACTCATCATCATCCTGCCGATCGCGCTCATCCTCTCATGGATTGCACCGTGGGCGCTGACCCCCATCCTGATGTGCGGCGGTACCTACCTCTGCTTCGAAGGCGCGGAGAAAATTCTCCACTTCCTTTTCCACCGCGGTGAGGAGGAAAAGCAACCGGTCCGGGAAAAAGGTGCGGACGCCGAAGACTCATTGGTGCGTTCCGCTATCACGACCGACCTCATCCTGTCCGCGGAAATCATGGTCATTTCCCTCAACGAGGTCATCGACCAACCTTTTTGGATGCGCCTAGGCTCCCTCATTCTCGTCGGCATTATCCTCACCCTCGGCGTGTACGGCGCGGTTGCCGTACTGGTGAAGATGGATGACATCGGCATGGGTCTACTCAAGCGCAACGATGGCGACTCCGCCCTCGGTACCGCCCTGGTCAAGGGCATGCCCGTGGTCCTCGACATTATTGGCGTCATCGGCACCGCCGCGATGCTGTGGGTCGGCGGCCACATCGTTATCAAGGGCCTCCACGAATTCGGCGCTGAACAGCCCTATGGCTTCATCCACGGGGTCACCGAGAACATCAGCAACGGCGCACTGACCTGGCTGGCTGATACCGGTATGTCCATGGTCTTCGGCTTAATTCTGGGCACCGTCGTGGCCACCGTCATCATGGCGGTCAAGGCCACCGCTGAGCGCGTGAAGTAAACCCCCTCTTACATAAAGAGCATCAACGACACCGCCATAATGGCCATACCTGCGATGACACCATAGATGGCGAAGTGATGTTTGCCGGTCTCCTCCGCGGTGGGCAGCAGCTCATCGAGGGAGATGAAGACCATAATGCCAGCAATGGCGGCGAAGCTAATGCCCATCGTCACCGGCCCAATAAAAGGCATAAGGATGGCAAAGCCGATGAGCGCGCCCACCGGCTCCGCAAGCCCCGACACCGTGGCCCACCAGAAGGCTTTCGTGCGGGAGCCTGTCGCCGCCCGTAAGGGCACCGCCACGGCAATCCCCTCCGGAATGTTGTGAATGGCAATCGCCACTGCAATGGGAATGGCGATTTCTGGAGCTTCGAGCCCCGACAAGAACGTGGCGAAACCTTCTGGGAAATTGTGGAGCGCCAGGGCAAAGGCAGTGAACACGCCGGTCTTCATGAGCCTTTTGCGGCGCGCCTCCTCCTCCGTGGTTGCCGGCTCGTGCGGGTTAATCTCCGCCGGCACGGCGCGGTCAATAATGGCGATGAGGGCAATCCCCGCAAAGAAAGCGATAATGCCTGCCCACGTGGCGGACTTTTCGGTTCCGAAGGCTTTTCCTAGCTTGCTGATGCCCTCCGGGAGGATCTCCATAAAGGAGACATAGAGCATCACGCCCGCAGAAAGCCCCAAGGCGGCGGCCATGAATCCCGGCCCCGGCTCTTTCTTGCCCACGGCGAGGGCGCCTCCGATGGACGTCGATAAGCCGGAGAAGAGCACGAGGCTGAATGCGAACGCGACGGTGGTTAAATCCATAGTGGCAAACTATAGCGCGTCTGAATCATCCTCCGTGGATGTGGCCAATGACTCGCCATCTTTCACGGTGGGATCGTCGTCCGTGTACTCGCCGGTTTCGTAGTCATAGCCCACCGCATGGCCTTCTTCGTCCGTGCGGGCATACCACTCGGTGACCTCGGCAGCGGTGGAATCGAACTCCGCACCGGTGGCGTACTTGGAATCATCGTCCGTGGGTTGGATGGCGAGGGCGAAATTATCGCCATGCTCGCGCACGCCGTGGAGGATGGCGTTGGACACGGCTTGGTCCTCGTAGAACGTGCGAATGGCCGCCGGGTCATGGCGCAGCTCCCGGACAAGGGCGATACACATGAGCACGATGATGACCGCGAACGGCAAGGCCGTGACCGTAATGAGGTTCTGCAGGCCCTGCAGCGCATTACGGCCGCCCGCCAGCAGAATCACCACGGCGATACCGGCCATGCAGATGACCCAAAAGATGGTCACGGCCGGCTTCGGCGCCGGATTGCCGCGCTGCGTGAGCTGGGAATTGACCACGGAAGCAGAATCAGCCGTCGTGATGAAGAAGACAATGAGCATGACCAGAACCAACGGCGCCATGATCTGTGCGCCGGGAAGGTGGTCAAGAACGGTGAAGAAGATGTCCTCGGCCGGCGGCATGGAATCGATGGTGCCGTCAGGGGCAATGTCACCGTCGCGACGCTGCAGCCAAATCGTCGTGCCGCCCAAGATGGTGAAGGCGCACACGATGATGGCCGAAGGGATGAGCAGCACGCCGAGGATGTACTGGCGAATGGTGCGGCCGCGGGAAATCTTGGCCACGAACACGCCGACGAACGGCGCCCAGGACACCCACCAGGCCCAATAGAACGTGGTCCACGAGGACAGGAAGGAAACCATGTCCTCCCCCTGGCCCATGTTGGCGGAGAGCATGTTCGGCATCTCGTCCAGGTACTCAATGATGACCGAGGGCAGCATGTTGGCCAAAAAGGCCGTGGGGCCCACCACGAAGAAGAAGATAGCCAAGCCCAGTGCCAGGACCAGGTTAATGTTGGAGAGCCAACGGATGCCCCTGGATACACCGGAGACGGCGGAGAAGATTGTGGCGATGGACAGCACGATGATGATCACCATCGCCGCCGTATTACCCGTGGCGGACCAACCGCTGACAATCTCGACACCCCGCCCAATCTGTAGGGCGCCAATGCCTAGCGTGGCCGCCGTTCCACCCAGGTGACGGCCCTGCGTAAGATTGGGGAAGTCCATCCACTCCAACCAGACGCATGAGGTGACTTCACACAACTATGGCGCTCTACCCGCTAGCCCCCTCATACTTTGGTGTTGAGCACGTGGCCGTCCTTGACCACGTCAACCTCGGCACCGCGTTGAGCATCCCCGGGTTGGCCACGGCGCCTACGCTTATCGATGTCTCCCTCATCCCCGACCCCGCCAGCCGCGGCTGGCGCATTCGCTCACCCTTCGGCTTTATCGGCGCGCTCGATGCAGAGGAGTCCGCGGACTACCCCTCGCTCGCCCGCCTTCGCGCGGCCGGGCTTAGCCCCTCGACGCATGCCACGGTCGAGGTTGCTGAGGGCGATGTCGAGGTCGCCGTTGCCCTCGGCCTCGATCCCTGGATGATTCCCTCCACGAACCAGCCGGAAGGTTCTGCTCTTCTCGCAGGTGGGCATGGCGCGCTTGTCGACGTCTCCGCTGGCCAGCTCACCACACACCAATTGCGCGGCATGGGCACCCAACAACTCATCGTCTCCCTCGTCATCCTTGACAACACCGTCCTTGCTACCCATGGCGACCTCGTCCTTGGGCCCTGTGCCTCCCTCACAGACTCCCCTGTCCTCGCCTCAGCCATCGAGGCTGCCGCTTCCTCGGGAGTGGCCCTGGCTGCCCGCGCTTATGCCGCTGCTGGCCGCATCGCCGTGGACCTTCCCGACTCAGCTGACGCTCTCTTTTCGCCGGCCGTCCCGCCGCTACCGCTCTCGTCCGAGCACCCCGCCATTCCCCCAGCGCTTGACCTCACAGCGGATTGGGAGGTCACCACCGACGCCGCTCCGCTAGCCTCCCCGCTGACCACTGGCTCACGCACCTTCACCTCCCCTAGTTCGTAGCCTCAGCACTTTTCTGCCACGTCTTCCCCTACCCCAGGAAGCAAAGGCACCTTTTAACAAGTACCTTATGCACATATACTCATGCTTCGACCTGGGGTTTCTCCGGAACCACCCCACAGATGGTTCCCTTACTTTGGTTCCTTTGCTGTCCCTCTCGAGTTCAAGGCAATATCTCGCTGGCTAATGTAGAGTTACCCATCACATATATGCAGCCACTCGCCAGAAGCGATACGCCGATGGTGATTTTGCAATATGGGCTGAAGATTCATGGGGAAGCGACGACCCCGATGTCGGCGGCCGGCGTTCCGTTCACTCACACTCCGGCGGCCGCGTGCAGTCGAACCGTTCGCGTTACTGAATCTTGCACTCAGGCCACTTCGAGCGGCTCAATACTGTTGATTTCTTCGGCGATAGAGTCCTCAGCTACCTCGAGTTCGTATCTTCCTTGCAAGTTCAGCCAGAACTGCGGTTCTACCCCGAAATACTTTCCTAGCCGCAACGCAGTATCTGCGGTGATTCCGCGCTTGCCGTGGACAATCTCATTAATCCTGCGTGGCGGGACCCCAATGGCCATGGCCAGCTTATGTTGTGTGATCCCGAATGCCTTAATGAAATCCTCATTGAGCACTTCTCCGGGATGAATTGGCGGATACAGCTTGGTACTCATCTCGCTCCTTAGTGATAATCCTCTATCGCCACGTCTGCCGGACCTGCTTCAGTCCAGCGAAAAGTAATCCTCCATTGCTGATTGACACGAATGCTGTATGTTCCCCGTCGGTCGCCTTTCAAAGCTTCCAACCGGTTGCCCGGCGGTATTCGCAGCGATTGCAGGGAAACCGCCGCATCAAGCTGATGAAGTTTTCTATTTGCGGTCTTGTGGATTCTCGAATCGATCCGCGGTGACGCTCGGCGCAACCAGACAAGCTCGGTGTCTCGGTCAGCAAAGGACTGGATCATGACCTCAATCTACAAACCATAACGGAATCCGTCAATAACGATCTCCGTTAAGTTTCTGACACTGAATCCTGGAGAACTTTCTGGAGCTTAAGACTGCCTTGATTCCCCCATGACAATGATATTCTAGAAGGCACCTTTTAATTAGTACCTTATGCGCTTATCCTCATACGCTGACCTGGACTTTCTCCGACACCACCCCACAGATGGTTCCCTTACTTTGGTCCCTTTGCTCCTAGCACCGCGCTCGTTCATTTCGGCAGCCGCCCACTAGGACTTAGCGCACCGTTCGCTGCCCATCCACTAGGCGAGTCACTCCGATCGAGTCGAGGTGTTCCAAGAGCGGAATGGCAACACGGCGCGTCGTGCCCATTACTTTGCGCGCTGCCGAGAGCGTAAACGGCTGCTCCAGCTGGGCGACCAGCGCCTGCGCCTCGCGAGGCGCAGAAGGCAATAGCACGACTCCTCCCTGCAGCCGAAGCAGACGCCCGGCGCGCTCAGCGGCGGCTAGTTCTTTGGCCCCAAGGCCTAGCTCCTTCAGGTCCGCGGCCTCGGGTGCAGCGAAAGGCTCCTCACGCAGGCGCCGTTCAAGCTCTGCCACACCCTTTTCCGCCGGCCCCAAGTCCACGGTCTGGCCCGGCACGCGCAGCACACCATCGGCCGATTCAACCTTGGCCGCGGCCACCGCCAGGCCGAGCAGGGCGGGGTCATCAATTCCCAGCGAATCCATAGCGGCCGCGCGCGGCAGACCCGGTGAGAGCGGATTCGCCGCTGCGTGGTCCCTGACCGCTCGCAGCAGTCTCTCCTTCCATGTGACTATCTGGCTAGCGGCAATCCACCAGTCACGGAACTCGATGATCCCTGCGGGGACCTCCTCCACGGCGAATCCATCGCGCACCAGATTCTCCTGGCGGTCATAGCCACAGCGGCGCAACCACTCAGTTGGATTCAGGACATCGGTGTCCGCCAATTCTTCAGCGCGCTTCTGTGCATCGCCTCGGCGGGTGAGCTCCGCTGGGTGCATATCGACGATTTCTAAGCCCGCCGCAACGTGCCGGCCGCCGGGCGTGCGCACCACAAACTTATCGAGCAGGGTCAGTGGCAGCGGCTCCTCTAGTGTCAGCCGGGCGAAATCGCCTCCCAGCGGGCGCAGCCGCGCGCCTAGGCCTGCGGTGCCGATATGGACTACCAGATTCTGCGGCAGATCAGCCAGCTCGGTGCCGAAAGTGCGTCGCACGTCCACTGCCTCGAGGACACGCCACTTTCCAGGGCTGAGCAGTGCAGCTCCGCGATGTATCTGGTCCGCATCCACTCCACGCAAATTGACCGCCACGCGGGAGACCGGCCCTACCGATGGCGCACTGACGTTCTCGCTTTGTAGCCCCCGGACCGTGACCTTCTTCTCCCCCAGCACCAGCTCATCGCCCACCGCAAGTGTTCCTGCCGCCAGGGTTCCCGTCACTACGGTGCCGGCACCTTTCACGCTGAAGGCTCTGTCTACCCATAGCCGCACCCGCGCTGTCGCGTCGGGAGCGGGCATCCCCGCCAGCACAGCATCCAGCTCTGCGCGCAGTGCGTCCAAGCCCTCCCCGGTTATGGCGGAGACGGGGACGAGGGGGGCGTCGACAAGCACGGTTCCTGCCAGCTCCGCCCGTACCTGCGCGGCAACCTCCGCGCGGCGCGCATCATCCGCTCTATCGGCCCGGGTGAGTGCGACGATGCCGTGCCGCACGTCGAGCGCTCTTAAAGCATCGCGATGGTCAGTGGACTGCGCTTGCCAGCCTTCGTCGGCAGCAACGACAAAAAGCACCACCGGGGCTGGCCCCACCCCGGCGAGCATGTTACCCAGGAACTTCTCGTGGCCTGGCACGTCCACGAAGGCCACGTTTGCGCCCGAGTCCAGCATGGTCCACACGAATCCTAGGTCAATGGTGAGCCCGCGGCGCTGTTCTTCCTCCCAGCGGTCCGGCTCCATTCCAGTCAGAGCTTTGACCAAGCTGGATTTGCCGTGATCCACATGGCCCGCGGTGGCAACAACGTACACCTACATCACCGCCTGAATCGCTGCGATAAGCTCCGCATCCTGGTTCTCCGGAACGCAGCGCACGTCTACCAGGCAGCGTCCATTGCTCACCCGTGCCACAACGGGCGTAGACCCCTGCCGCAGCACACTCGCGATCCTTTCCGGCAGCGCCACCGCCCAACCCGGCAGCGGCACCTCCGGGGCGCCACCGCCGCCCACGCGGCCGTGATGCTCGACGACCTCGCCGCCCACTGCGAACGCTATGTGTTCGGTGCGCTGTTTATGACGTTCTGCCGACAGGTGCAATGCATCATGGACGGCGTTCGCTGAGGTGGAGATAGCCGCTTCCAGTGCGTTGAGCCGCAACTTGTCAATGCGCACTGCCCGCGCCAGAGGATGCTTCTTACATGCGGCAATGGCGTCCTTCGTTCCCACGAGCACGCCCGCTTGGGGTCCGCCCAGCAGTTTATCCCCGGAGAACAACACGATATCGGCGCCGTCGCGGAGTGCTTCGCTGGCAGAGGGCTCGTCCGGCAGCTGCGCATCCGGGGTGAGCAGGCCGGAGCCGATATCCACGATGAGCGGCAAATCCGTAAGCTGACGCAGCTGCGCCACCGACACCGAGGACGTGAAACCGCTGATGAGGAAGTTTGAGGGATGGACCTTGAGAATCGCGCCCGTCTCCTCCCCCAGGGCGCGTTCATAATCCGCCGCATGAGTGCGGTTGGTCGCGCCTACTTCGTGCAGGCGAGTAGCGGTCGACTCGATGAGCTCCGGCAGGCGGAAACCTGCACCAATCTCAATGAGCTCTCCGCGGGAGATGATGACTTCTTTACCGGGCGCCAACGCCGCAGTAGCCAGCAACAGCGCGGAAGCACCGTTGTTGACCACGAGCGCATCCTCCGCACCGGGGCACGCTGCTAGCACAGCGTCTACAGCCGCGCGCCCCCTATCGCGCGAGCGTAGGCCGCTCTCCAAATCCATCTCCACGTCCGTATAGGACGCCGCGGCTACCAATGCGTCCACCGCCGCTGGCGGCAAAGGTGCACGGCCCAAGTTCGTGTGGACAATAACGCCTGTGGCGTTGATGACAGGGCGCAGAGAATACGGACGGGTTCGATCCAAGCGTGCCGCCAGCTCTGCCTCAACGAGGGAGGGCGCGAGGGCGCCGGAGCGGGCGTCGGCCAGCACGGCGTCGATGACGGCGCGCACGCTATGGGGCGCTAGGCGTTCTTGTGCTGCGCGCACCGCCGGGTACTGGAGGATTTCATCCATCTTCGGGATAAAGCGGCGGGGATCTGTCATCGTGGTTCCTCCTAGCTGCGCGTATGGCGGAGACGGACAGGAATCGAACCTGCCAGACCGAGATGCTCGGCCTCACCGGTTTTGAAGACCGGGGCGCCCACCAGGACACGTACGCCTCCGCCTGCTCACCTTACACGTGGCTAAAGTAGTACTTATGACTGACATTAAACTAACGTCCTTTGCCGCCGGTGGCGGCTGTGCATGCAAGATTCCCCCGGGCGAACTCGAGTCTGCCGTGGAAGGACTCGTGGGCACCGCGGACCCCAACGTGTTGGTTGGGCTTGACGACGGCGACGATGCCTCCGCCGTGCGCATCCCAGATGGTCTCGCGGTCATCTCTACCGCGGACTTCTTCACGCCGATGCTCAACGATCCGTATGACTGGGGCCGCGTCGCCGCTGCCAATGCGCTTTCCGACGTCTACGCCATGGGCGGCACCCCCATCACCGCCATCAACCTCGTGGGCTGGCCGCGCGAAGTGCTTGGCCTCGACATTTTGCGCGAGGTTCTGCGCGGCGGCATGGATATCGCCAGTGAGGCCGGCATTTCCATTACTGGCGGTCACTCCATCACTGCTCCGGAACCCACCTATGGTTTGGCGGCCACGGGCATCGTCCACCCGGACAAAATCTTGCGCAACGACGCCGCCGAGGCCGGGCTTCCCATCACGCTGACCAAGCCGATTGGCGTGGGCATCCTCAACAATAAACACAAGGCCACCGGCGAGGTCTCCCAGGCCGCGGTGGACTCTATGACCACGCTTAACCGCGATGCGGCCGCTGCCGCGGTAGCAGCCGGGGTACGTGCCGCCACCGACGTCACCGGCTTCGGACTGTTGGGCCACCTCTATAAGATGTGCCGCGCCTCCGGAATCGGTGCGGAGCTAGACTTCTCCGCTGTTCCTGCCATTGAGGGCGCGAAGGAAGCCCTGGCAGAAGGGTTCATCCCGGGCGGCTCGCGCCGCAACCTCGACTGGGTACACCCCCACCTGAACGCCGACCTGAGTGAAGAAGACCTCGTCTTCCTTGCTGATGCCCAGACCTCCGGCGGCCTCCTCGTCATCGGTGAGGTTCCCGGCTATCCGGTCATTGGCCGAACCGTCCCAGGTGAGGCGCGGATTACTATCCGCTCGTAACCGTCGAGGTTCCGAGGCCTTCCGCACGGCGGCGGGCCTCCGCGCGGCGCTTTTGCGGTCCGATGGTGGTTGAGGGATCCTTGACGGCCTCGCGCCCGGCGTTGAGAACTCCGAAACGTGTGCAGGCTGAGCCCGCCATCAGTGCCAGCCCCGAGACCACCGACACCGCCCGTGACTTCGTCAGCGCTGCCACGACGGTACCCACGCCACCTGTGGCGATAAGTGCTTCGGAGGCCTTCATGAGCTTTCCGGGCACGCCCTCATGCAGCGGGCGCTTGGGCTCCGGCTCCATGTTTTCTTCCATGATGCGGGTCGCGGCGAGGTCGCTCGCTGCGGCCGCCATGCCCAAGGCGCGTGCAGGACCTGCGCTTTCCACGGGAGTGAACACCATCGCGGCACCTGATGCGGCTGCCGACGCCGACGATACGAAGACATACGGCAAGTGCTTCCTTGCGTCATTCCATGTCGGATTCGAGGTATTCGCTAGCAAGACGGCTGTGTATCCGGCCAGCGGACCGCCCAACACGCCGGCGACACCACCCGCTGGGCCAGCGGCCTTGTCAAGAAGAGCCCGAACGGGCGCAGGCACTACCCCGCCAACCAGCTCATCGGCTTCCACAAGAGCTGGCAGAGCTGCTGCGCCAGCGAAGCTACCCAAGATCCACGAACCAACGGACATCGGCGAGGTCACCTTGAACACTCGGAACATGTTGAGCAGGCGTTCCGGGCGGCCCAAGTCCAGCACGAGAAAAACTGATCCTACCGAGGCCGCCGAGAAGGCGGTCAAGCGCGTCGACCGCTTCAGCTCCCTATTGCCGGTCGCCTGCGCACCTGCGCCGAGCAGCGCCGAGCCACCAGCCAGACCACCGAGGAACAGGTAGCCGCCAATGGGCCACTCCCACGGCGGGGCTTTGACCACGGGCTTGCCGTAATAGGAAGAGAACTCAAAGTCCTCCGCCATGCGCTGCTCTTTGGAACCGTCTTGGGCACCCGCGCCTAGACGCTTGCGCTTCTTTCCACCCTTCTTGCCTCCGAAGCGCCTAGGCTCCTGCGGCGGGCGGTACTCATCAAATTCGCTCACTTGCGGCCTCCCATCACGAATGCTCCGGCAACCGCCAGCGCCATACCTCCAATAGCCTTCGCCGCGGTCTTGTACATCTGCGGCAAATCCGCCGTGGGCACGCGCGGATCCGGCGGCAAGCCGTAGACCTCAGGAGAGTCCAGAAGCAAGAAGATGGAGCCAGTGCCACCCACACCGTCCTCACGGTTCGCACCATACAGGCGAGCCTCAGTCAGGCCCTGCTCGTGCAAAACACGTACACGTTCCTGAGCTGCGGCCAGCATCTCTTCGTACGGACCAAACTGGATGGAGTCCGTGGGGCAGGTCTTGGCACAGGCCGGCTGCTCACCAATCTTGAGGCGGTCGTAGCACATGGTGCACTTCTGAGCCACGCCCAAGTTCTTGATGGGCATGGACTGTCCCGGCACATGATCTTGGCCTTGCGGCTTGAGCTGCTTAAGCTTGGCAAGCACGTTGATGCCCGCGTGGTCTGGGACTTCATAATCCACGGTCGCGGTCTTATCGGCTTTGAGCGTCACACCGCCATCGTCGCGGCGCTCAATGACGCCAAAGGGACAACCCGCCACACAGGTACCACAACCATTGCATACATCGTCTTGCACCACCACGGTGCCGTACTCCGAGCGGAACAACGCGCCCGTCGGGCACACATCGAGGCATCCCGCGTTGGTGCAGTGTTTGCACACATCGGAGGACATGAGCCAGCGGAAGTCATCGGTGTCGGGCGGCGTCGTGGACGGCTGAACAGTAGGCATACCCAGCGAAATGAGCTGTCGACCCTCTTCACGAGCGCGTTCAATGCGCTCGTTGTTTTGTTCAATGAAGGCCACATGGCGCCACGTGTTGGCGCCAAGCGAGCCGGTGTTGTCATAGGAGTTTCCAGTCACCGCATAGCCTTCAACCGGGTTGCGGTTCCACTCCTTACACGCCACCTCGCAGGCCTTACAACCGATACAAATGGAGGTATCGGTGAAGAACGCCATGCGCTGGTAGGACTCGTAGCCGTGCTTGTCGGCTTTCTCCGTCAATGCATTCGCCACGGTTATTAGCCCTCCTTGCCTTCATAATCAGCCACGTTGCCCGCTGTGGAGTCATTACCAGTGTTCTCGTCGGTGGCCTGAGCCTCCGTGGTGAACGCGTCGCTCACATCAAGAACTTGGTTTCCTGACTCCACCGTCAGCTTCGCGCGCTCCTGGTATTCACGCAGCAAATCCAGTCGAGCCTCACCGCGTGGGCGGCGTCCCGGCTGAATATCACACGCGCCCACCTTAGAGTTCTGGATGAACACGTTCGGCTCCAGCGTCAGACCCAGCAGGTCGTTCGCTCCATCGCCGGCCACATCGGTGGTTTCAGACTCGCCGTAGTGATACGGTAGACCGATCTGGTGGAACTCCTCGCCGTTGATGGTGAGCATCTCCATGCGGTCGGTCACCAAAACCTGGGCCTCGATAACGCCGCGCGGCGAGACAATGGTGGCCCACTCGCCGTTGACCAGCCCGCGCTTTTCCGCCAAGTCCTTATCCACCTCACAGAACAAGCCGGGTTGCAGCTCCGCCAGGAACGGCAGCCGGCGTGACATAGCACCTGAGGTATACATCTCCGTCAGGCGATAGGTGGAGAAGACAAACGGGAACACGTCCGCGCCGACCTCCCCTGGCTCGGGGCGGGAAAGGTTGTCCTCACGCTTAATGGTCAAGCGCGTTGGCGACTGCTGCTGCTTGTACAGCGCGTTCGTCACCGGAGACTCTTGTGGCTCGTAGTGGGTGGGCAGGGGGCCGTCGGAAAGCCCCTGCGGCGCAAAGAGCCAGCCCAGGCCGTCTGCCTGCATGATGAAGGGATCATCACCATCGAGGGCGTCTGGTCCCACGGCATCGACGGGCGCCACGTAATCCGGACGCTTCGTTGCTGGGAAGTCAGGCACGTCGTCACCGACCCACATGCCCTGGGATTCATCCCACCACACGTACTTCTTGCGCTCCGACCATGGAGTTCCATCGGGCTTTGCCGAGGCTCGGTTGTAGAGAATGCGGCGGTTAGCTGGCCATACCCAGCCCCAGTCCAAGGCAACCTCGTTCTGTTCCGAACCCGGCACCTTCTTTGCTGCATGGTTGATGCCGTCCTTGTAGATACCGGTGTAAATCCAGCAACCACCGGACGTCGTGCCATCCGCACGCATTTCCGTAAAGGCAGGCAGGAGCTGCCCTTTCTTTGGTCCGTCGAGGTAGTAGCCGTTGATTTCACGCAAGATCTCGTCTGAGCTCGGATCGCCATGCTCGTCCTCAGTGTAATCCCATGTTATGGACTTGATGGGGAGGTCACGTGGGTCAGTTGAATCAGCAAGACGCTCACGGATTTTCTTTCCCAGCTGGTAGAAGAACCATGCCTCACTGCGGGCTTGGCCCGGCGGCGGAACCGCCTGGAAGCGCCACTGCACCATGCGCTGGGTTTGAGTAAACGTGCCGGATTTCTCCACGTGGGTAGCTGCCGGCATAAGGAAGACTTCGGTGCCAATCTCTTCGGTCTTAAGCTCACCGTTCTTGATTTCCGGAGAGTCCTTCCAGAAGCTGGCGGTTTCAATCTCCTGGAAATCGCGCACAACCAGCCACTTCAGTGCCGCCAGGCCACGGCGTTGCATGCCGCCGTTGGACTGCGCCACCGCTGGGTTCTGGCCAAAGACGAAGTAGCCTTCAACCTCGTGGCGGAGCATTGCCAACAAGGTTTCATACGTTGAATGCGCGCCGGACAGGCGCGGCATGAGGTTGAATCCCCACTCATTCTCTTCGGTGGCGGCGTCACCCCAGTAAGACTTCATCAGTGAGACCGCATAGTTCTCACCCAACTGCCAGAAGCCCTTCTGGTCTTCCTTGCGGAAGGAGTTAAGGTACTCACTCCAGTTCGCCTGCTCCACGTGCGGCATGGGCAGGTACCCCGGCAGGGAGTTGAACAGCGTCGGGATATCCGTCGACCCCTGAATCGAGGCATGGCCGCGCAGGGCCATGATGCCGGAGCCAGGGCGGCCCACATTGCCCATGAGCAGCTGCAAGATCGCCGCCGTACGGATGAACTGTGCTCCTAGAGTGTGCTGGGTAAAGCCCAGTGCGTAGGCGAAGCAGGTAGTGCGGTCCGGCTTGGAATTATCCGCGATGGAATCCGCCAGGTAGTAGAAGTCCTCCTGTGAAATACCGCAGGTCTCCTCCACCATCTCAGGCGTATAGCGCGAGTAGTGGCGCTTGAGAATCTGGAACACCGTGTTCGGGTTCTCTAGGGTCGGATCCTTCTCCACGTTCCACGACGAGCCCTCAGGCTTGCGCACGTACTGCCACGAATCCGTGACGTACTTGCCCGTTTCCGCATCGTATCCCGAGAACAGGCCCTCGAGGTCCTCGGTGTCCTGGAAATCGGGCGAGATGATGGACGCAGCGTTCGTGTAATTCACCACGTAATCGTGGAAATACAGGTCATTGTCCAGCACGTACTTAATGATGGCGCCCAACAGCACCACATCCGTACCACCGCGAATGCCAATGTGGCGGTTCGCAAACGCGGACGTGCGTGTGTAGCGCGGATCAACGTGGATGATGCGTGCACCACGCTTCTTGGCTTCAACGACCCACTGGAAACCCACGGGGTGGCATTCCGCCATGTTAGAACCCTCAATGACGATGCAGTCCGCATTCGCCATATCCTGCAGCGGTTGGGTTGCGCCGCCGCGGCCAAACGAAGTTCCTAGACTAGGAACGGTGGCGGAGTGTCATATGCGCGCCTGGTTCTCAACCTGAATCGCACCGGTTGCCGTAAACAGCTTCTTAATGAGGTAATTCTCCTCATTGTCCAGTGTTGCACCACCCAATCCGGCGATGCCCATAGTGCGGTTGAGGGGACGCCCCTGCTTATCGACGTCCTCCCAATGCTTCTTACGCGACTCCACAAAGCGATCCGCGATCATGTTCATCGCGGTTTCTTCATCCAAGTCCTGCCACTCAGTGGCATAAGGTGCACGGTACTTAATTGTGGTGACGCGCGACGAGGAGTTAATGAGCTGCTCAGAGGCCGAGCCCTTGGGGCACAGGCGTCCGCGCGAAATCGGGGAATCCGGGTCACCCTCGATCTGGATGACGCGGTCATCCTTGACGTACACGCGCTGGGAGCAGCCCACCGCGCAATAGGGGCAGACGGATTGGACCACGCGGTCGGCGTCCACGGTGCGGCCACGCAGCTCCTCGCTCTTGGCCGACTGCGTAGACAAGTCACGGCCGAAGGCATCCTTATTGCGAATCTGGCGGACGACCGGCCAGTTCAGCGGACTAAAACGAGACATGCCTCAAATCTACTGCCTGGAGTCCATATTTTCTAGACCGACCGCACAGCGGCCTAAAAGGGGTAGAAAACAGCATCAAGGGCTTGGAGCCTTAAAGCTCCAAGCCCTTGCGTTTAGCCCGAATTACTTGCGGGTCTCAGTGATACCGTCGGTATCGATCTGCTCCTTGCGCAGCTCCTCGGTGTGGGTCTCGGTGTCCTGGATGGTCTCCTTGGACAGGTTGACCTTTTCAACCGGGACGGTCTTCTTGTCAACGTTCACGCGCTCCTCGTGCAGGGTGACGGAAGCCTCTGCGGTGTCGTTGTCACCGATGGTGCCGTTGAAGTTAGCGGCGTCAGCCTCGGAGATCGGGGTGCGCTCGACGCGAACCTCTTCGCGCTCAACCGGGACCTCAACGGTCTCGGTGTCGGTCACGACGTACTTGCGCAGACGTGCCTCGCCGGTAGCAACGCGCTCCTTGTTGACGTCCAGACGCTCCTCGGAACGGATGAGCTCGTTGTCGTTGTCGGTCAGGTTGTGACCAGCAGCGCGGTCGGTGGCAGCAGCGCGGTCGGTGGTTTCGGTGCGCTCGGTGGTCACGGTCTCATCGTTTGCGTGAGCGCCTGCGCCTGCACCGGCAACGCCAGCGCCTGCAGCACCTGCGCCAGCAACGCCAGCACCGGTGGTGGTGTCAGTGCGCTCGTCACGGTAGGTGGTGACGTCCTGGGCGTTCTCCAGGTTGTAGTGCTTGAAGATGTCAGACTGTGCCTCCGGGGTCAGCGGCTTATCGGAGTCGAAGTCCGGGGCGCCCTCAATACGATCCTTGGAGAAAGCCAGCTTGAGGTCATCACCATTGAAGTCGTGGCCGCGGAGCGGGACCAGGCTGGAGTTCATGCCGAACAGGCCGTGGTTGACCTCAACGAAGGTCGGCTGACCGGTCTGCTCATCAACGAAGACCTCCTTGACAGAGCCGAGCTTCTCGCCAGCGTTGTCGTAAGCGGTTGCGTCGAAAAGATCCTTGATGTTCTTGCCCATTGTTTCTCTGAACCTTCCTATAATTGGTCTATTTATCGGCGGCAAACAGTGAAACTCAGTCGCTACCCCCGAATCCAACGTTCAGGAGAGCGCGATTTGCTATTTCGTTTGCTCTGCCATCCACGATACGGACAAATCAACATCTCGCCACCACTGCGACCGCTTTTTTCAACTTTTCATGGCTTTGCCGCAGGTCACACAATCTATAACGATTGGGTAACGGAGCTGTCATTGCATCACACCGACCAGTTTCTTACCTCTCGGGTTTCAACTAGACCTCACCGAGGCCGCACAGTAGCCATCACAGGAGAAAGCTCTTTCCCCCCACCGGCAACCACGCCACATCACCCCACAGCGCGACTTTCCACGCAAACCCCTACACCCTCCACAGGAAATTCCAATCATGCCCCGCTACCCCCCCACACATCAGATCAAATCTGAATTGGTCTAGTGCACAGAGTATGTCCAAGCCACACCATCGGTACCCTCAACATCATGAGTACTCATAAACACTTCGAACTCAAGGTCCCGGGCGGCAAGCTTCTCGTCGTCGACATCGCCCTGGACGCGAACAACACCATCACCACCGCCAAGATCTCCGGTGATTTTTTCCTAGAGCCCGAGGAAGCCTACGACGCACTCGGTCCTGCTTTGACCGGCGTCACCACGGCCACCAGCACCTCCGATATCCAGTCCCGCCTCGATGCCGCGCTCGCCCGAATCGAGGAGGAAGAACCCGTCGCCCTCCATGGCTTCGACACCCATCACCTCGCCGTTACGGTCAAGCGCGCACTGTCCGACGGCACCGATTTCACTGATCACAGCTGGGAGATCCTGCGCCCAGGTATCCTCCCCACCCCGGTCAACGTCGCACTTGACGAGGTCCTCCTCAACGAAGTCGCGGAAGGACAGCGCGGCCCCACCCTGCGCTTCTGGGAGTGGGAGGACAAGGCAGTTGTCTTCGGCTCCTACCAGTCCTATGCCAATGAGTTGGATCAGGAGGGCGTCGACAAGCACGGCATTATTCCCGTGCGCCGCATCTCGGGCGGCGGCGCCATGTTCATGGAGGGCGGCAACTGCGTCACCTACTCCCTCTATGCCCCCGAGTCCCTCGTCGCCGGCTATTCCTATGAGGCCAGCTACGAATATCTTGACCAGTGGGTTCTCGCAGCACTGGGCAAACTCGGTGTTAACGCCTGGTATGTCCCTATTAATGACATTACTTCCGACGGCGGCAAGATCGGCGGCGCTGCACAGAAGCGCCGTAAAGGCGCGGTTTTGCACCACACGACAATGAGCTATGACATCGACGCCGACAAGATGATGGAAGTTCTGCGCATCGGCAAGGTTAAGGTCTCGTCCAAGGGTCTGGCCAGCGCGAAGAAGCGCGTCGATCCGCTGCGCCGCCAGACTGGTGTACCCCGCGAGGAGATCATCGACACGATGGCGCGTGAGTTCGCTACTCGCTACGGGGCCGTGGAGGCCGAGCTTTCCGACGCCACGCTTAGCCGCGCCCGCCACCTCGTCGACACCAAGTTCCTCACCGACGATTGGACGAAACGCATTCCCTAAACTTGCACGGGAATTTAAAGGCAGCGTACTGTGTTGTGGTCTTTAGTGAACCGATCGGTTCGCCCCTAGCGAACTGGCTGGTCTTTTTCTATACAACACTGTCTAGAAGGAATTACTCGTGTCTGACACCTCCTCCCGCACGCTGCCCTCATGGGCCACCGGCTTTGGCGCCCAAGTCATCGCCGGCCTCATCATTGGCCTCATCCTCGGATTCATTGCATCCGGCATGGAATCCACGTGGCTCGCCGATACCCTCACCGGCATCGGCGGCGCCTACGTTCAGCTACTCAAGATTATGGTGCCGCCGCTCATCTTTGCCGCGGTCGTCACTTCGGTGGCTAACCTGCGCAAAGTGGCAAACGCTGCTTCTCTCGCGATTTCGACTCTCGTGTGGTTCGCCATCACCGCTTTCTTCTCGGTTCTCGCAGGCATCCTCGTTGCACTCGTCATGAAGCCAGGAGTCGGCACGACTGTCGACGCCTCCACCGCCGCCGATCCCTCCCACGTCGGTTCGTGGACCGCCTTCCTCCAGCAGCTCGTCCCCTCAAATTTCTTTGGCCTCAATGCTTCCTTCAGCGACGACACTGTCTCCCTCAGCTTCGGCGCCCTTCAGCTGCTTGTTATTTCCCTGGCCTTGGGCATCGCCGCGGTCAAGGCTGGCAAGGCTGCCGATCCGTTCCTGCGCTTTACCGAATCCTTCTTGAAGGTTATTCAGGTTGTCTTGTGGTGGATCATCCGTCTCGCCCCCATCGGCACCGCAGCCCTCATCGGTAAGGCCGTAGCCACCTACGGCTGGGATGCCATGAGCTCTCTGGGCAAGTTCGTCCTTGCCATGTACGTTGGCCTCGCCCTCGTTATCCTCGTGGTCTACCCTGCCGCCCTCGTATTCAACCGCATTCCTGTCATGGGCTTCTACAAGCGTGTCTGGCCGGTCTTCTCTCTCGGCTTTGTCACCCGCTCCTCCATGGGTGTCATGCCCGTCACCGAACGCTTCACGGAGAAGGCAATGGGCGTCCCGCGCGAATACTCTTCCTTTGCCATCCCACTGGGCGCCACCACCAAGATGGACGGCTGCGCTTCCGTGTACCCCGCAATCGCCGCTATCTTCATCGCTCAGTTCTACGGCATTGACCTATCCTTCACCCAGTACCTGCTCATCATCTTCGTTTCCGTGATCGGCTCCGCAGCCACAGCAGGCACGACGGGCGCTACCGTCATGCTGACACTGACCCTGTCCACCCTGGGCCTGCCCCTCGCTGGCGTAGGCCTCCTCCTAGCCATCGAGCCCATCATCGACATGGGCCGCACCGCGGTCAACGTCACCGGCCAGTCCGTCTGCGCCACTATTGTGGCGAAGCGCGCGGGTATCCAAGACCAGGAGGTCTGGGACGCCGCCGAGGACGGTGTCACCCACATCATGAACGATGACGAAAAGAAGCATGTAGGCATCTCTGCCTAGCTTCCTCCCCCTCCACTAACCAGCCTCCCCAGCCCAGGAGCAATCGCCGAAGTCTTACCCCTGTAGCTCCCAGTAGGGAGGCTCTTCTCTGTCTCGAGTCCCCCACGTACCTGACCGCCGTCGTCTCAAACGACGATACCTTCATAATCCGTGGCCGCTACCTCTACTTCGTCGTTTTAAACGACGGAGTCCTGGTTCTTACGTTTCGTCGTGTGGGTCGACGGGGGTTGGTGGTTGGGGGTGTGGTTAGAAGGGAATATCTTCTGTGGTGTTGGCGTGTGATTCTGTTTCAGCTTGAGCTGTGGTTTGTTGTTCGGCGTGATAGTCATCGAGTTCTTGTTTGAGTTGTTGGGCTTGTTCGCGGGTGCGTTGGCGGGTGGTGGTGATGTGTTGGCCGATGGTTTGTGCCCAGCGTTTTTCGCGGGGTGCGAGGGGGCCTTGGGCTTCTGTTACGGCCCAGGTGCCGTTGTCGTAGAGCCAGATGATGTCGCCGGTGGCGGGGTCGAGCAAGTAGTAGGCGCTGCCATCGGTTTTGAGGTTGTGATGTTTTTGGCATAGGCAGGCCAGGTTGTCTGGGTGGGTTGCCCCACCGTCGGCGTAGTTGTGGCGGTGGTCGAGTTGTGAGTGGTAGGCCGGTTCATCACATCCGCTCATGCGGCAGGTGCCGTCGCGTCCTTCGACGTGTTTACGCATGATGATTCCTGGCCGGTAACCGTCGGTTTCTTTGACGGGGGTGGTCAAGTCGCGGTGGTGGTCGTAAGGCATATCTGCCAGCCGCCAGCCAAAGCCTTCGATGTAGGTCGGAGCGTTGTCGACATCGCAGGCTTTATAGGTGTGCAGGATGACGGTGGCTGGTGGGGTGATCTCACCGCTTAGTAGTTGTTTGATTGCATCGGTGATGCTGATGCCGTGACTGCTAGCGGTTCGGCGGATGAACGCATCGAGTTTGATGCCGGTGTCTTCATCAACTCCGAGCTCAAGCCAGGCTTTAGTTCCGTTGCTTGAGAAGGTATAGGAGTCTTGGGGGCGGGTGTCACGGTAGGCGATAGTGTCATCGAGGGTTTTACAGAGGTCGCGGACTTTGCGTCTGATTTGGCTACGGGTGGGAAAGACCTGGTTGGGTTTGGTGGGGGTGAAATACTCTGCCAAAAGGCAATCGATCACTGCGAGTGTGGCGGGGTTGTGGGTTGTGAGGGCGGCCATGGGTTGGTCGATAGCAATGAGAGATTCTATATCCAGCAGGCAGTGGGTATCTTGGAGGAGTTTGACGGCGGGTAGTTCATTCAGGCGGTGGATGGCGCGCAGGCCTGCTTTGATGTGGCCTTCAGTTAACGCCCAGGCGTTAACGAGGGATAGTGCGGTGGTGTCAATATCGGCTTCAAGATCAGGTGTTGCCGCTACCCAAGCGCTATAGGTTGCTTTCCGGGCAATGCTGCGGGCTACAGCATGGGGATTACCGGGGTTGGTGATGGCAAAGAAGGCAGCCGGAGATGGTGATGATGGTGGCGGTGGTGTGATGGTCATGATCGTCCCCGAGAAAATTAGCAATTAGAAGAAGTGTTCTAACTATGATTCTACCGGAAACCCACCTATAGGTCTATGGCCTGCACAAACAAAGCGGATACGGAAGGATGATCGGGGGTGTCAAGCCCATCTTTAGACTGTGTGTTTGACTCTTGTCGAACAGGTTGTATAACCGGGGCCTATCCACAACCACGGGGGTACAACGCACACAGGGCGGCCGGCATTCCAGCCGACCGCCCTTCTAAAAAGGAAGCTTTTACTCGTACCGCACGTCACCACGCGCGACGTCCTTGCGGCCATGCACAAAGAAGTACACAACCGAAGCCACGAGCATGAGCGCCGCCAATATCCAGTACATGGTGGTATATCCCGTGGCGGAGATAACCTGCCCCAGCAGGATTGGGCCGAAGCCGATTCCGATATCAAGGAGCAGGAAGAAGGTGGAAATACCGGCACCCATCTCGTGCAACGGAACCAGACGCACAGCGATTGCCTGGCCAGCTGGAAGAATGGAGCCATAGCCTAGGCCAACGAGCGCACCGGCCAGAATGACCTGCCAGTCGGACGAGGCCGAAGCTAACACGGCAAGACCCGCGATAAAGAAAACCAGCGACGTGTAAATAATGATGTTATCGCCACGGCGATCCTGCAACTTACCCAGAACAAAGCGCAAAATAAGGCTCACCACGGCATAGGCGAGGAAGAAGTAGCTTGCGCCTTGTTCGAGGCCCGCATCGGAAGAGTAACCGTTCAAGAAGGTGATGATTCCGGTGTAGGCAACACCCACGAACAGAATGAAGACACCGAAGGGTGCCACTGCTGGGTGGACGATGTTGCCTAAGGAGAAGGTCACGCTGCGCTGCTCCTGCGCCGGAGCCTTCACCACCAGTCCCAGCGCCAAAGCAACGACGGTCAGCGTCAGCGCCACAACAAAGACGGCGTTGTAGCCGGCATTATGCACGATGGCCAAGCCTGCGGCGGGGCCGAAAGCCGTCGCCAGCGTGGTTCCTAGCGCGAAGTAACCAGTGCCCTCAGCTCGGCGGTGATCAGGGATCACAGACTGCGCCACGGCCATCACTGCAGTCGAGGCGATCGCGTAGCCCAAACCGTGCAAGATTCGCACCACAAAGAGCAGCGGCAACGATTGTGCCGGGAAGTACAGTGCCATTGCAATGGCCACAGCAATGAGCGAGACCACGAGCGTGCGCTTTCGCCCCATTGCATCGACGATATAACCGGAGAAAAGTCGCGCGATTGTCGCACCCACCACGAAGGCACTCGATGCAAATCCGCCCGCTGTATCGGACGCCTGGAACTGCTCGATGGCGTACATCGCCATAATGGTGACAAGCAGGTAGAAGACCGTAAATTGTGCAAAGTTCACCAACCACGCAAAAACGAAGGTTGGAGTAATGAGGGGGGTGGATTTAGCAGACGTTTGAGACACCTTCTTCGATAGCGTTATGGAGTTAAGACTCCCAAACGCTACCAAAGATCAGAGATACTTTCGAATTCTGGATTATGCCTGCACCATGCTTGACGACGCCCCTATCCGAACAGTTTCCGCAGGTACGGAGAGCCGAACCGCCACTGTGGGTCCATCTTTTCGCGCAACTCGCAGAACTCGTTAAATCTTGCATAAAGTTGAGCAAAGTCTTCGCGGCCGAGCGTGTTCATCTTGCCCCAGTGCGGCCGGCCGCCGGCTGCGCGCAAGATGGGTTCGAGCTTTGGCATGTAATCCTGGGGATTTAAGAACCGCGGAATGTGGAAGGCAATGTACATCGATTCGCGTCCAGAAGCCGTGGACAGTGCGACGTCGTCAGCCGCTGTCGTGCGCAACTCCAAAGGGAAACCAATGCGCCAGTCACGATCCTCGATAAAGCGGCGTATTTCACGGACGGCGGCGGGGCCGGCGGCAAGCGGCACGGCGTACTCCATTTCGTGGAAACGCACCCGACGCGGACTCACGAACACCTCGTGGGCAGCGGCGCGATAGCGGTTATGGGAGATTACCGCAGTGGAGAAGCGATTAAGCGCTGGAATCGTTGCCGGGACCATCCGCCCCAGCGCGAGAGTGACTGCAAAGGCACCATTTCCCACCACTTCATCATCAATAAACTGCTTGATGCGTGAACGGTGCTCTCCATTCGGTGCGAGTCGCGTATTAGCTTTGACCATGGCGCGGTCCGTGTGCGGGAACCAATAGGACTCGAAGTGGTCGACGCTGCGAGACAGCTCCTCCCAGTTATCCATAAGCTCGTTGAAACCGATTCCCGTCTCTTCTGCCTGCAGGTCAAAGGCGTCAACGCACTGCATCTCCACCTCAACGACCACTCCGAGCGCCCCGATGCTCACCACGATGAGTCTGAGCAGGTCTGGATCCTCATCGAGAGAGTAGGTGCGGGTGTTGCCGTCGGCGTCGATAAGCGTGAGGCCCGTGACCGTGCCCGCAAAGCCTGTGTAATCGATGCCGGTGCCGTGCGTCGACGTCGAAATTGCGCCGGCGAGGGACTGTGGGTCTACGTCGCCCTGATTCGTCAGAGCCAGCCCGAAGGGGCGCAGAAGTCCCGGCACGTCACGGAGACGAGTGCCAGCCAGGAATCGGACGCGCTTGCGCTGCTTATCGACGCCCACCAGGCCACTCAGCTTATCCAGATTCATCATCGTCCCCTCCCCTGCTGCCACCGGCGAGAAGGAATGACCTGCTCCAACGGTGCGCACGCTTCGCGAACGCGTGATGATGTCAGGAATCTCGTCAATGCGGGAAGGCTGCAGAAACTCTGCAGGTTTCGTAGTGACCGACCCAGCCCAGTTGCTAAAAGTACTCATCGGAGTGTCCATCCTTGTCCTCTATACGTGTCCCAGTGCTCGACACAGCCCTCCCCCACAGCAAGGAGGCAATCGACGTTTTCTGTCATCTCTCCGGCCTTGGCGTGGCGAAACCACACTGGGTCCTCGACCTTCAGGGAGGCGCCGTGCAACGGAGTCTGCACTTCTCCGGCACCCTCGGTGGTGGAATAACTTAGCCCTTGCGGCCACACCGGAACCGGCACGCGATCTTTAGCGGGCGGGCCTGATGCAATCCACCCGCCGGAGTTGACCGTTGCCCACCCGGGCGCAGGCACGCGGGAGACCTGGCAGACGAAAAACGCCGCCGCCTTGTGATTGATGTCGGTGAAATCGTCGAAGATGGCCGGCGTGTAGAACCCAGAACCTGCGGCGAGTTCGGTCAATGTGCCTTCCGCCGCAGATTCCTGCAGGCTGCCGGTTCCACCGCCGTTGACAAACTCGATGTCAGCCACCTCCCGCGCAGCGGCCACACAGGCTCGGCGTCGCGGCGCGAGATCCACCATGGACCGGGATCGCAGCCAGCGCTTGACTGCCCCAACCGGGCCGGGAAGACCATCCGCCACGGACGCCACCTGACCTTCATAGGCCATGAGCCCCACGAGACGATGCCTTCGCCGCAGAATCTCCTGGGCCAGCACCGCCACCTGCTCCGGTTCCCGGATGGGCGAGCGACGCGGACCCACCACTACGCCAGGCAAGTGCAGAGTGCAGTCAATATCGATGGCCACACGCAGTGGACTGGGAAGCAGATCAAGCAACTCGATACTGTCCACCATCACCGTCACGGTGTCGCGCGCGGCCGCGGAGCTTGCCAGCTCTCGCAGTGCCTTTCGGTTCACACTCGGGTAGGCCACGACAATGTCCCGGAACCCTTCTGCAACGAGATGGAGCGCCTCCGGCACCGAATACGCAAGGATACCGTGGTAGCCGTCATGTTCCAGCGCGCGGCGCAACGCCGACACGCTGCGGACCGACTTGGAGGCGACCCGAATGGGCAATCCCCCGGCGCGTGTGGACATCTGCTGGGCGTTGTAGTCGAAAGCCGCAAGGTCAATAACCCCAACGGGTGCTGGATGCTCGCCGGAGCGCACGAGAGGTTCGATAGCCTCTCGCACCTTCGTTCGCGGGATGGTGGATAGGGTGGGCATAACGTAATCCTAGCCACCCGTAGTTAGGTTTGTGAGACAAATCTCAAAAAATGTGTAGCGGAGCCAAATATTTTTGGGACAATGGACGTCATGAAAACCTTTACTCAGACCCGTCTCCCCCACCGTGTGCAGAGTTTCCTGGACACCGATCCCGCCCACGACGTATGCGGCACCGGCGAGGAACACCATGCTCACGCGCCTTTTACCGGCGAGGAACTCTTTCGCTTCCCCGTTGCCACCGCCCACGATGTAGAACGCGCCGTTGAATATGCCCGCGTCGGCGTGGGTCAGGGGAATCGCGCGGCGATCTTGCTGCGCCTCCACGACCTCGTCCAGGACAACGAGGAGCTCATCCTCGACCTTATCCAGGCGGAGAACGGCAAGTCCCGCGCGCATGCCTATGACGAGCTCATGGATCTCTATAACTGCGCGCGCTTCTACGCGGTTAATATCCGCAAAGCCTTCGGCACGCAACGCCACCCCGGCGCGCTTCCTGTGCTGACAAAGACCCGCACGCAGCATTATCCGCTAGGCGTGGTGGGGCTTATTTCGCCTTGGAATTATCCGCTCTCGTTAGGCGTCGGCGATGTCTTGGCAGCGCTTTCTGCGGACAACGCTGTTGTGCACAAGCCGGACTCCCAGACCACGCTGACGGCCATCCTGCTCAGGCGTCTAGCCATTGAAGCAGGTCTTCCGGAGGCCGCCTGGCAACTTGTACCGGGAAACGGCGCGGAGGTGGGTGATGCCCTCATCCCGCTCGTGGACGGACTCTCCTTCACCGGCTCTACCCAGGCCGGTAAGTCCATCGCCGCGCAGGCTGCCGGGCGCCTCATCCCCACCATGCTGGAGCTGGGCGGCAAGAATCCAATGCTGGTGCTTGACGACGCCCCCTTGAAACCCACCGCCCAAGGCGCCGTGCGCACCGCGTTCTCCTCATCTGGCCAGCTGTGCATGTCTGCCGAGCGCGCGTATGTTCACGAGAGCATTGTTGAGGGGTTTCTCAAAGAACTCACAATGGCATTGGACCAGCAAGTACTCGGCGCGGCCTTCTCCGATGCCGCCACCATCGGCTCCCTTACCTCGCAGCGCCAACTCGATACGGTAGAAGCCCACGTCGAAGACGCAGTATCCAAAGGAGCCACTGTGGTCTACGGTGGGAAGGCCCGCCCAGACCTGGGGCCGTTTTTCTATGAACCCACCGTGCTGACCGGTGTTACCCCTGAGATGGATCTCTATGCCGCGGAGACCTTTGGACCTGTCCTAGCCGTGTACCCGGTGCACTCCGATGCGGAGGCCATTCAGCGCGCCAATGACACGAACTACGGTCTATCCGCCTCCGTGTGGTCCGGCAATTCGCGCCGCGCCTGGAAGGTTGCTTCTCAACTCGAGGCGGGCATGGTCAACATCAACGAAGGCTTCGCTGCCGCCTATGGTTCCATCGCCGCGCCCGGAGGTGGCGTCAAGGAGTCCGGACTGAACCACCGCCACGGCATTACCGGCATGCGTCTATGGGCCAACGAGCGCACCGTGGCTGAACAGCGACTGCACCCGCTCGCCCCCTCAGAGCACATCACACCGGAACGTTTTCGCCAGCTCGTGTCCACTGGCATGCGGCTGATGAAGACCTTCCGGCTTTAAAGGAGAAACCATGCACGAGCTATCCCGTGATGAACTCCTAGCGCACCGGCTCATTGCCCAAGGGCTAGCGCCGTCGGCCGCGCGGCCATCGCTCACCTCGGCGCTGGACGTCGCTGAGCATCTCCTTGCTCTACAGGGGCAGACCTACGATGCTGGTGTTCGTGCACTTTCCCTGCGCGCCGGGTGTGACGATGACAAGGTTCTGAAAGAGATAGAAAGCTACCGCGTGGTGCGCTGCTGGCCCCAGCGAGGGACGTTGCACTTCATGCCGGCTGCCGACGTCCGCTGGATGTCCTGCCTCCTCTATCCACGCATCGCCGCAAGCCAGAAGTCTCGGCGCCCCAGTCTAGGGCTCAGCGAAGAGATGTTTGAAGCGTGCTCAGAGGCCCTCCACAGCGCAGCCACCACACCATTAACCCGCGCGCAGGTCTATGAGCTTTTCGCCGAGACGGGCGTGGATCCCACAGAAGGTCGCGGCTCCCACTTACTGCGTGCCTTCGGCGGAGCAGGTGACCTCGTCCAAGGCCCCAAGGACGGCAACCAGGAAACCATTCTTCACGTTGATGCACTTCCCGTTGCCCAACACGAGCCAGCGCATCCCCTTCACGAACTTGGTCAACGGTATATCTCAGGTCATGGTCCGATCTCGGTAGAAGACCTCCAAGCGTGGTCAAAGCTCAGCAAGACTCAAGCCACCACAGCTTTGAAGTCGGCAGACGCTCGACGCACTCGCCACGATGGCCAAGACTTTTGGATGGCCACTTGGCAGGAAGATGTTTCTGCAGAGGAAATCCGTACTGCCCTAGAACTACGACTCGAGCTGCCTGCGTTCGACGAATACTTGCTGGGCTACGCCAACAAGGACTGGATTGTCCCCGATGAGATCCGCGTCAATGTCCTCACCAAGAACGGTCTGAGTTGGCCGTGGGTAATGGAAGGCGGACGCGGCGTGGCCAGCCTGCGCTAGCTACAAGCATTACGGCATGCGCAGGATGCGGCGATGAACCGTGCCGGCAGGTTCAACGTGGATGAAGACCTCAGCGCCGGGGAAAAGCTCATCGATGGCGTCCTCGATGCGGTCAGCGATGGTGTGCGAGTGCAGTACCGTCCACTGTCCGGGCACGTCCATGGTGAGGTAGACCAGCCGGTTGCGGCCGGAGGCTACGGTGCGGCGAGACGTAAACTCCACGTCGTGACGCTCTTCGAGTTCGTTGAGGAGGGTGTCGAGCTGCGCATGTTCTTCCTTGGGCAAAGACTCAGAGAGCAAAGAGCTCAGAGATTCCTTGAGCAGCTTGTACCCAGTCCACAAAATATTGAGGCCCACCGCAAACGCGATGACTGGGTCGAGCCACAACCAATCCGTGAGGCTGACCGCGCCGATGCCGAGGAGGACGCCGACGGACGTCCAGACGTCGGTAAGCAAGTGCTTTCCGTCCGCCTGCAAAGTAGCCGAACGGTGCTGCTTACCCGCGCGCACCAGCAAAAGGCCCACGCCTAGGTTGAGCAAGGAAGCCACGAGCGATAGGAGAAGACCTAGCCCAGGCTGCTCCAGCGGCTGCGGCTCCATGAGGCGGCGAATAGCGGTGTAGATGATCATCGCCGCGGCGACGAAAATCATTGCACCCTCCACCAGCGCCGAGACATACTCAGCCTTGCCGTGCCCGAACTGGTGGTTCGCATCCGCGGGTTTGGCTGCAATCTTGATAGCCACGAATCCCACGACAGCGGCAACAAGGTTGACGCCGGACTCGAGGGCGTCGGAAAGAAAGCCCACCGATCCCGTCACGGCAGCAGCAATAACCTTGAGAACAATGGTGGCCACCGCAGTGGCGATAGAGAGCTTCATGAAGCGTTCGAGCACCAACTGCTCGCTAGGAAGAGACATATCCCGACCTTCGTGGAGAGATTTTTTACAATCCCTCAGACTACCAAAGCCGGATGTGCACGCACTGTTCACTGAATGTTTACCGCGTGCGGTCGCGAAGTACATAACCCACCATTAGTTTGTACTTTATGTCCATAGACATACCTCGCCCAGTCCTACTCTTCGATTTTGACGGGACCGTCAGCCTTGGCCACGGTCCCGTGCTGGCCTATGCGCACCATATTGCTGAGAAGGCCGGGCACCCGTCCATTGCTCATGACGCTGAAGCGCTGCTGAACTCCAATGACGTCGGCTCAGCGCGCGACGGCTACCACCTCGTCCACACTCTCGCCGCCGAACTCGACGTGCCGGAGGAGACTTGCCAGGAGGCATACATGGCCTCGCGGGAGAACCTCGCCGACACCGGCATCAACGCCCCTGAGGGGCTTGCCGAGTTCCTTACTTCCTACCCCGGCCGCGCCATTCTGGCGACGAACTCTCCAGAGATTGGCCTCCGCGCTGCCCTTCATACGCTTGGCCTCAAAGAGTCCTTCGACGCCGTGTACACCGGGGTGGGTAAACCTCAAGGGCTCACCCGCATCCTGGACACCGATCTTGCCGGCACGGATCCGACTCGCCTCATCTCCTTCGGAGATATTTGGGAGTACGACCTTGCACCCGTGGCCGCCATGGGTGGACGCACCGTGCTCGTTGACTCCCCCTTCGCCGTCCCCTGTGAGGCTAACCCGACCTGGCGCGTCACCCGCGTCACCGACATCTTTCCCCAACTGACCTCTGCTCTTTAAACCACACGCACAGAAAGACACTCATCATGCGCCGTTTCACCGCTCTTGCCGCCACTGCTCTTACTCTGTCCCTCTCCCTTACCGCTTGCTCCTCTGACTCCGATAGCGGTTCTGACTCCGCTAAAGGCGCTGATGAGAAGCTCACCCTCGCACTCATCCCGAACGAAAAGGTCAATGATTTGGTGACCACTGCGAAGCCGTTGACTGATTACCTCTCTGAGGAGCTCGGCGTTGAGGTTGAGGGTGTTGTTACCAAGGACTACCAGGCCGCCGTCGAAGCCATCGGCTCCGGCCAGGCTGACATCGCTATCGCCTCTGCAGCACAGCTGGCCTCCGCTGAGGATATGTACGGCGCCCACGCTGTTCTGCAGGATGAGCGCTTCGGTGCAGATTCCTACGCCGGCCAGTTTGTCACCAACAATCCTGACAAGTACTGCGAGGATGAGCCAGTCAAGGCCACCTACGCAGCAAGCGGCGATGACTACCTCTACTGCAACGGCACCGCCACCGCAGACAAAAATGAGGGACAGGGCCCGAAGGGACTCGAGGCACTGAAGAAGATTGATGCCAAAACTACCGTCGCCATGCTCGGTGCTACCTCGCCGGCCGGCTACCAGCTGCCGGTCATGGCTATGGAGTCCCAAGGCATTGATGTTGATAGTCTCAAGAAGGTCCCTGTGACCTCTAACGATGCGTCCATCATGGCCGTCTACAACGGTGACGCCGAAGTGGGCTTCAGCTTCTGGGACGCACGCTCCACCATTGACTCATCAGAGGCTCCTGACTTGGCTGAGAAGCTTGTCGTCTTCGGTTATACCGACATGTACCCCAATGGCGGCGTCGTCATTTCTGATGATGTCCCAGAGGAGCGCCGCAAGGAAATCACCGACCTTATGGACGGCTTCTCTGAGGTGGACCCGGACACCATGTCCGCCATCTTCGACATCACCGACTGGGTTCCGGCTAAGAAAGAGTCCATCGACATGGCGCGCAAGGTCAACGAACGCTTCGCACAGTAGATTCGCACTCCTCCACTGCCCATTTCCCACTTAGAAAGGTTCCCCATGACGGAGGAGAAGGCGTGGGGCATTCGGTTCGAGAATGTCTCAGTGCGCTACCCCAACGGAACGTTGGCGCTTGACGACGTCTCCGTGGACATCGCCCCCGGCGAATTCGTCGCCATCGTCGGTCTTTCGGGCTCCGGTAAGTCCACCTTCATCCGCAGCATTAACGGGCTCGTGCAGCCGACCTCGGGAAAGATCTTCGTTGGTCCGCACGAAATATCCGCCGCGAAAGGTTCCCAACTGCGCACACTCCGTGGCCGCATCGGCATGATTTTCCAGGAGTTCAACCTGGCAGATCGCGCAAGTGTATTCGCTAACGTGCTCGTTGGCCGTTTCTCCCACAACCCAGGTTGGCGCACGTTGCTGGGCATCTCAACTTCGGCGGACAAAACGATTATCGCCGAAGCTTTGGAGTCCGTGGGCATCCTCGACAAGGCGTGGAACAAGGCCGGCGCTTTGTCTGGTGGCCAAAAGCAGCGCGTGGCCATTGCCCGCGCCCTCTCCCAGAAGCCCGCCATCATGTTGGCCGATGAACCCGTAGCGTCCCTCGACCCGCCTACCGCGCACTCTGTCATGAAGGATCTACGCCGCATCAATACCGAGCGTGACCTCACCACTTTGGTAAACCTGCACCTTGTGGACTTAGCCCAAGACTACGCGACCCGCATCATCGGCATTCGCCATGGAAAGATCGTCTTCGATGGCCCCGCGCAAGGGTCCTCTGTGGAGGATTTCGAGACCATCTACGGCCGCCGCATCCGAGAGGAAGACCAGCTGGGAAGTCAAGGGAGCACAGTATGACAGCCGTGCTTCCTCCCCGGCAGCGGAATTGGCCCGGCATTCTCGGTGGGCTGGCCGCGTTCATCGCGCTGACCATCGCCACGTGCATCCCCGCCTGGGGCGGTATCGAGATCGACTTGGGGCAGATTGCGCGCAATTGGCGCAACGGTGCCGACCGTTTAGCGCTGATGCTCAGCCCCGATTGGTCCATCCTTCCGCGCACGTGGCAACCTCTGCTCGAGACCCTAGCCATGGCCGTGGTGGGTGCCGCCATATCCGCGGTGATTGCCCTTCCGCTGTCGTTGTGGGCGGCACGCCCCACGAATCCCTCGACACCATGGCGCACGCTCGTACGCGGCGTCGTCAACGTTGTCCGCGCGGTGCCCGATCTCGTTTACGCCACCATTCTCGTCGCCATGCTCGGCGTCGGCGCCCTACCGGGCGTCGTTACGCTAGTGCTTTTCGATGTCGGCATCGTGGTCAAGCTAGTCTCTGAAGCAATTGACTCCGCTGATGACTCCTACATGGAGGCCGGCCGCGCCACTGGTGGTACGCAGACTCAAATCAATCGCGTGACTGCTCTCCCCCAAACCTGGCCCGCCTTTGCCAGCCAGGTCATCTACTCTCTTGAACTCAACGTCCGTATCTCCGCGGTCCTCGGCCTCGTGGGCGCGGGCGGCATCGGCTTGCTCATCGACGAAGTCCGCGGATTCTATCGCTACGATGCGCTCTCCGCCATCGTGCTGGAGCTGCTCGTCGTAGTCATTGCCCTTGAAATCGTATCCGTCAACCTGCGAAAGAGGCTGCGATGAGCACTGCACTTCCAGCAACTGCACCATCCGCACTGCCTTCACGTTCCCGCAGCTGGGGTGTCTGGGGTGCGTGGGCCGGAATTCTTGTCATCTTGGCCTTGTCCTTTGGGTACATCGATGTCAACCTCTCGGCGTTGAAAGATCTGCCCACCAACATTTGGCACTACCTCGTGCTCATGTTCTCCAACCCGGACTGGTCAAAACTAGGTGAAGCCCTCCTCCAAACCTGGCGCTCCGTGGCTATGGCCTGGATCGGCGCCATCCTCGGCGTGGTGCTCTCAACTATCTTGGGTGTGCTCGCCGCCAATACTGTCTCCCCCGGCTGGGTATTCCTTCCTTTACGTGCGCTCTTCGCCATCATCCGCGCAGTACCGGAGATCATTATTGCGATTATCATCCTGACAGTTACCGGTCTCACGCCCTTCACGGGCGCGTTGGCCCTTGCCATTGGCGGAATTGGAACGCATGCCAAATGGACCTATGAGGCCATCGAAACCGCGCCAACCGGCCCAGCTGAGGCAGTGAAGGCTTCGGGCGGCACTCTCGTGGAAACGGTGCGTTGGGGAACGTGGCCAATCGTCCAGCCTGAGTTAGCATCCCTAGCGCTCTATCGCTTTGAGATCAACGTGCGTACTTCCGCCGTCCTCGGTCTCATCGGAGTGGGTGGTATCGGCGACATGCTCACCGGCTATACGCAATACCGCCAGTGGGACGTTGTGGGCGTACTACTTATCGTCGTCATCGTCATTACTATGTCCATCGACGCCGTCTCCGGTGCCATCCGCCGCCGGATCGTGGCAGCTAAGTACGCCTAACCACATCCCCAGCCCCTATGACTGATACTGCCCCACCTTCTGCACACATCACTACACGCATGCCAAGCTTGCAGCCCATCGAGCAGCGCGTGGCTCAGGCCATCTTGGAGGACATGGACTTTGTCCTCCACGCCACCGCGGATCAGCTCGCGGCTAAAGTCGGTACCTCCCGCACCTCAGTCATCCGTACGGCGCAGGCGCTGGGCTACGACGGCTACCAGCAGTTGCGCGTAGCTCTCACGCAGGAGATTGCGCAACGCCCACGGCAGCTTCCCGGTGTCGATTCGACCTACGTCGGCCGCATGTCCGCCGAGATTGCCAGCTTCAGCAATTATCTACACGGACTCACCACGCTACTCAATGAGAAAGAACTGACAGCAACGGTTGAATCACTTGTGGGAGCGAAGCGCGTCCTCATCGTGGGCAACGGACTATCGGCTCCACTCGCCCAAACCATGGCGCTGCGCCTGACCAGTATCGGACGCCCTGCAGAGTTCGTGGGAGAGGCCACGGGCCAGCACATCGCAGCAACGCAACTGGATTCCGAGTGCGTATGCCTCGTGGTCTCTGGATCCGGCTCGACCACGCTCACGCTCAAAGCTGCGACCGCGGCCCACGCGTCGGGCGCGGCCATCATCGCATTGACGTCGTTTACCTCTTCGCCCTTGGCGGATCTTGCCACCTACACGCTGGTCATTCCCTCCCCCGATGGAACGTTCCGCGCTGAACTCGCGGATGCCTCCCGCGTGGCCTTCCTGCTGGTTTTAGAGGCACTCGTCACGCTGGTGGATTCCCACCTCGATGATTCCGCGGCGCGGCGCGCGGTGCTCACTGTGCTGCAATCGGCGATGGAGAATTAATTACCCAAGTACGCGTAGGCCGCGGCGATGAGCGCCAGGGTCGCGGTGATCAGCGTCGGCTGCAGCTCCGGCGCAAATCGCGGGTTGTGGTTGGGAATTGATGCGCCATCAGTTCGCCCGCCGAAGCCCCAGAAACAATAGGGAGCTCCGAAGGCATCGGGGATGCGAGAGAAATCTTCGGACGCCGTCCACGGCTCCATGTCGAGGACACTATCGCCACCAAGGACGTCGATAAGCTGCGCGCGCACTTTTTCGGTCGCTTCTTTATCGTTGACGGTGAGGGGGTAATTATCACTCTGTACAAACTGCGGCTCGCGCGGGGACATCGCTGCTTGGCACTCGGCCTCGACAATGCGGTGGATAGCGTCCACGATCTGTGCTCGAACGTTCTCGTCATAAGCACGAATGTTGATGCGCAGAGTGGCCGAATCCGGGATGATATTAGCCTTCGAACCTGCCTGCAGCGCGCCCACGGTCAGTACGGCGAACTGGTGCGGATCGACCTCGCGAGAGACAACGGTTTGTAGCCGCAGCACGATGGAGCTAGCCAGCACCACCGGATCAATACTCAGGTGCGGCATGGAGCCATGCGACCCGTGCCCATAGACCGTCACAGTGAGAGACGTCGCCGTAGACAGCACTGGGCCGGGCGCGATAAGCACGCTGCCGGCGGGGGCGTTCTTATCAATGAAGACGTGCTGGCCAAAGGCCACATCAGGGGTCGGAACCTTATCGGTGAGTCCCGCATCAACCATGGACTGTGCGCCCTCGGCGGTCTCCTCACCAGGCTGAAACAGCGCGATGAAGGTACCGGACCACGCGTCTCTAGCTTTCGCCAGCGCCTCCGTGGCACCCAACAAGGCGGTCACATGGGTGTCGTGGCCGCAGGCATGCATAGCGTCGCCCGTAGCGGCATAGCTTAGGTCAGTGTCCTCTTTAATGGGAAGACCGTCAAAATCGGCGCGCTCCAAGACGGTCGCTCCTTCACCGTTGCGGAGAATGCCGACGACTCCCCCGCCGAATTCCAGCACCTCCACCCCGCGAAACTCACGGAGCTTATCCGCGATAACCCCGCGAGTACGCTCCTCTTGCATGCTGAGCTCCGGGTGCTGATGCAAATCTTTGTACAGGGCTTCCTGCCACGTCGTGGCTTCCGCGGCGCGGTCAAGGATGTGGGCGATACTCATGCCCACATCCTACGCGGAGTGGCGGGACTATCCGCCGATCTTGAAGTCGCAGACGTCTCCGTCCTGCATGATGTATTCCTTGCCTTCTTGGCGGACCTTGCCCGCATTGCGAGCCTCAGCCATCGAGCCAGCGGCATCGAGATCATCGAAGGAAACGATTTCAGCCTTGATAAATTTCTTCTCAAAGTCTGTGTGGATGACGCCAGCAGCCTGGGGCGCAGCAGAGCCCTGCTTGATCGTCCACGCGCGGGCTTCCTTAGGCCCTGCAGTCAGGTAAGTCTGCAGGCCGAGGGTGGCGAAACCGGCCTTGGCTAACGTCGCCAAGCCCGGCTCCTCCTGCCCCACCGACTCCAGCAACTCGAGCGCCTCAGCCTCGTCAAGCTCAAGAAGCTCCGTCTCGGTCTGAGCATCGAGGAAGACGCACTCGGCTGGGGCAACGAGCTGACGTAGCTCATCCTTCTTGGCGTCATCAGTCAGCACGGACTCATCAGAGTTGAAGACATACAGGAAGGGCTTAGCGGTCATGAGGTGAAGCTCGCGCAGCAGGGCGAGATCAATCTCATTGCTCTTGGATGCAGCGAAGAGCGTGCGGTCATCCTCGAGGATGGCCTGAGCCTTCTTGGTCTCCTCAACGGTGTCCGTCAGCTCCTTGTTCTTCTTGGCCTCCTTCTCCAGACGCGGCAAGGCCTTCTCAATGGTCTGGAGATCAGCGAGGATGAGCTCGGTGTTGATCACCGAGATATCATGCGCCGGGTTAACCTCGCCGTCAACGTGAATAACGTTGTCATCAGCGAAGGCACGCACCACCTGGCAGATGGCATCTGCCTCGCGGATGTTGGCAAGGAAGGCGTTACCCATGCCCTCACCCTTGGAGGCGCCTTCGACAATGCCGGCGATGTCCACGAAGGACACGGTGGCCGGGAGGATGCGCTCGGAGCTAAAGATCTCAGCCAAGCGGTCCAGGCGGGAATCCGGAAGCTCAACGAGGCCGACATTCGGTTCGATGGTGGCGAACGGGTAGTTCGCTGCCAGAATATCGGAACGGGTCAGGGCATTAAACAACGTGGACTTGCCCACGTTGGGCAGGCCGACGATTCCTAGTGTAAGACTCACGGGGCCAATCCTAACGCACCCCGGATCTTTTAAGGCAAGATGGTAGGGTGAGTTCCGATCAGCCTAGCCCTCAGTCCTCCTCGCCCGAGCTCGCCGCCGCAGAGGCCGCGCTTGGCGGGCGCTTTGACGACTCAGTCGATGCTGCGTCCCTGGATGATGTTTCCCCGCACCCGCCGGGCAATCAGGTGGATCGCTCGGTGGTGGTCGGCGAAGTCATTAAGTCTGCGTCATTGTGGGCATTGCGCCTCACCATCATCGGACTCTTCCTTTATGCCACCTTCCGCATGTTGGGCAATTTTTGGCGCGGCATTCTTCCAGTCCTCATCGCGTTGATTATCTGCACCGTGCTGGCCCCCGTGGCCAGTGCCATGCGCCGTAATGGACTCCCGTCAGCACTCGCCGCAGCAATCACGATTTTGGTGTCCTTTACCGCAGTGGGCTCACTGTTCATGTTCATCGCACCGGACTTTGCGCGGCAATCCCAGACGCTCTATCTCCAGACGGCCGAAGGTATTCAGCGCCTCCAGTTGTGGGCCCAGGGCCCACCGTTGAATCTCGACCCGGATGAGATTGGCACGTATATCGACGAAATCGCTTTGTGGCTCCAACGCCAAGCCGGATCCATCGCAGGCTCCGTCTTCACAGGTATTGGTACGGCCACGTCCATTGTGGTGACTTTGTTCATCATCGTGGTGCTCACCTTCTTCTTCCTCAAAGACGGCCATAATTTCCTTCCCTGGTTGCGCGCCGCCACTGGCCGCCGCACCGGCTGGCACCTCACCGAGTTGCTCACCCGCATATGGACAACATTGGGTGGATTCGTGCGGGCACAGGCAGTGGTCTCAGCTGTCGATGCCGTCTTCATCGGCCTCGGCCTCGCCCTCATCGGTGTGCCGTTGGCCATGGCGCTCGCCATCATCACTTTCATCGCCGGTTTTATCCCGTTTGTGGGCGCCATCGTGGCTGGCGCACTGTCCGTCACGATCGCGCTGGTTTCTCTGGGCTTCACGAAGGCTCTGCTCGTCTTGGGACTTGTCCTCTTGGTCCAGCAGTTGGAGGGCAACGTGCTCTCCCCTTGGCTTCAGTCCAAGGCAATGAACCTTCACCCAGTCATCGTTCTGATCTCGGTGACGGTGGGATCCGCGCTTTTCGGCCTCGTGGGCGGCTTCCTTGCCGTGCCGGCAGCAGCCACCATTGCGGTGGGCTACCGCTACTTCCAGGACATGATGATGCTCCAATCCGGCGAACGGACCGCGGAGGATCTGCAGTTTTCCACCGTGGCAGGCTTCCTCATCGGGCGCTATACACAAGAGCAGGGTGACCGGAAACGCGAGCAATGGTTGTCCATCCCGGATCACGTTGCTCCCGAAGGCGCGGCTGAGGATGTTGCCACCGATGGCACAAGCGCCTTAGACCGCAAGGTCGACGTCGATGCCGACTTCACTGAGCGTGAAAACGGCGCCCGCGCCGGCATCAAGCGCGCAATCGGAGCTCTCGAACAAATGTTGCAGTCGAAGGATAAAGACTAAGCCGAGATGTCCACGGCGCATGCCATGATGTCAGGCATGACGTCTACTCTTCCCGTGCTGCTGCTTTTCCTCGGACTCATCATCGGCGCTGCCTTGGGGTGGCTGGCCCGCGCCTATTCCGCGCAGTCCTCCCAACCCTCAGAAGAACACCGAGCTCTCCAGGAATCCCAGCGCCGGCAAGCAGAGCTTGCGCCGCTGGAGAAGGCAATGGACAGGCTGGGACTACAGCTCCAAGAAATTGAGGAGGACCGTGCTACCTCACTGGCCGCACTGAGCAGCCAGGTCCAGGCAGTAACACGGACCTCCACCCGGCTGTCTGATCGCACGGACAAACTTGTTGGCGCGCTGCGCTCACCGAATGTTCGGGGGCGCTGGGGTGAGGTGCAACTTGAACGCGTTGTGGAGCTCGGCGGCATGCGCAAACATGTCGACTTTGATTCCCAGGTCACTGCCTACATCAACGGCGCTGCCGTGCGCCCAGATCTTGTCATTCGCCTGGCCGGTGGCCGCAGCATTGTCGTCGATGCCAAGGTCCCGCTCAGCGCCTACCTCGACGCCATGGAGAGTGAGGACCCCGAGGATCGGGCGGGCTTCCTTCGGCGCCACGCGCATCTCATGCGCTCCCATGTCCAGGCACTCTCCGGCAAGGACTACATTGAGGCTTTCTCCCCAACTCCGCAGTTTGTCATCCTCTTCGTCCCCGCCGACACGTTCGTCGACGCTGCACTGACGGTCGATGCTGAACTGCTCGAATTTGCCTTTGAGCGCAACATTGTCATCGCCACGCCGAGCACGCTCTTCGCCCTACTGCGCACCGTAGCGGTGAGCTGGCAGCACGAGGAGATATCCGATAAGGCCCGCGAAGTCCAGCGTTTAGGCCGCGAGCTGTATACGCGCCTTAATACTCTCAACGAGCATTATGACAAGGTGGGGCGAGGACTCGAGCGAGCCGTGGAGGCCTATAACGCGAGCCTGGCCAGCTTGGATTCACGGGTTGGGGTGACCGCCCGTCGGCTTACGGAATTGGATATTCCTGCCCGCGTGGATCGCACACCAGTCGAACCGCGCAGCGTGGAGTCGTGGCCGCGGCGCGCCCATAATGACTAACGTTTCACCCGAAAATCCCGGTAAACTCTCACGGCGTGTCAGTTGCCAAAAATCGTCGCCGCCCACCCCGTCGCGGAATGCCGCTCACCCGAGCACTTCTTGTTGCGCTCCTCGTGGCGCTCGTGGCCATGGCCGTGTCTGGTGTGCTCGGGCGTGTCGGACTGGCTTTCGCGCTGATTTTTGGCTTGGGTTCCCTCGCCGTGACTTGGCTCGTGGAAACCCGTGGCTTGTACATGACCGTGATTACTTTGCCCTTGCTGTACGCAGTCGGCGCAGTGGGGGCCGGATTTATCAACTCCGCTTCTGCGCTGCCAGAAGGCGCCTCGCCGTTTAGTAAGACGGCGCTGCTCACTTCGGCTTTCCCCCTTATCCAGCACTTCCCTGTCCTCATCGTGACAGTTTTGGCGTGCGCATTGCTGGCGGTACTTCGCGTGTGGCGCAGCAATAATCATGCTAAGAGCCAAGAGGCCAAGGCCCTCAAGAAGCGTCGCGCGGAGGTTGCTGCTGATGAGCGCAACCGTTCCGAACGCCTCTCTGTGGCTGAGCTCGTCGCGCGTGAGAACACCTCGCCCCGCCGGGTTCGTGAGCGCGATCGCGGGGAGCGCCGCCGCCTACAAGAAGAAGAACGCGAAAGGCGCCGTCAGGCTGCTCCTGACGCAGACGAACGTGAGGAGTTCCGCCGAGCCGCCGCCAGGTCTGCTGAAAACAGGCAGCGTGCGCCGCGTCCTCAGCAGAAGCTCGAGGAGAACCTCTACGAGGACTAGCGCAGTGCTCCGGGTCTCCAGGATTTCTAGGCGGTCGAGGTGCCCTAGGTTCTAGCGCTCAGTACGAGCCGGGCGCAGGTCACGCGGCAAGGAGAAAGTAATGGTCTCCGTGGAAGTCGTTACCTGTTCCACATCGCTATAGCCGCGCGCATCAAGGAACTCGAGTACCTCGCGCACGAGAAGCTCCGGTACCGAGGCACCACAGGTCACTCCAACGGTCGAAACTCCCTCCAGCCAGGCCTCATCAATCTCCGAGGCAAAGTCAACGAGGTACGACGCCGTGGAGCCTGCCTCCAGTGCTACTTCTACGAGGCGCTTCGAGTTCGAGGAGTTCTGGGAGCCCACAACAATCATCAGGTCACACTTCGGGGCGATAGCTTTGACCGACTCCTGACGGTTCTGGGTGGCGTAGCAAATATCATCTGACGGCGGGTTTTCCAGGTGTGGGAAGCGCTCACGCAGCTTGTTCACAATCTCGATGGTCTCATCCACCGACAGCGTGGTCTGAGAGAGCCAGATAAGCTTCTCATTCTGCAGGGAGTCCGGCAGCTTGTCGACGCCCTCCAGACCATCCACGAGGTGCGTCACCTCCGGAGCCTCACCGGCGGTGCCCTCCACTTCCTCGTGGCCCTCGTGACCAACGAGCAAAATCTGGTAGCCATCACGCTCGAAACGCTGTGCTTCCTTGTGCACCTTCGTCACCAGCGGGCACGTGGCATCGAGAGTGAGCTGCTTGCGCTCTTGTGCTTCCTTGCGCACGCTCGGAGCAATGCCGTGTGCGGAGAAAACCAGGTGTGCGCCCTCAGGAGCTTCGGAGGCTTCTTCGACAAAGATGACGCCACGTTTGGCTAGCGATTCCACGACGAAGCGGTTGTGCACAATCTGCTTGCGCACATAGATGGGTGCGCCGTACTTCTCCAGCGCCTTTTCTACTGTCTCAACAGCACGGTCCACGCCGGCACAGTAGCCGCGCGGAGCCGCCAGGAGCACCTTCTTGGCAGTTTCAGTCATGGCTCCCAGAGTATCGAATAACCGCCGCATACTGTAGTTACCGTTTAAGCTGCTGACTCGCCTTCCTCGCCCGCTGAGGGTGCATGTCCGAGCAACCTCCTAGACTGGACGCAGAACACAGCACGAAGAAAGGACTACGCGTGAACCAACCGGCTAATTCCGCGGAGGCACCGTGGCCCGTTGGCAAGGTCAATGACCAAGTCAAAGGCTGGATTGAGCGTCTCGGCTTCCTGTGGGTCGAAGGCCAGATTACGCAGCTCAATATGAAGCCATCATGGAAGCTGTCGTATATCACCCTGCGCGATGTGGAGCAGGAGAAGTCCGTGCAGTTGACCTGCAATACGTCGCTCATTCGGAATGCGCCCTCCCCGCTCAAGGACGGCGACCGCGTCGTGGTCTATGGCAAGCCAGCCTTTTACGCTGGCCGTGGCAGCTTCTCCCTCTGGGTCACCGAGATCCGCCACGTCGGCATCGGTGATCTGCTGGCACGCGTGGAGATGCTGCGCCAGCGCCTGCGCCAGGAGGGGCTTTGTGATCCTTCCCGCAAGCTGCCGCTGCCCTATTTGCCTCAGAAGATTGGCCTCATTACTGGACGTGGTTCCCACGCCGAGCGCGATGTCCTGTCCGTCGCACAGGACCGCTGGCCGGCCGTTCAATTCGAGGTCATCAACACCGCCGTGCAGGGCGCCACGGCCGTGACTCAGGTTGTTGATGCTCTGCGTACCCTTGACGCCGATCCGGAGGTCGACGTCATCATCATCGCCCGTGGAGGTGGTTCGGTGGAGGATCTTCTTCCCTTCTCCGAGGAGGCCCTGCAACGCGCTGTGGCTGAGGCCCGCACACCGGTGGTCTCCGCCATCGGACACGAGCCGGATCACCCGGTGCTTGATGACGTTGCCGATCTCCGCGCCGCCACTCCCACTGACGCCGCCAAGCGCGTTGTCCCTTCTGCTGCAGAGGAATATGCGCTCATTGCGGAGGCTCGTTCTCGCATGGCTGCTGCTCTGCGCGGGTGGGTGGAGCGCGAGCGGCGTGGCCTGGAAAATATCCGCTCTCGCCCGGTACTCGCGGACCCGATGGTGCCGATTACCGCTCGCCGCGAGGAACTTGACCGCCATGTCTCCCTGATCCGCCGCGTCATCACGCACCAGCTCGATCGGGAGAGCAACCAAGTCTCGTCGCTCCGTGCCCGCGTATCCGCCTTGGGCCCCTCAGCCACACTCGAGCGTGGCTATGCCATCGTGCAAGTTGTTCCGCGCGACGGCAGCGGGCCTGAGGTGGTCACCAGCTACGAGCAATCACCTCCTGGTTCACAGCTGCGCATCCGGGTGGGCGATGGCTCCATTACCGCCGCAGCGATGTCCTCCCACGCAGCGGACTAAGCACGATAGGTTTTAAAACGCTGACTTACCCCATAAAGATAGGATCCCTTTCATGACTGACACCATTGGCGCCGGACAGCCCGGCCAGGATGCTTTCCCACCCGTTGAGGAGCTCAGCTACGAGCAAGCCCGCGACGAACTCATTGAAACCGTCAAGATTCTCGAATTAGGCCAGATGGGTTTGGACGAATCGCTCAAATACTGGGAGCGCGGTGAGGCTTTGGCCAAGGCTTGTGAGGCGCACCTCGACGGCGCATCGAAACGCGTGGAGGAAGCCCTCCGCAAGAATGAGGAGGCTGAAGCCTAAATGAAGATCTATGCTTATCCGGGCGACCGCGTCGACTTCGTCTCCAAGTCCGGTGGAGCTGGTTCCATGGTCTTTGGGGATTCACGCCAACTCGCGGAAGAATTCTTCGGTGCCCCGCACACCGCTGAGGGCGAGGAAATCAGCTACTTCTCTGGCTCGATTGTCCTGCGTTTTGTAGAAGACAAGCTCACCAACATCACCCTCTTCCCCAGCAAGTCCGTCCACGAGAAGGTGGACGTCTACCTTGGCAAGACCCGCCTAAGCGGACTCGACCAGGAATCCCTTGCGCAGGCGGCGGGCAACGCCATCGATGTGGAGTGGGACGGAACGCTGCAGCGCGTCACTATTCGCTGACGACGTTGCCGTCTTCGCCAATTGTGAGCGGTTCAGCCTCTACGAAGGCGACCAGGGCCGTTTCATAATCAGCGTCAGAGGCAGAGCCAGTAAGGACGAGGCGGGCATCGCCCAAGTCAGTAATCCACAGTGGACGGACATCCCGATCATCACTGCTGAGGATTTCAACGTCGTGGCCTGCCACCTCACGCTTCTCGGAGTTGGCACGATAGTTGGAATCGTAAGCCGAGGGGACATCGCCAAGCGCCAGCTGCGTCTGTGCGGACTCAACATAGCCATCATTCGGGGTCAGCCAGCTCACAACGGAACCAACCTCAGAACCCATCTGCTTGCGGCGCGCAGCGTTAGGCTGCCACCCTTCCGGCAGAACAGGTTCGCGAATGACAGCTCCCGTGTTGCGCGCCTCCATCGCTAGGAAGGTCGAGGCGTCCACGTCCTGCACCGGACCCGATTTTTCAGGGTTCACGGAGCACAGTCCTGTCGCACCTACCGCGACGAACATCATGATGAGAATGACGCCAACGGTCAAGGTAATGTCACGCGCGCCCTCGAAAATTTTTGGTTTCTCTTCAGCAGCCACCCGCCTAGTATCGCACGCCCCATCCTGCGAACGCGACATCGACCACCTACCTGCAGTTTCCCGCACATTCACCCCCGATCCCACATCTGGGGGAGGCATTCGGGCTTAAGCCCACCATAAAAGTGGAAGAATAGAGGATGTATTCCGGGTAATTCTCCCACCCCGGGTCAAGCCACCTGATAAGAAAGGGACCACTTACTTATGTCCGACAACACGTCTTATATCCCTGACCGCAACCTAGCGATGGAGCTGGTGCGCGTCACCGAGGCCGCTGCACTGGCCTCGGGCCGCTGGGTGGGCCGTGGACAGAAGAATGAAGGCGACGGCGCTGCGGTGGATGCCATGCGTAAGCTCATCAACTCCGTAGAGATGAACGGTGTCGTTGTCATTGGTGAGGGCGAGAAGGATGAAGCCCCAATGCTCTTCAACGGCGAGGAGGTCGGCACCGGCGACGGCGCTGAGATGGATATCGCCGTCGACCCGGTGGACGGCACCCGTCTCATGGCTGAGGGCCGCCCGAACGCAATCTCCGTCATCGCCGCTGCTGAGCGCGGAACCATGTACGACCCCTCTGCGGTCTTCTACATGGAGAAGATTGCCGTGGGCCCAGATGGTGTCGGCTGCATCGACATCAACAAGCCCGTCGAGTGGAACGTAAAGTCCGTTGCCAAGGCAAAGGGCATCAAGCCAGCTGACCTGACCGTCGTTGTGCTCGACCGCCCGCGCCACGATGAACTCATCAAGGAGATCCGCCAGGCTGGTGCCAAGGTCCGCCTCATCATGGACGGCGACGTAGCCGGCGCCATTGCCACGTGCCAGGACACCAACTCCATCGACCTCATGATGGGCATCGGCGGCACCCCAGAGGGCATCATCACCGCTTGTGCCATGAAGTGCATGGGAGGCGAGATTCAGGGCAAGCTGTGGCCGAAGGACGAGGAAGAAGCTGAGAAGGCTCGCAAGGCTGGCCATGATTTGGATCGCGTGCTCACGACGAACGATCTGGTCTCTTCTGAGAACTGCTACTTCGCTGCTACGGGTGTCACCAACGGTGACATGCTGCGTGGTGTGTCCTACCGCAAGAACGGTGCGACGACCCGCTCCCTGGTCATGCGCTCCAAGTCCGGCACCATCCGCTACGTGGATTCCATTCACAAGCTGGCCAAGCTGCAGGAATACTCCGTGGTGGACTACACCAACCCGCACGATCAGGAAAGCTAATCCGCCTTCCACAGAACAGTGCTACGGTGGCCAACAGCGCCGTGCTACGGCACACATAAATCAATCAACAACGCACACTTCACAGAAAAGGTGACTTCATGACTGAATACCGCATTGAGCACGACACCATGGGCGAGGTCAAGGTTCCGGTCGACGCCCTGTGGCGCGCCCAGACCCAGCGTGCAGTAGAGAACTTCCCGATCTCCGGCCGTGGTCTCGAGTCCGCACAGATCCGCGCCCTCGGTCTGCTCAAGGCCGCCTGCGCACAGGTGAACAAGGACTCTGGCAAGCTGGACGCCGAGAAGGCTGATGCCATCATTGCTGCCGCCACCGAGATTGCAGAGGGCAAGCACGATGAGGCTTTCCCGATCGACGTCTTCCAGACCGGCTCCGGCACCTCCTCCAACATGAACACCAACGAGGTCATCGCCTCCATCGCCCACAACAATGGCGTGGAGATTCACCCGAATGACCACGTCAACATGGGCCAGTCCTCCAACGACACCTTCCCCACCGCTACTCATGTGGCGGCCACCGAAGCTGCTGTCAACGACCTCATCCCGGGCCTCAAGGTTCTGCACGAGTCCCTCGTCGCGAAGGCCAAAGAGTTCGCTGATGTGGTGAAGTCCGGCCGTACCCACCTCATGGACGCCACCCCGATCACCCTGGGCCAGGAGTTCGGCGGCTATGCCCGCCAGATCGAGCTTGGCATCGAGCGCATCGAGGCTACCCTCCCGCGTTTGGGTGAGCTGGCCATCGGCGGCACCGCCACCGGCACCGGCCTGAACACGTCCGCGGACTTCGGCGCCAAGGTCACCGAGGAGCTGAAGAAGCTCACCGGCGTCAAGGAGCTCTCTGAGGCGAAAAACCACTTCGAGGCGCAGGCTGCGCGCGACGCCCTCGTGGAGTTCTCCGGTGCTATGCGCACCGTCGCTGTTTCCCTCAACAAGATTGCCAACGACATCCGCCTCATGGGCTCCGGCCCGCTGACCGGTCTGTCCGAGATTCACCTCAAGGATCTGCAGCCGGGCTCCTCCATCATGCCGGGCAAGGTCAACCCAGTCCTGTGTGAGGCCGCCACCATGGTGGTCAGCCAGGTTATCGGCAACGACGCAGCTGTTGCTTTTGGTGGTTCCAATGGCCAGTTCGAGCTCAACGTCTACATCCCGATGATGGCCCGCAACGTCCTCGAGTCCTCTCGCCTTCTGGCTAACGTCTCCCGCGTCTTCGCTGAGAAGTGCATCGACGGCATTGAGGCTAACGAGGACCGCATGAAGAAGTTCGCGGAGTCCTCCACCTCCATCGTCACCCCGCTGAACTCTAAGATTGGCTACGAGAACGCTGCTAAGGCTGCCAAGCACGCACTGCATGAGAAGATCACCGTGCGCGAGGCTGTCATCGACCTCGGCTTCGTCGATGGCGAGAACCTCACCGAGGAGGAGCTTGACGAGCGCCTCAATGTTCTCACCATGACCAACCGCGACCGCGACGACTTCTAAAGCTCACGCTAAGAAGCCTCTCCACCGCTCTCCTTCGGGAGGGCGGTGTCGTCGTTTTACACAACCCTCAACGGCGTGGTGACCCGCGACATATTCTTCCAGACGTTTTCCTAAAATCACCGGCTTTGCACTTGGTGCAAACTTGCACTGAGTGTACTGTTGCACTCTGTGCAAGAAGAAATGTCATTACGCGAGCAGAAGCGCCTCAAGACGCGCCTGCGAATCGAGGACGCCGCCACCCACTTGGTGGATGAGCGTGGATTCGCCGACGTCACTGTTGAGGAGATTTGCGAGGCAGCCGGTATTTCTCGGCGCACCTTTTTCAACTATTTCGATTCCAAAGATTCTGCCGTCCTCGGCAACCCAAGCCGGGAGTTCTCGGAGGACCAAAAAAGCTATTTCCTTGAGACTCCTACGGACAGCGTTTTCAAGCTGGCGGTCGATCTCATTAAAGAACATCTCATTGGTCAACATTCCTCAGATGACATCGCTGAGCGACGCCGCCGGATTTCCCGCGACGCTGACGCGGCAGCGGCGTCGCTAAGCCGCAAACGCGCAAAGTCCAACGAAATTCTTGAGCTTCTTTCCCAGAGACTCGAGAAAGAACCCTCCCTGCGGCGCATGCCCTCCGTGTCACCTCAAACGGAGGCCATCCTTATTGCTGCTGCCATTCGGGAGGCTTTCTGGATTGCCACCTCCTCCCCTGATTTCAGCTGCGCTATTCCCTTTGAGCAACGCTTTGATTCGGCACTCACACTTATTAACGATTATTCGAAAGGACTGACATGGTAGATACCGCGACTGAGTCGACCACTCAGGCCGACAACGGCAAGCCGGATAACAACCTTGCCCTCGTTTTCTCCGCCCTCGTGCTCACCATGCTGATGAGCTCCTTGGGCCAGATGATCTTCTCCTCCGCGCTTCCCACCATCGTGGGTGAGCTCGGCGGCGTTGACCACATGAGCTGGGTCATCTCTGCCTTCCTTGTCACCATGACCATTGCTATGCCCATTTCCGGCAAGCTCGGTGACATGATGGGCCGCAAGTGGCTCTACATCGGCGGTATCGCCACGTTCGTTGTCGGTTCCACTCTGGGTGGCTTCGCGCACAGCATGAATCTGCTCATCATTGGCCGCGCAGTTCAGGGCTTTGGCGCTGGTTTCATGATGATTTCCTCCCAGTCCATCATTGCTGAGGTCACTTCGGCCCGTGAGCGCGGCAAATTCATGGGCATTATGGGCGGCGTGTTCGGCCTTTCCTCTGTTCTCGGCCCCGTCTTGGGCGGTTGGTTCACCGACGGCCCAGGCTGGCGTTGGGGCATGTGGATGAACATTCCGCTGGGCCTGCTCGCCATCACGGTCTGCACCTTGGTGCTCAACCTTCGCGTGGGCGATACAGATCTGCGCAAATTTGATGCCCTCGGCGCGACCTTCATCGCTATCACCACAGCCTCCCTCATCCTCATGACCACGTGGGGCGGCACCCAATACGAGTGGTCGGACCCGATCATCCTTGTGCTTGCTGCCATCGTCGTCGTAGGTGCCGTTATCTCCTTCATCGTTGAGAGCAAGGCCAAGGAGCCGCTCATACCGGTTCACCTATTCAAGAACCGCAACATGGTCCTCACCACTGCCGCCGGCATGGTCCTGGGCCTGGCAATGTTCGGCGTTCTGGGTTATATGCCAACCTATCTGCAGATGGTCCACACCTTGACCCCAACCAAGGCTGGTCTCATGATGATCCCGATGATGCTCGGCTTGATCGTCACGTCAACCGCCATCGGTTTCATCATTGCCCGCACCGGCCACTACAAGCACTACCCCATTATCGGTCTCGCCATCACCGCCGGCGCTCTGTTCTGGATGTCCAAGCTCACCGTCGATACTTCCCTTGTACAACTCGGCGCGGAGTTCCTCGTCTTCGGCATCGGTTTGGGCTTTGTCATGCAGGTGCTTGTCCTCATCGTGCAGAACTCCTTCCCCGTTGCGTTGGTGGGCACCGCGACCGCGGCCAACAACTTCTTCCGTCAGATTGGTTCCGCCATTGGTGCATCCCTGGTGGGTTCCCTTTTCATCCACAACATGCGCGATGAGATGGCCGCCAACATGCCAGGGGCTATTGCCTCCATGGGCAAGGCCGGAGCTCCGTTTGCGGAGAAGTTCGGTGCTAGCGGAGGCTCCTCTAACCTGACACCATCCATGGTGGCAGAGCTTCCTGACCCGATTAAGGATGTCATCCTCAACGCCTACAACGATGGCCTTACCCCCGTCATCCTGCTCATGGTGCCGATGGCTATCGTCGCCCTCCTGCTCATCCTTCCGGTTCGTGAGGAGCACCTCAAGGAGACCATCTCCTAACCTGACTTAGGTCATGGGTGGGTGAGTAAAGTCACTCTTGACACTGTTACCTGTTGGTTTTCGTCGGTGGGGAGGAATTTTTCCGCACTAAGTGGGTAGTGCCGGGGGTGTTCAGTAGTCTGATTTTTGTGAGTCCTTATATTCGCACCGTCAAGACCGCTTCTGGGGCGACGGCGGTGCAGGTGGTGTTCTCTGAACGCAAAGGTGCGAAAAGGATGAAGCATATCGGCTCAGCACATTCAGAGTCTGAGCTTGCGCTTTTAAGAGCTGAAGCTCAACGCATCGTCGATGGTGACCAACTCGCAATGGACTTCGGCGAGGTGAAACACATCCCACCGGCAACAGGCAGCGTTTCCAACCCGCTGCCGGTAGTCGGTCAGCGGGCCGGTTACTTGCTGGACTGTATCGATGCGTGTTTCAACGAGTTAGGCCTTGCTGCAGCAAGCGGTGATGATCCGGTGTTTCGCGATCTGGTGCGTGCCCGGATCATCCATCCCGGCTCAAAGCTGGATTCCATCGAGACTCTTGCCGAGGTTGGCATCACCAGCGCAAGCTACCGCACCATCCAGAGGCGTCTTTCCTCCTTCGCGACCGAATCATTCGGAGAGATACTAACCCAAGCGTTGGCTCATCATGCAGGTATTGGACCAGGCGCATTCATCTTGTACGACGTGACCACCTTGTACTTTGAAACCGATACTCCTGATGAGCTTCGCAAACCCGGGTTTTCCAAGGAACGCCGTGTAGAGCCACAAATCCTTGTCGGGCTGCTTACTGATGCCACCGGGTTTCCACTGCATGTGGGCGCGTTTGCTGGCAACTCGGCAGAAACCCACACGATGCTGCCGATGATCACACGGTTCCAAGAGGCCTACCAACTCGATGAAGTCACCGTCGTTGCTGATGCAGGGATGTTCTCCGCGGCGAACAAACAAGCACTCATTGACGCAGGTCTGCACTACATTTTGTCGGTGAAAACCCCCACCGTGCCTGAGGTGATCGAAACCTGGCGGCGGGAAAACCCCGGTGAAGACTACACCCACGGCCAGATCTGGACACAAGCCTCGGCAAGCGATGGGCGCAAACACACAACCCCGAATACGGTGACGCATTACCAGTACTCCCACGATCGGGCTAGGCGCAGCCTGCGCGGAATCAAAGAGCAAGTCGCAAAAGCTAAACGGGCTGTTGACGGCGATATCGCTATCAAGCGTAACCGCTATATCGATCTTTCCGCTCCGAACAAGAAGGTCAACTACGCTCTTGCTGCCAAACACCGAGCCCTAGCCGGAATTAAAGGCTATGAAACCGACCTGACCGCTCTTGACGCCCAGGAGGTTATCGGGCATTACCGCAGGTTATTCAACATTGAGAAATCGTTTCGGATGTCGAAATCAGACCTGAAAGCACGCCCAATCTACGCCAGGAAACAAGACTCGATCACAGCACATCTCAATATTGTGATGGCAGCACTAGCCGTGGCCCACCTGATGGAGACCCGCAGTGGTCAATCCATCAAACGCCTCGTGAGAACACTCAAGAAATACCGCAGCTTTCAACTCGTCATTGGTGACGAAACCATTCACGCCGCCGTACCACTCCCGCCCGACCTCACCGCCACCATCCAAGCAATCACCGGCCACGAACTTCCGCACTAAATTGGCCTAAGTCAGGACAACATGCGCGATGAGATGGCCGCCAACATGCCAGGGGCTATTGCCTCCATGGGCAAGGCCGGAGCTCCGTTTGCGGAGAAGTTCGGTGCTAGCGGAGGCTCCTCTAACCTGACACCATCCATGGTGGCAGAGCTTCCTGACCCGATTAAGGATGTCATCCTCAACGCCTACAACGATGGCCTTACCCCCGTCATCCTGCTCATGGTGCCGATGGCTATCGTCGCCCTCCTGCTCATCCTTCCGGTTCGTGAGGAGCACCTCAAGGAGACCATCTCCTAACGAGTCCCTCCCTACAAAGAAATCCTCGCTACACCTTCATGTAGCGAGGATTTATCATGTCGAGGGTTAGCGCAGGATTCCCAGCTGACGAGCCACCTGGGTCGCTACACCGATGAGTGCGAGCACACCAGAAATGATGCCGACAATGGTTCCAGCATCCATGCCGCCGGAGCTCAAGTCCCCGCCTAGGGACTTCTTGCGCACGGTCACCGTCTTGGTCACCTGGTTGTCCGACACCTGTGGCTGTCCATTGCGCAGTTCATACGTATTAAGCGTGATGGTTGCGGTACCCTCCGACTTGGCCTCATAGGTACCGTCTTCGTTAACATCGAGGACCTCCGGATCACTGGAGCTTGGCGACGCCGCCGGGATCCCCAGCTTTGCTCCCCAGAAACCATCGATACTCAATCCCAAACTGCCTGTGCTGCCGACGCTGGTGCCACCGGTAGTGATGAGATCAGGGTTCCTCACCGCGTCCTCTGGCACAGCGATAGGGAACGCATGGCGGCCCGACGCTAGGCGCTCTGGTTCAAATGGTGTGTCTTTATCCGAATAGAGGCCCGCCGTGACTTTCCCTACCTCGGCTTGGGCAAAATACACGAGCTCAGGGTTGAGAATGGAATGAAGGTGCCCATTACCCGTTGACCGCACGCCGTTTGCGCGAACGAGCTTCTCCCACTCACTGGGGCCTTCATTTCGATGCGTGGACCAAGAGAACACTGCGTCGTCCATTTTCGCGGAGGTCAGGTTCTCGGCCGGATAAGAACTGTCCAGGACTTCTGGTTTTTTAGCGCCAACGGCTCGTTGGTGGTCAAACAGGAAATTACACTCTGCAGCACGCTGCAGCGCGGCATGCTCGAGACCGCGATCCCATGCAATGCCATTCGCGTATTCCTCACGAGTGTTGAACCCGTTGGCACGCGCTGCTTGCTGCAGCGTACCGCCATTGAAAGGAAGATTCGCATCCCATGCCTTACCGCGGAGCTCACGCATCTGGCGAGTCACCAGATCAATCTCAGACTGCATGACGGGATCAGCAAAGGCATAGGCAAGAGCACCGTCGGGATGGTTTACGTCGAGCTCAGCTACCGGAACCGAGCCTGCAGAGGGAAAAGTTGCAGCCGCGGCGACGGGTGCAGCGAAAGCACCGGCCGTCACGGCTGCGGCGGTAGTAAGGGCAAGGACAGAAGTGCGGAAGGACATGGTTCACCCACGAAGGATAGAGAATAGATACATCCTCTACCCTAACGGCACCTATGCCTAGTTGGTGGAAGTATTGGCCTTCTTCTCCTCCGGCTTCGGCAGGAGCAACTCATACACATCGGTATCACGCCACTGGCCAGCGAGTTCACCGTAGGTCATCTTCGCCATGTGAGAGTAGGTGCCCACCTTGACGAATCCGCGGGACTTGTGGAGGCCTGCGGACCCTGCATTCTCCGGGAAGATCCATGAATGGATGGCCCATTTGTGCAGGTCTCGGCACACCTCAATGAGACGGTCCAACAGCGCGCCGCCGATGCCACGGCCTTGTGCCTCAGAGCTGAGATAAATGGAGTCTTCGACCACACCGTGGAACACGGTACGGGAGGATGCTGGTGCAGCACAGACCCAGCCAAGAACCTTCGAGTCATCATCCGCCTCAACAGCAACGAAGACTGACGGCATGATTTTGACGTTCTTAAATTCCTCGAAGGTCAACGATCGGGTCTCGTAAGTGGCGTGACCGGTGTTGAGGCCCTGCTCGTAGATCTCACGCATCTGCGGGTAGTCCGCTGCAGTGAAGGGGCGGATGCGGAAATCCTTCTTCTTGTCGTTCGCGTTTTCGCTCATGATCACAATTATTACTGACCTAGGGTCATCTCTGCCAAGCTAAGGTCACCTCGATCGCCATGCGCGAACGCGCTAATTCTCACCTTCGAGCAGATCGGTGACGAGCTCCGCAATTGCCGAGCGCTCCGAACGCTGCAGGGTGACGTGAGCAAACAATTCGTGACCCTTGAGCTTCTCAATAACCGCTTGGACGCCGTCGTGGCGGCCAACGCGAAGATTGTCGCGTTGCGCCACATCGTGGGTCAGCACCACACGCGAGCCGCGCCCCAGTCGGGACAAAACAGTGAGCAGCACGTTGCGCTCAAGGGACTGGGCTTCATCGACGATGACAAAAGAATCGTGGAGGCTGCGCCCACGAATGTGGGTAAGCGGGAGGACCTCCAGCAGGCCGCGATCCTGCACCTCATCCATGACATTTTCGGACACAAGGCCTTCGAGCGTGTCATACACAGCCTGTGCCCACGGGTTCATCTTTTCGCTCTCAGACCCCGGAAGGTAGCCCAGGGACTGGCCACCCACCGCATACATCGGACGGAAGACCACGATACGGCGGTGCTCACCGCGCTCAAGAACGGCTTCGAGGCCTGCACAGAGGGCCAGCGCGGATTTACCAGTACCAGCGCGACCACCGATGGACATGATGCCCACGGAAGGATCTAGCAGCAGCTCTAGTGCCACGCGCTGCTCGGCTGAGCGGCCTTGGAGACCAAAGACGTTGGCATCGCCACGCACAAGGCGCACGGCGCCTTCCGGAGTTACACGACCAAGCGCTGACTGCGCACCGGCTTGAAGTGTGACTCCACAATGCACAGGCAGATCCTCGACGCGAGTGCCTGTGGTGGTCACGGAGCCATCGATAAGCACCTCGCCTTCGCTGTACAACTCGTCAATGACTTCCGCGGCGGTGTGAATAGTAGCCATACCCGTGTAACCGGTGAGAACGACATCCTGGGCGTGGTATTCATCAGCCTGGAGGCCTACCGCACCGGCCTTCACGCGCAGAGGCACATCCTTGGTCACGAGGACAGTGTCCTTGCCCTCATGCTGGAGGTTGAGCGCGCAGGCCAGAATGCGGTGGTCCCCCTCAGGGCCGCGGAAAGCCGCCGGCAGCAGCGATTGATCCTGGTGGTTGAGTTCCACGCGCAGCGTGCCGCCCTCCGCGTTCACCGGAACTGGATGGTCCAATGCCTCATAGGTGCCGCGAAGATCCTCCAAAAAGCGAAGAGCTTGGCGGGCAAACCAGCCAAGCTCTGGGTGATGACGTTTTCCTTCCAACTCAGAAATCACAACGATGGGCAGCACCACATCGTGCTCGGCGAACTTGCGCAACGCCCAGGGATCGGAGAGAAGGACGGAGGTATCGATGACGTAGGTCTTGGTAGCCACGGCGGCCTCGTTCGGCTGCTCGGTGAGGACGGAAGGATTGGTCATAACGGCAGGGTTCTCCCTTGTGACGCCGCCCCAACTCATCGACCTGGGACGGCGTTGTGAAGCTGGTGATTTTCGAACTATCCAGAAAGCCTGTGGGAGCCTCCGGACACTCCCCAAGCTAGAGGCCGAAGGTTGAAATTACATGGGTGCAAGATGAACAGTATTGAAACGACAATCCCCGGCGCCACACCTTTCCCACGAGTCAACGTGGGTGGCATGGCGCCGGGGAAAGCTAGTAAGAACGAGGAAAGTCTTACTTACTGAATTTACTTGATGGTGGCCTCGTACTTGCCAGACTCACCCTTCATCCAGGAAATGGTGCCGTTGGTGAACTCCTGGATCCAGCCGTTACCCTCGGCCTTCTCCGGGCCAGTCGGCAGCCCGATCTCGCTGTCCACGCCGCCCTCTGCAGCCCAGGTCTCAGCAATCTTACCGATAACCGGCTGTGCACCAGCTTCCTCGCTGAAGGCGAGCAGCTTGTCCTTAGCGAAGGTAGCGACGTTGCCTTCAGCGGAGGTCTCGATGGACTCCGGGTCGCCCCACTCGGCAGCCTTGTCCTTAATAGCCTTGGCAAAGTCGGAAGCAACCTGAACCTCACCGTTGGCGGTCTCGACGCCTTCCATGCCGCCCTCGGAGTCGGAGGACTCGGAAGCGTCTGCGGAGTCGGAGGAATCAGCAGAAGCGGAGGAATCTGCAGAATCAGAAGCGTCTGCGTCCTCGGAGCCCTCAGCGCCCTCGGAAGCCTCAGCCTCGTCGGAACCGTTGACAGAGTCCTTAGCCTCGTTTACTGCGGAACCAGCAGTATCGGTAGCGTCGGCAGCGGCAGACTGTGCAGCGTCGCCAGCGTCCTTAGCGGCATCCTCAGCATCGGAGCAGGCTACAACACCCAGAGACAGGGTGGCAGCGGCGAAACCAGCAGCGAAACGACGGGTCATCTTCTTCATTGTTTATTCCTTTCTCAGTAACTTTCGTTGAGAACGGAGTCCACCGTAGATATCCAAATCTTTTTTGGCCACTATGCGACCCTGTGATTTGACAACAAAAGGGACACCTTAACGGCGTTTGCGCTGATGAGAGCCCTTATATCGTTTCGATAACGGTTTTGAATGTGACGTTCCTTGTGACTTTCTGCGCGCCTGCTTGGCCTTAGCTTTGTCTCGTGCGCTGCGCTTCTGCGCGGTATTGCGGGACGTATTCCGCGTCCGCCCTTTGGCCACGCCGACGAAGTCCTGAATCTCATCGCAGTCATCTTCTTTGCGCCAGACCAGCGCGATCTCAGTCAGAGGAATGGTGGAGTCCGAAAACCCAAGGGCTACTACTTGTTTCTTGCTCAGCACTTTGAGAAGCGGACGGGGAGCAATGGCCACACCCACATTAGCGGCGACGACCTGGAGGGCGGTGCGGACGGAGGGGACGTCGACAAGCGCGTCGGCCCCAATTTTGTAATTAAGAATCTCGTCGGCAATATCCTCCGCGGTGAGCTCCTCCCCCACCTCCGCATAGACAGAGTCCTTGGGCACGGCAATGCCGAGCGCTTCCTCATAAAGTCGCACGACATGGAAGCCGTCATCAATGCGCGGGTCCGGTAAGCGAGTCAGCGCCAGGTCAGCCTCGCCTGCCAACAACGCCGCCATCGAATCATCCGCATCGAACGTCACCAGAGACTCTGGCGAGTGCGAATCGCGGTAGCGGTGGAACCATTTGCCAGGTTCGGTACCAGTGGAAAAGACAAGGCGCAGCATGCACCTCATCCTACGGTGCTGCTACCGTGGTGACCGTGACTGATACCCCTAATATTGATAATGCGACCGAACCTTCCGGCACCGCCATGCGCGCGCAGACCGCCGCAAAGAAGCTGGGCATTTTCCTTCCCGCTACCCCGGAAGAGTTTCAGGCTAACGCTGTAACCCACGCGCAGCTGCGAGATCTCCAGGAGAACCCGCCCGAGTGGCTGGCCACCTTGCGTCGTGAGGGACCGCACCCACGCCCCGTCGTGGCGCAAAAGTTGGGCATCTCCGTGACCGCTCTGAAAAAGAACGATATGGACCGCCCGCTGACCACCGCAGAGATCAAAGAACTCCTCGGCGCAATGCCCGAGTGGCTTGAAGCCGCTCGTAAAGCCCACGCCGAGGAGCGCTCGGAGAATGACAGCGAAGCCTAAACCAGCTTCCACTCCTCAAGGCCGTCATACAGCGGGAAGTCCGCGGCGACCTTCTCAACGCGGGCGCGCAGCTTGGCGACGTCCGCGTTCTTACCGTTAGCCAGTGCCGTACCGATTACGTCGGCGACCTCAGTGAACGCGGCGGCATCCAGGCCGCGGGTAGCCAGGGCCGGAGTACCGATGCGCAGGCCCGAGGTGACCATTGGCGGACGCGGGTCATTCGGCACTGCGTTGCGGTTGACGGTGATGCCGACCTCGTGGAGGAGGTCCTCTGCCTGCTGGCCGTCGAGCTCAGAGTTGCGCAGGTCAACGAGGACGAGGTGTACATCGGTGCCGCCGGTGAGCACGTCCACGCCAGCCTTGGTGCAGTCCTCAGCGGTGAGGCGCTCAGCAAGAATCCGTGCACCTTCGAGGGTGCGTTCCTGGCGCTCCTTGAACTCCTCGGTAGCAGCAATCTTCAGCGCGATAGCCTTCGCTGCCACAACGTGCATGAGCGGACCGCCCTGCTGGCCTGGGAAGACGTTGGAGTTGATCTTCTTCGCGAAATCCTGCTTGGCCAAGATGAGGCCGGAACGCGGGCCGCCTAAGGTCTTGTGCACGGTGGAGGACACAACGTCGGAATGCGGGACTGGGGACGGGTGCAAGCCCGCAGCGACGAGACCGGCAAAGTGTGCCATATCCGTCCACAGGTAGGCCCCCACCTCATCGGCAATGGAACGGAAAGCCTCGAAATCGATGGTGCGCGGGTAGGCTGACCAGCCGGCGATGATGACCTGCGGCTTCTCAGCCAGGGCTTGCTCACGGACCTTGTCCATGTCCAGACGCATGGTCTCCGGATCCACCTCGTAAGCTGCAACCTCGTAAAGTTTGCCGGAGAAGTTGAGCTTCATACCGTGGGTAAGGTGTCCGCCGTGGGCAAGGGACAGGCCCATGATCTTGTCGCCCGGATTGATCAAGGAACCGAGAACAGCGGCGTTGGCCTGGGCTCCGGAGTGCGGCTGAACGTTGGCGAACTCAGCGCCGAAAAGGGACTTAGCGCGGTCACGGGCCAAGTCTTCGACGATGTCCACGTGCTCGCAGCCACCGTAGTAACGGCGGCCCGGGTAGCCCTCCGCGTACTTGTTGGTGAGGACGGAGCCCTGCGCCTGCAACACCGCTCGCGGGACGAAGTTCTCGGAAGCGATCATCTCGAGGGTGCCGCGCTGGCGTGCAATCTCACCGTTGATGGCGTCAAAGACCTCGGGGTCGAGCTCGCGCATCTCTTGGTAGCGCAGGTCAGCAGAATTCGGAGTGGTCATGGAAACGTAAAGTCCCTTCTTAAAGATGGTCCTGAGAAATATCGCCGAAGCTTGTTCTACATCCTAATGCCCGCCTCCCCCGCGCGGGGGACTTTTCATTCGCACCAATTTGCACACCCGGGATACGCGAGTGGAACAATGGTCGGCATGGCGCGAATGACCGATGCGAGCCCGTACCTCGATTTTGACCGCGATACGTGGCGCGCCCTGCGAAAATCCATGCCGCAGGTGTTGACGGAAACTGAGGTAGAGAAGCTACGCGGCATCGGTGACCGCATCGACCTCACGGAGGTGGCCGAGGTTTATCTTCCCCTGTCTCGTCTCATCCACATGCAGGTCAAGGCCCGCCAGGAGCTCACTGCTGCTACCGAAGGCTTCTTAGGCAATCCGCCCACGCACGTACCCTTCGTCATCGCGGTGGCCGGTTCTGTCGCTGTAGGTAAGTCCACGACGGCGCGTCTTCTCCAAGTCTTGCTGCAGCGTTGGGACTCCCACCCCAAGGTGGATCTCGTCACCACGGATGGCTTCCTCTACCCCACTGCTTATCTCAAAGAGCACGGTCTGATGCAGCGCAAAGGATATCCGGAATCCTATGATCGACGGGCGCTGATGCGTTTTGTCACCGATGTGAAGTCCGGCAAGCCTCTGGTGAAAGCACCGCTGTACTCGCACGTGTCCTATGACATCGTTCCGGATGAGTATCAAGAGGTTCATCAGCCGGACATCCTCATTCTTGAAGGACTTAACGTGTTGCAGACCGGGCCAACACTCATGGTCTCCGATCTCTTTGACTTTTCTGTCTACGTTGACGCCCGCGTCGACGATATTGAGCACTGGTACATTGAGCGCTTCCTCAAGCTCCGCCATACCGCCTTCCGCGAGCCCGGCGCACACTTCGCGTCTTTCGCCGACATGACAGATGACGAAGCTTATGAGCAGGCACGTGAAATTTGGCAGTCCATTAACCTGCCCAACCTCATTGAAAACATCCTGCCCACCCGCGTACGTGCGTCGCTTGTGCTATGCAAGGGTTCCCACCACTTGGTGGACCGGGTGCGAATGCGAAAGCTTTAGCGTCCGAAGCGGCGCGAGCGCTGCGAATAATCGCGTAGGGCGCGCAGGAAATCGACGCGCCTGAAGGCAGGCCAATACGTATCAGTGAACCAGATTTCGGAGTAGGCAGCCTGCCACAACAGGAAGCCTGACAGGCGCTGCTCACCGGACGTGCGAATCACCAGATCCGGATCTGGCAGCCCCTTGGTGTAGAGGTTCCCGGTGATGGCCTCCGCGGTCACCGTATCCGCAATTTCCTCCGCGCTCAGCCCCTTCTGGGCTTCGCTGCGGATGAGGTTTTGGACGGCGTCGACAATCTCCTGACGCCCGCCGTAGCCCACGGCGATGTTAACGATGACGCCCTTATGGTCCTCCGTAGCCTCAGCGGCGCAGCGCATCTTCTCGGTGACCTTCTCGGGGAGCAGATCTAGGTGGCCTACGAGGCGAATCTGGCAGTCCAGGTCTCCCTGGGATAGGTGAGTAACCACATCAGAAATAATGTCGAAAAGCAGCTGCACTTCCTGCTGGCTACGCTTCAGGTTCTCGGTGGAGAGCAAGTAAATGGTAACGACTTCGATGTCGGTGCCGTGGCACCACGAAATCATCTCACTAATCTTTCGCGCGCCTTGCCTGTGGCCGTGACTAATGTCCGTGAAGCCGGCCTCGCGCGCCCACCGGCGGTTACCATCCGCCATGATGGCTACGTGGCGCGGTTGCGGCTTGCCCTTAATCTCGCGCGTCAGGCGCGCCTCGTAGAGAGGGTAAAGCGCTTGGTTAAGGATATTCACGGTCTCGCCCTCCGCTTTAGAAGATGGACTTCTTACTGGTATCGAGGATGCCGGCTTCCTTCATGGCGGCATCAACAGCCTCGTCATCGAAGGGATCAATGCCGTGGTCCTGTGCAAACATGGTGCGACGGCGGAAGCGCGAATAGCGGCGGTGGAAGTTCCAACCAGCAAACAGTACTGCCACGCCCATAAGTGCAAGGATGAGCAGACCGATGGGCGAGGCCTTACCAAACTCCGGGCCCACAGGCCCGCTCTGTGCTCCCTGGGCGAGCAGGGCGACGTCGTGTGCCGCGAAGTACAAAGCGTTCATGCTTTAAGACTCCCCTACTTCCGGGATTCCCGCAAATAAATCATTTTCGGGCAGCTCTGTGGACACACGCGTCTTAGCCAGCTCGAATTCCTCCGTGGGCCAGTACTGTTGCTGAATATCGACAGGAGTGGCCAGGAAGGCTCCTGCAGGATCGATCTGGGTGGCGTGAGCACGCAATGCATCCTCACGGTTCTGGAAATAATCGGCGCACTCCACCTGCGTGGTGACGCGCGCCATGATGTCACCGAAGGTGGTGTCCCACCGCGCGAGCATCGGCTCATAAGGGCTGGTCTTGCCTTCCTCAATGAGGAGGTCATGGAAGATCTTCATGCGCTGGTACACAAACCCGTGGCTGTAGTAGAGCTTCTTGGGCTCCCACGGCTGGCCGAGTTCGGGGTGGTAGGTCTCATCCCCAGCCTTGTCCCACGCGATGATGGAGGAGCGGTACACCATGAGGTGATCCGGGTGCGGGTAGCCACCGTTCTCGTCATAGGTGATGATGACCTGGGGCTTGAACTCGCGAATAATCTCCACGAGTTCCTGAGCCACCTCATCATCCTCCTTGAGCGCGAAGCAGCCCTCCGGGAGCATCTTCTTGATGTTGGGGTCCAGCGGATTGCCCGGAAGACCGGAATCGACGTGGCCAAGCCAGCGGTGCTGAATACCTAACGCCGCGGCCGCCTCAGCCATCTCCTCTCGGCGAATGCTCCCGATGTTTTCCAGCACGCCAGGGCGATCCATCGCGGGGTTAATGATGTCTCCGCGCTCACCACCAGTACAGGTGACCACGAGGACCTCTGCACCTTCTGCCGCATATTTTGCGGTAGTGGCGGCGCCCTTCGACGATTCATCGTCCGGGTGCGCGTGAATAGCTAGCAGGCGCTTAGTGCTCACTGGGTGATACATCTCCCTCAATATTCGTCTTAAACAAGGGCCTAGTCTAGTGGATAGTTTGTTATTGACGAAGGTTGGTTAGAATCAGACTCATGTCTTCTGCCGGTTCTGCTCGCCCTGCCTCCCGTTCCCAATCCCGCTACGGTTCCGCACCAAAGAACAAGGGCTCGTGGACAAACCGGGCACTCGTCCTCATTTTTGCAGCGACGTTTATCGCTCTCATCGTCTTCGGCATACGGTATTTCCAGACACAGCAGAAGGTCAACGCACACATTTCCTATGTTTCGCACGAAATCATCTCTGACGATACCGCCCGCGTCTGGGTTGATATCACCCGTAACCGCGTTGAAGAACCTGCCTACTGCATTGTCCAGGCCTTCGATTACTCCAAGGCTGAAGTCGGCCGCCGCGAAATAGCGGTCCCTGCCGGCGGTGACGACGCACAGCGCATCGCTATCGATATCCCCACAAACCATCGCGCCGTCGCCGGTGGCGCCTACGGCTGCTCCGGCAATATTCCTTCGTACTTGGACATCGATTCGATGGACAACGTCACTTTCGAGGGTGCGGCAACCCATAGCTAAAAGCCCAGCTATGCTAGTATGTTGAGCGTTCTGAATGGGCTGCACCACCTGCGCTTTTGCGCCCATTCGTTGAAAAAATTACCCGTAGACGGAAGGTTGCACCATGGCTGAGCAGCAGAAGCAGTATATTACCCCGGAAACCAAGGCCAAGCTCGAGGCCGAGCTGCAGGCCCTCATCGACCACCGACCGGTCGTCGCCGCTGAAATTAACGAGCGCCGCGAGGAGGGCGACCTCAAGGAGAACGCCGGCTACGACGCCGCGCGTGAGATGCAGGACCAGGAAGAGGCCCGCATTAAGCAGATCTCCGAGGTTCTGGCTAACTCCACCACCGAGCGTGCCGCTATGCAGGAGGGCGTTGCTGACATCGGCTCCGTTGTCCACGTCTACTACAACGGCGACGAAGAGGACCGCGAGACCTTCCTCATCGGTACCCGCGCCGCCGCTTCCGACAACAAGGATCTGGAGACCTACTCCGAGCAGTCCCCGCTGGGTGCTGCACTGCTTGGCGCGTCTGAAGGCGAGACCCGCGAGTACACCGCACCGAATGGCAAGACCATTTCAGTGACCGTGGTTTCTGCTGCACCGTATGATTCTGCAAAGGCCGCCACGCCGCGCCAGTCCTAATTTATACTGCTCTACGTCACTGTATTTCTGAGAAAGAGTTACACCCATGAAGAAGTTCACTCGTTTCGCAGCCGCTGGTGTGGCTGTTACTGCTGGTCTCACTCTCGCCGCGTGCCACCCGCCGAGCCAGCAAGATTCCTCCGAGAAGGTTGAAACCGCCGCTACTTTCGAGGGCGAGGCCCCGGGAGCCGGCGCAGCCGAATCCTCCGAGTCTGCAGATGCCACCGACGTCGTTGGCACCGAAGCTGCCACCGAGACCGCGGTAGCTCCGGCTGAATACACCACTGCCCCGGTTCAGCAGTAAGCTCAACGGCATCTTAAAGCGAGAGCGGCGCCCCGAATAATCCGGCGCCGCTTTTAGCGTTTTGAGGGCACTTCCCCTCCACCGCCTTACACCTAGTTTTCTTCGCGGGCCCAATCCCCAATAACCCCTGGCAGCACCGCAGGGGCTTCGCCTAATAGGTCGCGGCGGTTGGGATCGCGCTCTACCTGCGTGGTAACGGATTTGATTCGCCGTTCACCATCGCCGCCACGTGCCATCCCACCCATCAACGGCATCATGCGCATCCCCGCACCACGGGAATTGCCAACACCCGGCTTCGCACCGTGCGCTCCGCCGGCAGCACCCACGACACCACCGGCGTTGCCGACGGCACCAGGACCGGCCACGCCGCCCATGCCACCCACACCAACGGCACCACTGCCTGCATTACCGCCCAGGAGGCCATTGCCGCTTAGCGACGCCCGCCCCTCCCGCTGCTGACCAGCCCCTGTTACGGCCCCGGGAAGTCCACCGAGTACCGGATGCGTTCCGGTCTGCAGCCCGCCGAAGGAGGAATTCAAGCCGCCCAAGCCCGCCGCGGAAGTGGTTGGATTCGCTGATGCCTCCGGCAAACGACCATTGAGTCCCGCAATTCCTCCGAGAAGCTGGAAGGATACCACGCATGAGGAATTAAAAACCTTAACCTGAGGCTCCTCCCCGCCGCTGCGGGGAGGACCTGATAAAAACTGGCTGGAACCGAATGGTTGAGGGGGCTATCCCCGCGCCTGCTGTGTGGGGTGGGTCTTTAACGGAAATCGAGTGGCGCGTGTCGTGGGTTAGCCTGTCAGGTTGGGAAGGAAAGATACCAGTTCAGGGAAGACAATCAAGATGGCAACGACCGCAATGTCAGCCAGGATAAATGGGACAATACCCTTAAATACGGTGACGAGACCTGCTTCCGGGACGGCCCCGGAGTAGACAAAGGCGTTCATGCCCACAGGTGGGGTAATCAGTGCCATCTCAGCAACCTTGACGATCAAGATGCCTAGCCATACACCCTCGAAACCGTAACCAGTCAAAATAGGGTGCAGCAGTGGTGCGGCAATCAAAACCATGGAGATGCCATCGAGAAACATTCCCAGTGGAATCAGCAGGAGCAGGCACAGCACTAAGACCAGGTAGGGCGGGAAATCTGCCTCTACAACGTTCGAGACCAGTGTGCTAGAGGCACCGGACAGTGCCAGGAAGTAGGTAAATACTCCCGCCCCGGCCATGAGCAAGAACGTCATCGCAGTCAGGCCGACGGCTTCGGTGGCTGTTTCTTTCAGCTGCGCGAGCCATTGCGGTGGTTTGGTGCGCAGGAAGAAGATGATAAATGCGACAATCGCGCCAAAGGAGGCTGCCTCGGTCGGGGTGGCCACGCCGAGGTAGATGGTTCCGATTGAGGCTAAGAAGATAACCGCGAGGTAGCCCACGCCGAGTAGGTCAAGCTTCGGGGAGGTCAGGGCGTTCTCGGCTTTGTCGTTGGTAGCGTCGAGGACGGTGGTGTCTGGGTTTTTCTCGAAGTGGGCCACCAGGATAGCGATGATGCTGTAGGCGGCGATGGTGATAAGTCCAGGGATAATTCCGGCAATAAGCAGGTCGCCGATGGATTCGTTGGTGACGACTCCGTAGAGGACGAGGACGATTGATGGTGGGATAAGAACGCCGAGAGTGCCGCCTGCTGAGACCACGCCTGCGGCGAGTTTGATGGAGTGCCCAGCCGAGACGATGGCGTTAGTTGAGATGCGGGCCATGGTGGCCACGGTGGCCACACTTGAGCCGGTGACGGCTGCGAATAGACCCGAACCAGCGATTGAGGCTAGTGCAGTGCCGCCGGGTAGGCGGGTGAGCAATTTCGAGGCGAGGTTAAAGGCCGCATCGGCTAGTCCTGCGTTCACGGCAAGGATCCCCATGAGGATAAACAGCGGGATGATAGTTAGCGCGTAGTCGGCGGCGACGGAAAATGGCGCGTTGGAGGCTGTTCCCACCGCTGCATCCAGGCTGCGTAGTAGAGCTGTACCGACGAGCCCGGCTACGGTAAGCGAGAGTGCAACGTGGAGCCGGATTGCTAGTAGGACCAGGAAGAGGATAACTACTCCGGCGACAATGAGAATTACTTCGGTTGTCACGACACGTCCTCCTTAGCAGTCGGTATGGTGGTGTTGGTCAGGAAGCCGATTTCTTTGCCTATCGCGGAGATAAAGAACAGGCCGAATGAGATTAAGATGACGGCTTTAGCTGGCCAGGTGTGCAGCCGCAGGAGGTCGTTGGTGGTGTCGTTACGCTCAAACGCACTAAACGCCTCGCCCAGCATCCCGTACAGCAGGAGTACGGCCAGAACTGTGATGATGGCCAGGCGGATGATGGAGAAGATTTTTCGGGTACGTGAGCTACGGCTGGCTTCTACGAGGTCAACTGAGACATGTGTGCCGGACAGTTCGGCTCTCGATAGGCCAAGAAATGCGATGCCCACCAGGGTCAGCGTCGTGATCTCGTATACGCCAAGGATCGAGCCGTTGCCAGTGGTGCGGCTTATTACATCTGCCACGGTCAGGGCACCGGAAATGAGGATGGCAACGCCGGCAATCATGCTCAGGAGGCCAGAGATTTTCTCAATTAAGGGCATGAACTTATTCATGTGTGTTCACCTCATTGTCGATACACTGGTCGAGTGCGTCTTTGTAGGTGGAGTTGTCTTCTTCTTCGGACAAGATTCGCCGGTAGTCGTCGATGACGGTGCGCGCGTTGTAGCCGCGTGACTCGTTGCGTGAGATCCATTCGTCGACGACGGTGCTGGCTTCTTCGAGTGCGGCCATTTCGTCTTCGGGCCAGCGGATAAATTCTGTACCTACGTCCTTTGCGAGGGCGCAGGCTAGAGTGCCCTCTTTATCGAGCTCTTTGAGGCCAATGTTGATGGCTTCTTCTGAGGCTTGGAGTAGGGCTTGTTGGTAGTTCTCCGGCATTTTGTCGAAGAGGTCTTCGCTCATGCCCACCAGTGAGGAGCCGTAAAGGCCGACTCCTGGGTTGGAGATGTAGTTGGTGTTTTCTGCCAGGCCAAAGGTGGGCATGTTGGACATTCCCAGAGAGGTGTAGCCGTCGATGATGCCACGTTCCATGGATTCGTAGACATCGGTGGCGGTCATGGCCACGGGGTTGGCCCCGCCTTGCTGCATGACCTGGGCGACAAGGCCGCCGGAGCGGATGTTTTTATTGGTCAGGTCATCGCTGCCGGTGACTTGTGTGGTGGTGCCGAGGACGGCTACGCCGACGGGGAGTGGGAAGAGTTGGCGGGTGCCGCGTTTGTCGAAATCTTCGCGGTATTCTGCGCTTTCTTCGTACATGCGTTGAACAGCTCGCATGTGAGCGTGTGGGTTTTGGGTTTCAAAGGGTAGTTCCGCTACGGTGTACATGGGAAGATCGGAGGCAGAGTAGAGGGAGGCGACTTGGGCGATGTCGGCGCGGCCATCGACGATGGCGTTGGCGGCTTCATCTGCTCCAATGAGGCTCTGGGAATAGTGAAAGCGCACGGTTACTGCCCCGCCGGTGAGTTCTTCTACTCGTTTGGCCCAGGCTTGGACGGTTTTGGATTGGTCGGAGACTGAGTTGGAGTAGGTGGCGTAGTGCAGCTCGTAGGTGTCTTGGTTGTCTGCGCACGCGCTTAGCCCTAGTGACAGTGTTACTGCTGTCAGGGTGGCTAGGAGCGTGCGGGCTGGCTTTTTAGGCATTGGTGCCTGCCTTGACGCTAAACCTCCGTAGGTGGATGGCGGGGTTGGTGGTGCGGGCAGCATTAACCTCTGCCATGTTGATGGTGGTCTGGGCAGTACCTGGGGTAGGACCGAGGGAGGTTAGGGGGACACCGGAGGGGCTGATGATGGTGCTGTGGCCGACTCCGTGGGGTTGGGTTTGGTCGGCGGCGATGACGAAGACGGTGTTTTCGATGGCGCGGGCGCGTAGCAGGGTTTCCCAGTGGTATTCCTTTTGCGGGCCGGGCGCCCATTCTGCGGGCAGGGCGATGGTGTTTGCACCTGCGTCGAGGAGTCGGCGACTGATTTCTGGGAAGCGCAGGTCGTAGCAGGTTTGCAGGCCAATGATCAGGTCGCCAACGGTGAACAGTTGGGGTTCTTCGATGGCGCCTGGTTCGACGACAGCGGATTCGGTAACTCCAAATGCATCGTAGAGGTGGATTTTGCGGTAGACAGCTTGTATTTCGCCGTTGTTGATGCCTAGGAGGGTATTGTGGATTTTTTCTTTGTCCTCAACTTTTTCGTTCATGCCGAAGATGATGGCGATGCCTAGGTCAGCGCTTAGGGCGGTGATGGTTTTTACGGCGTTGCCGTCGAGTGGTTCGGCGTTGTCGATGAATGTGTGGTCAACGATTGGGTTGGTGAATATGGAGTATTCAGGAAAGACTACGAGATCTGCGCCGTTGGTTTTGGCTTCGGTGGCCAAGGTGGTGATGGTGTCGAGGTTGGTGGTGGTGTCGGTGGTGGGGCCGAATTGGGCGACTGCGACTGTGGTCATGGTGGGTGCTCCTGGTTAGTTGTTGTTGGCGTTGATGATGTCGGTGGTTTGTTGTGCGGCTTGTTCGAATCCACTGAGAAGTACTCCGAACTGCATGGTGGCGATGATGGTGTGTGCGCCGTGTTGTACTGCGAGTTTCTTTTCTTGTTCAGACCAGGCTGGCAGTATCCAGGGCTTGTTGGCATTGTTGGCGGCCTGAGCGATGGTTGCTACGTCGTCGAGGGCTTGACCTTGGGGCTCGTATGCGCCGTGACCCCGTGACATAGACAGATCGGAGGGGCCGATGAATACGCCGTCTACGGTGCCGAGAGCGAGGATGTCGTCGATTTCGTCAAATGCGGTGGCATCTTCGATCATGGCGTAGCACTTGGTATTGGTGTCTTGGTCTGTGACCCAGGCGTTGGTGAAGCCGACGTAGGAGGAGGTACGTCCACCTGCGAATGAGCGTTGGCCGAGTGGGGGGAATTTGGCGTAGGCGGTGATGGCGCGGGCGTGGTCGGCGGATTCGATGTGTGGGATTGCTACTGCGTCGGCTCCGAGATCGAGGGCTTGTTGGATGGCTTCACGGTTAGGGCCGGTGACTTTGACAATGGAGGTCATGTCGTTGGCGTTGATTAGTGGGAGCATCCAGTCGAGTGCATGAAGAGAGTAGGGGCCATGCTCTACATCCAGGACGATGGTGTCGTAGCCTGCGATTTTCGCGATTTCGATTGCGGCGGCTGAGGGTTCGGTGAGCCAGACGGCGGTGTTTGGGGCATGGGTCATAATTCCTCCAAAGTGTGCGGTATACTTCGTGTATACATCGATTGTGTCGTGGGTCATAGACTAGAAGTGTTATAGAATCTTGTCAACCACCAAAGGAAAAAACGTGAGCCAACCAGCACCTAGAATCTCCGCAGCCAACAAAGCCTTTAATCTCATTAGCCAGAACATCCTCGCAGGTAAATACCTGCCCGGCATGATCCTCGAAGAGCAATTCCTGGTCGCCGAAACGGGTGTCTCCCGCACCCCCATCAGAGAGGCGCTTTTCCGACTTCAAGCAGACAGCTACGTCGAACTGGAGGCCCGACGCGGCGCACAAGTTAAGAAAATCACCGTTGTTGATCTGCGCGAAGTCTACGAAACCCGCCTCGTCATCGAATCAGCCGCCATGCGGCGCATCTGCGACCACTGCCTGCCCATCCCACCAACCGCCGATGCTATCTCGCGCCAGCAGCAAGCAGCCAAAGAAGACGACGACTGGGTAGCCTTTGGTGGCCTGGACCAGGAGTTTCACGCAGAAATCGTCAAAGCCGCCGGCAACACAACCCTCTATAACCTCTATCAATCCCTGCGCTCACTCCATGTGCGCATCGCCATTAGAGCCATCCAAGAATCCCCCGCCCGCGCGGCCACGATTAACCAAGAGCACCACAAAATCCTTACCTCCCTGCGTGAGCGCGACATAGATGCCGCGTTGACCTGCCTGAAAGAACACCTCATGGATGTCCCCGAAGTCATCAACGCACTCAGCACGGGCTAACTACTCCCCCACCCCACCTGGCCGCGTGATGCTACCAAGAACCGGCGGTCAGGCAGTGCACGGCCTGGGCGGTGATATTGCTGCACGTCAATGCCAGATTATCTTTACCACCTGACTCTTCGACAGTACCTGGGTTAATAGCTACCCAGCCATCATCGACGCGCAGCCAGACTAGGTGCGGTTGATCAAGGGTGCCAGCTTCCAGGTGCACCATGAGCGCAACAGCGCTGCGTTCACTTCCATCGTCCTCGCCTGTCCAGGTTGCGGACAATTCCACCTAGGGGTCTTTATCGTCCAGGGTGTCGAGGAGTTCTTCTACGTCCGTCGCACTTGGGAGTGCCACAGCCTGCGATAGGGTCGAGGGGAGCTAAGAGCTTGGCCTCAGTACGCGGTGCGGCATCACCGACATTTGGCTCGTCGGCAGCGCGCTGGCTACCACTACCTTGCCCCGGTGTCTTGGGCCTCGTCCTCGGGGTCAGCAAGGTCACTACTGGGCCAGGGGCATGATCAACGCAACCCAGTTGAGTTACTGCCAGCGAATGCTCACCACTCATTTTCACCGCAGCCCAACGTCCCCAATGGCGCAAAAATCGAACATTCAGCCCATTACCACCAACCCATCCCCTGGTTGTGCAAGCATAACTAACCTCACAGCCATCCACGTCGCACGGGAGCGATGACTATCAACCACCACAAGATCGATACACAATCAATCACTACTTACTATGAACATGTGTGCCAACCATTGCAGTTGCTGCAATATCTTCCCTCCAAATCAGGGATTCCGCTGCGCTCAACAAAAGGGGCTCGTCGTCCAAAAGAAACCGGTGGCCGGCACCACAATCTTTGTGGTTCCGGCCACCGGTTCGCAATAGCGTTATGAGACTGATTAGTCCCTAAAGTAGCTCAGCAGACGGAGAATCTCGGTGTAGAGCCAGACCAAGGTCACAGCCAGACCAAGAGCGATACCCCAGGCGTACTGAGCCGGAGCGCCCTGACGGATAAGGCGATCAGCTTGGTCAAAGTCCGTCATGAAGGACAGCGAAGCCAAGACGATGCAGACAAGGGAGAAGATGATGGCGAGCATGCCGCCATCACGCAGCGGGTTGAAGCCGAAGAAAATAGCACCCAGCATGTTACCCAGCGCCAACACTGCCACACCGGCAATAAGGCCGAACATGATCTTGTTGAACTTCGGGGTGACCTTGACCGCACCGGTCTTGTAGACCATCAGCATGCCGATGAATACACCTACAGTGCCCATGATGGCCTGACCGATAAGCGCCATACCATCGGAGTTACCGAAGGATACGCCAGCGAACATGAGCGAGAAGCCGCCCACGAAAAGGCCCTCAAACACGGCGTAAATCAACGTCGCCGCAGCGGAACCAAACTTCTTGCCAAACGTTGAGACGAGAACAGTAATGAAACCGCCCAGCGCACCAACCAAGGTAAGAATCATCGCAATACCCGGGTTGATCAACTCGCCGATGGCGAAGTTGATCACGGCCATGGCGATAACGACGCCAAGAGTAATGCCAGTCTTGGTCACCACGTCATCGACGGTCAACGGACGATCAGTGGTGCGGTTTCCCTGGCCAAATGGGTTGTCGCTCTGACCGTATGGATTACCCTGGACCTGGCTTTGGCTGGACGAGAGAGAATTCATCACAGGGTTGCTAGAACGCACGCGAATCCCGATTCCTTTCACAGTCTTTCTCAAAAGCGGCCTTCCAAGCCGCCTTGTTTGTTGTTTCATTGGGATCAACGTTCCCCATTGCTCGGAAGTTCCCAAGAATCTCAAAACTCGCAAAACTATCTACACTTAACAGTGATGCGCCGACAAACACTGGCTTGGCTGATAGACGCAGCAATAGTGGGTGCCTGTAGCTATCAGTCTTAGATTTGCTCCTCGCACACCAACTGGAACGACCTACGCTTCACGCAGATGACCTTTTCTCTTGAAAGAGGACAACCCGCTTGAAAAAGCTTCCTTTTGTGTTTACCACTATTGCACTATCCAGAGCGGATAAAGCATTGACCCGAACCCACCCCAATTAGCACCAACATCACGAGCACCACCGAAGAATCCTCGAGTGCTAAAGCTACACGAACAACTGACTCCGCCGAACCATCAGTCTTGCCCGAAGAACCTCGACCTGAACCAGGCCTTTCTGAAATCGAAAAAGCCATAGCCGAGCGGGTCCTGTCTGAGCCGGTCCTATCTGAGCCGGTCCCAATCGGGCCCCGTTGTTGAATGCCTTAAGGGGCATACCTGGTCTGCACGATGGTCTAACAGCACCGTCGGCTATTCCCAGTGGTGCTACGATACCTGAGACGGAGAGGCCCTTCAAAGCCAGCGGAGTGCCGACCTTATCTCCACGGGGCAACAGCATCTTAAGCAGTCTATCCTATGGATACAATTGGGCTAATTGCCTTGAAGCCGGCCACGGGGGTTCACCTGCGGGTTTACCTATTTTCCCAGGTGGCTTATAACTATATCCCTGTAGATCTATATCCCTAACTGATCAGTCGACAAAACGGCATTTTGTGGGTTACGGTTTATACTCCCGCCTCGCCTGACGGCTCGTTGGGCTGCCGCCCAAATCAGAGATTTGGCTGCCACTAATTAGTCCTTGTTGAGGGCGCGTCGTGAAAGAATCAACAACTAAGACTTACCTACCCATCTTAGAAAGCCATGACCACACCACAATCACTGATTACTCGCCTGGCGGCTCCAGACGCCACTGGGCGCACTGAAGCCGATATTCAGTCCGACATCAAGACCCTACTGATCACTGCCGACTTCGACCTGGATACCCCGCGGTTGGAAGAGCAGATCGGTGACGGCTCTCGTCGGCGAATCGATATCGCTACCGGCGCTACTGTCATCGAAGTGAAAAAACGACTCACCAACGAGATCGCCGATGCTGACTACATCAATCAACTCGCTGGCTACGTCACCACCCGTATGAGTCAAGATGGTTCCCGCTATAACGGAATCCTCACCGACGGGAAAACCTGGTGGTTGTTCGAGCAGTCCCCCGCCGATGGCTCCTTTGCTCGGCGCAGTACCTTCGAACTCTCCTCCGGAGCCACCGAGGTCGGTCTTGTCGAATGGCTCCAAGCCGTGCTAGCTACTCGTAGCAACATCACCCCCACCCACGCCAATATTGAAAGCCTGCTTGGAGCCTCCTCCCCCGCCTACAGCCAGGACGTGGCCTATCTGTTGGATTTGTACGCCCAAGTCCGCACCAACCCAACTGTGGGATTAAAACGCGACCTGTGGGCACGCCTGCTGCGTAGTGCGCTGGGTACCGGCTTCGATACGGACAACAACAAACTGTTCATCGATCACACTCTGCTAGTGGTTGAAGCCTCTGTGATCGGTCACGCGGTGATGGGGCTTCCCCTTGACGACTTGCTCCAGCACCCTGAGCGCCTGCTTAGTGGTGACGAGTTCCGGCAAGCCGGAATTTACAACGTTATTGAGTCCGGCTTCTTCGACTGGATTCTTCTTGCCGAGGGAGGACAAAAGTACCTCTCTCGCATCGTGAAACGCATTCAAATGTTCGATTGGTCAGACATTGACCACGATGCGCTGAAAATCCTCTACGAGTCGGTCATCAACGCCGATGTGCGCAAAGGCATGGGCGAGTACTACACCCCCGATTGGTTAGCCGAAGGGGTCACTGCCAAGGTTCTGGATAAACCGTTGGAACAATCCGCCCTCGACCCAGCCTGCGGCTCAGGCACGTTTCTCTTCCAAGCAATCCGGCGGATCATCACCGCCGCCGAAGCCGCTGGGTGGGACTCTCCAACAATCGTCGAACACGTTCAAAGCCACGTTTTCGGCCTCGACATCCACCCCGTGTCCGTGCTTTTGGCTCGTGTGACCTACTTGCTCGCGCTCGGCGAGCACCTCCACGACCGCGGGGACGTGTGGGTACCGGTGCACCTGGGGGACTCCATGCAGTGGTACCAACCCGGCGACCATGAGGAAAACGTCTTTACCATTAACACCGAAGGTGTTGACCTGGCCGATGTTCAAAACGCCACCTTGTTCTCCATCGCCCGCACCCTGGCCTTCCCGCTGAACTCGCTAGGCGATACGGACACGTTCGACCAGCTGGTCACTGCCATGACCGACCGGGCCAAGGAACACACTGACCCCACGGCCCCGCGCCCGGAGGTTGACTCCGTGCTCAAGAGGTTCGGGATCGCCCCGAGCACCGCGGACTACACCCTCCTGGCGGATACTTTCGCCACCCTGTGCGACCTCAATGCTGAAGGCCGTGACAGTATCTGGGGCTTTTACATTCGCAACCAGGTTCGCCCCCTTTGGCTGTCCATGCCCGGCAGGCGAGTCGATGTACTCATCGGCAACCCGCCGTGGGTGGCTTATCGGTACATGACCCCCGATCTTCAGGAGAAATACCGAGCCTTCGCCAACCGCTACAACCTATGGCACGGTGGCGCGGTCGCCACCCAACAAGACCTGGTGGGACTGTTCATCACCCGAAGTGTGGCCAAGTACCTCAACGACGGCGGAACCTTCGGCTTCGTCACCCCACTGGCCGTCTTGTCGCGGAAAGCCTACGAAGGCTTCCGGGCCGGGCGATGGGGGACGTACCTGCGCGGTGAGTTCACCGAAACATGGGACCTGGACAAGATGCGCCCGCGCGGGTTCTTCCCCGTCCCCTCAGCAGTGGTGTTCGGCACGAGGCATACCTTCCATGACCCCACCAAGAGCAGCGAGGAACCCGCCTGTGGGTTCCCGCCCACCAAGAAGGTGCTGTCAGGCCTGCGCGTCCGAAACGACTGGCCGGCCACCTACGAGGCGTTGACAATCACCGAGGCGAAAAACGTCGAACTGGGCACCGATGCTGGCGACCGCTCCCCCTACAACGAGGTCGTCGTCAACGGAGCGACGATCTTCCCCCGGATGCTGTTTTTCGTCGAGGAGCAGACTCAAACCACCTCCCGACTAGGCAGAACACAAGGAACCACCACAGTGGAGTCCTACCGCACCTCGCTGGAAAAAGAACCGTGGAAGTCCCAACCATCCTGGTCAGCAACTCTGCCCAGTAGGTACATCTTCGACGTTCACCTTGGCTCCACACTTGTCCCTTTCGGACTATTGGAGCCGTGGCGGGCGGTGCTGCCCATTGAGCGCCAGCAGTTGATGGACGAGCAACAGATCGACAACGCGGATAACAGTGTGCGGGACTGGTGGCGTGACGTCTCCCAGCGCTGGGAGGACAACAAGACCAAACAATCCAAGCTGTCCTTGATGGGTAACTTGGATTACCAGCGCAAGCTATCGAAGCAGCTCAACGCTGTAAAGCATCGTGTGCTCTACAGCGCATCCGGAAACACTGTCGCTGCTGCTCGAATCGCTGACCCCCGAGCAGTAATCGAGCACAAGCTGTACTGGATGCCAGCTAACGGTAAAGAAGAAGCGAGGTACCTTACCGCGATTCTTAACGCGCCGGTAACAACCGAGATGGTGGCGGTATATCAGTCCCGTGGCTTGTTCGGTGGACGTGATTTCGACAAGAACGTGTGGCGGTTGCCGATCCCGAAGTTCAACCCAGCTGACCCACTACACATGCGGTTGGTTAATCTCGCGACGAAAGCCGAGGAAGTCGCAGCTGGAGTGGACGCGGGTGCCTATGGTTTCCAGAAACACCGTCGACTCGTGCGCGACGCGCTCACCAAGGCCGGGATCACCGAGCCAATGAACGTCGCCGTGAAAAACCTTCTGGGCGAGGACGACTAGAAAGTGGGGGTGAGTAGTAAAGAAAAGCGCAATGCCGGGGTACTATAAAATTCTCTCATCCCTGTTCTCTCAAGGAGATTTCTCATGAAAAAGCGAGCACTCGTCGCTGCTCTATGCTGCCTCTCTACCGCCTCGACAACAGCTGTTGCTGCCCCAGTTGCTACGGCTCAGACCGCCACCGCGAACAAGACCATGGCTGACCAATACGAGGTTGAATTTGGCACAATCCCTCAACCTTTTAAAAGCGTTTACGGCATAGAGACTTCTACTCGCCTTCGGTACTCAGGATTACCGAGCGGAGCGAAGCTCACCATTCTGGGCCCTAATGGTGGAGATACGGATACTGAAAACGGCCTTTATGTAGCCATCCAGAATGACCGGGAACTATGGCTTCAGATATTTCCACGGAGTCTGCCTCGTGCGGCATCCACCTCGAATACCGTCAAGTTTTTAGTTGTATATCCTGATGGTTCCACAGAAGTAGTCGATCACACTTTCACCGTATATCCTCTACAAAAGCTTATATACTCACCTAGGATTGACGCCCCAATGGTTCAAGAAGGTGTCGATACCAATCTAACAATCGAAGATCTCCCAAAGGGGGCGCAGGTTCAGATTGTGGATGCTCCTGCGGGTTGGAAAACTAGTATCAGGGGGAATGTCCTCACGGTCAATGCTTCTCAAACTGGAAGTGGGAGCGTGGTTACTTATATAACGTTTGCAGATGGAAGTAACCTTCCAGTGACGTTTGAAATCACTGCTGAGCCAAAGTCGACCACTTCGAAGGAGACGGAAAAGCCCCAACTACCTGGGGAGAGTACCGAAACGGATGCAGCTGACGATAAGCAGTCTAACCCTGCTATTAGTGGTGGTTCTTCCACCGCTGGGACCATTGCCGGTGTTATTGGCGCAGTACTCGCTATTGCACTGTCCATTGGCGGCGCTGCCTTCGCGGGTCTTATTCCTGGCCTCAAACTCCCCTTCTAAAAAGAACAAATAAGGGCGCCCCACAGGTGGGAGCGCCCTTTCTTTTCATTCGGTGACCGTTGCCCAGGCGGAGAAAGTGCAGGCAAAACCACACGCTAGCGAGACCTCACGGGCGCACGGGCCCGACCCCCGGAAAGTAGACACATCGGGGTCAGGCCCACTGGTCTAAAAGGTCTAGCGCGACACCAATCGCCTAAGCTGCATGAGCGATCGGGCACTGCGACTAAATAAACAGGCGCATGGCTGTCGATTCGGGGTAGTTGGTACCGCGAGTCCGCGTAGTTGGAGTCTCCGGAACACCGGTACCAAAAACCCGCATCCGACATGCCTCACGTCGATACTCAGGCGTGTATTTCTTGCACTGAATATCCTCCCCTCCGGAGACAAGATCCGCACAAAAGGGTTTCTACTAAACGAAGGCAACCTCACCTAGGTCTGAACGGCAGTGCATTTTGAGTAGCTTCCAACCAGCCATTCGCGTAAACAGAAATCTGCGAAGACCTCACAATTTCGATAAATGAGCTTATCGTTTAAACCAATAAGCTTGGACTCGCTCAAGATGCGTCAATTTCGTCTAGCGATTTACCTTTTCAAAGGTATCCAAGGACTCAAGCTCATCGGAAGTAGGATAGCCCTCCCAATCACCGCTCGATAGACAAGCGAAAGCGCCAATTTTGACTCCGAGCTCAAGCGCATCTTGAACAGTTTGGTTAGACAATCTTGCCGATAGATAACCCGCCGCAAATCCGTCTCCAGCGCCCACTGAATCGATGACCTCGACCTTTTTTGCAGGCAAATGAATAATTTCATCGCCGTCAAATGCCCAAGCACCACGAACCCCTTCCTTAATCACCGGTTCCTTTGCCCCCATCTCCCGCAAAGCACCTAGAAGTCGATGAACTTCCGACTCGCTACAATCCCCAGGAACTAGGTCTCCGTCGATTGCCAACGCCGCCTCAGAAACCCCTGCAAATAGATAATCGACTTGAGGAACTACCCCGCGGAAGGACTTGGATGCTTGAGATTCCCCCCAGAGCTTGCTACGAAAATTCATATCAAATGAGACCTGAGCTCCTGACTCACGCGCAATTTCAAGTGCATGAAGCGACGTAGCGCGCGACGAGTCTGACAGTGCCAGAGAAATCCCAGTGAAATGTAAGAGCTCAGCTTCCTTAATAATATCAACTGGAATATCCTCTGGAGCTGTGTGAGCAGCAGCTCCTTCTTTTCGAAAGTATATTACATTTAGCCTGTCGCCATAGGGACGCGTCTTGATCATCAATCCCGTCGGAAACGGCTTTTCAATGGCATAAACATTGATGCCTTCTCCTAGCAATCCTTTCTTGATCATCTCGGCAAAGTCATCGTTACCAACTCCGCCAATCCAGGAAACACTATTCCCCAAACGGGCAAGTGCAACTGCACAATTAGCTTCAGCACCGCCAAAACCTGCAACCATTGTGGATTTAGAAGCCAAGCGCTCAACATTTGTGGAGGTAATCAGCCCCATTGTTTCGCCGAGTGACACAATTTTCGCCAACGCAACCCCTACCTATTCATGTTCGATCGCAGAAACGAAATCGCGCGCTTTCACACGAAGCGCGTTTAAATCATGATCTTCGAAAACACTTCCAATAAGCGGTCCCCCAACGCTGACCGCAAAAGCTCCGCGTCTAAGCCATTCACGGGCACCGTCAAGGTCGATACCTCCCGACGGAATAGCCTTCAGCTCTGGAAATGGACCTTTCAAGTGACTCAAGTATTCAGCTCCGACTGTCTGCGCCGGAAAAACCTTGACGGCAGAAGCCCCAAGACTGATCGCACGCTGAACCTCAGTCGGCGTCAGCGCACCAGCGTACATTGGGATGCCTTTTTGAACCGCAAACCGAACGACTTCCTCTTCGACATTCGGCGAGACTAGAAACTTTGCTCCACCTTCGAAAGCCCTCTGAGCATCGCGTTTGGAGAGAACGGTACCTACTCCAACAGACACATCCTTGCCGAAATACTCAACAAGTTTTGGCAACTCGTCCAATGTATTTGGAGTAGTCAAGGTAAGTTCGAGAGCTGTAATGCCTTCCGAAATCAAAACCTCCATCACTTCTCGATAATCACTGGCATCGTTTGCTCTGAGAACCGCGATTATTTTCGGATTACTTTTCAATCTTTTTCCCCTCAATCATTTGGTAAGTAAACAGATAACCCCGGAACCATATGCTTTTTCGCGACCGATTGAAGCATGATCCCGAGTTCCTTTGCACGCGACGACGTGAACCGTTGCGCTGGAACAGTCAGGCTAACGGCAGCAATTGGAACCCTATTCCGAACTACCGCAACGGCTACACAACAAATTCCGGGCTCATTTTCCTCGCGCTCAATTGCATATCCGAGCTCTCGAGCGTTTTCAACTTCTATTCGTGCGCTACCTTGAAACTCCTCCGGGATGCCAGCACCCGACAGCTCGGCGGCCGTAAGTACCCTGCCGAGCGAAGTTGAAATCTTCGAGCTCTTCACGCCGATAGTTGACCAAACTCGAATTGAACGATCCGGCTCAATCTTGTCGATATACCGAACAAAGCGACCTTCAGGCACGCCGACATGAGCTAGCTCCTTTGCACAGGTTGAAGCTTCAAGCGCGATTTCATGCAGGATTAAGCGAAGAGAATCTTCGCCCAAAAATACATCCGATAATGAAAGCGCAGCTTGTCCCAAACGATAATTGCCACTCGAATCGAGCTGTTCAGCATAGTCTCGTTGCTTAAGCGTAGAGAGCAGTCTATGGACTACAGCCTTATCAAGGGCAAGCTCCTTGGAAATTGTTCCCAAGGGTTTGCCTTCCATGCCGGACTGAGCCAGGTAGTCCAGCACACGCAGCGCGCGGTCAACACCGTTGAGAATATTACCCATTTTGCCAATTCACTCTCACTTATTTATTTGACATTGCGATTCAAATTGTAGGCAGTACCGTCTTCGCCGTGGACGGCATCAGAATCTATCGACATATCCCGGTCCAACGTCTCAGGCACAAACCAGCTGGTAACAAATGTGCACAACATCGTGAAAGAAATGTAAATCGCAATTGGAATCCAATTTCCAAAATTGATGAGTAACCAAGCGCAGATCATGGGGGCGATTCCACCGCCAATAAGTGCCGAAATCTCACGTGCAATCGTAACTCCGGAATATCGATACCGCGTACCAAAAAGCTCTGGGAAATACGACATTTGGACACCAACATTACCATAGGCAGCGAATACGTAGCCAAGAATCACAGCAACCCCAACCATCAAGGCGGTTCCCTGTCCGAGTAAGTTGAAATAGACAAATGGAAGAACTGCGGCAATTCCCGAAATTAGGAGGTAAATCGGTTTCCGCCCAAACTTGTCAGACAGATATCCCCAAGTGAAAGCTGACACCATACCTACTATCGCCCCGACCAGCTGAATATCAGTAATCGTTGAGCGCGGAAACAGATCATTGGTTCCACTAAGCATTACATGCGCAGTGACATAAGTTACAAAGAATGTTTGAACCGTATACGAGTTCGTATTGGGACCCCAATTCATGAGGGCAACTTGAGCAATCCGCTTCCATCCAAATTTCATAGCTTGAACAACTGGAGCCGAATTTTCGTGATACTCATTGGTTGACGCCTTCAATTCGACAAACACCGGCGATTCGGCCAAGTGGCGACGGATCCGCCAAGCTACGACCGTAATTAGAATTGAAATCCAAAAGACGATGCGCCAGCCCCAAGCCATAAATGCTTCTTCACTCATCACCCATTGCAGAAGAGAAAAGACAAAGGTGCCCAAGACTGTTCCCCCGGCCGCACCCACCATCACGGTAGAGGAGAGCCTTCCCCTGATTCCCGGTCTCGCAGTTTCAGTTAGCAGAGTTGCAGAGCCAGATTGTTCGGCCCCAGCCCCAAGCCCCTGAAGTAGGCGCAAGACAAACAATGAAATTGGAGCGGCAATACCAATTGCGGCATATGAAGGTACCAACCCGATAAGGAAGGTTGCAGCCCCCATCAGTGCCAACGTCGAAACTAAGACCCACTTGCGCCCAAGCTTTTCACCAAAGTGTGCAAATACAAGCCCACCGAGAGGGCGAGCCAAGAAGCCGACCGCAAATCCCGCAAACGACATCAGTGAGCCTGCAAGCGGATCGGACTCCGGAAAAAACACGCTCGGAAATACTAGCGCGGCCGCCAACCCATAGATCGCAAAATCAAATTGCTCAAGCATCGTCCCAACTCCGCCAGCTAATGCAGCCGTACGAAGGTTTTTGCGCGAACGTGCCTCTGAGTACGCCTTCTCGATTTCAGCCGACGAGAGAACAGCTTCCCCTGAATTCAAACCCGATGCCTCCTTCAAATCAAACCCTATTGCGTTGGTCGCAATGGTCATTGTCTTACACGCAACACACTATCGGATTGACTGTTCTTTTTCAGGCAGATTTCCGCGTTCGCCATACAATACCCCCATACGGGGGACTGCCCCACACAAGAGGAGCTGAATAGTTCCGCATGCTCAGCGGGCCGATCAAAATATTTCTACGACCGCGATCTGCTTCTAGGAAGCTATATCCGGCCTGGTTGCTGTCATAAGCATGGCCGAGTGGAGCGTCCTCGGTTTAGTTCCTACCTCAGCTAAGGAAGGATTGAATTATGCCTAGAAAGAATTCCGTCGAGTTCTAGGAGAAGACAGTCCATCAGATCATCGAAATGGTCCGCTCGGGGTCTTGCTCACTGCAACGCGCCTACACGGAGGTCGGTGAGCTGCTTGGAGTACCTCACCACACGTTGCAGGCTTGGTAGCGTGACAGTGATAATTCTGATGCGCTAGGCGGCGAAACAATGGAAGTAGAACTTAGGGCATAACAAACTTAGGGCGTGACTGCAGGACGAATCCATGGAAACCAGCTGATTCACCATAGCGATCGGGGCAGTCAATACGTGTCACTGAAGTATTCCACCGCACTAGCAAAATCCGATATCCGGCCGAGCGTCGCAACGGTCGGAGATTCTTATGACAACGCTCTCGCCGAGACAGTCAACGGACTCTACAAGGCTGAACTCATTCACGCCCAAGGCCCGTGGACGTCAGTGGGAGAAGTTGAGTTGGCGACCTTGCGGTGGGTGCATTGGTGGAACACTAAGCGACTTCACGAAGCATTGAACTACGCCCCCACAAGAAACAGAAACCGAGCACTATCTCATCTAGCCCATCAACACCGGGCCGTAAAAGAAGCGGAACTAAACCCAGGACGCTTCAGGACGCCAAAGAGAAGAAGCAGCACGCAAAGGCGAAAGAAGAACTTAAACGACGCGGCCACCCAGACAGCCGACCAGCCGCATACGACGCCCACATCGACAACGAATGGAACCCCAGCTTAGGCATAAGAAAAGGCTGGGCCGGGCGCTCCTAAATCCACTCGAAATGTCCCCTTAACCCAAAATAACCGCCAGCGGGGGCAACTCAAAAAATCTCGAGACACCGACCGGAACGATGTCTCGAGACATCACATGGTGCCCCCACTGGGACTCGAACCCAGACTGAATCGATTTTAAGTCGACTGCCTCTGCCGATTGGGCTATGGGGGCCAAACCGTGCCTAACTATTTTAGGACACGGGTAATGCCGAAAAGAAAATAGGGTCAGGCTGCAGCGAGCCCTGCGATGATGCCGTCGAGAATGTCCTTCTCACTGATGAAGAAGGAACGGGCGCTGCTGTTACGTTCAATCATCGTCATGATGCCCTCGACAGCCACGCAGCCGCCGCCGATCACGTCGGCGCGGCCTGGGTGGATGACGGGGTTGAGGGCTCGCACGTCTGAGGCCAGACCAATCATCTGCCGCGTCAGCACACGCAGGGCGTCAAAACGAAGCTCAGAGCCATGGATGGAATCCGCGTCATAGCGCTCCATGCCCTGTGCCAAGGCAGACAAGGTTGTGAAGGTGCCAGCGCAACCTACGAAGGTAACGGCCTTGTCAATGGGCACAATCTTTTCAACGTCAGCCATGCGTTCGGCAACATAATCGGAGGCGATCTCCACTTCCGCCTCGGTAGGTGGATCGCTGCGCATCATGCGTTCCGTCAGGCGAACGCAGCCCATTTGTGCGGAATGAGAGCCAAGGATTTCGCCATCGATAGTGCCGACGACGAATTCGGTCGACCCACCGCCCAAATCGATGACGCAGTACGGCCCCTTCTCGGAGCTAAGATCGGCCACCGCACCCGTGAAGGACAGCAAGGCTTCCTCCTCGCCGGAAATAACTTCTGCGCGAGCACCGGGTTGAATCTGTCCCAGAAGCTCAGCGGTCATGTCGAAAAATTCACGGTGGTTTTTGGCATCACGCGTGGCGGAGGTGGCCACCATGCGGACACGTTCAACCTTCTCAAACTTCATCTGCTTGACGTATTCCTCAAGCGCAGCTCTGGTACGCGCGAGTGCCGCTGGGTCAAACTCACCAGTGGCATCGACGCCTTGGCCAAGACGAACGATTTCCATGGTGCGAGAGATGTCTCGAATCTTTCCATCCTCCTGAATCTCACTGATGAGAAGGCGAATGGAGTTAGTGCCGCAGTCGACAGCAGCAACGCGAGTCATACGTTAAGCCTTTCTTTTAACCGGCGTTTGAAAAATCGAACTGAGCCATGTCAATGCCCAACTCCCCCACGGTGGGCCAATCCTCCGGGATGGCGCTGCCTCGGAGTTTACCGTGTTCTGCCGCCATGGCTACGGCTTCCGTTCCGAAGCGAACGCGGCCAGGCCCTTCGGCCAGAGCGTAGGCGATGAGAACATGGAGGCACTTGACACGCTCAGGCATTCCTCCACCGGAAAAATCTGTACCTAGGTCCTCCATCTCATTACGAGTGGAAAGATAGTGGTCATGGGCAGCACGGTAGTCCTCCTGCAAAGCCTCGTCCTCGGCGAGACGCTGTTCCATCCACTTCATCACGTGGGCCACCTCGAGACGAGAAGCCTCTGCGGTCAGACGCGGGTCAGTGAGGTAGTAGAGGGTGGGGAACGGGGTGCCGTCGGGAAGCTTAGGCGCAGTCTTAATCACTGCGGGAGCTCCGTCGGGAGTGCGGTAGGCAATGTCCACGACGCCGCGCGGGGTGCGGCCTAGTTGTTCGCGGACGACGTCGAGATCAGCATCGGTCACGGTCATGGAGACCATTGTGACACGAGGACGTGGATCAGTCCTATTCAGTAGGGTTGTCGGTCTCTGTGTTCGGCTCCACCGCAACGCCGCCGTCGGCGTTCTCCCCTACTTGTGTTTCTGTTTCAGCTTCCTGAGCTACGGAGTCCCAGAGGACTGCGTACCATTCGCGGTCATCGGTCACCTCGCGGTGCTCCGACGTGACGGTATCTCCAGAGTCCATGCGAGGATCCATGATGCGGAAAGCCGTCTCTCCCTCATCCATGACGCCGAAACGGCGACGTGCTTCCTGCTTGATGTACTCGTCCGACTGGTACTTGTCGATTTCAGTGAGGAGCTGGTCCTTGCGCTCCTGCTTCGCTGCAATTGAGCTTTCAAGGCGCGCGATCTCTGACTGGCCATGGTAGTAATTGCGCAGCGGGACGGCGATGGTCAGCAGAACAACGAGCACGACAGCGATGATGACGCCGACACCGAGAATGTCGAGGCCCTTCGGCTGCTTCGGGCGCTTCGTGGTTTTGTGTGCGTCCCGGGCACGCGTATGTACCGGAACGGTGTTCCGGCGTTTAGTTCGAAGAGAGGTAGTGCGTGCCATCGGGAAGTTAGTCTAGCTCCCGAGAAGCAGGCTGCGGGTCAGCGCGCGAGCGAGTCACAAAAATAACAGGTGTCACAGGAAAAGGTGCCACAGATTCCTGCGGCACCTTTAAGGATTATCCCGCGATTGCGGGTCAATTCTTAACTTCGAGGGAGTTTAGCCCTGGAAGCGCGGGAAGGCGGAACGGCCAGCGTAGACAGCGGCGGTATCCAGCTCCTGCTCGATGCGCAGCAGCTGGTTGTACTTAGCCACGCGCTCGGAACGAGCCGGGGCACCGGTCTTGATCTGGCCACAGTTCAGAGCAACGGCCAGATCCGCAATGGTGGTGTCCTCAGTTTCACCGGAACGGTGGGACATCATGGTGCGGTAGCCGTTGCGGTGAGCGAGCTCGACCGCGTCGAAGGTCTCGGTAAGGGTACCGATCTGGTTCACCTTCACGAGCAGAGCGTTAGCAGCCTTCTTGTCGATACCCTCCTTCAGACGGGCCGGGTTGGTGACGAAGAAGTCATCGCCGACGATCTGGACCTTGTCACCAATAGTTTCGGTGAGCTTGGTGTAGCCCTCCCAGTCATCCTCCTGCAGCGGATCCTCGATGGAGACGATCGGGTAGTTAGCAATGAGGTCCTCGTAGACCTTAGCCATCTCCTCAGCGGTGTGCTCGCCGCCCTCGAAGTGGTACTTGCCATCCTTGAAGAACTCAGAGGAGGCAACGTCGAGTGCCAGAGCCACATCCTTGCCCGGCTCAAAGCCAGCCTTCTTGATTGCCTCAATGATGAGATCCAGAGCAGCTTTGGTGGACTCAGCCTCCGGAGCGAAGCCACCCTCGTCACCGAGACCGGTGGACAGGCCCTTGGACTTAATTACGGACTTCAGTGCGTGGTAGACCTCTGCACCGATACGCAGGGCCTCGCTAAAGCTCTCTGCACCGATCGGAGCAATCATGAACTCCTGGACGTCAACGCCGGAGTCAGCGTGCGCGCCACCGTTCACGATGTTCATCATCGGAACCGGCAGGACGTGAGCGTTCGGCCCACCGATGTAGCGGTAAAGCGGCAGGCCTGCAGACTCTGCAGCAGCCTTGGCAGTGGCCATGGAGACACCCAGGATGGCGTTTGCACCGAGGCGGGACTTGTTATCCGTGCCGTCCAGTGCAATGAGGGCCTGATCGACGAGACGCTGGTCATCAGCCTCGAAGCCAGCGAGTTCGTCTGCGATCTCTTCGTTAACGTTCTCTACTGCCTTGAGCACGCCCTTACCCAGGTAGCGCTCGCCACCGTCACGCAGCTCGTGTGCCTCGTGAACACCGGTGGAGGCGCCGGACGGTACGCCAGCGACGCCGCGTGCACCGTCGTCCAAGAACACCTCCGCCTCGATGGTGGGGTTACCGCGGGAATCAAGGATTTCGCGTGCCATTACGTGGATGATGTCAGCCATGCTGCTTTCACTCCTATAGAGCCAAATTGATTTTGGGGTTGTGCTTCGGGAGGGCTCCCAAATCACCTGCTATCCATTGTTCCAGAAAACTTCGGAACACGTCGGGCAGAACCGGACAACGTGACTAAAATCTAGGAGGTTGCCGGCTGCTCAATCGCGTATGAATTGGCAGCACCCGCCACTTTACGCACATATTCCTCGGATTGGTTGTAGTTGAGAATCGCCTCACGCCACCCCTCTGGGGTAGACAGGTCTCGATTACCAAAGCACAGGAGAGCCGCCGCACCAAGGGCAGCATCATCTATCTGGTTGGGGTCAGCCACACCGTCTCCATTTGCGTCACGTCCAAGGTGTTCCCACGAGGTCGCGATGAACTGCATGGGCCCCACGGCGCGATCAAATTCGACATCGCCATCTATCGTGCCACCATCGCTGTCAGGGACAAGGGTGGTGTTGTTCGAGCCATCGAGGGGAATTCCCACGATGGGCGGATCGGGGTAGCCGTTCTCATCGAGTGATGAGCGTTTAAAAATGTTGCCGTTATAGGAGCCATGGCGGGTCTCTACCCAACCAATACCTGCGAGGGTATTCCACCGGAGGTTGCAGTCAGGCCAGGTCTTGCTCGCTATAAGTTCTGCATTGCCATAGGCACGCAAAGCTTGCTCAGGGATACTCGTGGCGTCCTTGAGCTGATCCGACCACCATGAAAGTTTGTCCGCGGTGCGCCCGGGTGCCTCGACGTCGATAGCGGGTACTTCCGCTCCACCAATGGGAGGAAGATCGTGAGGCACGGGGTCGAGCTGCCGGAAAGGTGAGGGCTTATCTAAGAAGGACAAGCTCCAGGCCACGAGCGAAATGATAAGAATGATCGCCAGGACAATGCCGAGGCCGCAGCCCCCGATCCTCCGTAGCCCCTTAGTCATAGGCAGGAATACTACAGCGCACCCAACCCCTACTTCGGACCGACACAGATCGGTAACAAAATTATGTCAAAGTGTTCCCATGCGTAACATACTGCGCTAGACTGCACCGATGAACGGCTCACCGAGCCGGGAAATAGTGCTGTTCTCTACGCATAACTCAAGGAGTTCCATGTCCATCCGTCGTATTGCCGCCACCGCCGCCGCCATCGTCACCCTCGGTGCCGCAGTTCCTGCCACCGCATCCGCTGCTTCCCTCGATGAGCTGGGCGGCTTTTTGTCCCAGCGCATCCAAACTGTTGACTGCGACGCCCTGCGCAACACCCTGACCCTCATCGATCGAGGCACCGAGGGCGAGCTGCTCACCGAAACCACCACCCGCAACCAGCTGTCCCAGAACCTTACCGCGCTGGGCACCACCGAGGACTTCGGCCCGCTGGCACTGGTCGCAGTGAAGTACGCTGGCCAGACTGCTGACCGCGCACTCGAGTGCAAGATCGTAAAGGAAGACACCATCGCCACCGGCGGCACCGGCCTGTCCTCCAAGATTGCGGATTACGCTCCGCTCCTGTCTTCCGTTCTCCAGAAGAACTAAAGGTTTTCGCGGGCCTTACCCTCCGCCCACAAGCGCTCCTGCTCCTCTACCCCAACGACGCTCTCTGTGCCGTCAAACAGGTAGGGCGCGCGGGAGCGCATTTTTGTGACAAAAGAGGCCGCCACGTCCTCCAATGTGAAAGCTCCACGACGCGCCGCAATCTCGGCATGGAAAAGGACTTGGAGGAAAACGTCCCCTAGTTCCTTCATCAGTTCAGCATCGGGTGCACGCTGCTCCACCGCTTGAGCAAACTCTGCGGACTCTTCAGCAAGGTATGGCAGCAAGGAATCATGCGTCTGCTCCCGTTCCCATTCCCCAATCGTGCGAGCCCGCGACATGACCTCTCGCGCCTGCCACAGCGGATCCTCGAGGGATGGGGCAAGGATGAGGTCATGGGAGGCGTCGAGAAGCGCACGCACCTTCGGGTCCGACGCATTCGTGCTCACCAGCACACCTTGCCCCAAAGGATCATCACCGCACAACAGCTCATCGAAGTTCCACCGGACTTTCACCGGCACTTCATCGGTGAAAACCGCAGGCCCACGCAGCTTTCCATAGACTTCCATGGGGAGCATGGTGGGCCAACGCGGATCGAGCAACAGGACAGTCATAGGCCCCGAGTATAGGGGCTCTCGCCCCATGAGTTTTGACTACAGTTGCGCAAAAGCCCGCCTTAAGGGGTATTTTTGACCAATGACCTCTACACCACTCACCGAATCGCCGCGCACGCACTCCGTGACGCTGTGGACGCTCGTTGCGCTCATCATCGGTTCCACGGTGGGCGCCGGCATCTTCTCTCTGCCGCAGAACATCGCCTCCGTGGCCGGACCCGGCGCCATGCTGCTGGGTTGGCTCATCGCCGGCATCGGCATGCTCTCTGTGGCATTCGTTTTCCAGATCCTTGCTCACCGCAAGCCACACCTCGATTCTGGCGTATACTCCTACGTCCGCGCCGGCCTTGGGGACTTTATCGGCTTTACCTCCGGCTGGGGCTATTGGCTGGGTTCCGTCATGGCACAGGTGGGCTACGCCACCCTATTCTTTAACACCATCGGCCACTACGTGCCCTTCTTTGATGCGGACCACCAGTGGGTTTCCGCTATCGCGGTATCGCTTCTGTCATGGGGCATCTTCGCGGTGCTCGCCCGCGGTATTAAGCAGGCAGCCATCATGAACATGGTGACGTCCGTTGCCAAGATCGTTCCTATCCTGGCTTTCATCGTGCTCATTGCTTTCCTCGGCTTTAGTTGGGACAAGTTCACCCTTGACTTCTGGGGTGAGAACTCTGATAAGTCGCTCTTTGAGCAGGTCCAGGGCATCATGCTCTTCACCGTGTGGGTATTCATTGGTGTCGAAGGCGCCTCTGTCTACTCCAAGCAGGCACGCTCCCGTTCCGATGTTGGTCGCGCCACCGTTATCGGCTTCATCAGCGTCCTCGTGTTGCTTGTCTCCGTGTCCACGTTGAGCTTCGGCGTACTCACCCAGGAGGAACTCGCGGCCCTACCTGATAACTCTATGGCCTCCGTACTCACTGCCGCCGTGGGTGAATGGGGCGGCGCGCTCATCTCGATCGGCCTATGTCTATCCGTGCTGGGCGCCTACGTGTCCTGGCAGATGCTCTGTGCCGAGCCAATTGCCATGATGGCCTTCGACGGCCTGCTGCCCCGCAAAATTGGCACCATCAACTTGGCTGGTGCGCCGTGGGTAGCACAGCTCATTTCTACGCTGGCAATTCAGCTCTTCGTCATCGTCTTCTTCCTCAACGAGACCTCCTATAACGCCATGGTGCAGCTGGCCACCATCATGTACCTGCTGCCCTATATCTTTTCCTCTCTCTACCTGGTTCTTCTTGCCATCCGCGGCAAGGGCCTGACCCACCCACATGCCGGCGTGAAGTTCGACATGTCTGGCCCTGAGGTTAGCTCCAAGGAGAACCGCCACCACCTCTTTATTGGGCTTGTGGCGTTCGTGTATTCGCTATGGCTCATCTACGCAGCTGACCTTGTGTATGTGCTGTTAGGTGCACTGGCCGTGGTGCCAAGCATAGTTCCGTACGTGGCTACCCGCCTGTATAAGAAGGAGCGTGTGTTCAACAACTTCGAATGGTGCGTGGTGCTCGTTGTCATCGCTGGTGCGATTGCTGCAGTGTGGGGCCTCAGCGCCGGCTGGCTGTCCCTTTAAGGTAGGGCCCGGCCCCCACGCGTGGTGGTGTTCCCCTAGTACGTCCCGGCCAGCGCTCAAGGAACGGCCACGCCGGCCGACAGCATCCATGTCACCATGAGAGCTCTGCGCTGATTCAAGCGTTTGCTGTGCCTCGTACCGTTCCCGGAGATTCCGCATCACCCTTGCGGGAGCGGACCGCGTAGACGATGCACGAGGCAATCCACAGAATGTGGCCAACGGCGCTGATTCCTAGGCCGGCGTAGGCCGTGGCTCCGGCAGCCTTCTCATTTCCATGCCACCATGTGGGGACGGTGGCGGGTCCCACGTCACCAAAATCAGGCATGTTCGCGTGGAATACGGCAAAGCCGATGAAGGTCATGGCTAACCCCGCCCAAGCCCAGGCAAGCTTGCTGGGATACTCACCGCGAATGAGCAGAGGGAGCAAGCCGAGAGCAATCCAGAAGCCTACGATCAGCACCCCATACATCAGCACAAGAAAGACGAGCCAGCCCCCGTTCTTACCCAACATCTTTATGACAAGTGACGCTGGAATGGTCAGCACAGCAGCGACCATCCATACTGCAAGTAAGACAATTCGGCGGTTGGCGGCTTTCATTACTTTTCCCCTACGCTGATGACGTTCTTTGTGGCCTTCCCACCGGTGACATCGACGTGGTCCAGCTCAAACATGGCCGTTAAGAAGTCCGCCATCCACTGTACTAGTTCGACATCGCGCAGCTTGGGGTCCGTCACATTGCGGCCGGCTTTCGGGAAGTTGAGCTGAATGGCCTTGGCAGCTGCACGGTAGTTGGAGCCAGGGAAGAGGCGTTTGAGGCGCACCTGCTTGGAATCCGCGAGCTCCACCGGATGGACCTTGATGCGGGTTCCTTGCACTGTGATATCGGCAACCCCCGCCCGGCGCGCTTGGTGGCGCAGGCGGGCGACGGCCAGCAGCCGCTGCACCGGCTCCGGCACGGGTCCATAGCGGTCCTCCATCTCCTCCACGGTGTGTTGCAGGTCCGCGTTGTCCTTGGAGGCCGCGAGCTTCCGGTAGACCTCCAAGCGAAGACGCTCAGAGTTGATGTAGCTTTCCGGAATGTGAGCATCAACAGGCAAGTCGATGCGGATTTCCTTCGGCCCCTCATCTGTGACAACTGGGGCTTCTCCCCTAGCAAGCGCTTTGAAGGTTTCTACGGCTTCGCCGACGAGGCGGACGTACAGATCAAAACCCACGCCGGCAATATGTCCGGATTGCTCCGCACCGAGGACGTTGCCGGCACCGCGCATTTCCAGGTCCTTCATGGCCACAGCCATGCCGGCGCCGAGGTCATTGTTCTGGGCAATGGTAGCAAGGCGGTCATAGGAAGTCTCAGTGAGCGTGGCGCCCTTCGGATAAAGGAAATAGGCATAACCACGCTCACGGGAGCGGCCCACACGCCCGCGCAGCTGGTGGAGCTGGGACAGGCCCATGTGGTGGGCATTTTCCACGATGAGGGTGTTGGCATTGGCGATATCCAGGCCGGTTTCCACAATGGTGGTACACACCAGAACGTCATACTCACGATCCCAGAAGCCCTGAACGGTCTGTTCCAGGACGTCCTCATTCATCTGGCCGTGGGCCACCACAATGCGCGCTTCAGGCACGAGATCTCGCAGCTCACGAGCCTTCTTTTCGATGTCCGCGACCTTGTTGTGGATAAAGAACACCTGTCCATCCCGCAACAGCTCGCGGCGGATGGCCGCCGCGATCTGCTTGTCCTCGTAGGCACCAACATAGGTCAGCACTGGGTGGCGGTCCTCCGGCGGTGTAAGGATTGTGGACATCTCACGGATGCCCGCCATGGACATCTCCAGGGTTCGGGGAATCGGGGTTGCGGACATGGTCAGCACATCCACCGAGGCCTTGAGCGCCTTGATGTGTTCCTTGTGCTCGACACCGAAGCGCTGCTCCTCATCGACGACGATAAGGCCTAGATTCTTCCACTGCACGCCGGTCTGCAACAGGCGGTGGGTACCGATGACAATGTCCACCGAGCCATCCGCCAAGCCAGCAAGAATCTCCTTGGATTCCTTGGTCGAGGTGAAACGCGACAGCACCTCAATATCAACCGGGAAGCCCTGCATGCGTTCGCGGAAGGTATCGGTGTGCTGTTGAGCCAGCAGCGTGGTAGGAACCAGAACCGCAACTTGCTTGCCATCCTGGACGGCCTTGAAGGCCGCGCGCACAGCCACCTCGGTCTTGCCATAGCCCACGTCACCCACAACGACGCGATCCATCGGCACTGTGGACTCCATGTCTTGTTTCACGGAGTCGATGGCCAACATCTGGTCCTCGGTCTCAACAAAGGGGAAATTGTCCTCCATCTCCGCCTGCCACGGCGTATCCGGACCGAATTGGTGACCCGGTGCGGCTTGCCGCTTGGCGTAGAGTTCCACGAGCTCGCCTGCGATTTCGCGCACAGCGGCGCGCGCCTTCTTCTTCGTGTTTTTCCAGTCGGAGCCGCCCATCTTCGACAAGGTGGGGGCCTCACCACCGGTGTACTTACTCAGCAGGTCGAGCGAGTCCATGGGGACCCACAGCTGGTCAGCGGGCTGGCCGCGCTTCGAAGCGGCGTACTCAAGCACGATGTACTCACGGCGCGAGGTCTCATCACCAGACTGAATGGTGCGCTCAGCCATCTTGAGGAACTTGCCAATACCATGGGTTTCGTGCACCACATAGTCGCCCTGTTTGAGAGCCAGTGGATCGACTCGGTTGCGACGCTTTGCTGGGCGACGTTTCGCTCCCGCAATATCGCCCACGCGATTACCCGTGAGATCAGTCTCCGTAACGACAACGAGCGGGAGCGCTTCTGCGTCCTTTAGCTTGCGCACCTTGGGGAAAACGAGACCGGCATGGCTCAGAGCTTGATACAGGGTGACCTCGCCGGGACTCGGCTCCCAGCCTGGCGTGGCCACCTTGGTGGGAATTCCCTTTTCGGCGAAACGCTCCACCATACGCTTGATAGCGCCCTGCGCAGGAGCAATGAACGCAGCACGCCCGCCCGCAGTGGTGTGAGCGAGAAGCTGCGCCATCATGGCGTCAATTTCCTGGATATCACCGCGTGGTGTGGGGCCAGGTTCAAAGTCGAGCGGCAGGGTCTCCGACTCCGCCGCCGCAAACATGCCGGGAGGTGCAAAGGTCCACAGCGGTGCTTCAATCTGCGCACACGTGGCCACCAAGGACTCGTAGGAACGGTAGCTAGAGGCTTCCGTGTCAAGACCTTCGGCTGCAAGCGGGCCATCCGCACCCATGGCTGCGGCTTCCCACCCTGCGGCGAGAAATTCAGCATCAGTGGATTCCAGATCTGCGACGCGGGTGCGGATCTTCTCCGGTGCCACGAGCAGCACGTGTGTGCCGCTGGGGAGGAGTTCGGGGAGGGTGACGAAGGGGACGTCGGCAAGCACGGCGAGCAACGCCTCCATACCTTCGGCCGGTATGTGCTCACCCACCTTGGTAAGAAGCTCAGCCAGTGCCGCGTTGCCACCAAACTTCTGGGCCAAGTCACGGGCACGCGCAGCCACCTCGTTGGTGATGGGCAGCTCACGGGCCGGGTAAATGGCGACCTCACCTACCTCAATCTCCGTGAAGGCACGCTGGTCCGCCACGGAGAACTGGCGAATATCCGTAATCTCGTCTCCCCAGAACTCCACGCGCACCGGGTAATCGGAGGTAGTGGGGAAAATATCAAGGATGCCGCCACGGGTAGCGTACTCACCGCGCTTAGCCACCATGTCCACGTGCTTGTACGCCCGGAACTCCAGCTCCGACACGATATGGGAAAACTCGTGCTCCTCCTCTTCTTTGAGGAAAATGGGCGCACGCCCCTCCACCTTGCTCAAGATGGGCTGGCAGTAACCACGAGCGGAGGTCACCACAACCTTGGCTTTACCAGCGCCAACAAGGTCGAGGACTTGGGCGCGCTTGCCGACGATATCGGCGGCAGGCGAAAGCCTTTCATGCGGGAGCGTCTCCCACGCCGGGAAATACGTCACCTTGTCCCCCAACAATGCAGTGAGCTCCGCTGTCAGATCCTCCGCCTCGCGGCCCGATGCTGCGACGACCAGGACGGGCGCATGGTGTGCCAAGGTGCCGATAGCCCACGGGCGGGCTTGGTCGATGCCCGTAATGTGCAGGGATGACGTTCCCACCTGGGCGGCGAGCCCCTTAAGCTTAGGATCAGACGCTGCTACCTTGAGCAGCCCGCCCAACATCGGAGTGGTCATCTACTTCTCTCCCTTCAGCTTCGGAGTCGCTTCCATACCGGACAGGCCATTCCAGCACAGGTTCACAATGTGCGCGGCCACGGTCTCACGCGAAGGTTCGCGCACATCCAGCCACCACTGCGCGGTGGTAGCCACCATTCCTACGAGCGCCTGTCCATAAAGCACGGCAAGCTCGGGGTCGAATCCTCGATGCTCGAAGGCCTCACCCAGAATGTGAGCAATCTGGTTCACCGCGGTATTCAGCAAGGTGGAAAAGCTGCGTTCCTCCCCCGGCTTCGAATCACGGACCAGAATGAGGAAACCATCAGTCTCCTCTTCGACGTAGGTCAACAGCGCCACAACTCCGCGCTCAATACGCTCACGCCAAGACCCCTCCTGTAGGGATTCGATGACCACTTTTTCCAAGGCTACGAGCTCGCGGTCGATGACCACCGCGTAAAGGCCTTCTTTACCGCCAAAATGCTCGTACACCACGGGCTTAGACACACCTGCGCGCGCGGCGATCTCCTCCACACTGGCGCCATCGAAGCCAAGCTCCGCGAAGGCCGCCCGGCCAATGGAAATCAACTGCTCACGGCGCTCACGGCCGGTCATCCTTTGTCGAACCATGCTCCTACTCTATCTCCCCCACCGGACATGACCCGCACTCGCAAAAAGCGGGGAGGCATTTAGGACTCTCGAACCCCGTCAGGTAACATGTCCCCCAGCGCTGACGCACGGCGCTGTTTCCCCATGGTGTAATCGGCAACACTACGGTTTTTGGTACCGTCATTCTAGGTTCGAGTCCTGGTGGGGAAGCTTTTTATTGCCTAGCTGTCGCCCTGCTTTTTCTCTGTCCGCTTCTTACTCCCGCGCCGAAACCCCTTAAGCTCCGCTTTCTTTGCAATAGCTGCAACCTGGGCTGCGGTGTAGTTCACCGGCGCCACGCCGGCGCGCGGAAGTACCCATCCGCGCCAGTAGGATGTAATGGCCATGCCGCAGCCCACGATGGGAGCAATGATCATGCCCAGGGCAAACTTGTCGTACTCGGCAAAGCCCACCATGACCACACCGGTCAACACTGCGGGAACTGCATAAAGCGGGGTCCCGCCAAAGACAGAAGGAATCATTCCGGAGGCCACGTCGCGCACCATTCCGCCGCCCACGGCGGTAAGCACACCGAGGAAGACACAGGCAATGAGCGGCATGTCATTGGCCAGCCCCTTCACGCACCCGGTGGTGGACCACACACCCAAAATGATGGCATCACCATGCTCACGGAAAAACTCCCACGCCTTGCCCTTGAGATCAGTGAGGAAAGCGATGAGTGCGCCAACGCAGGCCAACGTGAGGTACAGCGGATCAGAAATAGCTGCCGCCGGACCATTAGCTATGAGCATGTCACGGATCATGCCGCCGGCGAGGCCAGAGAAGAGCGCGAGGAAGACGAAGCCGATGATGTCGAATTCCCGCCGGCGTGCAATGGTGCCGCCGATGATTCCGTTCAGCACCACGCCAATGAGATCAAAAGCTTGGTACAGGGATTGGATAAGAGGGTCAACGTCTTGAATCACAGGTATCGACCCTAGCGCACGGTGAGAAGCTGGATGCTTACTTTCCTATTTGTCCAGAGGTACAAGGCGACTCATGCTGGTCGCAGATCCTGACCGTCATACATCAGATTCACACGACTAGGGTCGTTCGGTTTTCAGGGTTGCACTTTTGAAAACATCAAGAACACGCGGAGACCAACAACAGTCCTATCAAAGGCCCCTGGCACAGCCGGCGGCAGGCAGGCTGTGCCACGTAAACAAATGCGCTAGGACGTGGCCGCCGGTGAGGCATATGGGCTGCGTGAAGAGTCCACGACCTGGCTGGCATGCCCGGCGTGAGCAGAGGCATCCGCATCAAAGACAAGGGCACCAGGTTTAACGCGCACATCAGGTTTCTCGCCCTTATTCACGATGACGTATTGGCCCATCATGCCCTGGTCCTCATGCAACAGCATGTGGCAGTGATACATGTACGGGATGGTCTTGTCCGGGAAGTAACCAAACTCCACGAGCAGGCGGGCGGTGGCTTTCGGGGGAAGGTTAACAATATCCTTCCAACCGGAGTTGAAGACGTTCATCTTCTCATCGCCGTCCCACTCCAGAACCTTGAAGCGGGCGTTGTGGATGTGGAAATTGTGTGGCCAGTCGGAATTCTCATTGGTGACGGTCCAGAGCTCTAGGGCGTCCTCATCAATGACGATGTCCACGCGGGTCATGTCCATTTGCTCGCCGTTGATCATGAAGGTGTTGAGCACGAATTCGCGCTCGGTCAGGCCCTCAGTAGACGGGGTTTCTCTCGCAGCAGGATCCAGCTCTGTCGGCAGCGCCGGGGGCTCTGGCGCAGACTCCTCCGGCCCCACAATGGTGAGCAGGTCGAAGGAATCGCGGAAGCCGAAGTCAGCGGCGTCCTTGTCGGTCGGCACACCGAAGTTATCCTTACGCGGCACCGATCGCAGCTGCACTTCCTTACCCGGCTCGAGGTCCACGATGACCTCTGCGCGCTCACCGGGGCCGAGAAGGAGGGAGTCGACTTCCACGGGGGCGTCGAGAAGCCCTGCGTCCGTCGCCACCACGTGGAACGGTGAATCACCGATCTCCAGGGTGTAAAAACGCATCGAGGCACCGTTGAGCAGGCGCAGGCGCACCCGGCGCGTGGTGGCCTCGAAGCGGGCGTTGGTAATGCCATTCACCAGCGGGGTTGTGCCGAGCAGGCCCAGGGTGTTGTCGCTGTTCTCATCGAGCTGGTCGTCTTCGGTGAACTTAGCGTCCATGATGACCACGGGAATATCGTCCACGCCGTACTCGTGTGGCAGATCAATACCGTCGGAGACGTCATCGTCGATGATGAACATGCCGGCCAAGCCTCGGTAGGCATGCGTGGCGGTAGCTAGGTGCGGGTGCGGGTGGTACCACACCGTCGCTGCCGGCTGGATGATCTCCCACTCAGGCTTCCACGTTTCACCACTCTGAATCGGCGAATGCGGGCCGCCGTCGGAATAGGCGGGAAGCTGCATTCCATGCCAGTGCACCGTGGTCATTTCACTCAGGTCATTGGTGATTTCCGCGCGGATCTTCTCACCGCGGCGGGCACGCAGCGTCGGCCCCAGGAAGGGTCCGTTGAAACCCCACGTCCGTGCCCGGTCCTTGCCAGGGAGTACCTCTGAGTGCCCCTCTTGGGCGGTGAGCGTGAATACTCGGGTCTTCCCTTCCTTCGTGCCTTCCTCTACCGGCGGGATTGGTAGAGCACGAGGCTCTCCGTCATAGCCGAGCGGTTCGGGCTGGTCTGACGACGTGGAGCAAGCGCTGACACTTAGAAGGGAGGCACCGGCAACGGTGAGGACGGTTCCCTGGACAAAGACTCGGCGGGACACAGGGCGCGACACAGAGACAGACATGCCTCTCACACTAGGCGGTCAGGCAAACCTTAACCTTCGCATTGGCGTAGTCGGGCTTAAGATCACAGTCATGTCTCTTCCCGCGAAAGAATCCGCTAATGCTCGGAAGTTTGTCTGGTCCAACGGACTGCAGGGCGTGGGCGATCAGCTGCTATCTGGAAAGACCGTCCTGCCCTGGCTTTTTAGTGCGGCAGGTGTGCCCGGTTTCTTTACCGGTCTTCTTGTTCCGTTGCGTGAGTCTGGGTCGATGCTCCCGCAGGCGGCGCTGACCCCGTGGGTGACCTCGCATCCGGCCCGCAAACGCCTGTGGTTGCTGGGCTCGGTGGGACAGGGCGTGTGTGCGGCGATCATCGCGGCAGCCGCCGTGCTTCTCGACGGCCCCCTCCTCGGCCTCATCGTCTGCCTCGCCCTGGCTGTGCTCGCGCTTCTGCGCGCGCTGTGTTCGCTGACCGGCAAGGACGTCCAGGGACGCACCATTTCGAAGGGCAGCCGCGGTGTTGTCACCGGCCGTGCAACGCAGCTGGGTGGTGCCGTCACGCTGATCACCGGCGGTGTCCTCGCTTTCTTGGGCGAGCTGCCTCGCTGGGGGCTGGCGGTTCTTTTGGCTATTGGCGCAGCCACGTGGTTCCTCGCCGCAGTGGTCTTCCGCACTATCGATGAGCCCGTGCCGGAGAACACCGGCCAGAAGGGCATGAACACCAGCTGGTGGAAGGACACCTGGCAGCTCTACACCAAGGACAAGCGTTTCCGCAGCTTCGTCAACGTTCGTGCGCTGCTCTTAGTCTCTGCGCTATCGACGTCCTTTATTGTCGTACTCTCCCAAAGCGTTGGTTCGCAGGCGCTGAGTGGCCTCGGCGGCTTCGTCTTGGCTTCCGGTCTGGCCAGCCTCGTCGGTGGACGGGTATCCGGCGTGCTCTCGGATAAATCCTCCCGCCTGGTCATGTCCTGGGCGGCCGGCTTTGCTGCAGTGATCCTGCTGGCGATTGTGGCGTGTGCGGCGTGGGCGCCGACGTCGATAAGCGCGTGGGCCCTGCCCATCGGATTCTTCTTGGTCAATCTGGCACACGCTGGCATCCGCGTGGCCCGCAAGACGTATGTCGTGGACATGGCAGGTGAGGACAAGCGCACCCGCTACGTGGGCGCTGCCAACACCATGATGGGTGTCATCCTCCTCATCGTCGGTGGAATTTCCGCTGCCATCGCCTTGGCGGGACCATCTGCGGCTATCCTCTTTCTTGCTGTTGTGGGCCTGCTCGGAGCGTGGCGTGCGCGTGCGCTTCCGGAGGTTTCTCACGGAAACTAATGCAAGCGCGTTATGATGAATCCCAGTAAGTCCTGACACCCCCAACACAGGAGACGCACACACTCGTGGCTGAAACAACCGACTGCGCCGCCATTGTCCTCGCTGCCGGCGCGGGCACCCGCATGAAATCCTCAACCCAGAAGACTTTGCATGAGATTGGCGGGCGGTCACTGCTCGGCCATGCACTTCATGCGGCTGGGGGACTCAATCCGGAACACCTTGTGGTCGTCGTCGGCCACCAGCGTGACCAAGTTTCCCCGGCTGTTGACGCCATTGCTGAAGAGCTCGATTGTGAGGTCTCTCAGGCAGTTCAGGAAGAACAGAATGGCACCGGTCATGCTGTGCAATGCGGCCTGAGCGCGTTGCCGGACTTCGATGGCACCGTCATTGTCACCAATGGAGACGTTCCCCTGCTGCGCCCAGAGACCCTGCGCGAGCTGCACGAGAGCCATACAGGCCAAGGCAATGCGGTCACCGTGTTATCCATGACCTTGGAGGATCCGACCGGCTACGGCCGCGTCCTGCGCGCTGAGGATGACTCTGTGACCGCCATCGTGGAGCAGAAAGACGCCTCTGAAGAGCAGCGTGCAGTGCGTGAGGTCAACTCCGGCGTGTTCGCCTTCGATGGCGCCGTGCTGCGTGATGCTCTCACCAAGCTCAACTCCGACAACGCCCAGGGCGAGCTCTACATCACCGATGTGCTGGAGATTGCTCGCGAGGCTGGCCACCGCGTCGGCGCCCACGTTGCTGCGGACCCCGATGAGCTGTCGGGAGTCAACGACCGCGTACAGCTCGCTGCGGCAGGGCGTCTGCTCAAACGCCGCATGGTGGAGAAGGCCATGCGCGGCGGCGCCACCATCGTTGACCCTGAGACCACCTGGATTGGGGTAAACGTCACGATTGGCCAGGATGTCACCATCCACCCCAACACCCAGCTGTGGGGCGCGACCACTATCGCCGATGGTGCCGAGGTTGGCCCCGACACCACCCTGACCAACATGCAGGTCGGTGCAGGCGCCAGCGTCGTGCGCACGCACGGCTTCGATTCCGTCATCGGCACGGACGCCACGGTTGGGCCGTTCACCTACATTCGTCCCGGCGTCATCGTGGGCCAGGAGGGCAAGCTTGGCGGCTTCGTCGAGGCCAAAAAAGCCCAGATCGGCCGCGGCACCAAGGTCCCGCACCTCACCTACATCGGCGACGCCACCGTGGGGGACTACTCCAACATCGGTGCCTCCTCCGTCTTCGTCAACTATGACGGCGTCAACAAGCACCACACCACCATCGGCAGCCACGTGCGCACTGGCTCCGACACCATGTTCATCGCCCCCGTCACCGTGGGTGATGGTGCCTACTCTGGGGCAGGTACAGTGATTAAGGACGATGTGCCCCCAGGAGCACTCGCCGTCTCCGGCGGCAAGCAGCGCAACATCGAGGGCTGGGTTCAGAAGAAGCGCCCGGGCACGCCTGCGGCAGACGCTGCGGACAAGGCCCAGGGCTCCTCGGATGACGACCACACCACCAACTAACAACACGTAAAAGGATATTTACTGATGACTGGCAAGGTTACCGGCAGCAGCAAGAACATGAAGCTCTTCACCGGGCGTGCACACCCGGCGTTGGCGGAAGCTGTGGCCAAGGAGCTCAAGACCGACCTGGTTCCGACCACCGCCCGCGACTTCGCCAACGGCGAAATCTTCATCCGCTTCGAGGAATCCGTGCGTGGTGCCGACTGTTTTGTGATGCAGTCCCACACCCAGCCTCTCAACAAGTGGCTGGTGGAGCAGCTCATCATGATTGATGCTCTCAAGCGCGGCTCCGCCAAGCGCATCACCGCCATCCTGCCCTTCTACCCCTACGCACGCCAGGATAAGAAGCACCTGGGCCGCGAGCCCATTTCCGCCCGTCTGGTGGCGGACCTGCTCGCCGCCGCCGGCGCGGACCGCATCGTGTCCGTGGACCTGCACACCGACCAGATCCAGGGCTTCTTCGATGGCCCGGTCGATCACATGCACGCCATGCCGATCCTGGTGGACCACATCAAGAAGAACTACCCGCTGGACAACCTCGCGGTGGTCTCCCCCGATGCTGGCCGTGTCAAGGTTGCGGAGAAGTGGGCGCATGAGTTGGGTGATGCCCCGCTGTCCTTCGTCCACAAGACCCGTTCTAATACTGAAGCCAACAAGACGGTGTCCAACCGCGTTGTTGGTGACGTGGAGGGCAAGGACTGCGTGCTTCTCGACGACATGATTGACACCGGCGGCACCATCGCCGGCGCAGTCAATGTCCTCAAGGAGGCCGGCGCCAAGACCGTCATTATCGCCTGCACCCACGGTGTGTTCTCCGACCCGGCCCGCGAGCGCCTCTCGCAGTGCGGTGCCGAAGAGGTCATCACGACCGATACCCTGCCGCAGTCTACGGAAGGCTGGGAGAACCTCACGGTGCTGTCGATTGCCCCGCTGCTGGCGCGCACCATCCACGAAATTTTCGAGAATGGTTCGGTGACCACGCTCTTCGAAACCAACTAGGATTTGGTTCCACGACAACGCTGCTGCTAAAATCTTCTGAGTCTCGGCGAGGGAGAAATCCGTTATCGACGCGATAGCACAAGTTAAGCAGTGAATCTTGAATTAAGCCTGCGATGACTCGTCCAAGACGTCCATCGGCAGGCTTTTGTCGTATCTATATGGTTTCAGCAAAAGCTCTCGCCGCACCGAATACTTCAAGGAGATTACACATGGCTAACACCCGTCCAGTCATCAAGGGCGAAGTTCGTTCCGAGTTTGGTAAGGGCTTTGCTCGCCGTCTGCGCGCCGCTGGCAAGGTGCCGGGCGTTGTCTACGGCCACGCCGTTGACGTCCTGCACTTCGCTGTTGACCGCCTGGAGATCACCGCTCTGGTCCGCAACAACGGTGTCAACGCAGTTTTCGAGCTCGAGCTCGAGGGCGAGCAGCACCTCGTCATGGTCAAGAACATCGACCAGAACGTTCTGACCTTCAACATCGACCACATCGACCTGCTCTCCATTAAGCGTGGCGAGAAGGTTGAGGTTGAGGTTCCGGTTGTCCTCGAGGGCGAGCCGGCTCCGGGCCTCATGTTCATCCAGGATGCAGACGTCCTGCTCGTCGAGGCAGACGTTCTCAACATTCCGGAAGAGCTCACCGTATCCATCGAGGGTCTCGAGGATGGCGCCGTTGTTACCGCCGGCGACGTCACCCTGCCGGAGGGCACCACCCTGGTAGCCGAGGAAGACACCGTCATCGTCTCCATCTCCGAGCCGGAGGTTGACGAGGAGCTCGAGGCAGCTGCTGAGGCTGCTGAGGAAGGCGGCGCCGAGGCTGGCGCTGACTCCGAGGAAGAGGGCTCTGAGTCTGCCGAGGAGGAGAAGGACGGCGAGGACGAGGAGTAATCCTCTACCCCCCTCATACGCACCGCGCTGTCGCTCCCCACATGCTAGGGAGCGGGGGCGCGGTTCGCCGTTTTCTCGCCTTTCCTGCCTAAAATGGTGCGCGTGACTTCTTCTCCATATCTCGTCGTAGGACTGGGCAACCCGGGCCCGAAGTATGCCGGTACGCGCCACAACATCGGCTTCGACGTCGCCGATGAACTGGCCGACGAACTATATGCTTCGTTCTCCGTCCACAAGAAGACAAACACTGATGTTGCCGAGGCACGCCATGGGCAGGGCGGCGCTGCCACGAAGGTCATCATTGCCAAACCGCGATGCTTTATGAATCTGTCCGGCGGACCAATTAAAGCTTTGGCGCAGTACTTCAACGTCGTCCCCGACCACATCATCGTGATCCACGACGAGCTGGAGCTCGACTTTGCCGCCATCAAGCTCCGCCTCGGCGGCGGAGACCGCGGCCACAATGGCTTGCGCTCGACAACAAAATCCTTGGGCACTAAGGACTATCAGCGCTTGTCCGTGGGCATTGGCCGCCCACCAGGCCGTATGGACCCGGCTTCTTTCGTGCTAAAGCCCTGGACCAAGCAGGAGGCTCAGGACGTTCCCATCATGTGTGCGGATGCGGTGGAGGAGATTCTTCGCGCGCTAGACTAGCGGCCATGAAGCTCGCTACTCTCCGCACCAGTTTTGGCACCTGCGCCATCCGCATCGACGGTCCGAATGTGGCCACGGAGTTGGACTACGAGGACGTCGGCAAGCTGCTTACCAGCCCGGACTGGCGCAAAGCCGCGCAGCTGTCCGGCGAGCCCGTCGTCTTCGATAATGCCGACCTAGCACCCGTCATCCCCACGCCCGGCAAGATTATCTGCGTGGGCGTGAACTACGCCAAGCATGCTCGGGAAATGGGCCGCGAGCTGCCCACCCAGCCCACGCTCTTCGTCAAGTTTCCTGAGGCCCTCACTGGCCCCTTTGATGATGTCTACATCCCCGACTTCGCCACGAAGAAGCTGGACTATGAGGGCGAACTCGCGGTAGTCATCGGCACTCGTGCGCACCGCGTGCGCGTGGCTGATGCCGTGGACCATGTCGCGGGCTACGCCATTATGAATGACTACACTCTGCGCGATTACCAGCGCGCCACCTCCCAGTTCCACGCAGGAAAGTCCTTTTACCGCACGGCTGGTTTCGGGCCGTGGCTCACCACCGCAGACGAGTGGGCACCTGGCCGTGGCGCGCGGCTCACTACGACTGTCGACGGCCAGGTGCGCCAAGACGATAACACCGATGACCTCATCTTCTCCGTGGCGGAGCTCATCGCCTTTTGTTCCTCCCTGTATCCACTCAACCCTGGGGACGTGATCGCCACCGGTACTCCGGAAGGTGTTGGCTTTGCGCGCGGCGAGGACGCGATGCTGGGAGATGGGTCGGTAACGCGCATTAGCATCGACGGCTTGGGAGCAATTGAGAGTACCACGCACGTCGGTGAGCCGCCCTCTGCTGGCTGCGGGGAAGGCTGCGCGTGCCGGGACAGTTAATATTCAGCTGTGCGCAGGGGTTTCGGCAAGTATTCACTACTTTCGTTACGGTCGTTAACACCATGTCCCAGACATCATAAGGACGAGCCTTTTATGACTCATCGTTTCCGTTTCACCGCCGCCGGCATCGCCCTGTGCGCTACCGCTGCACTGACCGCATGTTCCTCTGACGATGATGCCGAAACGGCACCCGCCGCCACGACCCCGGCCCCAGTCGAAACAGTGACCGAGGCGCCGGTGACGACGGTCGTTGAACAGAACGACGATGACCACGACGATCAAGATGATCAGGATGATCAGCCGGCAGGAACCACGAATGCCGGCGATCCAGCGGCAGATAATGCCACCACGTCCGGCACTATCTCCAGCGAGGATGCTCTCGCCGCCGCTTATGCTCACGCCGGCGTTGACGCAAGCGCCGTGACAGAGAAGGAAGTCGAGCTCGATGACGGTGACGACGCCAGGGGCCCACACTGGGAGATTGAATTCACAGCACACGGCCAAGAGCATGAATTCGACGTCGATGCCACCAACGGCACGGTGACCAACCACGAGGTTGACTAAATACCCTTTTCACCCCCCGTTCGGGCTGCCTACCAGCGGCCTGTTTTAGGTATTTCCCCAGCTTAAGGGTAGGTTTGAGGGTATGAGTTCAACAAAGAAGTCTCCCTCCAAACCCCCTAAGCTCGACAAGCAGGCCTACGAGGAGGAGCTCAAGCGCCTCCAGGCTGAGCTCGTCGAGATGCAGCAGTGGGTAGTTGAGACCGGCGCCCGCGTGGTCATCATCATGGAAGGCCGCGACGCTGCTGGTAAGGGTTCCGCCATCAAGCGCATTACGCAGTATCTCAACCCGCGTACCTGCCGCATCGAGGCCCTCCCCAAGCCCACGGACCGTGAGGCTGGCCAGTGGTACTTCCAGCGCTACATCGAAAAGCTACCCACCGCGGGCGAAATCGTCATCTTCGACCGCTCCTGGTACAACCGCGCCGGTGTGGAACGCGTCATGGGCTTCTGCTCCCAGCAGGAGTATGTCCGTTTCCTCCACCAGGCACCGTTGCTGGAGCACATGCTCATTGAAGATGGCATCATCCTTCTCAAGTACTGGTTCTCTGTCTCCGACGAGGAACAGATTGCCCGCTTCAAGTCGCGCCGCAATGATCCGCTGCGCCGCTGGAAGCTCTCCCCCATGGATCTTCAGTCCATTACTCGCTGGGAGGACTACTCCCGCGCTAAGGATGAGATGTTCGTCCACACGGATACTCCCACCTCGCCGTGGTACACCGTGGAGTCTGAGGACAAGAAGCGCTCCCGCATCAACGTAATCAACCACATCCTTAAGACCATCCCCTACCAGCACGTCGAACAGGATATCCCGGAGATCCCATCGCGCCCAGAGGAAGAAGCCGAGTACGAGCGTCCGCCACGCAACGACTTTGCGTATGTTGAAGACGTTGCTGCTGAACTGGAGCGCGACAAGGTCAACCGCAAGAAGGCTGATAAGAAGTCCGAGAAGAAGCATAAGAAGGGCAAGAAAAAGTAAACACCTCGGGCCTTCTCGCTAACGCAGCGGCCCTCACCGGCAGAAACTCTCCCTAGCATTCCGTCTAGGTAGTGATTTTCCCCGGTGAGGGCCTTCTTCTCTTGTGCGGGTTAAGGAGGACTTAGGGCATCAGAAACCGCCCTCACCAAACGCGGGTGAGGGCGGTCAGTGTTGTGAACTCTTAGAGCTCAGAAACGTCAACGCGCTTCGGGTACACCGCTGGGCGGGCGCCCGCGAGGTCTTCGACAATGCGAATAACCTGGTTGGAGTAGCCGAACTCATTGTCGTACCAAACGTACAGCACGAGGTGCTTGCCAGTAGCGATGGTGGCTAGGCCGTCAACAATGCCGGCGTGGGTGGAGCCCACGAAGTCGGAGGAGACAACCTCCGGGGAGGCGATGTAGGAGATCTGCTGGCGCAAGTCAGAGTGCAGGGAGACGTTGCGCAGGAAGTCATTGACTTCATCGCGGTCTACTTCCTTCTCCAGCTCGAGGTTGAGCACCGCCATGGACACGTCCGGGGTAGGAACGCGGATGGCGTTACCGGTGAGCTTGCCCTCAAATTCCGGAACCGCCTTGGACACTGCCTTAGCAGCGCCGGTCTCAGTAAGAACCATGTTCAGGCCGGCGGCACGGCCGCGACGGTCACCCTTGTGGAAGTTATCAATGAGGTTCTGGTCATTGGTGAAGGAGTGCGCGGTCTCGACGTGACCGTGGACAACACCGTAACGGTCATTGATGACCTTCAGCACTGGGGTGATGCCATTGGTGGTGCAGGATGCGGCAGAGAGAATCTGGTCAGACTCTTCGATGTCACCGTGGTTGATGCCGTAGACGATGTTCTTAAGATCGCCCTTGCCCGGCGCGGTGAGCAGCACGCGAGACACGCCCTTGGACTGCAGGTGCTGGGACAGGCCATCACGGTCACGCCAAACACCGGTGTTGTCCACAACGATGGCGTTGTCAATGCCGTACTGGGTGTAGTCGATCTCAGCCGGGTTGTTGGCGTAAATCATCTGAATCTTGGTGCCATTAGCCCAGATGACCTCGTTCTCCTCATCCACAGCGATGGAGCCGTTGAAGGCACCGTGGACGGAGTCGCGGCGCAGGAGGGAGGCGCGCTTCAGAATGTCAGTATCACTCTTCTTGCGCACGACGATGGCGCGCAGACGGACACCGCCGTACGCAGCTTCACGGGCAATGAGGATGCGAGCCAGAAGGCGGCCGATACGGCCGAAGCCGTAGAGCACAACATCCTTGGATTCCTTGTCCACGGCAGCGCCCACGAGGTCCACAAGGGTTTCCTCAAGGTAGTTCGACAGGTTATCGGAGCCCGACTCTGCGAAACCAGTGGCAAGACGGCCCAAGTCAACGGAGGCGGTGCCCAGGTTCATCGCGCACAGTTCCTTGAGGATAGGAAGGGTCTCAGCAGTGGAGAGCTCACGCTCGGCAATGCGGCGGGCGTAGCGGTGAGCCTTGATGATGTCGATATCCGTCACACCGATAAGCATGCGGCCGTAAATGGAGGTCACGACATTGTTGTTGCGGTGCAGCTGGTGGATGAGCGGGATCATCTCCTGTGCTCGCTCCAGGCGTTCGTTCCAGTCCTCGTGCCCAATGTGCGGGGTTACAGTCACGTGCTTTAATCCTTTTCTCGTCAAAGAGGGTGTAAAACTCTGTTCAACCGTAAATATTAACTGCTATACATGCCCGTTTGGGAGCAGTTGGCCGAGGATCTGGGCCACACTACCCCCGTTAAGTTTCTCCACCTGGGTACCTACGAGGCAGTAGTCAACCTCCGCGTCGTGACGGGCGCGCCGCGGCTTGAGCACCGCATTAAGGTACGGGTAAACCAAAGGCAGGTCAGGGTGGGCGCGGGTGTACGCCGTTTCCAGCCCGCGGGCATAGCGGCCGGAAAACGCACGGGTGGACACAGTGTCACCACCACAGCGCAGGAGTTCCCGGTTACGCTCACTGGTTCCGGCTTCTTCGCTGAGAAGGAAGGCTGAGCCACAACTTACTGCGCGCACGCCCGGCCAGCTCAACGCTGTCGCAACATCCTCTGACGTGCGGAGTCCTCCTGCGGCAATGAGCGGGAGATCGGTGACGTCATGTACCGCAGCGACAAGCTCTGCCAGCGGGCGCTGGTCTGGCTCCGCAGCGGGGTCCCACACTCCGCGGTGCCCTCCGGCTTCGGGTCCCTGCACGCACAGGACATCGACACCCCGAGCAGTAGCCGCAGCCGCTTCTTCTGGGGTAGTCACCGTGGTCCAAGCTTCCGCGCCCGCAGCGTGGATGCGCTCCACCTCTTCTGTAGTAAATGCACCAAACATGGACCACAGAACCGCTGCCCCGCCATTGAGTGCGGCGCTAAGTTTTTCGTGCCAGCCGAAGGCCAGGGAGACGTCGGAAAGCACAGCGTTCTCCTCGGTTGCAAGGGATTCCGCAGCGGCGTGTTCGGCTGCAGTTAGTTCGCGCTGCGGATAGAAAAGATTAACGCCAAAGCGCATGCCAGCACAGTCTTCGATGGCGCGCTGCGCGGCCTCGACGGATGCACTTCCTAGTCCCAACGCTCCGAAGGAACCTGCCTGCTGTGCGGCTCGGACCAAGGCAGGTGTGGTGGGACCGCCAGCCATCGGAGCAGGTAGAACCGGGCAAGTGATAGTCTCAAGAAGCTTAGGCATGACCCCAGACTAGAGAAAATTCCTGAAGGAAGTAATTGTGTCCGTACTCCGTGACTTCTTTACCCGCCTCTTCGGCCGCGAGTCCGCGCGCTCATCTCAGAAGGCCGCTGGACTGGACCCAGCGAACCTGAGCGCCGAGTGGCTCATCGTGGGCCTGGGCAATCCCGGCGCGAAGTATGCTGCAACGCGCCACAACGTGGGTTACATGGCGGTTGATGATCTCCTTGCCCAGGCCGGAGACGTTCTTGAGCCGGTCAGGGGACACAAGCTCAGCGTCGCATCTTTCACCGTGGAGGACACCACGGCGCTGGTGGTGCGCTCCCACACCTATATGAACCTCTCCGGCGATCCGATTGCTCCACTCGCCGAGCAGCTGGGAGTACCCGCAGAGCGCATCATCGTCATCCATGATGAGCTCGACCTGCCTTCCGGTACAGTGCGTCTCAAGAAGGGCGGCAACGAGAATGGTCACAACGGTTTGAAGTCCCTCACTGAGCGCCTGGGGACCCGCGATTACCTGCGAGTCCGAGTGGGTATTGGCCGCCCAAGCAAGGGTGGGTCAATTCCGGAGTGGGTGCTCGCGCCTGTCGACGCCTCCCCAGAGTTCGAATCCTCCATCGCCACCGCAGCCGACGCGGCCCGCCTCATCGTCGCCGAGGGGCTATCCAAGGCCCAGAACGAGATCCACTCCCGCGTAAATTAAAAGAAACTAACCCCGCGCATCCGCGAGAATCGCCCTACACTATCCAGGTATGAGCCACACCTTGCCCTCGCACCACGAACCCCGGACCATCGTTATTACCGGAGCCTCCAACGGAGTGGGTGCCTCGGCCGCCCGTATTCTGCATCAGCGCCGCCCGCAGGACACGCTCGTCCTCGTGGGCCGCAACCCGGAGAAGACGAAGGCTGTGGCTGAGGAACTCGGGGCGAACTATCACGTGGCTGATTATGAATCTTTGGGTCAGGTGCGCCGTCTTGCGGAGGAGCTGAGTCAGTACGAGCAGATCCATGCCTTGGGCAATAACGCCGGCGGTATTTTTGACGGCCCTTTCGCCACCGCAGACGGCTTTGAGCGCACCTGGCAGGTCAATGTTGTGGCTCCTTTCCTGTTGACTTCCCTGCTGCGCGATACCCTCCGGGAAAGCGACGCTACCGTTGTCCAGACGTCCTCCGTAGCGAATATGGTCATGTCCTCCTTTGACCCAGGTGACCCGAATACCTTTGAGAAGTTCACCGCGGAGCGTGCCTACGGTAACGCGAAGTTGGGGGATATTTTGCTCACCCGCTACATCGACGCCCACGGGATTACCTCCGTGGCCTTCCACCCCGGCGTGCTCAAGACTGGGTTTGGCACAACGTCCACGAGCACAACGAGCAAGCTCTACGCCAGCGCGATGGGCAAGCGATTTGGCTCCGCGGACCAGGGTGGCGAGAACCTCGCTTTCTTCCTCACCGGTACCCCGGGCATCCATTTTGAGTCCGGTGAGTATTACAACCAGAAGCGTAAGCCGGGGCTCAAGCGCCCGATTGCGAAGAACCGCTCCGTGGCGCGGCGTGTCTTTGATGATCTGGCCCGCCAGCTCGATGTGGAGTGGTAGCACCCAGCGGCTAAACTAACCCGCATGAGTATTGCCTCCGAAGCTTCCCGCCGCCGCACATTCGCCGTCATCGCCCACCCGGATGCTGGTAAATCCACGCTGACGGAGGCGCTGGCACTGCATGCGCACGTCATCAATGAGGCCGGCGCGGTGCACGGCAAGGGCAACCGCAAGTCCACGGTCTCTGACTGGATGGAGATGGAGAAAGACCGCGGTATCTCCGTGGCTTCCTCTGCTCTGCAGTTCGAGTACGCACCGGAGGGCTATGAGGGCGAGCCCTACATGATCAACCTCGTTGATACGCCGGGCCACGCGGACTTTTCGGAGGATACCTACCGTGTGCTCACGGCGGTGGACGCCGCAGTGATGCTTATCGACGCCGCCAAGGGCCTCGAGCCCCAGACCCTCAAGCTCTTCCGTGTCTGTAAAGCCCGTGGCCTTCCGATTATTACGGTGATTAACAAGTGGGACCGCGTGGGCCGCGAGCCGCTGGAGCTTGTCGATGAGATCGTGAACGAAATTCAGCTGCAGCCCACCCCGCTGTACTGGCCAGTGGGCATTGCCGGCGATTTCCGCGGACTTGCCCACGTCACCGCCGATGGCGAGGTGGATGAGTACATTCACTTCCTGCGCACTGCGGGTGGTTCCACCATCGCTCCGGAGGAGCACTACGCGCCTGCCGACGCCGCCTCGAAAGAAGAGGACGCGTGGGAGACCGCCGTCGAGGAGGCGGAGCTTCTCGCTGCCGACGGTGCTTTGCACGACCAAGAGCTCTTTGAACAGTGCGTGACCTCCCCGCTCATCTTCGCCTCTGCCATGCTGAACTTCGGCGTGCACCAAATCCTCGATACGCTCTGCGCTATTGCCCCAGCTCCGGCTTCCCGCGATTCTGATCCTCAGGCCATTGAAGCCGCCGGCACGGGCGGCGCTGCCGCAATCGATGAGGTCCGCGAGGTCACCGATGACTTCGCGGGTGTCATTTTCAAAGTGCAGGCAGGTATGGACCGCAAGCACCGCGATAACCTCGCCTTCATGCGCGTGGTCTCCGGCGAATTTGAGCGCGGTATGCAGGTCAATCATGCCCAGTCCGGCCGCAGCTTCTCCACCAAGTACGCATTGACGGTGTTTGGCCGCACGCGTGACACCGTGGACACTGCTTACCCGGGTGATATCGTGGGTCTCGTCAACGCCGGTTCTCTGGCCCCAGGTGACACCATCTATACGGGCAAGAAGGTGCAGTTCAAGCCCATGCCGCAGTTCGCACCGGAGGCTTTCCAAATTTTGCGTGCAAAATCCCTGGGTGATTACAAGGCCTTCCGCAAGGGCTTGGATCAGCTCGCTGCCGAGGGCGTTGTCCAGATTCTGCGCAACGATACCCGCGGTGACGCAGCCCCTGTCATGGCCGCGGTCGGCCCCATGCAGTTCGAAGTCATGCAGGCCCGCATGGACGTCGAGTACAACGTGGAGACCATCACCGAGCCTATCCCCTACTCCGTGGCCCGCCGTACCGACGCCGAGTCAGCCCCCGAGCTGGGCCGCCAGCGTGGAGTAGAAATCTTCACCCGCACCGACGGCGAACTCATCGCGCTTTTCGGCGATAAGTGGAAGCTGGCCTTCATTGAGAAGGAGCACCCGGAGCTCACCATCGAGACGCTGGTGGCGGACTAAGCCGCGCCGAGGCGTCTCGCGGTGAAAAACCTTCCTACAGGGTCAGCATGATGGGGATAATCGCGATCTTGATGATCTGCGCCACCACAATGGTGGCAGCATAGCCGGTCATGATGCGGGAGTCAGAGCTCATCCCCGTGGCATAGTTGACCACTGCTGGCTGACCGAAGATACCCGAAATGCCCCCAGCAGTGCGGGTCTCCGACTGACCAAGGAACCGGCTGGCCACGCTGAAGATAGCGATGGCAACCACGGTGACAATGGCAGCAAGCGCCATGCACTTGAGGCCCAGCCAGGAAAAAGCCGTGGATTGGAAAGCTTCACTAGAGGCAAGACCCACTGAGGAGAGGAAGATAACCAGGCCCCACTGCTGGAAAGCGGTGTTAATGGAAGCCGGCACCTTCCAAGGCACATGGCGTGTGCGGTGCAGCGCGCCGAGAATTAGGCCCACAATGAGCGGCCCAAGTGCAAAACCTAGCTCGAAGGAGGCACCACCAGGCATCGGAATGACGATGAGTGCGACAAGGTAACCCAAGAATAGGCCACCGCCGACAGCAACCCAGTTCAACTGCGAATAGCTTTGGACCGAATCACCGAAGTAATCGCGGATATCACCCAAGCGGTCCTGTTCCACAATGATGTCCACACGGTCACCGGCGTCGAGGTGGGTATCAAAGCTTGCGAGGAACTCGTCATCGCCGCGGTGGATTCGGACAATGCGTCCGCCATAGCGCTGGAAAAGGTTGAGCTCCTGAACCGTTCGACCAGCAATGTCTGAGTTCGACACCACGATGTTCTCAATGACCAAGCGCTTGTCCACAAAAGGAACTTGGGGCTGGCGCTTACCCAGGGCGTCGGTAAGCTCATGCTTCTTGGCCTTCGTCACCAGAACGCGCAGTATATCGCCCTTCCGGATATCCGGATGATCGCCGGCGACCATCCTGGTGTTGCCGCGGCGGATCGTTGCAATAACAAAGTGATCTTCAAAACGCTCAAGCAGCTCATCGTAGGTGATGTTCTTTGTCACGCGAATGGTGCGGGAGCGGAAAATTTCCTCCGCGGAATTATCCTGGTCCTTCTTTCCAGGCCACGACTGCTTAAGCAGAAACGCCACGAGCAAAATGGCCACGGCCACACCCACCGGGTAGCCCAAGGAATACCCCACGGCCGGCAGGTCCTCACCAGTTTGTTGCTGTGCCACGGCAAGCGACGCCGTTGAGGTCGTCGCACCAGAGAACACACCGACCGAAAGCAACGGGGACAATCCCAGCCATCCGCCTGCCAGCAGGGCTACTCCAGCAGCAACAATCACCGCAATCGCAGCTGTAATCATGTGCTTAAGCTGCGCCGAAAAGCCGCTAAAGAAGCGCTCACCGGCGGACAAGCCTTGCATGTAAATAAAGAGGCCAAGGCCCATTTCCTGCAGGCTACTAAGGATTGTGTCGTCAAGCTCAATGAAGGCGCCGAAGGCCAAGCCAACGAACAACGTACCCGCTACGCCAAAGCGCAGCGGGCCAAAGGGAATCATCCCGAACAATGTGCCGAGCAACGCAATAAAAAAGATGCTCAGCCAAATATTTCCATCAAATAGTGACATCACGGTCAGTAATTTTAGGAAAGTGGGCGGGAAATTCCACGTGGCGGAATGTGTATCTCTATCGCTTACTGATCATCAGTGCAGCGCACAGGCTTTTCACAAGATGTTGCCATAAATACATGAGAGGAACGTCTCATATCTCGAGGCCGACGAGCACCGCCGTCCGGTAGTAACGAAGAGCTACGTGGTCAGGAACTCCCGCCAAGCAGGCCACTCAGCGTAGGTCTGTGTGCGACCAGCGTCGAAATTGGCGCGCAGTTTCGCCACATCATGCTCAGTGGAGGATACCTGCATGTCCTCAGGGAAGAAGAGGTGAGCACGACCTTCCTTCTCCAATTCGAGAAGCCGGTCCTTGGAAGCGTTGTACTTCGGAGGCCGGGTAATCATGGCTTCCGCCACCGCTGGGTACTTCCGGAATACTCGGCGCAGTGCCGTGGGGCGCGCCACCTTGGGCCGCACATAGCCGCGCGGTTTGGACCCTAAAAAGAGAAACTTTTTAAACCCCGCCTTCTCCGCCTGCTCGATGAGAATGCCACCGGACTCGCCCATGGCGCCATCGACATAGGGAGCGCCATCGATCACTCGCATTGGCATGATGAGCGGCAAGGTGGAGGACGCACGTACCCGCACCATCAGATCCTCTTGGGTGTCAATATCCTCGCGCCCCCAGTAGACGCTCTCCCCGGTATCGGCGCGGGCAGCAGCAATACACATCTGCGCAGGGTTGGCCTGGAAGGCCTCCCAATCGAAAGGCATGTCCTGGTCAGCAGCCTTCTCATAAATGAATTCCGCGTTAAAGTAGCCACTTCCGCGCAACAACGATCCCAGACCACCGAAGCTGGGGTTCTTGGCAAAGTCCACGAAGGATTCCTCTGAGCGCCACACGTCGCGGGAAAGGAAGTTCACGGTGTGTGAGGAGCCTGCGGACACGCCCCCGACCCAGCCAAATTCCACCTCCTCTTGCAAGAGTTTGACGATGCACGCGGCGGTATAGGAATTGCGCATGCCACCGCCTTCAATGACTAGTGCTGTATCTTTCGCGTCAATCACAGTGCCCGATGGTACCCCCACGCTAGGATCACGCCATGGGATTATTTACTGCGGTTCGAAGTGTCATCGATAAGCTCGACGGTTCCCCTGGCGTCCGCTTGGCCTCCCCGGATCCCCACGCCGTTGAGGTCTCTATTGATCAGCTGTCCGTCCACACGGCCGGCGGGCTTATCATCCTGGTTACCTCCCCAGCCGGCGCACACGTACTGAGTGAGGTAGCGCGCTCCGGCGAGCCCGCACAACTACGTGGTCCTCAAGCCACGCTGCACCTTACCCCCACAACGACTGCGCAGCGCCCCGTTCATGATCCTAAGCGGGGGTGGGCCATCGCTCTGTCCCCTTCCGATAGGAAGGCCCTGGCACATTTGAGTGCCGAGCCTGGCGACTACGAAATTTCGGACTCCCTCGCCGTGTCCGTCGAAACCACCAGCTCTTAAGAAAGTTCACCCGCCATGCTCATCCTCCCTTTCCAAGGACACATTCCCCGCATCCACCGCAGCGCCTGGATTGCCCCGAATGCCACCATCATCGGTGACGTCACCATCGGCCCGAATTCCTCGGTGTTCTACGGCAGCGTGCTGCGTGGGGACGTTGGCTCTATCCGTTTGGGCGCCCGCGTCAACGTCCAAGACAACTGCGTCATCCACGTCGAATCCAGTGAGCCTTGCTTATTGGAAGATGATGTCACGGTAGGCCACATGGCCATGCTGCACGGCACCCGTGTTGGCGCGGGCACACTCGTCGGGATGAAATCCTCACTATTGTCCGGCTCACTGATTGGTCCGGGCTCGCTCATCGCCGCGGGCGCGGTGGTCCTGGAGGGGCAAGAAATTCCCGCCGGCAGCTTGGCAGCCGGGGTGCCCGCCAAGGTGCGCCGCAAGTTAAGTCAGGAGGAATCCGCCGCGTTTATCCCACACGCCGCGCGCTACGTGGAGATTGCCCAGAATCAGGCGCTTGTCGACGCCTCCCTTCCCCTCGACGCCGTCCTCTACGACTAGCGCCGTAACTGCCCTAGTTGCCAAAATTCTTGAGCCCGCCCTGCAAGATCAGCCACAGTTTTGGCAACTAGGTCAGTTCCATTTCTGTGAAGCTAGGACAGCAGTCGCATCACTTAAAAGGTGAGCCCCTAAAACAAAGCGAAGATACCCATGATCATCAGGAAGGCAGCCACGCCGTAGCCGCTCCAGAGCGCAACTGTGCTGGAGTTTTCCCGCGCCCAGGCGAAGGCACGGCCGGCCCAGGAGTGGGGTCTCGCGCGCACGAGCGCAATGAACAGCCCACATACCGTGGGCAGGGACAACGCAAAGGTGGCGTAAAAGAAAAGACCGCCATATTTAACCGCGTCGCTAAAATCTCCAGCTGCTAGGTGCATGAGACCATAGAAGAAGGGCACGGAGGTCAAGGACTGGATAACGCCCATGGCATAGCCCACCGCAACAGTTCTGAGTGAAGGTGTGCGTAGTGGGCCGAGGAGTTTCTGCACCATCTCATTGGGCTCGCCCTTGGAACGCCAGGCCAAGAGGCCTAGTCCTAGTCCGATGATGACGAGCCCCCAGCCGAGCAGCGGGGATTCCAGTGCGGCGGCAACCTTGTCTTGGATGCCAACGAACACGAACATGACCACGGCCGCAGCAGTAAGCACGCCAAGCCAGTCACCGACGAGCACCAAAGGCGCAATCTTGCGGTAGCCACCCCGCGGAAGCATGATGCCGATGGCCACCAGTATGCCGATAAGTAGTGCGTTGACGGAATCGGCGAAGGCATTGAGCACGGCTTCAAGCATGCGCGTTAGTTTACCGTGCAGGGCTTAAGCGCCCACCACGGGCGCGCAGTCATCACAGTTGCAGCCTGTGGGCAAGCGAACTAAAAAATGCTCGCCCCTGACACATATGGCGAAGAAAGTCGCGGTCTCTCCCCCGCACCTTTCACAATTGTTTCAGCTCGTCGGCCCACACACTCCTGCATTTCACCGCTGGCATACTCAACAACTTGGCTTTCCAGCTTCCCTCACTTTTCCGCCTCGGCGAAGCCCTAGAGAATTTCAGTATGTCTCGCGAGGAGAAGAAGACATACAAAGCTGCTGTTTGTGAAGTAGTCAGTGCCTGCCACACACGCTTTCCCGAGCACTCCCCTTTCAGGATGGCGGTTCTCCTGCAGTCACAGGCAGCCGCAGCTAGGGTTGCACTCCACCAAGGCTCTGAGCCAACGTTGACCAAGGCTGGGTGTACTCCTGAGCAAACCGGTTCATTAGGCATTTTCACCGCTTCGTTCGGTAAACCTCTCATTCTGCAGCCTTAGGAAACATTCACTCACTGTTTACCCAGCTCCGGCACAAGTGAGGCCTGTAAACGGTAAAGTATTTCGAAGTGTGTTTGCCGCCGCGACGGAATTGCCTTCGTCGTTGGCGGCACCATAGGTAAGACCCCCGATGGAGATCTGGAGAGATAAATTATGAAGGTAGCGATTCTCGGCGGCGATGGTTTCTGCGGCTGGCCTGCTTCCCTTTATCTCTCCGACCAGGGCCACGAGGTCATCATCGTAGACAATCTGTCGCGCCGCGCCATTGATAAGGAACTTGGTGCGGAATCGCTGACTCCCATCGTATCCATCGAGGAGCGCTTGGCAGCATGGACTGAGGTATCCGGCAAGACCATTGGCTTCCGTAACCTTGACGTAGCTCAGGACTATGACGGCCTGCTGGAGTTCCTCACCACCGAGCGCCCAGATGCCATCGTCCACTTCGCTGAGCAGCGCGCTGCGCCGTATTCCATGAAAAATTCGCGCACCAAGCGCTACACGGTGGATAACAACATCAACGCCACCCACAACCTGCTCGCCGCCATCGTGGAATCGGAGCAGGACATTCACGTCGCGCATCTGGGCACGATGGGCGTCTACGGTTATGGCACCGCCGGTATGAAAATCCCGGAGGGGTACCTCGACGTACAGGTGGATACTTCAGAAGGTGGCGTCGTCAAGCAGCAGATCCTCTACCCCTCCAACCCGGGTTCTGTGTACCACATGACGAAGGTGCTGGACCAGCACCTCTTTGCCTACTACGCCAAGAACGATGAGCTGCGCATTACGGACCTGCACCAGGGCATCATCTGGGGAACCCACACGGAGCAGACCCAGAAGGATGAGCGCCTGATCAACCGCTTTGACTATGACGGTGACTACGGAACGGTGCTCAACCGCTTCCTCATCCAGGCCGGCATTGGCTATCCGCTTACCGTGCACGGCACCGGTGGTCAGACCCGCGCGTTCATCCACATCCGTGACATGGTGCGCTGCATCGAGCTCGCGCTGAATAACCCGCCGGCACGTGGAGAGCGCGTCAAAATCATTAATCAGATGACTGAGACCCACCGCGTGCGTGACCTGGCTGAGCTGCTCGCGAAGATTTCCGGCGCCGAGGTAGCCTACGTGCCCAACCCGCGCAAGGAGTCCGCGGAAAACGAGCTTCACGTTACCAATGACACCTTCTTGGAACTGGGTTTGCAGCCCACCACCTTGTCGGAAGGTTTGCTCCATGAGGTCGAGGATGTTGCTCGCAAATACGCAGAGCGCGTCGATCGCTCTAAGATTCCGGCCCAGTCCCTGTGGACCAAGCAGCAGCACGCAGGTGTTCCTGACACCGCGGTAGACGCGGCCGATAACGCAGCAAAGGCCTAATCTGCCCGTGCGCATCGCGATCGTTACCGAGGTTTTTCTGCCCAAAATTGACGGCGTGGTCACACGTCTGACCCGCACTCTAGATCAGCTGGCGGCAATGGGCCATGAGGTCCGCATCTTTGCCACAGGCAAGGCGCCTGACACCTATGCCGGCTTCGAAGTCACGCGTATCCCGAGCCTCTCACTCTGGGTCTATCCAGAGATCAAGTTTGGCTTGCCCTCCTGGAACTTCTTCAGAGAGATTCGGGATTTCGACCCCGATGTCATCCATGCCGTCAACCCCATTTGGACCGCCGCCCTCGGTGTTTTTGCCGCGCAGCGCGATGCCGTCCCTCTCGTGGCGAGCTTCCACACCAACGTCCCCGAGTATGTCGATGCCCTAGGCATCGGTTGGACACGCCCGCTCACTGAAGCCGCGCTCAAGTATCTCCACAATCAGGCTGCAGTGAACCTGTGTACCTCTGGCCCCATGGTGGACACGGCCCGCGAGGTAGGAATTCGAAATGTGAAGTTGTGGCCGAAGGCCGTGGATACTGAGACCTACCATCCCTCCCGGGCCACCGCTGAGATGCGCACCCGCCTTACCGATGGCAACCCTGAAGCGCCGCTTCTCACTTACATCGGCCGTGTCTCCAAGGAGAAGGATCTCAAGCGACTCAACAACGTGATGCGTCTCGTGCGTGCTGAGTGTGACGATGCCCGTCTAGCCATCGTCGGCGACGGCCCCTTCCTCAACGAGCTCAAGGAAACCTTTGATCCTTCCTTCACCGTCTTCACCGGCTATCTTTCCGGTGAGGAATTGGCCGCGGCGTTTGCGACTGGGGATGTCTTCCTCTTCCCGTCCGCTACTGAAACACTAGGGCTCGTCGCTCTCGAGTCTTTCGCGTCACGCGTGCCCGTCATCGGCACGCGAGCAGGTGGTATTCCCTTCGTCATTGAGGAAGGGGTCACCGGACACCTCATCGATCCTGATGCCGGGGACGCTGCCTGGGCAAACGCTGCGGTTGAGCTGCTTCAGGATTCCGCACGCCGAGAGAACATGGGAGCTGCTGCCCGCTGCGAGGCAGAAAAGTATTCCTGGGTAGAATCCACTCAGGCCCTCCTCGCCGCATATGAGGAGGCTATCGAGCATCCCTACCGCAGGGACTAAAGAGCAACAGTCAAGGAGCACTTATGGACTCAGCGAAGAACCTGTACTCCGCCGGCGCATTTATCCAGGCCGGCATTGACGCCGCCTTCGCTCGCCGCCTCGGCGCTGTCAGTGATGTCGAGGTCAACTTCGTTCCCGCCCAGCCGCATCAGGCAGAGAATGTCGAGCAAACAGAGCAGCCTGAGCAAGAGGATCGACCTGTTCTGGATCAGCGCGCAACCGTGCGTTTCACCACCACCAACGGCACCTACGATTGTGAAGGCCTGCGCCTAGCCACCATGAAGGATGGCCAATTCCACTGGGCCACGGAATTGGCTGAGCACTCTGATATCCCCGAGTTCCACGGCCCGCAGCCGGATACTGCTCTCCTGCGCGGCCTCGCGCGCCGCCTCGTTGGTGACCGTCCTGTCGTGCGCGTTCCCCAGGCTGCGGGCGAGTCTCTCATCGCCGTGGATTTCGTGGAACTCGCCCCGAATCCCACTGCCGTCATCCTCGCCGGGTTGGAGCGGAGCGGTGAGATCGAGGGAGGCGTCGATGAGCGTATTGCTACCGCCGAGCTCGCGTCCTACATGAACGTGCCCAGCAATAATCCCGACGCACTCGCCCAGTTTGAAGGCTCCCGCATTGTTGCTCTCCCGCATCCCTCTGGGCAGTCTTTCCTCACTGCGCAAGATATTCTTGCGGATGCGCATTACCTCGCCGCCGAGCACAATTTCTTCCTCGATGGGCGCTTCCCCAACCTCCACGCAGACCTCGACCCTGAAACGTCAAGGACCGTGGTCACCACCGCCTATGGCTCGTTGACGGTTCCCGCACACCTTATCGCTACGCTCGATGAACCAGCTGGAACCTTTACATGGGCTTGGGCGGATAAACTCGCCTCCACCCCGTCGGCACAGGCAGTAAGCAATGTGCGGCGCTTCGCCTACGACCAAGCCATCCCTGAGCTTGTCCGGGCTCGAGTCCCCATTGCCCATGCCCGTAAGGCCCGTCTGCCACAGCTGGCCATGCCTATCCTCGGCCTATGGACGCTTTTGCCAGTGCGCCTACCGGATGGGCGCCACGGCCTCGCGCTGTCCGACGCCCCCGCTTTCCGCCTGCCTGCACCCACGCCGGCCGCCATCGACGCCACGGTGCGCATCCCCGTACCCCAAGGTGTTGATGAGCAGCGCGCCCGCGCGGCCTACCGGCGCCAGCGCGGGTTCTAGCTTCTGACTAAGAGGTGAGGATTGCGCGGAATTCCTCTGGGTCAACATCCTCAACCGTGCTCGGGTTAAACTGCGCATCCTGGGTTTTGTCCACGAGAACCGCCCGTACTCCTTCCGAAAAATCCGGACGGCGGTACATGTGCATGCCTAACTTGAGCTCCAACAAAAGAGCTTCGCGGATGTCATCGACCTTCGCCTCGGCCTCAAAAAGCTCGTTGGCAGCAATGATCGCCGCTGGGCATGCCGCGGACATGAGCCGTTTCACTTCACCAGCAATCATCGGGCGCTTGTCCAGTTCTGTGGAAATCTCCTCCCACGTCGACAGCGCAAAGGTCTCCTCCAAGTCCTTCGCTACCTGCTCCAGCGGTGCTGGTTCCTGCGGTGCAGGAAGGGCTAGGTCGGCCAAGGCAGCGTCGATCCCGCGCTCGATGGCTGCCTCGATGAGTTGAGCAGCATCTTTCACCACGTGCGTAGCAACGCCAGTCCACAGCATATCGGCGGCATACATGCGGTAGCCAGTGATTCCCCAGAACTTAGCCAGACCAGGTGATGCCACCCCACGGGTGCCCACCATACGCTGAGCTGCATAGGCCACACCGACGTCGGTGACATAACCAATGTTCATCTCCGGCATAGAAGCAAACGCGCGCTGCGTCACCACTCGATGCGAACCGTGAAGTGAAATGCCCAGGCCACCGCCCATGACAACGCCGTCAATCACCGCAATGTAGGGCTTTGGAAATTCAGCTATGTCGCCGTTAGTGAGATACTCGGAGGCAAAGAAAGCATCGACGTCCTCGAGTCTGTCATCAGCAATCCCTTCACGCGCATGACGAACATCGCCACCAGCGCAGAATGCCTTCTCGCTCGCTGAGTGAATGAGGACCTGTTCAATGGAATCATCCTCTGCCCACTCCTCGAGGCTGCGGCGAATGATGTCAATCATCTCTGGGTTCAGCGAGTTGAGTGCCTTAGGTCGGTTGAGCTCAAGGACTCCGGTATGGTTGCGGACAGAAACGAGCACTGGATCAGTCGTAGTCATACGCACCAGTGTTCCACATCACAAATCTTTCGGCCACCGAATTTTACGATTACAGAAACGGTGTTCTTTCTTGCTTCCACAGCTCGTTGCCCTCGATATGGATGGCACGCTCCTCAATCCGCACGGCCAGCTGCCCGCCGATTTTCCTGAACTCCGCGCGTTGGCCGCCGCGCAACACTGCGAACTGGTTCCGGCGTCGGGCCGTCAGCTTGCCACGCTCACGGAGATGTTCCCTGACCTTGGTACCTTCATTGCGGAGAATGGTTCTGTGGTCGTGCGTGGCGGGGAGATTATCGCTACCTCGCCTATCGGGGAAGAAACTGTGCGCGCCGCTCGCGCCGCCGCGGATGCCATCACCGAGCCGCACGCCACTGTTCTGTGCACGCCGGAGACGGCCTTCGCCTCCGAGGATGTACCGGCAGCCGCCCGCGAGGAAATTTCCACGTACTACAAGGCGGTCACATGGGTGCCTGTGCTTGGCGACGTCCCCGATACCAACATCATCAAAATCGCTATCTTCTGTGAATCCGGTACCGAGGCGCACGTTTATGAGCCCATCCGGAGAGCTGTGCCCGACGATAACGTCGTGGTGTCCGGCAAGATGTGGCTCGATGTGATGGCCCGTGGCGTTGATAAAGGTGCCGCGCTCACCACACTGGCAGAACTCTCTGGGGTTCCTGTTTCTGCCACAGTTGCCTTCGGCGACTATCTCAATGATCTGGAGATGTTGCGCGTTGCGGGTACTGCCGTTGCCATGGACAACGCGCACGCACAGCTCAAGGAGGTGGCAGACATCATCGCCCCAGCCAATACAGACAATGGTGTCAGCGTGGTTCTGCGTAAGCTTCTTAGCTCCTAACACGCTCCCAGGTATCCTGTCCGGTTCAACCATGCCCGCGGAGTAGCATTACCCGGGTTCCCTAGCCCTCTGATCCCCACGTGCGGAGTGTTTACGTGAAGAAGTTTGTGCGGTCGTTGTTGTCACGTTCGACAAAGCGTGAGAAGTCTTCCTCAAGTCCCTCGACGCCCTCCCCTTCTTCCCCGCCATCGGCCGCACCCGAGCCGAGGCCAGAGCCCAAGGCAGAGCCTAAGCCGAAGCCAGTGTCCGAGCCTAAGCCCAAGGCAGAGCCTAAGCCGAAGCCAGTGTCCGAGCCTGAGCCCAAGCCAGAGCCGAAGCCCAAGCCAGCTTCTAAACCGGCGCCGAAGCCCGCACCGAAATCTGGCCGCCTACGTCCCCGGAGGAGCGACAACACCTCCCTTGAGCTAGATTCGGCGTCCCTCCCCAAAGCGTCCGCTGTGCGCAAGGCACAACTTACTAAGGCCCGCGAAGATGCCGAGGACACACCCTCGCGACGCCGCCGCCCGCTCCCGCGTGCTGTCAAGATTCAGCCAGGGGCCGCTGCTGCACAACAGGCAAAACCCACTGCTCCCGCGGTTCCCACTAGTCCAGTGCAACCATCGCCAGAGCCGAGCACGCCGAAGAAGACCACCTCGAGCCCGGCTATCACGACAAAGCCGGTCACTGAAACATCAGACAACGAGATTGCGCGCGCCTTGGCTCGCCGCTCCCAGCCCGTGGGCACACCGACCGCGCAACAGCTCAAGCCGGCACACCCCTCCCGTGAACAGCGGCGGGCCGCAACCACAGCGGAAGATAGCAAGCTGACCGATAAGGAACAGGTCCGCGCCGATCAACGTGCTGAATCATCTGCTGTAGCAGTCAGCCAGAATGGGAACGAGCACGCTACTGACGTGTTGGCTGTGCCGAAGGAATCCGCCACCGTTAAGCGGGAGCGGCGCGCACGCCTGCGCCACGTACCGGGGCTCGACGGCCTTCGTGGCCTCGCAGTCCTAGCCGTGGTGCTGTATCACTTCTTCGGTGACCTTGTGCCAGGCGGCTACTTGGGCGTGGACATGTTCTTCGTCCTGTCTGGCTTCCTCATTACCTCTTTGCTTGTCCGCGAGTACAACGTCACCGGACGCATTAACCTCAAGGATTTCTGGATCAGACGTTTCCGTCGCATCCTACCGGCGGCGCTCATCGTGCTCTGTGTGTGCACTGCACTAGTCGCAGCGATAGGAGGTGACCTGGCCGTTGGCATCCGTGAGCAATTCCTGGGCACCTTGTTCTTTGTCAACAACTGGACCCAAATTGCCACCAGCCAAACCTACTTCGCGCCCAATGAAGTTCAGGTCTTTGCACACTATTGGTCCCTTGCTGTGGAGGAGCAGTTCTACCTGCTATCGCCGCTTCTTATGATCGGTGTCTTCCGCATCTCACGCGCGAAACCCAAGCGACTCCCCATCGCGGTGACACTGCTGCTCGCTATCGCCTCTGCCCTCGCTATGGCGTTCCTCTTCACACCCGGCGAGGACCCTACCCGCGTCTACTATGGAACCGATACGCACGCCTTCGGCCTCCTCATCGGCGCGCTTTTGTCCTTCGTGCTCACCACGACGACGAAGGATGCGGGGGCGGACTCGTGGGCGTCATCAAGCAAAGGCGCAATCGCCGGCACCGTGGGAACCCTGGCTTGTGTGGCTTATCTGGCGCAGCTGGTATGGATGGGCGCGGACCGCGAGTTCACCTACCGGGGCGGACTTGTGCTCACCAGTGTGCTCGGTGCTGCCATGATATGGGGCGTGGTGCGCGAAGCTGGGCCACTGACCTGGTTGTTCCGCACGCGCGCCATGCGTTGGCTGGGACAGAGGTCCTTTTCCCTGTACCTGTGGCATTGGCCCATCATCATGATTCTGCTGGCTGTCTCCGATGCACCCGCGTGGGCCCTGGGGATTCTTGCCCTGCCGCTCTCCTTCGTACTGGCAGAGATCACCTATCAGTTTGTGGAAAACCCCTTCCGCCGCGGTGGTTACCTCAAGACATGGCACAATTACTGGGCAGCACGCCCCTCCTTGCATGAGATGAAGGAGGGCTTTGGCAAGGCCATGTGGCCCGCCGTCCCAGCCCTCGTCGTGCTTTCTGTCGTGGGAGTGATTTACGGAGTAGTGACTTCCAGTGACAAGACGGAACTTGAGCGTGAGTTGGAGCGCATGGCGCAGTCCAACGAAGAGGCGGCAGCGTCTGCCGCAGCAACGCCTACGGCTTCAGAGAAGCCGAAGGAGAAGCGACAGCTTCCCACTGGCGCGGAGATTACGGCGATAGGTGATTCCGTCATGCTTGCCTCCTCAGAGGCGCTCAATGCTGCATTCCCCGGTATCTACATAGATGCGGAGGTCTCCCGCCACTACTCCGCTGCACTCCCCCAGGTGTCATCCCTGAGTGAGTCCGGCCAGCTGCGTTCCACCGTCTTTGTAGGACTTGGCACCAATGGCGCGGCCGCTGACGGGCAGTTGGATGAGTTACTCGATACTATCGGCCCCGAGCGAACCGTCATCCTCGCCCTACCGTATGGTGACCGCGAGTGGATGGGCCAAGCACGCGCGGAGATGGTCGAGGCAGCATCGCAGCGCGACAACGTCTACCTGGCGGATTGGTGTGGCACCGCACAAGAGAACCCGGCGTTGCTGTATGACGATGGTGTTCATCCGCTGGCCGAAGGCGCGAGCCTGTACGCCCACGCCTTTGAGGAAGCTCTCGAACAATACGTCAACGACGACAAAACTCTCACGACCGCATGCGAAGCATGAGCCACTCCCAGCGGAGGTAAGCCTGGTTGCTCCCTATAAAACGCCAACAGCGCCGCTCGGAAGCGGCGCTTGTCGTGTGGGGTAAGCCCAGATAAGTCGGTAGCAGCGAATTAGTCGACGGAAAATTCGGCCATCTTATCACACTCGGTTTTCGGTTAATGTATAAACGGTCTCATGCGAGTGCTAGCCAGAACCAGAATCAGCAGGTCAACCGAAGAATCAACCAGTATCGCTAGGCAACGAGAGCTCATCGAGAACTGGGCACAAGAAAACGACCACGAAATCGTAGCCTGGGCAGAGGACCTGGATGTCTCAGGCTCTATCTCCCCGTTCGACGCCCTGGAGCTCGGGCCGTACCTTAAAGAGCCACTCAGCGCGGAGTGGGAAATCCTCGTGGCTTGGAAGCTGGACAGACTAGCTCGTAACTCAATCAACACGCACAAGCTTTTCGCATGGATTATCGAGCAAGACAAAACCCTGGTGTGCATCAGCGAGAACATCGACCTAGGAACCTGGGTAGGGCGAATGGTGGCTAGTGCCATCTCTGGTGTTGCCGAGGGAGAGCTGGAAGCTATCCGAGAGCGTACCAAGGCCACTAAGGAGAAGATGCGCAGAGACGGTAAATGGTTCGGAGGCAAACCACCGTACGGGTATGTTCCTGTCAAGTACCTCGAAGGGTGGAAGCTGGAAAAAGAACCCGAAGAACAAGAGGTGGTTCAGAAGATTTTTGGTATGGCCCTGGACGGAGTATCAGCTTGGGCTATTGCTAAATGGCTTAACAACGAAAAAATCCCCACAGCGACAGAATCACGGTGGAGAAAGAAAACCCAGGGTTGGCAGGGTGAAACGGTAAGGCAGATGCTTCGTAACAAAGCCTACCTAGGTTGGACGACGCACGAGAAGTCTCTGGTTCTCGATGCCGTAGGTAACCCGGTAGAGAAGTGCGAGCCTAGTATCAGCGCAAAGGATTTCAATCGGATTCAAGAACTCCTACGCTCTAGGAGCAACCGCCCTACCGGCGGGGATACCTCTCCCCTGCTCGGGGTTTTAAAATGCTGGGATTGCGGACAAAACATGCACATCAGACGTCAGAAGATGGCCGGAGGCAAAGTCAACGAAGCCTACTACTGTCCACAAGAACACCTGCCTCACGCTGTCTCAGGAGAACCTGTGAAGCAACGCGTGTACGAATTGTTCGAACAAGAACTAGGTGACCACGAGATTATGGAACACCGAATCATCTCTGGACGAGACACCTCGGAGGAGCTAGCAGAAGCTAACCAAGCCTACGAGGAGCTGTCCGGGTACCTGAGCTCTGCTCTCAATAAGAACGCTCGTAGGTTGCTGCATCAACAGCTGAACCAGATAAGCGAACGAATAAAGAACCTAGAGTCCATCCCAGACAAAACAGTTAGGGAGTGGGTATCCACCGGACGCAGATACATCGACGAGTGGAACGAGCTAAACGAAGAGGGAAAGCGCCTTCTCATGCTCAGGCACGAAGTTAGTGTTAGGGTACGCCAGCTAACTAAGAGCTCCTGGAAAACTCCAGGAATCCTAGAAACAGAGTTCTGCATACCCCAGCAACTAAAAGACCGACTACAAACCTAGGAAGACGAAAACGACACGACAACAGTGAAGCGTCCTTCTGGTCGACACTTAAAACCGAATTCTACGACCGTAAGCGCTGGGCGACCCGTGATGCCGCACGCAAGGCCGTTGCCTACTGGATTGAAGCCATCTACAACCGTCGACGCCGACACTGAAGCACTCGGTATGGTCAGCCCTGTCGACTTTGAGAACCACACCGGTTCGACCACCAGCAGAAAAGAAAAAGCTGCCTAACCACTAGGTAGCTCCACTACGTGTCCACGATTTGCGAGCAACCCCAATCCTCGCAGTTTAAGTCCTCGGGTGACGAACGTCTAAGGTATAGCTATAAACTCACCGCCGTTTAGGGAAAGGCATGTACGGGCTAAAGCGGGACCCACCAATAGTATGAGCGGACTCACTCACGACATCGTGATGACGATGATTAAGGAAGGTTACCGACAGTCGGATATTGCTAGAGAGTACGGCGTTTCTCGCCAGTACGTTAGTAAGCTAGCCAAACAATCCGGGTACATATCTTCGATGACGATTATCAACGATAATCTCCCGTGGAGGGTTGACTCGGACTTTCAGAAAAATTCTTTGTACCAGTCGCTTAGGCTAATCGCCCACTACAACCTAGAGGGTGAGGATGCGTTCGTGAATGCAAAGACTTCGCGCCGCAAGGCCCAACGTCTTGCCGAGCGTCTAATCGTGTTCCGGCAAGTTATCGACTACAACCCCGCTTACCCCGCGATACCAGGAATCGTTAATACTCCTGGCTTCGCTTACGTCCCCCGCACGGAATCGGATGAAGACTTCATCATCAAGATTCGACCAGACGTGCGGGTAACAACGATAGGTGACCGCATCTGGAGGTTGCCGGAAATCCCCTAGGTTATGATTCGAGTCGACGTCAACACAGATAACGATAAGGCTTTCCTTCGCCGTCGTAGACGACGAAGCTAGTATGACGGTCATCCGAAATTTACCGGTACCAAAGAACGGACCTGACTCCTGAATGAACTGCTCCCCACTAGTAGGCTACTGATTTCTCAGTCCAACTTATGGGGAGCAGTTCGCAGCCAAGTGCCGGGGTATTCCTATTTGCTTGTCTTATGCGATTACGCTATTTGATATTCGGCCATCTTATCCCATTGGGTTTTACCCTGAATCTTGGTGTTGATGATGTCCGGGGTTTCCACTAGGTACTTAGGGAGCTCTTCGCAAGAACGCTTGAAGTGCTCGGTATTGACGTGGTCGACATCCGTGCCGTCCTTGTAGGACTCCAACAGCAGGAAGCGCTGCTTGTCTTCCGGATCGCGGAACCACTTGAAGTCGATGCAACCGGGCTCGGCCTGGCATGCCTTGGTGTACCAGTCGATTTCATCGAGGAAGGTCTCGGCGTACTCAGGCTTGACGTGGAACTGTACGTTGATCAAAATCATGAGCCCCACAGTAACGCGCTGGCCGAAAACGTGCAGAAAGCCCTGCCTACAACGGCAGGGCTTCGTTCACTGGTCTTTGTTGGGGTTATTTTGTGGGGGCTACTTGTTGAAGAAGTACTCCGCCACATAGACGTAAGTGCCGTCGTAGGACTGGGCAACACCGAAGCCAGTGCCGTCAGTCTTGGTCACGGGGACATCGCGGTTAAGCCAATTCACGCGGTCCTTCGCTTCAGACTCGGTGAGCTTGTAGATATTGCCGCTGCCTTCTTCTAGGTGCGTCAGGCCGTCACCGGCGTTCTCATGGAAGGTGACCTTGCCGGCAGCTGCCTGGTCCGCCCATTCCTGGGCGATGTTCTTGGCGTTCCCATCAGCATGGTGGCCCTGCTTCAGCAGGTGAGCGTGAGTAGCTCCAACGAGCTCATGAGCCACGGCGGGAGTCGGCTTCTTGATGAAAGCCGGCAGCTGGACATTGAGCTGCTTCGCAACATCATATGCTTGGGCAGGCAGCTCGATCTGGAGAGAATTGATCTGCTCAGTGGCCTGGGAGGACAGCTGGTTAATATCCTGTGCCTGGGCGGCTGATGCGCCGGACACCGCGAGGGCTGTGGTCAGAACAGCGGTGGCGGACAGGCGAGAAACACGACGGAATGCATTCATGCCTACTACCGTGCCATAGAATCCCCGTGTCTGAGAACTAACCTTCCGGACTCACAGGAAATTCGATATGGCATTGTTATCCTCCGAGACGTAGGCGAAAGGGTGAGCAGTAGTGCTGGATGTTGTGACGGGGTTTGCGATTATCTTCGTCGTTATCGCTGTGGGGTTCGTGCTGGCGCATAAAGGTGTCATCGGTAAAGGCGAAGCTCGGCTGCAGTTCAACCGAGTTGCATTTTGGGCTGCAACCCCGGCGCTAGTTTTCTCCAGCGTGGCACAGTCAGATACCTCAGCGTTTGCTTCTCCTGTCGTGGCGGTCATTGCGGTTGCCTCGGTAGCGACGATGGGGCTATACGGGCTGCTGAGCCTGCTGTTCTTCCGTCGCAGCGGCTCAGAGACGATGGCGGGAGCCGCGGCCTCAAGCTATTACAACTCGGTCAACATCGGTCTCCCCATCGCTACCTACGTGATCGGTGACGCCACCTTCGTCGTCCCCGCCCTCGTGCTTCAAATGGCGGTGCTGTCCCCGTTCATCATCGCGGGACTCAATGCACAAGGAACAAGCTTCCGTTCTGTGACCCGCTCAGTGACCTCAGGTCTCACCGCGCCGGTCGTCATCGCGGCAGTTCTGGGATTCATCGTCTCGGCCATGGGATGGACCGTGCCGGACGTCATCATGGCGCCTCTGGAGATCCTAGGCGGGGCATCCATTCCGATGATCCTCATGAGCTTTGGTGCTTCCCTCAAAGGAGACTCACTTCTGGACAATGACCGGCTTCCTACCATCACCGCGACAGTGCTCAAACTTATCGCCATGCCGGCCATCGCCCTTGCTGCAGGCCTAGCCTTTGGCTTAAGCGGTAGCGAGCTCTATGCCGCACTCATCTTGGCGGCGCTGCCCACGGCACAAAACGTGTACAACTACGCCGCAACCTACCAGACTGGTGAGACCGTAGCGCGCGATACGGTTTTCCTCACCACGTTCCTCTCACTGCCAGCCATGCTGGGTATCGCGGCTCTCTTCGGCTAGGGCATTCCCTATCCTTCGAGCTTCTCTCCCAGCTCCAGCCATTCCATCTCGAGCTCCTCACGCTCGGCGGCAACGGCCTTGAGTTCTGCGTCCAGCGTCGACAGCTCTGCGGAATCACCCTGCCCAGAGGTCATTTTCTCGGCGGCGGCAGCCATTTTCTCGTTCAACTGTGAGGTTTTCTCATCAAGCTTGGCCATCTTGCGCTCGAGTGAATTCATCTTCTTGGTGAGTTCACGCTCTTCCTGGGAGCTGAGACGCTTGGTGGGGGCTGCGGCGGCAGAACCTCGTGCCGGTCCTTGCGCGGAATCTGCTGCTGAGCTGGAGGCAGCGTCCGCGGCAGGTTCCGAAGACTTCTCCCCAAGATCAATAACACCGCGAGACGCGGTGGCCTCCATCTGCTGGCGGCGCCGGAGATACTCCTCGATACCACCGGGAAGGTTGGTGAGCTTGCCATCGCCGAAGAGCGCATAGGTATTGTCCGCGATGCGTTCGATGAGGTAGCGATCGTGCGAGATAACCACCATCGTGCCCGGCCAAGAATCCAAGAGGGATTCCAGCTCTTGAAGGGTATCGATATCAAGGTCGTTCGTGGGCTCATCGAGAAGCAGCACGTTCGGCTCCGCCATAAGCACACGGGTCAGCTGCAGTCGGCGGCGCTCACCTCCGGACAGATCACCCACTGGAGTGCGCTGGCGCTTGGCGGAAAATCCCAGGCGTTCCGCCAGCTGAGAAGCACTGAGTTCCTTCTTTCCCAGATGCACATAGGTGGCGACGTCCTCGACGGCGTCGAGAAGCCTGCGTTCTGGGTCGAGGTCATCAAGCTCTTGCCGCAACCAACCAAGGCGCACGGTTTTACCTTCGATACGCTTACCTGCGGCCAGCTCCACCTCACCTGCGAGCGCCCGCAGCAACGTTGTCTTACCTGAGCCGTTGACACCGACAAGCCCAATGCGCTCACCTGGGGCGAGGCGCCACGTGAGGTGATCCACCAACGTGCGACCATCCGGCGTCGTAACTGTGGCATCCTCGAGTTCAATGACAACGCGCCCTTGGCGCTGCTTGGAGAAGGCCATGAGCTCAACTTTGTCGCGCGGTGCGGGAACATCCGCAATGAGTGCCTCAGCGGCCTCGATGCGGTAGCGCGGCTTCGAGGTTCGCGCCGGTGCACCGCGGCGCAGCCACGCGAGCTCCTTGCGCGCCAGATTCTGGCGGCGTTGCTCCATGGCATCGGCCTGCCGGGCTCGCTCAGCGCGGGCGAAAGTCCAGTCATTGTAACCGCCCTCGTACGCATCAACCACGCCATCGTGAACCTCCCACGTGGTCGTGGCAATGGTGTCGAGGAACCAGCGATCGTGGGTGACAACGATGACCGCCAGCTTGCGGGCAAGCAGGTGCTTCGCCAGCCACTGCACGCCTTCCACATCGAGGTGGTTCGTTGGCTCATCGAGCACCACCACATCAAGGTCCTGCACCAGCGCGGCCGCAAGATTCACGCGGCGGCGTTCGCCACCGGAAAGGGATCCCACCGGGGTATCGAGGCCGAGGTCGACGATACCGAGCCCGCCGAGGACATCGCGCACCTTGGCATTGGAGGCCCACTCGAAGGTTTCCAAACCGAGGGGCTCGATAATGACCTGGGCAATGGTGAGCGACTCCTCCACCTCAAAGCGCTGCGTCACCACCGCCATGCGTAGATCCGAGTTGTGCGATACTCGCCCCGAGTCCGGCGGCTCAATGCCCGTGAGGACCTCCAGCAGCGTGGTTTTACCACCACCGTTGACGCCGACGATACCGATACGATCACCGGTTTGAACACCGAGAGAGACCCTGTTCAGGAGGGTCTTGAGTCCAAAGGACTTGCTTACATTTTCCAGGTTGATGAGGTTCGCCATAACGCCTTCATCCTAGTGGGTGGCAGTATCAATTAGGAAAGATCGACGAGACTTGCGCCCGCGGCAGGAGCCGTGGTCACAAGTCCACGAGTCCCGCGGTTATCAGCGCACACACTGGCAACGACCTCAGCCGCCGTCTCCTCGTCCTCGCATAGAAAGGCACAGGTCGGGCCAGAACCAGAGACAATGCCTGTGAGCGCGCCGGCAGCCTCACCAGTATCCAGAATCTTGCGCAGGTCTGGGCGTAGGGACAATGCTGCCGGTTGAAGGTCGTTGTGCACGGCAGCGGCGAGCTCCCGCGGGTTGCCACTGACGAGTGCTTGGCCCACAGCCTCCGTATCGAGGTGCGGTGCGCTTCCTCGGCCGGCAGCTCGCAGTTCATCAAGCTTGTGAAAGACCGTCGGGGTGGATAGGCCTTCGGAATTGGTGATGATGGCCCAGATGTAGCGGCCACGCGCCAGCATCGGCGTGAGCAATTCGCCGCGGCCGCGGCCTAGTGCGGTGCCGCCCATGAGCGTAAAGGGCACGTCAGAGCCCAACTCGGCGGCGAGTTCGAAAAGCATCTCCTCGGTGACGGGTTCGCGGCCGAACTCGGTGCTCAGCGCATGATTGGCCAAGAGCAGAGCCGCAGCAGCATCGGCAGATCCGCCCGCCATGCCGCCGGCAGCGGGGATGTTTTTCTCCATCGTGAGGGTGCCAGTCGCCGGCACCATGAGGCGCTGCGCCACCAGTTCCACGGCACGCCAGGCCAAGTTGTCGATGGATGCCGGCACCCCCGCCGAGTGAAGTCCAGTGACCTCCACGGTGGTGTCTTCGGCCCAGCGGTAGCTCACTCGATCGTGCACGTCGAGGGACTGAAACACGGTGGCGAGCTCGTGAAAGCCGTCCTCGCGCGCCTGGCCAACCCCGAGGTGCAGGTTCACCTTGGCATGGGCACGGGCCTGCCACACGTGCGGGGGTGTTGTCATAGGATTGCTCATGAGACTTCCGCCAGTCGGACAAAGTCCTCCACACCAAGCTTCTCACCGCGCAGGCGCGGATCTATATCCGCTGCACGCAGGGCTTCTTCTGCCGCCGCGGCGGAGCCGTAGAACCCGGCTAGTGCGGCGCGGAGGGTCTTACGGCGTTGTGCAAAGGCAGCATCAACCAACGCAAAGAGACGCGGGCGGAGGGCCTCGTCATAGGGGCGGGTGCAGTCGATACGCACCAGGCCCGATTCAATCTTGGGGGCGGGCCAGAACACGTTCTTGCCTATCGTCCCGGCCTGCCGCACCGGCCCATAAAAAGAGGCCTTCACGCTGGGCACGCCATAAACCTTGCTGCCGGGCGCGGCAGCAAGACGCTCGGCCACCTCGAGCTGAACCATAACGAGTACGCGACGAATCGAAGGATAAAGCTCAAGCAGGTGCAGGAGAACCGGAACGGCAACGTTATACGGGAGGTTAGCCACGAGTGCGGTGGGCTCCCCCAGCTCCCCGGCCTCAACGGCGAGGGCGTCCTTTTCTACGAGGGTCAGGCGATCCGCTTGCTCGGGAGCACGCTCAGCGACGGTTCCCGGAAGCTTGCCAGCCAGGCGCGGATCGATTTCCACGGCCGTGACATGTTCGACCTCTCCTAGTAGGCCCAGGGTCAGTGATCCCAAACCCGGCCCAACCTCCACCACGCGATCCTCGGAGTCAAGGTCCGCGGCGGCAACGATGCGCCGAATGGTGTTGGGGTCATGCAGGAAATTCTGGCCCAGCTTTTTTGTCGGTGTCACGTCGAGCTCGGCAGCAAGCTCGCGTATCTCCACCGGGCCCAGCAGGAGGGGTTGTGTCATGTCATCCAGATTAATACGCCGAGCACTTAAAGCTTTAGCGCAGGCCGAGCTTCGCGGTGCAGGCAGGCCATGCGCCCCAGCCCTGAGCGGCCTGGACCTTCTGAGCTACGGCAATCTGCTGCTCGCGGGTGGCCTGCCAGGCCTGTGGCGCGTATTCATTGCCACCGAAGGCAGCCCAAGTGGACGGGGTGAACTGCAGGCCGCCGGAGAAGCCGTTACCGGTATTGATGGACCAGTTGCCAGTGGCTTCACACTGCGCGATGGCATCCCAGACGGAGCCTTCAGCGACGGCGGGGGCGGTGGACTTCGGCTTAGTGCCGCGCGCGATGAGGGCTGCGATCGGTTCGGTATGGACGTCTTCCTTAATGACGTCGTTCGACTCTTCTTCGCCATTCACCGTTACGATCTTGCGGGTGACGGTGCGGGAGCCTGGAGTGCCCTCTTCGCGGACCTCCTCGGTGCCCTCTTCCAGCTCAGGATCATCCACATACTTAGCCGGCGCATCGAACTCTTCAGTGTTGTCTTCCTTAGAGACCGTGACTCGATCCACGGTGATGCTCATGCCGGCGGTGACCGGGGTATCAAGCTCTGGGCTGACGCGGTCATCCTTGTCCACGGTGATGCCACGTGCCTCGAGCGCATCCTCGACAGTCTTCGCCGAGACGCTTGCATAGGAGACGGAGCCTCCGTCGGAGACCTTGACAATCTTCGGAGAAACTACCTCGATGTTCATCCCTTCGGTCACTACCTCGTCGTCCGCGATTTCCTTCGCCCCGGAGGTTACCGCAGCTCCCGGCACAATGCCGTCGAGGCCGCCGAGCAGATCAGAGACGGTGAGATCGGTGGAGGACAGCTGCGTTTCCACGCCATCAATGGTGACGGCGACCGGCTTGGCGGTGCGAACGGTGATGGAGTCGCCGTCGGCAAGCTGCTCGGAGAGGGCCGGGTACACCAGGTCCTCACCGTCTACGCTGACCCCGGCGGCTTCCAAGGCGGTGTTGACGTCCCCGGCAAAGGTAGCCAGAGTGGTGGTTTCACCGTTGACGTCAAGCGTGATGTCCTTCTGCGCACCGACGGCGACAACACCACCCACGGCTAGGGTGCCCAGTACACCGCCGGTTGCCATGCGCAACGGCAGGGATCGGGAATTGTTGATTCGCTTGATCTGCTTCTTCGGGGACATAAACCTTTTCTCGTCTCTGCAGTATGACGTGCCGAGCATGCGCCCGGCACCTGACTCTGCGCGACAGAATGCGCGCCCCGGCAATCTCAATGCCGGGCTAACTTTGGATAACGATACGGTAACAGGACGTAACAATCGAGAAGTACGTACACGCCGCTACCACTGGCAGAACACTCGTCACAACAAACACGCCTGCCACCTCTGAGCAGGAGGTTTAGCAAAAGTGAAGATCCTCACACCCCGAAGGTTGCGGCGAAAGTTTCCGTCACCTCCGCAGCAAGTTCTTCCACCTGCTGTCCACGGGCCTCCGCGACACAACGATAGGTATGTCCGATAAGCGAGGGCTCATTGCGCGCCCCGCGAAAAGGCTCCGGGGTCATGTAGGGAGCATCCGTCTCAATAAGTAGCTGACCCGCTGGTGCCAGTGCCGCCGCCTGACGCATCTCTTCATTGCGCTTGAAAGTCACATTGCCGGCGAAAGAGAGGATATAGCCGCGGTCGAGCGCTTCTTTGGCCACCTCCAGCGGGGAGGAGAAACAATGCAGCATCACTGTCGGCGCCTGAGCGCACTCCCCCAGCACTCGCATGAGGTCCTCGTCAGCTTCACGGTTGTGAATCATAAGGGTTTTACCAACCTTGGCCGCCAGCTCCGCGTGCCAGCGCAGCGCTTCCTCCTGCACCTCAAGCGGTGCGGTGCTCTCCGGTTCGTGATGAATCCAATACGTGTCCAGGCCGGTCTCGCCGATGGCCACGCAGCGCGGGTCCGCAGCCATCTCAGTCAGGCGAGCACGGGCGGCCTCGTCGAGCTCACCAGCCTTTGTCGGGTGAATTGCGCACGCGGCATACACGTTATCGAACTCGTGGGCGGCAGCCAGGGCTTTTTCAGCCTCAGCCAAACCATCACCAACGGTGACGATGCGCTCCACCCCGGCAGCACGGGCGCGGGCAACTAAGTCGGCGTCAGAGTCGCGACACGAGGCGAGGTGCGTGTGGGCGTCGATAAGCTGGCTCAGACCTTCGGCGGGCACGGGCGTGGGGCGTGGCTTCTTCTTAGACATGGCTGCGAGTGTAGTCGAGCGCGCATGAGAATCCGCACAGCGACGGACTCCACTGTCCCCCGCGATAACATCGGCCCTCAACCGGGCTTTCCGGAGAACACGGCCTCTATCAAGTTGCATGAGAAGTTCGGCTTTGCCACTGTAGGTACGTTCAAGAAAGTGACCTGCAAGGCTGGGCGCTGGCCCGACCTCACCCATTTGCAACTCATGGTTTAAGGATCAATCATGCACGTTCGTCCCGCAGTGCTTGGCGACGCCCCCGCCATCGCCGCCATCTATAACTCCGCCTCCGCTGCAACGCCGGCTGCTAACCTCGTCACCTGGCAGGAAACCGTGGAAGACCGCGAGCAGTGGCTTACACAGATGGAGAAAGAAGGTTACCCGGTTTATGTCGCTGTGGACGACGAGGAGATCGTCGGCTGGGCAGCATATTTCCAGTTCGTGACCCCCGCCATCTACTACGGCACCGCTGAAGACTCCATCTACATCGCTGAGTCCGCGCGCGGCAGGGGTGTCGGCAGCGAACTGATGGCCACGCTCATGGATCATGCCGCCGAGAATGAGTACGTGGAAACCATCATTACCTACATCGTGGACACCAATGAGGGCTCCATTGCGCTGCACAAAAAGTTTGGCTTTGTAGAGACCGGCCGCATGCCGAATATTCACACCAAGGACGGCGTGCGCCTGGGGTTAGTGCACCTGCAGCGCGACTTCGACCGCTCCTAGCGCGTTGACCGCTCCACCGTTGGCTATGCCGAGTCGTTAGGCTGAAGCCGGTGTGAGCGGCTCAATTTCCTCTAACTCAGAGAGGATTTTATCTTCCGCGACATCCAAGTCGTAGTGCGACTGGAGACCTAGCCAAAATTGCGGAGTCATTCCGAAAAACTTGGCCAACCGCAGTGCAGTATCAGCGGTGATAGCCCGCTTGCCGTGGACAATTTCATTGATCCGACGAGGCGGAACTCCAATCGATACGGCGAGCTTGTGTTGGGTTATCCCCATCTCCTTAAGGAAATCCTCCACAAGAATTTCACCTGGATGCACTGGGGGGAGCTTCTCAGTGGTAGTCAACGATCTCAACCTCCTGTGGCCCTGCGGCGGTCCATCGGAAACAGATCCGCCATTGACTGTTGATGCGAATGCTGTACTGACCCTGCCGAACACCCTTCAACGCTTCGAGTCTGTTTCCCGGAGGTATTCGGAGCTCATCCAGCCTCTGGGCATAACCCAGCTGCCTCAACTTACGGAGAGCAACCGTGTGAATACGCGGGTCGATGGAAGGTACTTTCTCACGATTCCATAAACGCTCGGTCACCTTGTCCGCAAACGACTGGATCACTGCTTCACCCTATCCCCCCATGACGCCTCGCGTCAATAACGCAAGGCGTCAAATGCTTCTTCATTGTAGCTAAAAAGGTATCTTGTCAGCTCTGAATTCGCTAGCCAACAAGCTCGTCGTCGATGTATACCCGCGTCGTGGCGCGCAAACCCGCGAAAAGCATGCACAGCGACAGCGCCATGAGACCGACGAGCACGACGGTCCAGTTTCCGGTTGCACCGCGCACTACGCCAACGAGTAGTGGTACGAGGCCGGCGAGGACATAACCGCCGGGTTGGACGAAGCCGGAAAGACGCGCGGTGGTCAGCGCGGTGCGCGTGCGGGCGGTCAACAAAGCAAGGACCAGTGGGAAGCACATGCCGCCTATCCCCATGAGAGTGGCCCATGCCAACGGTGCACTATCGGCTGCAAGAAGCACCCCAGCCCACCCAGCGCAGGTACAAAGCGCAAGCACGACGGGCACAGGGGCAAGGCGATCGAGACGCGAAATCAACCACGGCATGACAATTCCGCCGAGGATGTTGAAGACACCGATGACGGCCAGCGCCACGCTCGCGGTGTTCTCCCCCACGCCTTTTTCCACAAGCATGCGAGGCAGCCATCCCATTTGGACATACGCCATGGTGGATTGCAGCCCGAAGAAGAAAAGCATGGCCACGGCCGTGGGCGAGGTGTACATAGGGCGCGGAGCTGCCGCACCATCGACGGCTCCCTGAGCCACATCGCGTCCAGTGCGCGGGAGCACGACCATCCACGCGATGAGTTGCGCGATGGCGGGCAGGCACCACACCCACAGCGCGCCCTGCCACGTGTTCTGGGTGACCGCCGAAAGCGGCCCCAGAGCACTCGATACCCCCAGCATCGTCGTGTACGTCGTCATGAGCGCCACTAGGGTGCGTCCCGAGCCATGTTGTTTAATCCACGCTGGAAGCAGGACATTGGCCAGCGCGATGCCGGCGACAACGCAGACTGTCAGGGCCACAAAGAGCGAAAAGCTGCTGACCCATGGGCGCAGCGCCAATCCGGCAACGAGTGCTACCGTGCCGGCCGCCAAGGTGCGGCTCAGCCCTACGTGACGCGCGATGGGAACAGCAGCCAAGCCCATGACCGCAAAACACAGGCCTGGCAGCGCGGTGAGCAGTCCGGCTGCACCGGACGAGATACCAAAGAATCCCTGAATCTGTCCGAGAACCGGCGCTACCGAGGCAATGCCGGATCGCAAATTCACCGCCGTGAGGCACACGACGGTGAACAGCAAGGCAGGCGCGAGTGTGCGCCGGAAGCGCTGCCCCACAGAACCTACTTCTGTACCGGGGCCCATTCTGGGCCGGTCTCACCGAGCACTGGATCAAGTTTGGCCACGAGCGGCTTCGGCTTCTGCAGCGTGGTGCCCGGCGTGACGTCGATACGCTTCCACGCCGCCTGCTGTGCGGTGTAATCACCAGTGATGATCGGATACGGGTGGTTCTCCGGCGGAAGGTTCACACCCACGACCTCGACCGGCATGTCATCGACAACGTCCTCAACCTGTGGCTGTGCGGCCCATACGCCCTCACGCCCTAAGGTCTCGTGTACCTTTTGCGCGGTGAAAGGCAGGAAGGGGGTGAGCATGACGTTGCAGTCAGACACCACCTGAAGTGCCGTCCACAGGACGGTGGCGAGGCGCTCGCGGTGCGTCTCATCCTTGGCCAGCTTCCATGGTTCCATTGCGGCAACGTAGGCATTGGCCTCACCCACGACGTGCATGATGGAAGTCATAGCCTGCTTGAACTTGGACTGTTCAAGGAAGTCCGCGGCAGTGGCGAAGGTGTCCTCCGCCAGTGCCAAAATATCCTTGTCCGGCTGCTCCAGAGCAGCCGGGGCCGGTACCTCGCCGAAGTTCTTAAACGCCATTGACACCGTGCGGTTGACCAAGTTGCCCCAGCCGTTGGCCAGCTCGTTGTTGATACGGCGGACAAACTCATCCCAGGTGAAGTCGGTGTCATTGTTCTCTGGACCGGCCACTGCGATGAAGTAGCGCAGGGCATCGGGGCCGAACTCCTTGAGGAAGTCTTTGACGTAGATAACCACGCCCTTGGAGGAGGAGAACTTGGACCCCGACATAGTCAGGTATTCCGAGGAGACAATCTCCGTGGGTAAGTTCAGCTCACCGTAGGTGTGCAGCTGACCACCCTTTGCTCCCTTGCCCGCGTAGCCTAAGAGCTCCGCCGGCCAGATTTGGGAGTGGAAGGTGATGTTGTCCTTGCCTTGGAAGTAATAGTGGCGGGCCTCCGGGTTCTGCCAGTAGTGCTTCCATGCCTCAGGGTTGCCGGTGCGGTGTGCCCACTCAATGGAGGAAGACAGGTAGCCGATAACCGCATCGAACCACACGTAGAGTTTCTTCGCTCCGTTGTCCTCCCAGCCCTCAACCGGGATCGGGATACCCCAGTCAATATCGCGGGTCATGGTACGCGGGCGCATATCCTCCAGCAGGTTGAGGGAGAACTTCAGCACGTTGGGACGCCACTCTTCGCGGGTCTTCAGCCACGACTCGAGGGCGTCTTTGACCGCAGGCAGGTCCAGCAGGAAATGCTCGGTGTCGATGAATTCCGGCGTTTCCCCGTTGATCTTGGACACTGGGTTGATGAGGTCTACCGGGTCCAGCTGGTTGCCGCAGTTATCGCACTGGTCACCGCGGGCACCATCGGCGCCACACAGCGGGCAGGTGCCCTCAATGTAGCGGTCCGGCAAGGTACGGCCCGTCGATGGCGAGATAGCACCCTGGGTGGTCTCCTTGAGCATGTAGCCGTTCTCGTAGAGGCCTTTGAAGAGTTCTTGCACCACCGCGTAGTGATTGCGGGTGGTGGTGCGGGTGAAAAGGTCATACGACAGTCCGAGGCCCGCCAAGTCGGTCACGATCTGACGGTTGTAGCGATCCGCCAGTTCACGAACGGTAACGCCTTCCTTGTCCGCCTGAACCAGCAGCGGGGTGCCGTGCTCGTCCGTGCCGGAGACCATGAGGACATCCTTGCCGCGCATTCGCTGGAAGCGGGCAAACACATCGGAGGGAACGCCGAAGCCCGCCACGTGTCCGATGTGGCGGGGTCCGTTGGCATAGGGCCAAGCAACATTAACGACAACTGTCTCAGTCATGGCCCCTACTCTATCGAACACCCCCTCACCGTACGTGCAGTGAGGGGGTGTCAATGAGTGTTCGCTGTCCGGCACGAACTTACCGGGCGCGACTAGTGCTTGTGCATGCGCTGACGGCGGCGTGCCTTGTAGGCCTCTTCGCGCTGGAACTCGCGGTGCAGGCGGCGCTCACGGGCTAGCTTGCGCTGGAAGGCTTGGGCCTCACGGTACTCCAAGTAGATAACGTCGTTGCTCAGGTCCTTGTAGATCGCGAACATGAGGCCGACGACGATGAAGAGGAACGGCAGTGCCGCAACGATGGTGACGTTCTGCAGGTTGGACAGGGAGTCCTCACTGGACAGCAGGAGCGTCAGACCAACGGCCGCGGTGAGCACACCCCACGTGGCGGACAGCCACGGCTTGGCGGTGGTGGCGCCGGACTGGGACATGGAGCCCATGACCGTGGACGCGGAGTCGGCCGAGGTGATGAAGAACGTGGCCAGGAGGATTGCAGCGACGATGCCGGCAATGAAGCCTCCCGGGAGGTTCTGCAGAAGATTGAAGAGTTCCTGCTCTGCGGAATCACCAGAGATGGAGTTGCCGTTCTGTTCCATGTGGATAGCGGTGCCGCCGAAGATGGCGAACCACACGGTGGACACGCCAGCCGGCACGAGAAGCACGCCGATGCAGAACTCGCGAACGGAGCGGCCACGGGAAATGCGCGCCAAGAACATGCCCACGAACGGGGACCAGGACACCCACCACGCCCAGTAGAAGATGGTCCAAGTAGACAGCCACTCAGCTGCCTCACCGTTGTTGGACTCAGCGGTACGGGCAATCATCTCGGTGAAGTTGGCCAGGTAGTTACCGATCGAACCCGGAATCTGGTTAAGGATGGTGACCGTCGGGCCCAAGATGAACACGAAGATGGCCAGCAGCGCGGCCAAAATCATGTTGGCGTTGGACAGGTACTGAATGCCCTTGCCCACGCCGGACATAGCGGACAAGATGAAGGCTAGGGTCAGAACAAGCACGATGCCAATGACAACGCCCTGGGAGGGGTTGTCAATCAGGCCCGAGGCCTCAAGTCCTGCCTGGATCTGGGTAGCACCCAGGCCCAGGGAGCAGGCGGTTCCGAAGACGGTGGCGAAGATGGCCAGGATGTCAATGAGCTTGCCCAGAGCACCATCAGCGGCACGCTGACCAATGAGCGGCACGAAGGCCTGGCTAAGCAACTGCTTACGACCGATACGGAAAGTGGAGTAGGCAATGGCCAGGCCCACGATGGCGTAGACGGCCCAGGGGTGCAGGGTCCAGTGGAACATCGCGGTGGCCATGGCGGTCCCCACCTCGTGCTCGCCGTGGCCGGGCACGCCGTTCTTGAAGTAGTTGAGCGGCTCGGAAGCGCCGTAGAACATGAGGCCGATGCCCATACCGGCAGCGAACATCATGGCAATCCAGGACACCGTGGAGAATTCGGGCTCTTCATCGATGTGCCCCAAGCGAATAGTGCCAAACTTCGACATCGCGATAAAGATCACGAAGACGACGAAGATGGTGCCAAACAGCACGTAGGCCCAGCCGAAGTCATTGACGACGAAATTCAGGGCGTTACTTGCGAAAGCACCGAAGTTATCCGGTGCGGCCAGGCCCCAGGCCACGATGGCGGCCACAAGAAGACCGGCGATGCCAACAATGGACCAGTCAATCGGCGAATCAATGCCGCCGGGGCCGAACTCCTCGGTTTCCTTGTCCTCTGCGGGCACCGAGTAGGTCCCCGGGTTGAAGGCCTTGTTGGTGATCATGTCCTGGAGCTGGCTCGTGGCCGAGGCTGCCTCGAGGCGCTCATCGACAGTGCGATACTCATCGACCGTGCTTTGCGAGCTTGTCCCGCTCGGCACGGCTGACGAGACCCCCGTGTCCTTTACGTTGTCTGCATTGGTCGAGTCTGTCATAGCCTCAGACCTTGCTGCCCTGCCACCAACTAGTCAACTTGCAGGCGCGCTAAAGGTGCACCGTATCGCACATATCCGCAGAAAAATAGGCAGGAGCCCGTGCTTTCCGACGTCCCCCTTTCCCCACCGCGGTCCTGTCCCGAACTGGGACTGCGCAGCTGACAGAGGATTTTAGACCGTCTCACCGCGTACTCACAGATCGATCACGTAACGATACGATAACGATTAGGGAAAGAGAGACAGCGGTCACCACACAACGTCGATGCTGCACAACCACACATTCCCCCACTGCGCGGGAACGGCGGCAGGCTAGTCGCGGGCAGCGAGGTACGCGTCGTACAACTCACGGTTCGACCATTCAGTCCCCGCGGCTGCTTGCTTGCAGGCCTGCTTTGCGCGCACGCCGCGCTCCACCTCAGCACGGACCTCAGCAAGTAGCTCCTCTAGCGACGCGGGCTCAGCAGCACCACCTTCAATCACCACGGTGATTTCGCCGCGCGCATTCTCTTCTGCCCATTCAGCAAGCTCACCCAACGTTCCGCGCTTGATCTGTTCATAGGTCTTGGTGAGTTCGCGGCACACCGCAGCGCGGCGTTCGGCGCCGAGGATCGTGGAGGCGTCGCCAAGCGTCTGCGCCAGCCGGTGCGGCGACTCGAAGAAGGCAATAGCGCGACGCTCCCCTACCAACGACTCCAACCACGCCTTGCGTGGACCAGGCTTACGCGGAGGAAAGGCATCGAAGAGAAAGTGCCCCACCCCCAAGCCTGAGAGCGCCAAGGCCGTGGGCACCGCGGACGGTCCAGGGAAGCAGGTGACGGGCACACCTGCCTCCACGGCCGCATCGACGATGGAATGACCTGGATCAGAAACCAACGGCATTCCTGCGTCGGACACGACTAGAACCGTCCCGGTTCGCGCGGCGTCGACCAGCATTCGTGAGCGTTCCGCCTCGTTGTGATCAAAATTGGAGACCACCTTGCCTCGAATGTCCACGCCCAATGCTTGGGCTAGGTTGCGTACGCGGCGGGTATCTTCCGCGGCGATGACATCGGCGTGCCCCAAGGCTTGCATGAGGCGTGCGGAGGCATCGCCAGGATTTCCTAGGGGCGTCGCAGCGAGGATGACACCGCGCGGCAAAGGATCAAGCTGAAGACTCATACACCCCAGCATGGCACACGCACGCTAAACTCTTCCGAGTGAGTATCGCAACGTCCATCGCCCGACCTGCCCGGAAGGGCCACACCGCCGCGCCCGGCCGCCATACCCGGCCGGCGCCGCCTGCGCCCCGCCCCTACGTCTGGACCAGTTCCGACACCATTAGCACCGCCATTATCGCTGTGCTGGCCTTCATCACGCGCTTCGTAGGCCTCACCAGTCCAGTATCGGAAGGCACCCCGGTCTTCGATGAGAAGCACTACGTGCCGCAGGCCTGGGACATGGTGAGCAGCTGGCACAACCTGTTCCTCGGCGGAATCGAGTCCAACCCCGGCTACGGTCTCGTGGTTCACCCACCGCTGGCGAAGCAGATTGTCGCTCTTTCCGAGTCTGTCTTTGGTTATACCCCGATGGGCTGGCGTTTCATGACCGCCCTCTTCGGTGTGGGCACTGTACTACTCACGATGGCCCTGGCTCGCCGCTTGTCGGGTTCCTGGCACGTCGGATTCTTAGCTGGACTGATCGCCGTTTGCGATGGCGTACTTCTCGTCTCTTCGAAGTTTGGCATGCTGGACATCTTCCAGGTCTTCTTTGTTGTCGCCGCCGCTTGGGCGCTTGCCCGTGACCACCAGCAGATGCGTGAGCGCCTCCACACCGCTTTCATCACGGGGGCGATGGGTACATCTGATTTCGGTCCCCGTTTTGGCTTCCGCTGGTGGCGTTTTACGGCCGGTGTTTTCTTGGGACTGACGTTGTCCGTGAAGTGGTCCGGCCTGTACTACATCATGTTCTTCGGCCTCATGAGCGTCTTCTCTGACCTTGCTCTGCGCCGCATGTACGGTGTGCGCCGCTACGTCCTTGGCACCCTCATCCGTGACACTCCGGCAGCTCTCGCCTCCATCGTCGTGCTGCCCATTGCCCTGTACGCCTGGTCCTGGCGTGCATGGTTTGCCGATGAAACCGCCGTGTACCGCCACGCTAAGGTGGACGGCACGATCGACGAAGGTTCGTGGCTCCTCAATCTCCCCGAACCTATTGCAGGTTGGTTCTACTATCACAGCTCGGTCTTGGAGTTCCACGCTTCATTAACCTCCTCGGGCGGCCATAGCCACCCGTGGGATTCCAAGCCATGGGCGTGGCTCGTGGCAGCGCGCCCTATTCTCTATTACTCCTCTACCGATCTCACCTGCCCCAATGGTGGTGACTGCCGCAAGATGCTCTATCTCTTCGGCACCCCCGCTATCTGGTGGCTCGTCATTCCGGCCGTGTTGTGGGGCCTGTGGTCGCTGCTCGTGCGACGCAACCGTGCTTTCCTCATCCCACTCGTGGGCGCAGCTGCCGGTTTCCTCCCCTGGCTCATGGTCTTTGACCGACAGATGTACTTCTTCTACGCCACGGCCTTCATCCCCTTTGTCATCGTGCTCATTGCTCTCGCGTGTGGCCAGATGATCGGCCGTGGGCCGGAACTCAGGTGGCCATGGCTCCGCTCGATCTTCGGTTCAACGATGCCACTGGGTACCTTCCTCACCGTGTGCTACGCGGCGCTCGTGGTCGCCATGTTCGCGTACTTCTCCCCCATTCTGTACGGATTTCTCATCCCTGAATCGTGGTATCAGTCGATGATGTGGCTGCCATCGTGGAGCTAATCCCACCTCACAGGATGTATCTGTTCCCCTAACGCTTAACGAGGACTCGCAGTCAGGGCGCGATAAACGTCCCGCAGCACAAATCCCCTGTCTGCAGCCCACGCCCAGCCCAGGCCCACTGCAGCCAATCCCGTGGCCACAAGGATGTAGATTTGGCCGGCTCCTACCGTTCCCAAAGCGAAATCCCGCATGGTGAAGCCACAGAGGAAGGCGAACATGGTACAGGCGACCGGCAGCAGGCCAGGCGCTGATGCTGGCCGCCAAGCGGCAAAACCGAGACCGCTGGCTAGTCCGAATCGCAACGCAGCTGCTTCCATGAGCAGGCGTGCGCGTTCCGGATCCGCACCTTCTGCCAGAGTTCCTTCACTGCCGGTGGTGGTCAGCCCAGATGCACTCACCACGACCACCACTGCCCACACAAGAAAGACCACGGACAGTACTGACAGGCTTATTCTCGCAAGAGCCACGGAAGCTTGACGTGCGCTCGAGGCCCGCTGCCATTCCGGTTCCACGCCCGCAAGGATGACCTCTGAGAGGTCCCGAGGGGGGTGCCCTGCAGGTTGGACCTGGCTCAACGAATGAGACAGCGCAGCTGCTTTATCACGGAAGGCCGCACATTCCGGGCATCCGGAAAGGTGGGCATCGATAACATCCGGAGCAAGCTGCGGCACTTCACCATCCAACTGCGCGGAGATTGCCGCCTGCACCTGCTCATGCTTCAGCACGGTTCAACACCCCATCTACGCTGGCGCGACCCGAACCAAACACGACAATCATGAGTAAGGACACCATGAGCACCAGCGGATACTCGATACCACCGTCCGCAGTGAAGAGGCCATTGCTCAAATGCACAAAGTAAAGAGCACATGCCATGAGCAGCGCCAATGCGCCGGCCACGAAGGTGGTCAACAGGCCGACGACCAAGGCGGCACCACCAATCATTTCCGCAACGCTGGCCAAATAGGCCGATAGCTGCGGCTGCGGGATTCCCCACGCAGAGAACTGCCCGGTGGTTTCGTCCATGCCAGCAAAGAACATCTTGTCCACGCCATGCGCCACGAAGATGACGCCCAGCACTGCACGGAAGATGAGCAACGCGGCATCGCGAACAGCGGGTCGATTCATGATTCATAGACTACCCTGGATGCCCACTGCCCTACGAAAGGACTCCCGCGCCATGAGCATCTGGACCGCCGTAGATTCACCGCTGGGTTCACTGACCCTCGTCGCCAGCGACGACGGCTTAACCCATGTCTATTTTCCTACTGAGAGCCCTGATCTGGATGCGGTCCCGCAATCCCCACGCGCAACATCAGCGGCTAGGTCTACCTGCGTACCCGAGCGCGTGCTCTGCTCCGCAACGAAACAACTCATCGAATACTTTGGCGGCACCCGCCACCATTTCGACGTGCAACTCGCCCTGCCTACTCCCCCGCTGTCCTTCCGTGATCGCGCCCACCGAGCTCTCGGCCTCATTCCCTATGGGCATCGGTGGAGTTATGCGCACTTAGCACAGGCCGCAGGAAGCCCGCGTGCGGTTCGGGCAGCCGGCAGCGCCTGCGCGTCCAATCCGCTGCCGATCGTGGTTCCTTGTCACCGAGTAGTGCGCGCCGACGGGCTTATCGGTTCCTACCGCGGCGGCGCCGAAGCCAAGGCTTTCCTCCTAGAACACGAAGAACACCACGCTAGGATGGCGCAGAGCGGGAACCGCTGAGAGGTTTGCGCAGTCTAAGAAGGTATGACTGTTACGGAAATGACGAACGATACTGGGCCTGTGTACGACGCGGAGGGATTGGGGCGCCCCGCATGGGCGATGACCTCGCCGCTGCTACGCCACTATTACGACACTGAATGGGGTATGCCCGTTCACGAAGAGTCCGCTCTCTTGGAGAGACTGTGCCTCGAAGGATTTCAAGCAGGGTTGAACTGGGAGCTCGTGCTGCGCAAGCGTGATGCTTTCCGCGAAGCCTTTGCCGGTTTTGATGCGGATCTGCTCTCCAGCTTTGGGGAGGAAGAAATCGAACGCCTCATGGAAAATGACGGCATTATCCGCAATCGCTTAAAAATCAAGGCCACCCTCACCAACGCTAAGGCCACGGTGGCATTACGCGAGGAGGGCGGGCTCGATGAGTTCATTTGGAGCTTCCTGCCAGAAGACACCATCGCTCCTGAATGCGAGGAAGATATTCCCAAATACACGCAGGAAGCTGAAGACATGTCCAAAGCTTTGAAAAATGCAGGATTCAAGTTTGTAGGGCCGGTGACCTGTTTCTCCCTCATGGAGGCCATCGGCATGGTGGATGCCCACTTGGTGGGCTCACACCGCCGCGGCACCTCCGGTATCTGGCCGGCCTAACTAGCCCACACGGCGCGCCGCAAGGTCATCGCGGCGCTGACGTGGAGAGCTGTGCGGGCCGTCGAAATCACCGTCAGTGTCATCCTCGTCGTAGACCGGCAAGTAATCGAAGTCAGGGCTCTCATCATCAATCTCGAGGACGAGGGCACCTGGGCGTCGCAGGTTTGGCGGCAACGATTCAGCTGGGTTTTCTGCGTTACGCACTCCAAGGCGTGCACGGCGCAAATGGTAGACGCGGCGGCGCAGCAACTCCTGCTCGCGGCGCACTTGGGAGCGCAATGCGACGAGGTACACAGTGGTGATGACACCGGCGATTCCGGCGAGCCACCAAGCCCAGCCGCCAAAGACGATGCCGAGACAAACCGTGGCAACCACGGCCACGGCCAAGCCTATAAGCGTGCGCTGGCGGCGCTGGTAGCGGGTTGCGGATGCTTCCTTCTCCTTTACCGGATCCCAGCCGCCGCGTCCGAGGCGGCGCTGTGCAAAGGCAAGCTCCTCAGCGGAAAGCTCGGTATCGGTGTGTGGGTTGCGCTCCGGTTCTTCTTCCCCGTCAACGGCCTCGCTCATGGGAACAGCAGCTGATCCGGAAGAGACGGCATCATCGAACTCTGCGGAGTCCTCAGCATCAGTCTCCTCAGCATCAGCCGTACCCTCATCAGTGACAGCAGCACTCGCGGCAGCCGGGGCATCGATAGCCCCCGGATAAAGGAGATCAACCGGGGACGTGAAGGTCTCATCGAAGTCGTAGGCATCCTCTGCCACTGAGGTGTGGGCCGGCGTGGTAAAGACCTCAGCTTCAACGGGATCGACGTCTGCGTCGGGCTCCTGGATGCGTTCCTCTTCCACGATGACGTCATCCTCAACGTCGTCATCACTGGTGTCCTCGGCCGCGTCTGCATCTGATGCAGCATTCTCAGCACCGACGGGGACCGCCGCCACAGAAGCAGCCGTGGTGGCGCCCTCAGGGGTCTCGACCACTTCGCCGTCGATCGTGTCCGCCACGACATGGCCCTCAGTCCCCTCACCGGGACCCTTACTGGAGGCGGCATCAGCAGTACTGGAATGCTCATCCGAGGCATCATCAGCCAGCACCAGCTCATACTCGGCATCCGGGTCCTCGGCAGAGACGCGGGCGCTGGGCCGGATATCCGCCTTACCCAATCGTGGCTTGCGGCGGCCCGGTACGGAGCCAGAGTCGCCTTCAAAGAGCACGCGGGTCTCCTCGAAGGCCTCACCGGTGTGGCTCATGGGACGCTGGGAGCGCAGCAGCCACGGAGCAAGAATGAAAAGCCACACCACAATGACGAGGATGATGGGCACAGTGGTCATCATGAGGAAGGTTCCCACTTTCCAGGGTCGACGAAAAGGGAGTACAACTAGGCCCCCACTTTAGCCTCCCTACTACCCGATTCGGGCATTGTCGGCCCCAAAATTACAAGGTTGTGACTTAAGTGAAAGCAGAGGTCGACGGCCTTTATGCGATACGACCACTACTACGCAGGCGCTCGACGGCACTCGATGCAAAATCCTCTCGATTGAGCGCCAAAAAGTGGTGATCACGCCACGCACCATCAATATGCAAATTGCGGCGAAGGAAACCCTCATCACGGAAACCGTTATTGTGAAGGACCTTGCCGGAAGCGGGATTGCCCGGAAGATAGGTCGCGGTCACGCGGTGCAGACCAACCCGGTGGAAAGCATGATCTACCCCCAATGCGCAGGCCGCAGTGGCAATACCCGCGCGGTGTACCCCTGAATGTACCCAGTAGCCCACCCAGCATTCACTGACTCCTCCGTGCTGGATGTTTCCCAAGGTCAACTGACCACGAAACTGGCCGTCAACCTCGATAACAAGGGGGACCACGGTGCCGGAGCGGGCTGAATCACGCAGGAACATCAGGTGGTTCCACCACGCGGACTGAGAATGCGCGGAGTTCCAAGAAGTGGGCAGGGTTGGTTCCACCGGCTTGAGAAACTCACGATCCTCAATTCGCTGCTGCCGCCAAGCTCCGCCATCACCGCGCATGAGCGGCCGCAAACGCACAGACAGTCCGTGTGGAAACGCCGGAGTTGGTCTCATGCGAACGACGGGAGTGGCCTCAGGCCAACCAGGATGATTCGGGTTAACCTCACCGCTCGCAGGGCTCGACAGCCGCCCAGCGGCATTTCCAAAGGGATCCAGCATGGGCCTAGCTGCGCTGGGTCAAGAACAAAACGTCAACCACATCGCCTGGTCGGATCTCCGTGACTTCCTCCGGAATACGAATCATGGCGTTGGCCTCTGACAAACCAGCAAGCAGGTGAGCAGGTGCGCCCGCGGCCCCACCGAGCCCTTCCACAAGGTAGTCAGAGGTTTCAGCGTCACGCATCAAACGCGCACGGATAAAGCCACGCCGGCCCGGGCGAGACTCAACATGGTTGAGCACACGAGCGCGCACCACTCGGCGCTGTCCGCTTCGCTTGCCCAGGGATAGCCTAATAAGCGGGCGAACAAAGACCTCAAAAATGACCAGCGTAGAGACCGGGTTCGAGGGCAGCAGGAAGGTCGGGATACGTTCCTCTCCCAGCAAGCCAAAGCCCTGAACCGAGCCTGGGTGCATGGCTACACGTGAGGTATCGACGTCACCAAGCTCATCGAGAACCTCACGGATCTCGTCTGCGCCTGCGCCACCCACGGCACCGGAAATGACGAGAACTTCACTACGCGCGAGGTGGGTTTCCAGAGCTTCGCGCACACGGCGAGGCTCGCCAGCAGCAATGCCCACGCGTTGCGCGTCGGCGCCGGCCTCCTTCGCTGCGGCCGCCAAGGCATAGGAATTCACGTCAAAGACTTGACCCAAGCCCGGTTCACGGTCAATATCGACCAACTCTTTGCCATAGGACACGATGGTCACGCGCGGACGAGGATAGGCCAAAACTTTGGAGCGGCCTACCGCAGCGAGTAGGCCAATCTGTGCTGGCCCCAGGACGGTCCCAGAGGACACTGCAACGTCACCCGGCTGAATGTCATCGCCCACGCGGCGGACAAAGTCACCCGAGCGCACTGGACGGTGCGAGGTTACGCGCTTGCGTCCGCGATCAGACCATTCGAGGGGCAGGACAGCGTCGGCAAGCGTCGGCAAAGGTGCACCCGTGTACACCCGCACTGCCTGCTTAGGCTGAAGGCGCAAAGGCTGACGCGAACCTGCCGGTACCTCACCGACCACAGGTAGGGAACGTTCAGTCTCCGGTTCTGAGGCAGGATCACCCGCCTCATCCTCTGCCGGCCGCGGGCGGGGCTTAAGTGCCTTCTCCCCGCCGACATCAACTGCACGCACTGCATATCCATCAATCGCTGCCTGCGGAAAGCCCGGCAGCGGCTGATTCGCCTGCACTTCCTCAGCGCACTTGAGTCCCAGGGCATTCGCGATGGCTATGCGCACCGGCTCCGGGGTCACCGCCGCATCAAGAATGAACGCCATCTGGTCATCGACCGAACGCATACACCGCCTACCTTCGCTGTGGAGTCTGTGGGGGGATGGACTAAAGCTTAATGTGCGGAGGCTAGCCCTTCAGGCCGTTCTCCGCCTCATACTCATCCATGATGTGCTTGAGGGCCTTGTACAGCGCAGGGCCATACTTCTCATCACGCAGGCCGAAATCCACGTTTGCGGGAATATATCCACCCGGGTTACCCAGGTCATGGCGCTTGCCTTGGTGAACCACGACGTGAACCGGGTGGCCTTCCTTGATGAGAAGCTCAATGGCGTCGGTCAGCTGCAGCTCACCGCCCTTACCCGGTTTAATGCGACGCAGGGCATCAAAAATCTTACGGTCCAGCAGGTAGCGGCCTGTCGCGACCAGATTGGACGGAGCGTCCTCCGGCTCCGGCTTCTCCACCATGCCCACGACCTTTTTCACGCCAGGGACATTGGTGTCCTCTACGTCAAAGACGCCGTAGTTATAGGTTTCTTCTCGGGATACCTCGAACGCGCACAGCACACTGCCGCCGAGCGCTGCACGTACGCGAGCCATCTCACCCATGACGGTCGCGGGTAGAACGATGTCATCTGGCAACATCACGGCGAAGAAGTCTTCGTCCTCGTCCAAAACGGACTCAGCCAAGCCGACTGCATGCCCCAAACCAAGGGGCTTCTCCTGTGGAACGGAGATGGGGTGAATCAGTTGAGCGGCACGCTTAACCTTGCCCACCTGCTCATCCTTGCCGCGAGCGTCAAGAGTCTCAACCAGCTCGGGAAATTCCTCAAAATGGCGCATCACTTCCTGCTTATTAGGTGCGGTGATGACGGCCAGGCGCTGTGCGCCTACGGATGCGGCTTCCTCCGCAATCAGCTCAATACCCGGCGTATCGACGACAGGGAGCAGCTCCTTCGGCACAGTTTTGGTGGCGGGCAAAAAGCGGGTGCCCATGCCAGCTGCGGGGACAACAACCGTGGCGATCCCAGTGGGGGAATCCTCATGTGCAATAGCCATAGATTCCAGTTTACAATGCGCCGACCACAGCTCCGCGGTGCGCTACGCCAGCGATCTATGATTTATATCCATGACAACCTCCCCTAAGGCTGTTCTCAGGGCCCAGCTTCTTCAGTCGCGCCGAGCGCGCAGCCCCGAGCAGCGCGCTCAAGATAACAAGGCGTGGTGCGCCGGGGTTCGTGCACTTCTCACGCCTGCAATGCGGGTCGCAGCGTACCACCCGCTCGGCACTGAGCCGGGTGGCCCAGAGCTGGTGGACAGCATTGCTGCTGCGTGTCGCGAGGTCTATCTGCCGATTTCCGGCACCGATGGTCAGCTGCTGTGGACGCTTTACGACGGCCCAGAAGCCATGCGTCCCGGCGCGTTGGGCATTGCGGAACCGGTTGGCAAACGCCACACCAGCGCGGTGCTGGCACACCTTGATCTCATTCTGGCGCCCGCCATGGCCGTGAGCCCATCAGGCATGCGCCTGGGAAAGGGCGCCGGTTACTACGACCGCGCCTTGGCTCCCCTCACGACTGGCCAGCCGCCTGTGGTGGCTCTCGTGCATTCCACCGAAGTACGTGAGGTTCCCTTTGAGGACCACGATCGTCCCGTCGATGGCATCCTCACTGAGCGCGGAATGAGTTGGATGTAGCGACCTGGGAACCGCACGGAGCTCTGCACAGTCTAAGAAGATATGGAACTCGTTCATATCCTGCGCACACCAGGGCACCGACGCAGCGTGCTGATTCGGCGAACTCTGGCCTGCATGCTGCTCGTGGCTGCTGCCGTGAGCGCTCTAGCCTCTACTCGTGAGCAGCCTCGCACCGTGGTCATGGCACGCGAGGTAGCTGCGGGCGAGAAACTTGCCCAGGGTGATGTTGCGGTGGCTCGTGTCCCCTCGTCTCTTCTTCCCGCCACAGCCCTGGGAAGTAACCCGGAGGAGGCTGTCGGCCGAGTTCTCGTGGCATCGGCTGGCGCAGGTGAAATCCTCACTACTACGCGGCTGCTGAGCTCCGACCTCGTCGCGGACTTCGGGATGTCAGATGCCCACCTCATCCCTTTGACCTTGGCGGAACCGGAGATCGCATCCAACCTGCATCACGGCGATACCGTTAATATCGTCGGCGGCACAGACTCCCGCGATGTGGATGACGCGGTCGCTCTCGATGATTATGGTTCCTCTGCACAAGGCGCCACAATCGCCAGCGGCGCACGCGTCGTCTCGGTTGACGCGCCGGACGCTGGCGCCCGCACACGCACACTCCTCGTCGCACTACCCGCGCAGGCTGCTGAAGCCGTCGCCGCCGCGTCCCTGGCGCAACCGCTCACGGTGATCATTGTTGGAGACCGCGCTCACACATAGTCAGGTTCTGTGTTTGTCGGCGCCTTTTCTCGGATACCTGTCTCTGCACGTTGCCTCCGTTAACGTGCGCGGATTAGTGTGTTTATGTCCACTCAGGCGCCACAGCCCACTAGCCCACAGGGAGCTGCCGGCAGTGCGCCAGTCAGTGGCCTCTCATCGCAGTAGTTTCCCGCTCCGTCTCGCCCCTCTTTCCCGTTAGCCCACCACAGCATCGAATACATCGCGGTGGGCACGCTACGTATGGCGCACTGCACCGACATCCATGCGAGGAAGGTTGTAAGGCGATCGAGGTTTTCATTAGAAAAGGACATTCATATGCTCAAGGGTTTTAAAAACTTCATCATGCGCGGAAACGTCATTGAGTTAGCTGTCGCAGTCATCATTGGTTCGGCGTTCACCGCCATCGTCACCTCCGTGACAGATAACCTCATCCAGCCGCTCATCAATTCCTTCGGCTCCCCGGATATGGGCGGCCTAGGGTTCAGCATCACCGGTAGCCCGGAAACCTTCCTGGACTTCGGCGCCGTCATCACCGCCGTCATCAATTTCCTCATCATCGCCGCTGTGGTCTACTTCGGAGTCATTGCGCCGATCGATGCTCTGACGCAGCGCGCCAAGCGCCGCCAGGGTGTCGATCCTGAAGAGGCTGCACCGACCAGCGAGCAGCTTCTCGCGGAGATTCGTGACCTGCTCGCTGCTGAGAACGGTGGTGCTACGGGCCCGAACGCCAACGCCACCAAGAAGTAAAGGGCATAAAACACAAGGAGGGCTGGCCGTTCCGAGGAGGAAGGCCGGCCCTTTTTTCATGCACTGCCTACGGCCGCCTGCTCTACTGGGTAGCCCCGAAATGCGGCGGCATATTCTCGCGGTAGAAGGCCTCACCGGTGGGCTCATCGTCGTTTCCGACGACGGAGTCATTGTCGAGCGCGACGCTGCGCAGCTCGTCATCACCCACGTTCCCTGCGGTGTCGCGGAAATCCGTGCTGGGTGCATCAAAGCTACGGTCATAATTCTGCGCAGTGGACGGGCGCTGTACGCGGCGGCGACGACGTGCAGGACGCCGATCTGATTCAGCCATTAGACGCTGGACTTCTGCAGCTGGTCAACGAGGTGGTGTACCAGCGGCGTCAGCGTAGCCATGCCGTCACGGACCGCGGCACGCGACGCTGCGACATTGACAATCACCGTCGAGCCGGAGACACCGGAGATACCGCGGGACGTGCATGCATCCACCGCACCACACGCCTGGCCGGAGGACCGCAGCGCCTGTGCCACACCGGGGACCATCTGATCCAGCACTGCGCGAGTGGCCTCCGGAGTCTTATCGCGCGGCCCCACGCCGGTACCGCCGATGGTGAGCACGAGGTCCACGCCACCTACGACACCTGTTTCGATGGCTTGGCGGATCTTGGACTTCTTCGAACGGACAATCACAGCACCATCAACGGTAAACTCTGCTTCCGACAGCAGCTCGCCCGCGAGGCGGGAAGTATCCTGCGCAGTGTCATCTGGGTGATCCGTCACGATGACGACGAGCGCACGACGTGGCGCCTGCACGCTCTGCTCCTGTTCACTGGCAAAAAGGAAGGCGTCATCGGGTTCGTTGACGTCATCAAGCTCGTATGAGGCGTCGCGTCCCAGCATGTCTGTGGTATCGGTTTTCTCTGCCAAGGGAGTGTCTCCTTAAGGCCAAAGGCTCAGTGTTGTCCGTGGGGTGTTCTCTGCGTGGTCTAGGTGCGGCGGTCTCTGTGCGGCCCCGAACACGGCGCCCACTCAACCGCTTGGCTATGTGTAAACTTACTCGCTCGCCAGCGTTACCTCTACCTGTCGCGAATCTTCGCTGTCCTTGGTCGTCACTTCAAGGGTGACGGTCGCACCGAACTCCTGAGAACGTGTGGCCGCGATCAGCGAATCGGAGCTCTCAATGAGGCGATCGTTGACTCGGGTGACAATATCGCCGTCCTTCAAGCCTGCCTTGTCAGCGGGGCTGTCGGGTTCCACCTCGACGATTTCTGCACCATAGACAGTGCTTTGCGCGCGCACCTTCACTCCCAACGTGGGGTGCTTGACCTTGCCGTTGTTAATGAGCTCATCAGCCATGCGCTTAGCAAAGTTGGACGGGATGGCAAAGCCCAACCCAATGGAGCCACCTTCAGCGTTAGCGCCACTGGACAGGGAGGCGATCATCGAGTTCATGCCGATGATATTACCTTCCATATCGACCAGTGGTCCGCCGGAGTTTCCGGGGTTTACCGCGGCGTCGGTCTGGATGGCGTCGATAAGCGAAGACTCCCCGCCTTCCTGTGAAGCGCGCACTGGACGGTTCTTTGCTGACACAATGCCGGACGTCACCGTCGCATTGAGTCCCAGCGGCGAGCCTACTGCGACGACTTCCTGGCCCACTGCGGCGGAATCAGAATCGCCGAACTGCAAGAACGGCAGGTCTTTCGCATCATCGATCTTGATTACGGCAACGTCTGTCGTGGCATCTGAGGCCACAAAGGTTGCGGAATGATGCGAGCCGTCATTCATCGTTACCTCAAGGCGCCCGCCTTGATCCGCTCCCGCGACCACGTGGTGGTTGGTGAGAACATAGCCATCCGGGGAAATGATTGACCCAGAGCCCTCAGCACCACCCGAGCGCGTCATACTAAAAATCGACACCACTGCTGGGAGCACCTTCGAGGCCACCTCCTCCACGGAGCCATCGGCAGGCTCTTTGCCCGTGCTGTTGACCACGGGTTGCTGTTGCAACACCTCATTGACCGTCGACGTCGAATCCTTGTCATTGTTCATCGCGCCGACGACAGCGCCGGTCACACCACCCGCAGCGATGGCACCTACCAGCATCGCCAACGCGGTGCCTAAGCCAACTGTGCGTTTGGGTGTGGACTGCTTGTCAGTAGGAACCATGTGAACACCAGCATTCTGTTGGCCGCCGAACACTGGCTGATTCTGGGGGTTGTGACCAGTGCTGGCAGCGGTGCCGAACGCTCGCTGTCCGGCATAGGGTTGCTGCTGCTGAGTGCTGTGCGCGTTGTAGCCGTTGCGTGGCCGCGGGCCACCAAAACCATAGGAGCTGCCGCCGCTATACGACGTCTCCCCGCCCATGGATTCCTGGCCGGTGTACGGAGAGTGCGGTGCCTGAGGCACATACGGGGCCGACGCCCCCGAAGCGTCATTGGACCCTTTCTGCTCAGGGTTGTGGCTGGGACGGTTCCCAAAGCCTTGCGGGGTCTGTGCCGCAGAGCGCGGCTGGTTCCAGCCAGTCGACTCGCTCCCCGCCTGAGTGTTACGGGGTTCCTGCGAGTTATCCATGTTCGAGTTCCTCACGTTCATGTCATCTAGTGTGCACTACAGCGCTGATGCGGATCTGTTAGTGCACTGCAATTCTGCTACTAGAAGCTGAACGTTTCCTGTATACCATGAACTGGGATGTTAGCCTCTGGCTAGCCTTGGTTGAACCACCGCTCCGCAAAGATCTGGCCACGGTCAGCGGGGGTATCCTCCTGAAACTCATTAGGCTGTTCTTCCAGTCCGTCCACCATGGCATCTCCTTCCGTGGGGCGGCCCGGCAAAATGACTTCCATACGCGTTCCGCCATCCGCGGAGTCCTTGATGGTGATGACACCATTGTGACGCTCAACCACAGCCTTGACGATGGCCAAGCCCAAGCCGGAGCCCGGCATCGAACGAGCTTCCGCAGAGCGGTAGAAACGCTCGAACACCTTTTCCCGCTCCTCTGGAGCAATACCGGGGCCAGAGTCATCGACGCGCAGACACACCTTGTTCGCTGCCACCTGACGCATAGACACGCGGACCGTACCGGTAGGCGGAGACCACTTGGCCGCATTGTCCATGAGGTTGAGCGTGGCACGACCCAAGGCGAAAGGATCGCCATCGAGCACCCACGGGATAAACCTCACGCGGAAATCCACATCGGGGCGGCGACGACGTGCTCGGTTGAGAGAGTTCTCCAAAACCTCATGCAGCTCCACCGGCTCCGGTTCCTTCTCCGTTGCGTCCTCTCGCGCCAAGTCCACGAGATCACCAATAAGAGTGGAGAGCTCAGACATCTGTGCCATCACGTCGTCTTCGAGGTCGCGGCGATCTTCTTCGCTGATGCCGAATCCACCACCAGACTTGTTAAGCATCATGAGTAGCTCAATATTGGTACGCATGGAGGTTAGCGGCGTCTTGAGCTCGTGACCGGCATCGGCCACGAATTGGGACTGCTGCACGCGAGCGTGCTGAAGGGCGCTCAGCATTCGGTTGAAGGACACCGTCAACTGCGCCATCTCATCGTTGCTGACAACTTCAATCGGGCGCAGGTCATTGGTCTGGGTAACGTAATCTGCCGCGCGCTTCAGGCGCGCGATCGGCTGCATTCCTGTCTTCGACACCACCATGCCCGCAAAAATTGCCAGCAGCACGCCGAAGGCAACGATAATCAGCAGCGCTGAGCCCACGGCAGAAATTAGTTCCTCAGTAGCGCTAAGGCTCTTAGCCACGACCACCGTGGCGCCGCCATCGTGAGATTTAGCCAACACCCGCTCGCCATTCACCGTACGGATGGAGGTTTCCGTCGTGTCACCGTCACGCTTGAAATCCCCGCCCACCGGGAGAGCATCACCGTAGGCAAAAGTGGCCGAAGGAGGCGAAATGGAGACCCGTGTCTCCGGGTTGTACAGCTTGAAGGACGCGATTTCTTGGTCGATATTGCCGACGAAGCTGGGATCCTGCGCTTGACGTATCAGCACATCGGCCTGTTGCGCCATGAGCTTATCCACGCTCGCCGTCATTGACGCTGCCACCAGCCAATAGGTCACCAATGTCATGACTGCAACCGATACAGCGACGACAACGCCTGTCACGAGAGAAAGGCGCCACCGTAGCGGCGCCCGTGAAGCCCAGCTGCCGCGGCGGGGGGACATGGCCACCTGTGCGGCGGCCGGTGAGGCTTCAGAAGGCACCGCGTGAGGCGCGGGCCTTCGGAGAATCACGCGATAGCCTCCCTCATCACGTAGCCCACGCCACGCACGGTGTGGATGAGACGCGGTTCGCCATCTTCCTCGGTCTTCTTACGCAAGTATCCAATGTAGACCTCGAGAGCGTTGCCCGAGGTGGGGAAATCATAGCCCCACACCTCTTCGAGGATGGTGTTGCGGGAGAGCACCTTGCGCGGGTTTTCCATAAGCAGATGCAGGAGGGCAAACTCGGTACGGGTCAGAGAGATCTGACGGCCGCCGCGGGTGACCTCACGGGTGTCTGCATCCAGCTTGAGATCCTCAAAGCTCAGCTGGGTTTCAGCCGGCGGCTTTGCACCAATGGAATCAGCAGCAGCGCGACGGACCAAGGAACGCACGCGCGCGAGCAGCTCCTCCAACGCGAAGGGCTTGGGCAGGTAGTCATCAGCACCCGCATCCAAGCCAGCAACACGATCCGAGACACCATCACGGGCGGTAAGCACAAGAATCGGACGGTCCCAGCCCTCACTACGCAGAGTGCGGCAGACCTCGAGGCCATCCATGTTTGGCATCATGACATCGAGGATGAGTAGATCAGGGTTATCGCTGTGCACTGCTTCGACGGCCTGAACACCATCGGCGGCCAGCGCCACATCGTAACCATTGAACTTCAGAGATCGGCGAAGCGATTCGCGTACGGCTTGCTCGTCATCCACGACTAGAATCTTCATAGAACCAATTATGACTTATGAAGGGCATTTTAACGAAGCGAAACGTATTATTTCGCCCCCTTCAATCCCCCCTTAAGGACGAAAATCACCCCTCCGGCTTCATACCCCCCTTCCTCAACCCCGAAACGCGCTGCTCAATGACGGGGTGAAGATAGAAAAATCCCCGGCATAATCACTCAGTTTGAATGACTACGCCGGGGATACTGTCACAGCAGCAGGCTTAAACGCCTTAGAACTGCTCGACGTCGATGAGGCCGAGCTTGGCAGCCTTCACCAGACGGCGCGGGATACGCACGGTCTGACCGTCGATGGTGACTTCCTGGAGGGCGACGTTGTCAGCCTTCCACTGGGAACGGCGAGAGTGGGTATTCGCGCGGGACTTCTTAAACTTAGGAGTTGCCATCTTTTCCTATCCTCCTTACGCGTTCTTCTTCTTACGGCGAGCCATTGCACCGAAGCGCTGGTTGAACTTCTCAACGCGGCCAGCGGTATCCATGACGCGCTGGGCACCAGTCCAGAACGGGTGGGACTCAGCGGTCACGTCGACGACGATGAGCGGGTACTCGTTGCCGTCTTCCCATTCAACGGTGCGGTCGGAGGTAGCGGTGGACTTGGTCAGGAAGGAGTGGCCGGTACCGGCGTCCTTGAAGACCACCGGGTGGTAATCCGGGTGGATATCTTTCTTCATATGTCGATTCCCTCAGGGTTGAACTACGGGTCGGTTCCCTCTCTCCACACCGTGCGTGGGTGCATCACTACACGTCGCAACGCCACAGCGTGCGTAAGGATCGTGCCCGAGTTGGGTCTCAATGCTTACAAACTGTGCGGCTCTCGCCGACAACTCGGAATATCCTACAGGGCCGAGGTACCAAAACCTAAATCGCGGCTACGGCCCAACATTTCCTTTATATCTCCAGCCACACAGGGCCTCAGAGGTTACACACCTGACGGGCGCTACACATGCGCTCTCGTCGCCAGTTTCGCCTGCTCTTACAGCGAGGTGAGCAGGGCAAGAGCTGGCACGCTATGCTTAGCGACGCCTCCCCGTCCGCACGCCTCTCAGCGCGGCCAACCGCACGCGCCTACTCGATGGCTCAACTGATCGGCGATTAGGTTCTGAGCTGGCTGGCATGTAAGATTTCCCCTTGCTGTTGTCAAAGTAATCGTTTTACGCCCTCATCAACTGGTGTTCAACGGATTAAGCCTCCTGCTCAACCTCACTTTTCGAGCGCCGCGCCTCACCGCGGATTAGGCACTCCGTTAGTCGCTTTCGATGTGGGCGGCTAGGAGAAAGAAGACCCATGTCGGCTATTTGCCAGGTAACGGGCCGCAAGCCGGAATTCGGCAAGCAGGTCTCGCACTCGCACCGCCGCACCTCGCGCCGTTGGAACCCCAACGTGCAGCGTCGTCGGTACTACCTGCCCTCCGAGGGCCGTACCATCACCCTGAATGTTTCCACCAAGGGCATGAAGATCATCGACCGTGACGGCATCGAGTCCGTCGTGGCCAAGATTCGCGCACGTGGGGAGAAGATCTAAAGATGGCACGTAATGACATCCGTCCAATCATCAAACTGAAGTCCACTGCGGGCACCGGTTACACCTACGTGACCCGCAAGAATAAGCGCAACAACCCGGATCGCATCACCCTCAAGAAGTTCGATCCGGTTGTCCGCAAGCACGTCGAATTCCGCGAGGAGCGATAATTTATGGCTAAGAAGTCTAAGATCGCCAAGAACGAGCAGCGCAAGGAAATCGTCGCCCGCTATGCGGAGCGTCGCGCTGAGCTCAAGGCAATCATCAAGAACCCGAACACCCCGGACGACGAGCGCCTCGAGGCGCAGTTCGAGCTGAACCGTCAGCCGCGCGACGCCGCACGCGTTCGCGTCCGTAACCGCGACGCTGCCGATGGCCGCCCGCGCGGTTACCTCCGCAAGTTCGGTCTGTCCCGTGTCCGTATGCGCGGCATGGCTCACCGTGGTGAGCTGCCGGGCGTTCGCAAGTCCAGCTGGTAAAGGGGTAACCACACAATGGCTGTCAAGCGTAATAACCACAAGAAGTTCCGTATGGAGCAGACCCGTCGCCCGAAGAAGAACCCGCTCAAGGCCGAGGGCATTGAGAAGGTTGACTACAAGGAGATCAAGACTCTGCGTCTGTTCATCTCCGATCGTGGCAAGATCCGCTCCCGTCGCGTCACCGGTCTGACCCCGCAGCAGCAGCGGCAGGTTGCTACTGCCGTCAAGAACGCACGCGAAATGGCTCTCCTGCCGTTCACGTCCCGCTAAACACTAGCTGGTTTCAACAGCGCACTTTTGCCGCTGTACTCGTGACTCACTAGGACAGGACAAAAGAGCTTTCAGGCCGCCGCCTCGTTCCTCATTCAGAGGAGCTGGGGCGGCGGTCCTCGTTTTCACCGCTACAACTGACGTAACCTCGCACCACCCGCCACATGGCCATCGGTGGCTGTACTGCTAGATTGAAGAACGAGAAATACCCTGACAGGAAGGGGCCTGAGAACCTATGTCGCTGCACGAATCCTTAACTGATCTAAGCGAGCTCGCCGCACACTGCCACTCCCCCGCGCACGCCCGTGGCCTGCTGGAAGAGGCCCAGGACCTCATCCGCAATGCTGCTGCGCACCGCGCGGATGGCGTCGAGCTGGCAGCGTGGTTTGCCCGCGTGGTCACAGATCTCGTGCGCTCTCCGGGCCTCTGCAGCCCTGTACGTCTCACTGGGCCTGCCGCCCGGGGCGATCTCTTACCATCCATGCGCATTACGTGGCTAGGAGAAGACCCTCAGCTGGAGCAGGTAATCGCCGATGCTGGCCTTAACTGCGCCGCGGTTGAAGCATCTGCCGCCACCCGTGCCGATGCCGGCCTCCCATTGGGCGCTGGCGGCGAAGAGGACCTCTACACGGATGTCTTAGCCAAGCGCCCAGCTCCGCTGAAGCTCGTCGATGGCCTGCCGGACCGTTCCGCTGACGTCGCCATCCGCCCGACTCTGCTGGCCCCTGTCTCCGCCATTGCCCGCTGGGCAGCGCCCGCCCCTCGCCCTACTCCGGATCGTTTGGCCATCGGAGTAGAACGCGAGCTGCTCACCGCCAGCGAGGCCGAGGGGCTCAGCCTCGCCTGGGGCACGGGCGTGGCACTTGAGCTCGGAAGGTGGTACGAGGGCGTCGACAAGCACGGCGTTGTTCTTGGTGACCTTCCCCCACTCGATCGCACCGCCTATGGCTCTGCCTGCCGCACTGTTTCTGCAACTGTAGAATCCATCGTTGCGCGGCACGGTAGTGTGGTAGGCACAACTAAAGGGTAGGAATTAAGCCCTTCCCGCTGTGCGGAGTACGATAGTTGAATTGAAAATAATTAGTGAGTGACGCTCATCGAAGGGAGTCCGCCTGATGGCAGGTACCGTTGGCAGGCCGCGTAAGAACAGCCCACGCCGCCGTGGCAACACCGCGCGCGAGGAGATCTTAGACGCCTCGTCCGAGCTGTTCACCACACAAGGGTTTGCCACGACTTCAACCCACCAGATCGCTGATGCCGTGGGTATTCGCCAGGCCTCGCTGTATTATCACTTTCCGTCCAAGACGGATATTTTCCTTACCCTGCTCAACTCCACCATCGAACCTTCCCTCGAGCTCGCAGAAGAGTTGGCTAACTCAGACGCCGCACCGGCCCAGCGCTTGTGGTCTCTCGTTGCGGCAGAGTCGCGCCTCTTGCTGACTTCCGCGTGGAATGTGGGCCGGCTATATCAGCTTCCGGTGGCTAACTCCCCGGAGTTTGGGGAGTACCACGAGCAGCGTGACCGTCTGAAGGAGCATTTCCGCTCGGCTGCCGCCGGGATTGTCGGTGAAGATGATCCGCGCGTTGAGCTCCCCTTCCACATCGCCCTATCCGTCATTGAAATGCGCCCCAATGATGGCACAGCACCGTTCGATGCGTCCCAGCGCGTGCCGGAGCAATCCGCCATGCTGGCGGATGCCGCACTGGCAGTCCTCGGCACCACTCCTCCCGACGCCGCAGAGGCCACGACCCTGGAGTTGCTCAAGAACCGCAATGACTCCATCTCTTCAGCCGCTGCTGCCGCCGCCGACCGCAAGAAGGCCGCACGCTAGTAGCCCTCGGCGCCTTCAGCGTCCGTGACGAATGGCGTAGTGCGCCAGAAACGTCTTATAGGGTTTGTAGACCTTCTCACCGTCGGCTTTGAGGTTGTCAACGAGTCGATCCATTTTGTGGTTCGTCTTCTTTTCCGTCCATTCCAGGGCGTCCGCAATCTCGCGCACGGATGGAATATCAGCATCCGTTGAGCCGGGCTTCTTGAGGTAACTCGCTAGCTGCCGCAGGAGTTCCTCCTGCTCATCGTTAGGTACGTGGCGAGTTCGGGTGCGTTCTTCTTCCTGCACCTGCTCGCGCTTGGTGCGACGAGCATAATTGCTATTCTCCACGTCAATGTAGAGCTCATAAGGGCACTCGGGGGTCTCAAAAGTGATACGGGATGGTCCGGGCGGAACGGCGGCCACTGCCCGCGGGCCGAGGTCGATTCGCGAGAACCCCTTAACCCCACGCAGCTCGATGCGTAACGGGATGTGGCTGCCCACGTTACAAATCATCCAGCCCTGGCCGGCGTACCACAGCTGGAAGAGATGACGGTGCAGGGTGAGATCACCTTCGCCCACACGAAAATCACCGGCGCGGCCGACAACGACTTCCTCCCCCGGTGCAACGATCCTCACGCCACCAATGAGATCATCAATCCGCAGCCGCGGGCCGCGTTCCGCTTCCTGAAGCGTATGTGGTTGTTGCGTGCTCATAGTCACCTCCGTCGGGGGCACAACTTGGCAATCATGCCCGGAAAATTGTCTTTCAGTCTAGCGCCAACTCCTATGGAGCTTCTGAAAGAGCCTTCCGCTAAGCCACAACTGCCCAGGTCACCAGGAAAATAAGGAAGATTACCACGACGGTCGCAGCGATGAAAAGTGCATTCGTGTTGTCCTTCTTGTCCGGTATGCGTGAACCTGACGGCACCGCCGGAGTTACAGGCGTTGAAGGATCAATGTGCTCCGTTGACGAGATGGGGTTTGCCGGTGTGAAAAATCCGGTTGGCCGACTGTGTTCTGTCGGCCCCGACGGCTCTGGCCACAGCTGCTGTTGCTGCTGCGATATGCGCGGTAGCGGAGATTGCTGTTCGGGTTGCGAGGGTGGTGTCACACGGGCCTCTGGCCCCGGTTGTGACTGGGCCTCTGGTGTGGGCACGTGCTGCCTAGGCAGTGCGGCCGGAGACGAGGTCGAGCTCGCTGCCTTGTCGAGAGCCGAGATGAACTCCTGCGCCGTGGCATAGCGGCGCATGGGCACGCCATCGAGGGCTTTATCTAATACCTTCTGTACGTGGCTAGCCACTCGCGCGGTTTCCGGAGCTAGGAAATCGGCAAAGGCCGCACTCGTCAGATCGGGGAGGCGACGCTCCCCTATCCACTCGCTGCGGGGCATCGTGTCTTTGAGATGATGCAGAGTCAACATTTCAAAGGCGATGAGTGCCAAGGCGTAATCGTCTGCACGGGCCGAAAGATCATCATCGCCATAAGCTCGGCCATTGTTCTCGGGGGCCAAATACTTTTCTGTTCCTACGATGTGCCCAATCCTTGTCAGGCGGGACTGGCCTTCCTGAATGCTGATGCCGAAGTCCGTGAGGACAGCTGGCGGGAGACTACCTGGACGCTTCCGAAGCAGAATATTCGCCGGCTTGACGTCGCGGTGTACCCAGCCAGGATGTAACTCGTGGTGCATGTAGTCCAATGCCGAGGCAATCGGCTTGAGGTAATAGACAACCTCATTCACGCTAAAGCCTCGTCCAGTGCGGGCGCGATCCTTAATCGCATGCGCGAGAGTGCCACCGTCAATAAAGGCCATGACCATAACGTCGTCACCACGCGGAGTTGATTCCTTGGAGTAGAACTGAACCACGCCGGGATGGCTTCCGATACGGGTCAGCGCCTTCATCTCGTTGTGGAAGCGGGCGCGTGAGGCTTCATCACGGACATCATCAAGCAGCACCTTGACCGCTAGTTCTCGGGAGAGATCTGGATCCGTCGCATGAAAGACCTGCCCCATGCCGCCTTCACCCAACAGGTACACGGTGGTGTAGCGCTTATGCTGGGTAAGCCACTGAACGAAATAGGAACTAGTCACCTGACCATTGCACCATATGCAAAGAGTGCGCTGAGTCTGCCATGTCCCGTCTCCCCCGAATGGAGGGTACTCCCCTCGGTTGATGCCGGTTCGGGCATGCTCGTTATGATCGCTGTTGTTCTCAATCGTCTTTCCAAGGACTTTATGACTACCCCAGGATTTGGCACGAACTCTTATTCCGAGCAGCACGACCTCACCCCGGCTTCTGCTCACCCGGCTTCTGCTGCCTCTGAACAGCGCAATAATGTGCCGATCATGTGCGCGATCGCCATCCTCGTCGCGCTCATGATCTCCGGAATCGTTATTTGGAACGACGTGCGCTCCACCAGCCAAGAAATACCTGTGGCAGGAGAAAACTCCGACACTGCCGTGGCCTCGGAAGATCCAGAGCTTGAGCCCAAGGACAGTGCTGCGGAAGAGGCCTCACCGATCACAGACGCCGCGGCGGATAATGACGCCGCGGCGGATGCTTCCGACGTTGCTGCGGTTCCGCCCGGCCTGACTGCCGCCGGTTGGTCCGATTTCCCGGAGGCACGCTGTCAGAACCGTGAATCGATGGTCTTCGCAGCAGCTGGCTCCGACCCGAATTCACACATTGTTATCTGCGAGAGTCACGATTCCCTCGTCTACCGCGGTGTGTGGTCAAGCGGCGCTGCCTTTGGACCGGCAAGAGGCAACGGCACTGATTTCAGCGCTGCCATTGTGGATCCCGCAAGTGGCGCCACCACTGGTTCAGTATTGACTATCCGCGGCAAGGACTATGCCATCGACGGCGATACCGGAGTCTTTGACGTGTACTGGCCAAAATAAGGGTGGGCGAGCTTCTGACTCGACGTTATACCGCTCCCTGCTGGCAGCCGGCCGAAGGCCACTCCACGTCAGCGGACTCCAGCTGAGACACAAGGCGAGTGAGCATCTGTTGGGCATCGCCGTACTGCCCAGATTCAGCTTCGGCATAGATAGCCACGGCTACCGTGCGGCCGCCAAGGGTGATAAGACCCATCTGGCGGGCCTCATAGGAACCATCGGTGGCTGGGCCCCATCCACCTTTCTTCACTGCACCTTCAACGCCTCCAAGGCCATAGTTTTGCGCCGGATCGGGTTGCCCCATCGCCGCGAGCACTGCCTCCGCGCCATCCATACAGCCCAGTGCGGCCACGAACTCAGCTTGTTGGACCACCGACCACTGGGTTTGTCCAAAGGAACTAAAACCTTCGCGCGGCGGAATGGCCGGCACCGTGACCGTTCCGATGACGGCCTGCGTTGCCTGTGCTGCTTTCTCGCCCCCACCGAGTGCGGACCACAGCGAATCAGCAGCAGCGTTATCGGAATACGTGATTGCTTGAGACACAGCACCGGAATCAGCTACCCCGGCACGCTCAGCGGCGATGGCGAGGGGAACCTTCGACGTCGACCATGCGGCCACTGGGTCGGTGATTCCCGCGGCAAAGACTTCGTCAGCACCGGCCACGGCGATGCCGGTTCCGGGGTTCTCCGCCGCGATGGCGTCGAGGGCTTCCTGGGGGCTAGCCGCCTCAATCACGGGAACGTCCTCCATCGTGTCGGGGGCGGATGAGGTTTCCGGCAGCGTAGGCTGCGGAGTCGAGGGGCCGAGTGCTGACGGATCCTCGGCAGAGTCATGGGAGGAGACGTCCCCAATCGTGCAGGCGCTGAGCAGCGCTACCGACACGACGGTCGCGGTAGCAAGCGCGGAATCGCGCAGTGTCAACATTCGGCGCATTAGAGGATGTACACGATCGCGTTGTTGCCACCAGTGCAGGTGACAAATTTGCCGTTATCGGAGCAGTCCATCGTGTAGGTCTGCTTGGTCACCGGACTGTAGGCGGAAATCGTCGCGTTGAGTTCTTTGGTATCGACATAGTGCTTCACGTATTCATCGCGCACGATGTTGGCAAAGGCCTCGGAGGTAACCGTGGAACCGCGGTATATGCTGTTAAAGTTTCCGCCCGGTTCGTTGTTGCGGGCAGCGTCGTTCACGGGCTCAGCACCAGCTGGGAGCTCAGGGTGCTCAGGGCGTTTCTTCGGTTCGGAGCTCGTAGTCTGTTCCGAAGAGGTCGGTGACTCCGCGGTTCCCGCTGTAGAGTTTGCTTCGCCCTCATCGCCTGTGGCCTCCTCGGTTGCCTGCACGCCCGTGGTCAGTGGCGGCTGGGCCTGATGTCCAGAGGTGGAGTTCTTAAAGAAGAAGAGGTAGCCCAGCGCAGCAATGACGAGGAGAACGGCGAGGATCAGAACGGCGATGAGAACCATCTTGCCGCCGTTGGAGGAGCTAGAGTGTGCCGTAGCCTGCTGCGGGTATGCGGCAGGCGAACCACCAGCGGGCACTGTCTGCTGTCCCCACTGGTTCTGCTGTCCTTGCCAGCCCTGCTGACCTGGGTTTTGTTCCTGTGTAGGAAACTGCTGGGTCGGATGGGCAGCGCCCTGCTGTGCGAAGGGATTGGAGTACTGACGATTTTGGCTCAAAGGGCCTGACTGGGGCTCAAAGTCCACAGTCTCCGGGTGGGTATCCTTGCGCGACGAGTGCGGTTGGCCGCCGTGTTCCTGAGGGTGGGGCGCGCCGAATCCATGGTTGCGTTCTGAGTCAGTCACCGAAACCTCCGTTTCTACAGTGCCTGCAGCGTCGATGTCTGGAGTGGTTGCCGCTACAGCGAGTACAGTGCCTCCATCTTTGCACAGTGGTGACGGATATCTTGCTCAATTTCTTAGCGCAGTCACGAGAGCGCGGGGAATATCCCTCAAAAGTGGCGAGCACCGCGCGGGATTAGGCGGATACGGTTTAAGTTGTTAGAGACACCTCTCACGCATGCGGAAAGGCGGGTACGGACCCATGACATTTCCTTCTGGCCCCTCGGGCACACCATCTGGACGCTCAGGAGGTAACTCCGGTTTCGGTACCCCTCGTCCCGGCTTTGGTTCTCCTGCCGGGAGTTCTGGGGGTTCCGGCCATGGTGGGCCGCCGCCCTTCGGCAGCCGCCCCCAGAGCCCGGGGTCGTATCCGGGTGCTCCTACTGGCGGTAGTAGCGCCAACGCGCAGCCCGTTTTCGGTGGCGGGTCGACGCCTCCCCCGGGTCATGCCCAGTCGGGCCAACCACAGTCGTCGTTCCACGCCCCGAACCAGCCCCCGCAGCAGCCGCAGACACCGCAGTACTCCGCCCCGACGTCCCCGCAAGGCGCCGGCAAAGGAAAAGGCAGGTTCAGCGGCGCGATCGGCGCGCTCATTGCCCTCCTCGTTGTCCTCGCCATTGTTTTAGGTGTTGGCGCGTGGTTGATCTGGGGCCGTGACTCCGCCGATGCTGCACAGGCGGGGGCGTCCTCGGAGCAGACGTCGACAGCCGCGCTTGCCGGCACTCCGATTAGCACGCATGGCAGCATCGACACGGATCTCACCGAACAGGATGCGGTTATCGCACGCACTCTGTTTCCGGATTCCTATGTCTCCCACGGAGGCAGCACAAATATTGCTGATGTGCACCTGGCTGAGGGGCAGCGCCAACTCATCGCAGTCTTTGGGTTTATTGATAATCGTGAGAACTCCAAGGCTGCCAGCGCTACAGTTACCGTCAATGGAAGTGATGGCGCAGAGCTTGCATCTTTCGAGGTCCCCGTCGAGGAAGCAGTGGAAATGCCTATCAACGTGGCGAATCACCAGACACTGCGTTTTACCTTTACCTACAAGGATTCCGCCGGCAATCCTGCTGAGAACACCGGCTTCGCGGTGGCCTCACTGCACGCGCAGTAATAACCCGCATACCACGCAGGCCGCCCCTCAACCAGTGCGCTGCACCGAGCTGAGGGGCGGCTTTGTCAGGTCCTGCGCATACCGTCAGGACAAAGCTTTCAGGGAATTTAGTGGAAGAAGTGGCGCGTACCGGTGAAGTACATGGTCACACCGGCCTTCTTCGCGGCCTCAATGACCTCCTCATCACGGATGGAACCACCGGGCTGAACAACGGCCTTGACGCCTGCCTCAAGGAGGACTTCGAGGCCATCAGCGAACGGGAAGAAGGCATCGGAGGCGGCGAAGGAGCCTTCAGTACGATTGGTGCCGTCCGCCAGAGTGTTGGCGCGCTCGACGGCGAGCTTGGCAGAGTCCACGCGGTTGACCTGGCCCATGCCCACGCCCACGGTGGCGTTATCCTTGGCCAGCAGGATGGCGTTGGACTTCACCGCGCGCACGGAGCGCCAGGCAAACTCGAGCTGTGCCAGGTCGGACTCGTTGAGCGCCTCACCAGCAGCCAGAGTCCAGTTGGCCGGGTTATCGCCCTCTGCCTGGTAAGTATCCGGTTCCTGGGTGAGCACACCACCGGAGATGAACTTAACTTCCTCCTCCGGCGCTTCGTGCTCTGCCTGCAGCACGCGCAGGTTCTTCTTGGCCTTGAGGACGTCAATGGCGCCCTCCTCGTAGGACGGGGCCACGATGACCTCGGTGAAGATCTCCTTGACCTGCTCGGCCATCTCCACGGTCACCTCACGGTTGACGGCGATAACGCCACCGAAGGCAGACATGGGGTCGCAGGCGTGTGCTGCGCGGTGAGCAGCCGCGATGGACTCTTCAGATACCGCGATGCCACACGGATTAGCGTGCTTGATGATCGCCACGCAGGGGCGATCATGATCCCAAGCCGCGCGCCACGCGGCGTCGGCGTCCTGGTAGTTGTTGTAGCTCATCTCCTTGCCGTTAAACTGCTTCGCATTGGCCAAACCGCTAGTACCGATGCGGGTCACGGTCGCCTTTTGGTGGGAGTTCTCGCCATAGCGCAGCGAGGTGGTTGTAGGCTCCTCGCTGAGCTGATCAACGAACCATGCAGACACCGCGGCGTCATAATCTGCAGTGTGCAGGAAGGCATCACGGGCTAGGCCGCGGCGCTGCTCCAGAGTGAAACCGCCGGTGGCGACGGCCTCAGTGACATCGCCGTAACGAGCCGGGTCCACGACAACCGCCACGGATGGGTGGTTCTTTGCGGCCGCGCGGACCATGGAGGGGCCGCCGATGTCGATTTGCTCGACGCAGCCATCGAAGTCCGCGCCGGACGCTACGGTCTCACGGAAGGGGTACAGGTTGACCACGACGAGCTGGAAGGGCTCAACCTCCAGCTCAGAGAGTTGGTTGAGGTGGTCTTCCTTGCGGGTATCCGCCAGGATGCCGGCATGCACGCGCGGGTGCAAAGTCTTGACGCGGCCTTCCAGGCACTCCGGGAAGCCGGTGAGCTTCTCCACGGGGGTGACCTCGATGCCCAGATCCGCAATCTTCTTCGCGGTCGAGCCGGTGGAGACGATTTCTACTCCGGCCTTGTCGAGGGCCTGGGCAAGGTCCTCCAAACCGGTCTTGTCGTAAACGCTAATCAGTGCGCGCTTGATGGTCTTACGATCTTCGCTCATGGTGTGGGGACTCTAGCCTTCCTTGCTGTTGTTGCAGTTGTTACAGCTCAATGGTCAGCGCCGCATCCTGCGCGCGGGATGCCCGCAGGACAGTGACGATGAGTTCTCTTTCGACCACTTTGATGCGCTCGTGCAGGCTGGCTTCGTCATCTTCAGGCAGCACTCGCACGGGTTCTTGGGCGATGATGGCGCCAGTATCGACACCGGCATCAACAAAGTGGACTGTGGAGCCTGTGACCTTGGCACCGTAAGCCAGCGCGTCGCGCACGCCGTGCGCGCCCTTGAAGGCAGGCAACAACGCCGGGTGGGTGTTGATGGTGCGACCTTCGAAGCGGTCCAGAAAATCCTTCCCCAGAATCTTCATAAATCCCGCAGAAACAACAATGTCTGGCTGCGCAGCATCTACTGCAGCAACCAGACTCTTATTCCATTCGGCACGGTCAGCACCCATTTCCACGACCTCGGTGGCGATTCCCGCCGCCTGTGCGCGTTCGATGCCCTTACAGGGCACGTCCGCGATGACTTTGACTACGCCGTAGTGTTCGTCCTGACCATCGAGGATGGCCTGCAGCAAGGAGCCGGTTCCAGAAACGAGAACCACGACGTTGAGGCGGGCAGAAGTAGCGGGCTGGTGCGGTGTAGTCACGCGCTACAGCCTAGCCGCTGCGAAGCCTAAACAGGGAATGTCTTACTCCTTAGTGGGGTCCGAGTGCACGTGCTTGGCGACGTCCCCCTCATCACCCTCATCACTCACGCCACCGTGGTCCTCGTCCGCATCACTGATTTCTGGAGCTTCCGGTGTCTCATCCTCCGCCGGTGTCTCATCCTCCTCCGGCTCCTCAGGGTCTAGTGCTTCCTCAGGGTCTGCCGCTGCTTCAGCGTCATCAGTCTCATCAGCGAGCATGGCGGATACAGGCACTGCAGTCGCGGCTTCAGAATCAACTTCGGCCTCGACCACATCAGGTTCAATAGATTCAGACGACTCAGTGGACTCAGTAGAGTCAGCTGCGACGGTCCCTGTTGTGGTCTCTGTTGTCGCAGTGGGCACCGCAGCATTCTCGACATCGGCCTTGACGCCGGCAGTCTTGGCTTCGGTTCCATCACCGCGACGCCAGGCCATCAACGCATTAGCCGCGGCGAAGCCGACCCCCACGACAAGGCACCACAGTGCGCTGAGCCCCACCGCAGTCCAGAGCTCGGGACCGGTATAGCCGTAGGCCCCAAGGGTGCCGGAGACACCGTAAACGGCAGCCAACGCAGCAAGGGCAGCAACCACAGCCGCAGTGACGGCCACCTGGAAGTTCACCAACGCTCGGCGACGAGCAAAGGCCACAGCAGCAGCCAGAGCGGGCAGTGCAAGGAGAACCACAGCCCAGGAGCTAACGCTCGGAGGCACGGCGGCTGCCAGCGGCAACGGCGGCAAAGGCACCATATGACTGCTAAACAGGCTCACGCTACTCTCCGGCCCGATGTGCAGTTCCGAACCGCTCAGCACGGAACCCGCGGCCACGACGGCGTTAGGCAGGTACAGAATGCTCACAAAAATCAGTCCGGCGGTCCCCAGGGCATCAAGCGCCGGATACTGCGCCAGCATCTCAGCCTGTCGCGGCCACCCCAGAGCCCACAGGACAACAACGAGGACGAAACCACTGACGACGAGGTATCCGAGGTAGCTGAGACCGATGCGGGAGGCGTCGACAAGCACGTGCGGCACCCCGCCCCGCTTAGCCAGCGCCTTCCACAGACGCGTGCCCATACCTCCGATGAGCGCTGCTGAATGCAGGAGAAGCATGCGCGGAAGCACCACATAAAGCGCCGGTGGGGACACGTCATAGGCCTTACCAGCGTCCCACAGCATCAGCCAGGCCAGACATGTCAAGACGAGCGGTACGGCAAAGACACAGCCGGTGAGGACAATCAGATCATTAATACTGACTTTGTCCTTAATCGCTGTGCGCACGCGGGACCCCACCAACCAGGCCAGCAGCACCGCAGGTAAGGCCGGCAAGAAACCAAGATCAACGCCTCCAGCACGAATTGGCGCGAGGTTAAAGACCATCCAGGCTTCCGCCACGATGGTGTTGAACCATGCGGATGGCGAGCTCGTCAGCAACAGCGCGGCGATGACCACGACAATAATGCCCAGCACCACCACCAGATTGGGGACGGCAACCACCATGAGCATGCGGCGGATACGCTCCCGCAGCGTCGTAGGCCCCTGGGCGCGGCGCGCCTTAGCCTTAGCGGACTCCACCCCTTTAATTCGCTGAGCAGGCGCGCGGCGATCGCGGCGGGAAGAACGCTTGGAACGCTCGCCATCCTGGCCATGTCCACGCACCTGAGTGCGCGGCCGGGTTGCCGACCGTGACTGGGGACTCGTTTTCTTATTCATTGGCGTCCACTTTGCCACGCCCTACTCCCCCAACAGGGGTGGCGCGGCGGGGCTAGACCCAAATGATCGCTTGGCCGCAGGTGGTGGCCGAGAAGCCACACAGAGACAGCCCACACAAACAGCAAAATCTCAGCCCACAGACACAAGCTCTCAGGTAAATGCAAATATTCTTGCACTACCCCGTTGGGCAGTCACACTCATCACAACAATTAGCTTCAGTACCATTACTATTAGGATGTACGGCACTTACACAAGAAAAACCGCAAACTGGGTTGCTCTAACTTTCCTGAGACGCTACTGTTACATCTCGTTGGTAACAGGAAGGTCACAATCGGATAACCAACCGGCCGAGAACGTAACGTTGACGCCGGATGGACGATGGTGAATGAAGACGGAAGAAGAGTTCATGCGAATCAAGACTCAGCGGAGCGCAGGTCGCCACCGCAAGATCACCACCTCGCAGACCACGAAGGGGCGCATTGCAGTCGTCACCGTCGCTGCTGGCGCCGTGTCCACCGCAGGTGTCGGCGGCGCAGCCGCAGGCACCATTCAGTCCGGCGGCACTGAGGAGACTAAGACCCAGCCCATCGACTACGCCCTTCAGGCAGATACCGATCCGCTGAAGGACGTTCAGACGTCCATCGAGGATGCCGCACCCCAGATTCTCGCCATCGCCGAGTCTAAGCCGGTTGCAGATCTCTCCGCACAGCTCGACAAGGCCATCCAGGCCGCCAATGCCCGCGCCGCGGCCGATGAGGCCAACCGTGCGCCTTCCGTCGCTCGCCCGGCCGAGGGTGTATTCACCTCTGGCTTCGGCACGCGCTGGGGCTCCTTCCACTCTGGCATCGATATCGCTAACGCAGTCGGCACTCCCATCCTTTCCGTCATGGACGGCACCGTCATCGACTCCGGCCCGGCTTCCGGCTTCGGCCAGTGGATCCGCATCAAGCACGATGATGGCTCCATGAGCGTCTACGGCCACATGCAGACCCTCGACGTTGCTGTGGGCGAGCGCGTGCATGCCGGCCAGAAGATTGCAGGCATGGGTTCCGAGGGCTTTTCCACCGGCTCCCACCTTCACTTCGAAATTCACCCCACGGGTGAAGGCGCCGTAGATCCGATTCCGTGGCTGGCAGAGCGCGGAGTCGTCATCTCCTAGAACCCCAACTCTTCTCAACCTTCCACCAGCCCCGGCGGCTCAGAGCACTCACGCTCTGGGCCGCCTTTGGCGTTAAAGCCTCCCCTCCGCCGCGCCTCGCAGAAGATCTCACCCCGGGGCCAAAGCATTACCCCCAGCTAATACACCCTTGACTCGACTGATGGTTACCCGGTAACTTACCGGGTATGCAACGCATTTTAGTGATAACTCCCCCCGGGAGGTGACCATGTCCGTAAAACATTCCGTCCTCGCATTACTCAGTGAGGAACCCGCCACCGCCAGCCGAATCAAGACCCGCTTTGCTGAGTCCTTTGATGACCTCTGGCCGCTCAACATGGGCCAAATTGCCCAGACCTTGAGCCGCCTCGAGCGCGACGGCCTCATCACCGTCGACGGCGAAGTTACCGGCCCCACTGGGCGGCGTTCCACGAGTTACGCCCTTACTGACGCCGGCCGAGACGAGCTAGCCGGTTGGTGGACGTCAACAACCAACAAAGACGCTATCGAGCGCGACGAACTCGTCCTCAAAGTAACGCTTGCCGCACGGCGCTCCGATGTGGACGTCATTGCTGTGCTGGACGCCCAGCGCTTCGCCACCGTCCGCCAGCTCCGCGAGCTCAACCGCCAGGCCGCTGAACTCCCCGCGGAACGCAGCGCCCAGCGCCTCGCCGTCGAACGCCACATTTTCGACCTCGAATCCCTCTCACGCTGGCTCGACCGCGTGGAATCCCTCGCCAACCCATCCACCCCCACCGATACTGAGGAGGCCCCACAATGACTCCCACCTCTGTGCCAGCAACACAGCACCTGCCCTTCCCGCTCGAGCTGGAGAACATCACTTGTGTCTTCGGCAGCGGCGCTCGCCAGGTCACCGCACTGGACTCAGTCAACCTCCAACTCTCCCCCGGCGAACTCGTCGCGGTCATGGGGCCGTCCGGTTCTGGCAAGTCCACTCTGCTCAATGTCGCGGGGCTCTTGCAGCCACCCACATCGGGCCGCGTGCTTCTCGACGGCGCCGACGCCTCCCACCTCTCCAAGGCCAAGGCTGCGCTGGCTAGGCGCCGCCATGTCGGCTTGGTATTTCAGCACTTTAACCTGGTGTCGTCCCTGACCGTGGGTGAGAACGTTGCTCTACCCCTTGAGCTGGATGGACTTTCACCGTCACAATGCCGCGATGCTGCAGAGGAAGCATTAAGCGAGGTGGGCCTCGACGGCACCATTGACCGCTTCCCCGAGGAAATCTCCGGCGGCCAAGCTCAGCGTGTCGCCATTGCTCGCGCGCTCATCGGGCCACGCAAGGTGCTGCTCGCTGATGAGCCGACGGGAGCCCTCGATACCGCAACGAGTGAGGACATCATGAAGGTACTGCGCTCCCGCATCGACGCCGGGGCTTCTGGGCTGCTCGTTACCCACGAGCCGCGCTTTGCCGGCTGGGCCGACCGCGTTGTCATGGTCCGCGACGGCCGCCTCACCGGTGAGGAGGCACGCTAGTATGTCAGCGCTTACCGCCGCTACCCGCCCTACCCGGCGCGACCTATGGCGCCACCCGTGGCGCACATGTGCCGCCATCATCCTTATCGCACTACCAGTGGCCCTCGTGGTGGGATTCTCCTTGTTCTCGGCGTCCTCCACGTTCAATACTTTCCTTCTGTCACCCGAGCGCAGCATTCAGGTCCGTAGCGACCAGAAGGAGACCACCAACGCTGACGTTCCCGAGCTCGCTTCTGAGATTCTCCCTGAAGGCGCAACCGTCTCGCCTATCACCAGCTTCGCCAACACGTCGGTACTCGTAGGTGACCGGTCTACCAGTTCCTGGTTGGTGCAGTTTGATGCGGAGAATCCACCGGAGAAGGCGCGGGAGGTCGTCGACAAGCTGGGGCTTGGACCAAACGAGATCGTCCTATCGCGCGGCTCTGCCCGCGAGCTCGATGCCGCAGTGGGCGATACCGTGACGTTCCTGGGGCGGTCCATCGACGGCGAGCGCCACGCCACCGTAGCCGCCATCGGGCCAGATAATTTCAGTTTCGTCACCGCCCCTGCCTTAGGAGATCCCCCGGGTCACGCATCGACCAACACTACGTGGGTCATCAACGGCAATGTCCAGCTCACCTCTGAGATGGAGGACGCCGCCGCGCAGCAGGGACTCGACCTGTGGGGCCCCGAGCTAAGCGAATCTCTCCCCGACCAAGCACACGCGCCCACCCCCGGGGAAGCACTAGAAACCGTCGTTTTCTTCGTGTTCTTCGCCAGCGTCTATATCATCGCTGGCCTCCTCATTCTTTTCCTCCTGGCACCTGTATTCACACTCGCCATGGGGCGCAATACGCGCCTTTATGCACTCATGTCCAGTCAAGGAGCAATGCCGCGCCATATCATGCTGGCGGTTATGGCCTACGGTTTCTTCATGGGCATCCTCGGCGCCACGATCGGCTTGACCCTGGGACTGGGTGGCGGATGGCTGGCGTGGACGGCGCGGTACCCGGACTTCCCCGTCCACATGCCATGGGCTGAGGGCATCATTGCCTGGCTCGTCGCAGTCGTGGGATCAGTGGTGGTGTCCATCGTCCCGGCGTGGCTGGCTCAACGCAGCGCCTTGGCCGCGGCTATTCAGGGCGGCGCTCCTGACCGTCTGCTGCGCTTCCGGCCGTGGATGGCCATCGGTCCTGTGGCGTTGCCGCTCCTGTTACTCCTCAGCTTCACCCCGTTTGGCAGGATGTTTTCCGCTCTCATTGTGCTCTTCGGCATGATCGCCATCGCCGGCTCCGCCCCCGCACTAGTTTTCCTCTGCTCAAAGATTGCCCGGCGCGGGCCGTTGACGCTCCGACTTGCAGGTCGCAGCCTGACCCGCCGCAGCATGCATGCATTGCCGACGGCCATCGCCATCGTCGCCGTCTCGTTCGTCGCCACAGTGTTCGGCGTGTCCACCATGACCGAGGACGCCAAGCACCGCGCTGAAGAGCAGATCATCATGCCGAGAACTTCAGCGCTCATCCAGAGTGAAACGTACGGCGATCCTGTGAAGGAATCGAATGAGGCGGAACGCGCGGCTGCCGACGCCGTCATCAACACCGCCCCAGGCTCCACTCACCCCTATTACACGTACCCGTCCTATGGGGGTTACTCCTGGGCAGAGGAAGATCGAGAGATCTACGACCTCAGCACCGAGTTTGATTTTTTGTGCGAGCAAGTTGATATCACCGTGCCGGTTGACAGGGCCGTGTTCATCGACTCGCAAGGACGCCGCACCGATGAATCAGAGGAAGCGCGCGAGGAGTGCGCACACGAGATGATGACGATGTACGTCAGTAACTCGATGATCTCTGATTCCCGCCTCATCCAGGCTGACTCCGCGCAGTTGGACCTGTGGCAGTTCGATACGGAACAGGACCGCCAGGCCGCTGCCCGCACACTCGATGCCGGAGGCATTGTGCTTGCCCACAATTCTCATGTTGGAACGCACACTGAAGGCACGGTGACTGTGGATACGTTCGAGGATTCTTCTGCCAGTGCAAAGACCGACACACGGTCTGCTGACCTGCCCATCACTGAAGCCTTGCCCACCATGGCACGTGACATCGTTCTTGTGAGCCCGCAGGCAGGCGAGGCCTTGGGAATGGAACCGTTCTATGAGGGACGTGCTATTGCTTTAGACGAGGTTCCGGATAACACGACGCGCGAGGAGCTTAGCGACGCCGCCGCCCAAGCCTCCCAGTCCCAGTACTACCTTGCCTGGGCCTCGGGTCCCGTTGAGGACGTTCGCTTCTACCCGGCCCTCGGCATGGGTGTGGTCTGCTTGGTGGTTCTGGCGCTCATCATCGCTAATGCCGCCACGAGCATGCGTCAGGAGAACAACGTGTTCCAGTCCATCGGCGCTGACCCGGGGCTCATGTCACGGGTGTCGGCGTGGCAGACCTGGCTGGTGGCCACCGCAAGCATGCTCTTCGGTGTGCTGGCTGGTCACATTGGCACGTATGTCTTCTGCGATAACCCGCGCTACTTACTCGATCCGCCTTCCTATGCGCTGCGCGGCCAGGACTACTTCGTCCCCGACTGGTGGTCTTTCCTCGCGGTGCTTGTGGTGCCGCTGATCGCTGCAGCCCTTGCCGCCGCCGTGAACCGCACGCGGGAAGGAGCTGCGCTCACAGCTCGTGACCGTAGTGAGAGCAGGTCGTTGACCTAACCGCGTCTGGAACCACCCCAGCTCGCTAGCACGAGCTCGACCCCCCTCTTCGCCTCGGACCACCTCCGGTCCGAGGCACCCCCATTTCATACCCCCATTCTTTAAACCACTACTTTACCCTTGTAACTATCTTCACTTCAGTCACATGCGTAACATGCAGGGCTGTTCGATAATTTTTCGAACAATTCCTGGGTTTACCTGCATTTTTCACATTGCACAGGGGGTCAACCCGGGATAGTTTGTATCTCGTTGCCACACGGACTCACACGATGGCGTTAAGACGCCGGCGTGTCGCTGGCCGCGCGGCGGCACCGCGGTTGTTAGGACCGCAGCCCATCACTCACAGGTTTCATGCTGAGGGCCCTACCTCAGCAGAAGTCGCCGATACAGCTAGCCAGAGCAGTTCATAAGGACGTGAAGTTATGAAGCGCACCCTCTGCGCACTCGCCGCCGTGGCAGTTAGCGCCGCCGCTACCGTCACGGCTCCGGCGTTCGCCGCCGAACCAGCGGCGAGCGTAGATGTCTCCGACGGGTCCTCCAAGGGCACGGTCACTACAGACGTCAACGAAGAGTCCCAGTCCGACCTTTTCAAGGCTTTCACTGGGCTCCTCATCTCCACGGCCGGTGCTTTGAACGGCGCATCCGTCCCCACGGTCAATGCCACTGAGAACGGCTATGACATCGTTCTCGACCCTTCCAGCATTCCCGGCCTCGCGGAGGCCTTCGCCCCTGAGGGCGACCACTCCGGCCTGACCCCTACCCGCGGCCAGGATGCTGACGGCAACATCGTGGTGTTCCCAACGTCCGGTACGTTCACCTCTGGCTTCGGCCCACGCTGGGGTTCCTTCCACAACGGTATCGATGTGGCGAACCCGGTTGGCACCCCGATTTACGCCGTCATGGACGGCGAGGTCATTTCTTCAGGCGCAGCCCAAGGCTTCGGCAACTGGATTCGCATCCAGCACGATGACGGCACCATCACCGTCTACGGCCATATGCCGAGCGACCAGCTCTTGGTCAGCGTAGGCGACCGCGTCGAGGCCGGTGACCAGATTTCCGTCATCGGCAACGAGGGCCACTCCACCGGCCCGCACCTGCACTTCGAGGTTCACCCAGGCGGCGGCGCAGCTGTTGACCCAGTGGAGTGGTTCGACGAGCGCGGCATCCTCATCTAAAGCTTTAGAGCTTTTCCATCGGCACACCGCCGATGAGCATGAGGCGGACTTTGCCCGCTGAACCGAAGTCCACGGTAACCGTTGCGCGCGCACCGGTTCCGGAGGCCTCGATCACCGTGCCCAGCCCGTACTTCGCGTGGTTGACGCGGTCCCCCACAACTAAATTGAGATGGTTATTCTTTGGCATCGACGATGCTGACGCTGGCTTGCGTGAGCGCTGCGAAGGGGAAGACGCAGCGCCCCGCGAGCCATAACCACCCTGGCTGCCACCGCTTCGGGAACGGAAGAATCCGCTCTCGGAGCCAAAGCTACGCCCGTATTGGTAGGAATCATCTCCACCCCACGCGCCGGACAGCGAACTGTCTGGTTCTTCACGGCGCCAGTCGATGAGGTCCTCCGGGACCTCGGCGAGGAAGCGACTGGCCGGGTTCGTCACCGGGTTGCCCCACGACGAACGAAGAATCGCGCGCGTGAGGTAGAGCTGTTCCCGAGCGCGGGTAATACCCACGTAGGCAAGGCGGCGTTCCTCACTGAGCTCTTTCGGGTCACCTAAAGAGCGCATGTGCGGGAACTGGCCGTCCTCCCAGCCGGTGAGGAAGACCACCGGGAATTCCAGGCCCTTTGCAGTGTGCAGAGTCATCAGTGTGACGACTCCGGATTCGTGGTCCGGAATCTGGTCCGCGTCTGCCACGAGCGAGACTTTTTCAAGGAAGGCTTGCAACGAGCCCGGCGCGGCCTCTCCTTCCGCAAGCTCAGGAGTCTCTTGCGCATCCGCCCCCATAAAGGCTATTTGGTTGGCTGCCTCTGAGCTGAATTCACGAGCCACGGACACCAATTCGTTGAGGTTATCCAGACGGGCGCCGTCTTGAGGGTCGTTGGAGTTTTCCAGTTCGGCGCGGTAGCCAGTGGCATCAAGCAGTGCATTCAGCAGCTCCCCTAGGTCCGGCTGGCCGGTGACCTCATTGGTCATGCCCGGCAGCTGTTCACGCACGCCGTCCATCATCTCGTTAAATTTGCTCACCGCATTAACTGCGCGTGTTCCCAGCCCAGCGACTTGTCCTTCCGCAGCGTCCCGCAGAGCAGCACCAAAACTGACACCCAAGTTCTCCGCGTGGAGAGCAATCTGCGCCTGGGCCTTGTCACCGATAGCGCGCTTCGGCACATTAATGATGCGGCGCAGGCTCACGGTGTCATCTGGGTTATCCATAATGCGCAGATAAGCCACGAGGTCTCGAATCTCGCGGCGCTCATAGAAGCGTGTTCCGCCTACCACCTTGTAGGGAATGCCGGAACGTACGAACACGTCCTCAAGCGCACGGGAAGCATTATTCGTGCGGTACATGATCGCAATATCGGAATAGGACTTCCCCTTATCCGCAAGAGAATCGATTTCAGAAGCGATATAGCGAGCTTCATCGTGCTCGTTATCCGCCACGTAGCCCACAATCTGCTCGCCTTCGCCGTGTGCCGTCCACAGATTCTTCTTGCGGCGGCCCTCATTCTTGGCAATGACAGCATTCGCTGCATTCAAGATGGTCTGGGTCGAGCGGTAATTCTGCTCCAGAAGAATCGTGTGCGCTTGCGGGTAATCACGCTCGAATTCTTGGATATTACGGATCGTGGCTCCGCGGAAGGCATAAATGGACTGATCGGAATCACCCACCACACACAATTCAGGAGCATCATGGGGAAGCTCTCCCCTTCCTACCAAAGCAGAGACGAGAGCGTACTGCGCGTGGTTGGTGTCCTGGTATTCGTCGATAAGCACATGCTTAAAGCGCCGACGATAGAACTCCACCACCTGCGGGTGCTGGTTAAAAATACGCACGACCTCACCAATGAGGTCATCGAAGTCCACCGAATTCGCCGCGCGCAGGCGGCGTTGATACTCCTCGAATACCTTCGCCACAGTGAGTTCGAAGGGATTCTTCGTCTTCTCCGCTTCAGCGCGTGCCTCCTCTGGAGAGATAAGTTCATTCTTGCGGTTCGAAATTTGATTAGCCAGAACGCGAGCAGAGTACTTCTTAAGGTCCAGCTGCATGTCTTTGGCAATCATGGTGAGCAACCGGCGCGCATCATCGCCGTCATAAATGGTGAAGTTCGTATTCAGCCCCGGCACGAGCTGCGCATTGTTGCGCAGGATGCGTACACAAATGGAGTGGAACGTAGACACCCACATGCGCTCAGCCACCGGGCCGACGAGCTGGCCGACGCGCTCCTTCATCTCTGCAGCTGCCTTGTTGGTAAAGGTGATAGCGAGAATCTGCCAAGGAGCTACCCCGCGCGAGCGCATAAGAAAGGCGATGCGTCGCGTCAACACTGCCGTCTTGCCGGATCCTGCACCGGCAACAATAAGCAGCGGCGAGCCAGAGTGGGTTACGGCCTCTGCCTGCTGTGGGTTAAGTCCTTCCAGCAGTGGATCAACGCCCATTTCCGGCTCTTCTGGTTCCGGTTCCGGCTCCATTGGTGGCTCCGCCGGCAGACCAAACAAGGCATCGTCAGCGGCAGGCTCCGACGGCGCAGGGCTAAACGGTGAAGAGGACTGTGGCGCGGAGGGACGAGGGCTAAAAGGAGATTCGTTGTTCATAATGCTCTCCAACCTACTAGCCCCGCTGGACATTCCCCGTAAACCACATGTCACCTGCACCAACCACGGAACCACCAGAAGCGATTCCTTTTTGTTTGGCGGGGTGGCAAAATCTGATGGCATGAGCTCTTCACATGCTGATTCCTCCTCCGCAAGCGTGAACCCGGAGCACCACGACCCCAATGTCGTGGACAACGGGCTGAACATCCGCATGCCGTCCGGCACGGACGATCCCTTGAGCGACGCCGAAATTCAGCGCTACCGCGAGGAAATCAACCGCCTCGACCGCGTCATCCTTGATGCCATCAAGCGCCGCACAGATATTTCCCGCACAATAGGTAAGACTCGCATGAGCTCTGGCGGCACCCGCCTGGTACATACCCGCGAGATCGCCATTCTCAATGAGTTCCGCGATGAACTAGGCGAGGAAGGCCCCTCCATTGCCTCCGCTTTGCTTCGATTAGGTCGCGGCAAGCTGGGCTAGACCCGCCGGACAGGACCGCTCAACAATGAAAATTCTCTCTCGCATTCTCTCTACAGTCACCGCAGCTGCCATCGCTGCGAGCCTCTGGGCTCCTGCAGCACAGGCCCAGTTGGGCTTGGCGCAGCTCAGCTCAGGGTCATCGCAGCTTGATATAGGTGGCCTCGCTGATGCCTTGGCTCCCACAGGGGATGGCAGCATCTCGCTTCCAGGAAACCTGCAGCCGGAGATTTATGTCGCCGACCGGAATGCTGCTCAGTACTTCACCAACGCTGGACGCGTCGAGCCTGGATCTGCAATCTACAACCACGACGAACAGAAGAAATGCTCTGCAGGTCATATTGTGGGCGATGGGCACAACGTTTTTGTTGTCACCGCTGGGCACTGCGGCAATCCCGGACACCGCTTCTTTTACCGTGACCGCGCGGGGAAACCAGTGTTTTTCGGTCAGATGACCGTAGAGACCAAGAACACCAACCGGGACGGTCTTATCTCTTCTCCTGACATCGGCCTCATTCAGATCACCAACCCCGCCGCGGAGTACTCGGCGACACCAGCGCTCAATGGCAAGGTCAATGGTTGGTTGTCCCTCGAACAAGTCGATCGGATAAAGCCAACTATCTGTCGCATTGGTGCTACCCGCGGGTACTCCTGCGGCAATTACCTCACTGCGAAACCAGAGATCGGTGCCTTCTTCTTCGGAAACGACGGCTACTTCGGTGATAGTGGCGGAGCAGTCTATGCGCTCATTGATGGTCAGTACTACCCCGTGGGTATCTACTCCGGCTCTCTGACCACAGATAATCGGATTACGATGGCTATGGAATTAGGCCACATCATGAATCACTTCGGGCTCAAGGTCTATTCCTAAGAATCAGCCCTGCGTTTAAGGTCACTGTGGGGATCCGCCACCTCGTCAACTGTGTCGTCACACTCTCAAACTTTTCGGTGTGCCCCGTGGACAGCCGCGGACTGCTCCCCAACTGAGAACAGAGGCATTCAGCATGCGCTAAGCTCGCGGCATGCGCCTTCCCTCCCGCCTCGCGGCCTCTCTCATCGCGATCACCTCCGCCGTAGCGCTCAGTGCCTGTGGCAGCTCTTCTTCCACGGTCGCAACGATTACCACGACTACGCTGAACCTTCCGGGTGCAGGCGCCGGCCTGGAGGGCCGCGCCCCTGATAATGAGCAGCACCCCGATACGCAGGCCTCGGAGAAAGGCTCGGACAAGGTCCTCGATGGCGACGCTTTGTGGGATAATACCACCGAAATCCCCCAAGCCGAGCGCCCCGAACCACGCGTTGACCTAGCTCAGCCCGAAGCAGCCGAATACTTCATGACGGCAGGAGTGCTAACCCCGGGGGTTGCAATCTACAATCTCGACAATGACGGACGCTGTTCCGCAGGCCATTTTGCGGGTGACGGCCAACGCCTCTTTATTCTCACCGCAGGCCACTGCGGCGATAAGGGCGATACGTTCTATTACAACGACACCGCCGGAAACCGCGTCAAGATTGGTGAGATGGTGCTCGAAGCACGCAACACCAACACCGAACAGATCAACTCCGCCGATATCGGCTTGATCGAAGTTTCAAATCCCGCAGCCAAGGTATCCACATCCCCGGCTCTCAACGCACCGTTGATCGGTTGGATGAGCCTTGACGAAGTCGACCTAGCACACCCCACCATCTGCCGCGCCGGGTCCACGCGAGGAGTGTCTTGTGGTAACTACATTGGGCGAGATGCTGACCAGGGGTTGTTTGCCTTCGGTAACGACAGCGACCGTGGAGACAGCGGCGGCCCCGTCTACGCCGTCATCGATAACGAGCTCTACGCCGTGGGCGTCATGTCATACGTCGTTGATGAGCCCGATAACCAGAAAGCCGGCGCCATGGAAATCGGCAACACAATGCAGCATTTTGGTCTTACCCTCTACATCTAACTCCCCCGGCAGCGTCGCGCGTTCTGGACTACGGTAGAAACAGTAAGTTTCATGTCTGCTACCTGCCAGAAAGGCTTTTGCAATGGACATCACCGCACAGCCGCAGTGGGCCGCGCTCAGCTCGCTCTTTGAAGAGAAGAAGGACCTCAATCTGCGCGAGCTCTTCGCCTCCTCACCCTCCCGCGCCGCCGACTATTCCTTCGATGCCGCAGACCTGCATGTGGATCTGTCGAAGAACCTCATTGATGAGGAGGTCGTCGCCAAGCTTGTGGACCTTGCCCGCGCTGCCGACGTCGAGGGCCGCCGCGACGCCATGTTCGGCGGCGAGCACCTCAACAACACCGAGGACCGCGCCGTCCTCCACACCGCACTGCGCCTGCCCGTGGAGAAGGATCTCAGCGTCGATGGCCAGGACGTGGCTGCCGACGTCCACGAGGTCCTCGGCCGCATGCGTGATTTCGCCACTGCCCTACGCTCCGGCACCTGGCTGGGGCACACCGGCCACACCATCAAGAAGGTCGTCAACATTGGCATTGGCGGCTCCGACTTGGGCCCAGCCATGGCTGCCAAGGCCCTGCGTTCTTATGAGGTCGCGGGTATTAGCGCGGAGTTTGTCTCCAACGTTGACCCGGCGGATCTTGCTGCGACTCTCGACGGCCTCGATGCCGGCTCCACCCTCTTCATCGTGGCCTCCAAGACCTTCACCACCCAGGAAACCTTGGCCAACGCTCATGCCGCTCGCCGCTGGCTCATCGAGCAGTTTGATGGCGATGAGTCCACCGTGGCCAAGCACTTCGTTGCCGTTTCCACCAACGCGGAGAAGGTCGCCGAATTTGGCATCGATCCGAAGAACATGTTCGGCTTCTGGAACTGGGTGGGCGGCCGCTACTCCGTCGATTCTGCTATCGGCCTGTCGCTGATGTGCACCATCGGACCGATGGACTTCATGCGATTCCTCGAGGGCTTCCATGCCATGGACGAGCACTTCCGCACCGCACCGCTGGAGCAAAACGTTCCGGTTCTCATGGGTCTACTGGGCGTGTGGTACTCCAATTTCTTCGACGCTCAGACTCACGCAGTGCTGCCCTACTCCGAGGACCTCGGCCGGTTCCCGGCTTACCTGCAGCAGCTGACCATGGAGTCCAACGGTAAGTCCGTGCGTCGCGATGGCACCCCCGTGACCACCGGCACCGGTGAGATCTACTGGGGCGAGCCGGGCACCAACGGTCAGCACGCCTTCTTCCAGCTGATGCACCAAGGTACCCGCCTCATCCCGGCGGACTTCATCGGCTTTGCCCGCCCGAAGGAGGACTTCCCCACCGCCGACGGCACCGGCTCGATGCATGACTTGCTCATGGGTAACTTCTTCGCGCAGACCAAGGTTTTGGCCTTTGGTAAGACCGCCGAGGAAATTGCGGCTGAGGGCGTAGATCCTGCCGTGGTTCCGCACAAGGTGATGCCGGGCAACCGCCCTACCACCACCATCCTGGCTGAGGAACTGACCCCGCAGACCCTCGGCGCGCTCATCGCGCTCTACGAGCACATCGTGTTCACCCAGGGCATTATCTGGGATGTCAACTCCTTCGACCAGTGGGGCGTGGAACTGGGCAAGCAGCAAGCCAACGACCTGGCACCGGCCGTCTCCGGCAAGGAGGAAGCCGCATCCGGCGACGGTTCCACCGATGCTCTCATCGGTTGGTACCGCAACCACCGCTAAGCACTGCTTGGCGACGTCTCACCAACCCCCGATCGATCAAACGGTCGGGGGTTTATACGTATGAGAGGACTGGATTGTTCTGCGGGATCACCAACGTCGCGGATGCCTCGTGGGGGCGTCCGCGTCGGCGGTGTGGCGTTGGGGGGTTTACCCTGGCCGGGGCAGGTTGTTCTGGGCTTGCTGATAAGCGGCTTGGGTGGTGATTGGTTCTGCCCAGGGCGGGATGTAGCCAACCTCACCGCGCAGGCGGAAGACATAGCCTGCCCCGGTGGGTTTATCCGGGTCATCATCATTAATCCCGTTGTGATAAGCACACAACATCGTTAAATTCGGCGGGTTTGTTTCTCCACCGGCCTTCCACGGCACCAGGTGATGCACCTGGGCAAAATCAGCCGGCTTATTACAGCCTTCCCTCGCACACGTAGGGTGCTCGGCACTGGCCATCATGCGTTGCTCAAACCCAGCGAAGCGTTGCATGCGGTGTAGCCATACCGGCCCGATGGTGGGGTGGATTAGGGTGACGTAGCCGATTTCAGCAAACTTGTAGTTCAAAAACTCAGCCCCGGTCATACGCCCACCGTTGGTTAACTCCAGGACGATGTCGTCACCGTCACCGGAGACAATCTTGTCAAGCTTGTCTAGGGTCACCACCACGCTGGTGAGCACCGCAGGCTTTGTTCCACCGTGGTTGTTGGTGAAGAAGACTTGTTTGCAAGCCTCCAGCAGGTTGGTGTGGTTGATGGATTCTAAGGTGCCGTGCATCTCAGTAATCATCAACGGATCCCCGGTAATAGTCAGCGAGTGCGGGCCTTGCTTACGGTAGGTCATGCGCACCCCAGGTTTCGGCACACGCTTGGGCTTGAGCTCTTTTAGGCGCTTGGTGGCTACTGCTGGGATGTTGTGTGCGTCGGTGCCGGCAAGTCTGAGTCTTAGATTCCAGGCATCCAGCTGATTCTTGAGTTTCGACGTGTAGGACTCGATAAGGCTTAGTGTGGCCACATCGTGGCCTTGGTCTAGGGCACGCGCACGCGCGGTGCGTTGCTTACCAGTGAACTTGGTAGCACCGAAGTAGATGTGGTGCAGGCGTGCTAATTCGGCGGCATCGGCCGGTGCGGCACCGCGTGCGCGTAGGTGTTGTTCTCCTCCTCCCGCTTGCTCCACCAACGTGATCCCCGAGTTGCGGAAGGAGAAATAGGTCTCTAAATCCCCCATGCCAAAGGAGACTAAACCAGTCTCCTCACCTCCGCAACCGCAGAGAAAATCTAGAGCTTGATCATCGATTCCCAGCCGAAGGGAATCTCATCCGAATCGACAATCTTGCGACCGAAGGGGAAGCAGGTTACCGGAATCATCTTCAGGTTGGCCCACGCAACCGGAAGGCCCACGATGGTGACTGCCTGCGCCGCGGCGGTGGTGACGTGACCAATGGCCAGCCACAGGCCGGCGACGAGGAACCAGACAACGTTGGAGAACCGCGACATTCCACCAGTACCCTTGACCGGCTGAATGACGGAGCGCCCAAAGGGCCACAGCGCGAAGTTCGCCATGCGCATCGAGGCCACGCCAGCGGGGATAGTCACGATGGGGATACAGGCCAGGATGCCGAGAAGGAGGTAGCCCAGTGCGAGGACAAGGCCACCAGTTGCCAACCAGATGATGTTCAAAATGATCTTCATACCACCAAGCCTAGCCGCGCGGTTGGCAGTGCGGGCACCACCAGATGACTCGCTCTAGCTCACCGTCGTCGCCGCCGGCGTCCACACCACCCAGCGTGGATTTCTCAATAAGCGTGCCACACCGCCGACAGCGCTGGCGGTTGCGCCCAAAGACGTAGGTGGTCTCCCCTGCTCTCTTCACACCGGTGGTCACGCGCACTGGGGAGTCGCGGTTGGCCCAGATGAGGCGGCGGGAGAGGGTGAGGATCTGGGGGACGTCGGCAAGCGCTACGGGCGTTGCAGGATGGATACCGGCCAGGAAGCAGATTTCTGCGCGATACTCGTTGCCCAATCCCGCCACATTGCGTTGATCCAGGAGTGCCGCGCCAATGCTGCGCTCAGGACGCGACTCGATGCGCCGCACCGCCTCCTCAAAGCCGCCCTCCAACCACTCCGGCGCAAGGATGTCTGGACCCAAGTGCGCCATGCGTTGCTCAAATTCGCGGGCCGGGAAAACCTCGACCAACCCCAGCCAGTGGCCCACCAGCTCGATATCACGCGGTGAATTCTCCATCTGCAGCACCACGCGCGCGCTGTGGCCAGGCTTGTGCCAGCGGTCCCCGGCGTAATGGATGGCCCAGGTGCCCTCCATCTTGAGATGTGTGTGCAGAATCAGCTCGCCACCAAAATCCATGAAGAGGTGCTTGCCATAGGGCCAGACTTCCTCACACACCAGCCCATCGAAACGCACGGTGGCATAGCGCGGCACGCGCACAGAGGAATGCGACACGCGCCGGCCTTCCATAAACTGCAGCCGGTTAGACAGCTGTAGAACGGAATCACCCTCAGGCACAGCAGAACCTCCTCACCAAACGGGTGCCTACTCTACCGGCGTGTGCTGCCCAGTTTCCAACGGCTCCCACGGGGTAATGACGTGCTGTCGCCCAAGATCCTCAATCTTCTTCACACCCAGCAGCTGCAGGGTGTTCTTGAATTCGGCAGCGAGCAGCTCGATGGCGCGGTCGACGCCTTCCTTACCGCCAGCCATCAGACCATAGAGGTAGGCTCGTCCGATGAGGACGAAGTCTGCGCCGAGGGCCAAGGCGATGGCGATGTCCACGCCGGACATGACGCCGGAGTCGTAGATGATCTCTACTTCTGGGCCCACCTCTGCGCGCACGGCCTCAAGGGCCTGGAGTGTGTTGACTACGCGGTCGAGCTGGCGCCCGCCATGGGAGGAAACGACCACTCCGTTAGCGCCCAGGTCGATGACCTTGCGGGCGTCCGCCGGGTTGACGATTCCCTTGACGAAGAGCTTGCCCTTCCACTGCTGGCGTATCCACGCCAGGTCCTCGAAGTTGAGGCCGGGGTCAAACATGGTGTTGACCAGCTCGCCCAAGGTGCCGGTAGTGGACGTGAGGGAGGCGAAAGTGACTGGGTCCGTGGTAAGAAAATTGAACCACCATTCCGGGCGCCACGCGGCGTCGAAGACAGTACCGGCGGTCAGGCGCGGCGGGATGCGCATGCCGTTGCGGGTATCACGCAGGCGCTGGCCTGCCACGGGCGTATCCACGGTGACGACGAGAGTGTCATAGCCGTTCGCGGCAGCGCGGTCCATAAGGTCCTGGCACGCAGCGTGATCTTTCCACAGGTAGAGCTGGAACCAGCGGCGTCCGCTCGTGCTTTGCGACGCCGCCACCTCCTCCACCGAGCGCGTCCCCATCGTGGAGAGCGTAAACGGGATGCCTGCATCGCGCGCGGCTTGGCACCCGGCATCTTCGCCCTCGGCATGCATGAAACGAGTAAAACCGGTTGGGGCAATTCCGAAAGGTAGCGCGGCGGGTTCACCGGCGATCTCGGTGCCGAGGTTGATGTCATGTGCGCCATTGAGCACGTTGGGCATAAGGCGCACATCACGGAAGAAGTCACGGGATTCCCTGTAGCTCACCTCATCGCGGGCGGCACCGTCGACGTAATCGAAGGCAGCCTTCGGCGTGCGGCGCTTGGCAATCCGACGCAGATCCCACACGTCTGCAGCTTCCGCCAGACGGGCGGCTCGGCGGTCAAAGTTGGGAGCCTCGAATCGCATGAGGTTTTTCAGCTCGGTGACGTTGGGCAGTTGGCGCTTTAGCCGCATGGAAAGCACGACTCCTTAAAATCGAATGGTCTATCGTCCTTCCACGTTAGGCCTCGCGCCGAGTCGCTGAGGAAGCATTGCCCCTTAAAATTCAGCGTCGACGGCGTCGCGGGCGGAAGCCACCCGGGCTTCCAGGTTTTCCGGGTGAACCATTCTCGCCCACGGTGCCAGGAGCTTCCTCGTCCGAGTCGTCGAAGGAAAGCTCCTCGATGGCGTCCACGGCGCGACGTCCTCCCCGGCGAGCGGGACGGTGCGGCTCGGAGGGGGCTGCAGAAGATCGCGAAGGCATCACTGAGTTCGCGGAGCCAGTAATGCGCACACCTTTCGGTGTCAAAGCCGCACCGGCCGCGCGCAACTCACCGGCAAGCTCACCGTCAAAAATGGGACGGCCGTTAGCCTTCTCAATGACGAGCTTGCTTAGGCGGCCTGCGGCAACCAGCTCAGAGAGGCCCGCGAGAATGGCGGACACCACCTCGGTGCGCTCGATGCCCTCGGGCAGCGCCGCGAAGAACGTGGTGAGCGTCTTGCCGCCGCGGGTCAGGTGCGCAACAGGCAAGCCGTCCATGAGTACCACCAAGGCACCCGCGGCGCGGGTGGGGCGGGCTGCGGAGTCGGTGCCGTCAGAAGGCGGCCACGGTAGCGCTGCGCCATACGGGTTCGCGGGGTCCGTGGCGGCAAGGACATAGACCTGCGGCTCACGAGTGCCAGAAGGCCAGCCCGTGACGTCGGGGGAATCCGCCAAGCCGCGCAGGCGGTCGATGACCGCGGGGGTGGAGAACTGCGCAGCGCCTAGGCCCTCGATGACGTAACCGCGCATGGCCTTGCCGGATTCCTCAAAGCCAGAGAGCACCTTATAGGCCAGGGCGAAACCACCAAGGACGTCCTCGGCCACCACGGAACCGCGGGTGAGCACGCCATAGCGATCCAGCCAGGCTTCGCCATGCGCGATGGACCGCGACGTCGCATCCGTGGCGGCGGGAACGGACAGGGACCAGCGGCCCACCACGTCGGGGGCGTTCTGCGTTCCTACGGCATTGTGGGACTGGGCAAAGGACGTACGCCCCATGCGCAGGCGGGACCGGGTTGGCCGGCGTTTAGCGCGGTGAGCAGCCCGCCCCGCGCGGCCGCCCGTAGCCAGGTGAGCACGGATCGGGGAGAAGGAATCGGGACTCACCAAGCCGGCTTCTACTAGGCCCCAGAGCGCTTCGCGAACCTCCTCGCTCGTGCCGCTCAAGCGCGGTTGGATATCGGAGATGAGGTAGCTGCCGCCGCCGCTTAAGGCTTCAAGGATCTGGGTTTGCAGCATGGACAAGCCCACCTCCTCCGCGGAGACCTGCGGCGCCAACTGCGCTGCATAATCTACCGGCAGCAGCATGATCCAGGGGTCATTCGCACCCGCCTTGCCCGCGCCCACAATGAGGACCTCGCCACTAGCGGTGAGCTCATCCAGCATGGTCGGCGAATAATCCCCCACACGCGCGGGCAGGATGAGGCTCTCCCACGCAGATGCCGGAAGGCGTACACCCGCCAACTGCTCGATTACCGCAAAGACACCATCCACTCCGCGCAACACTGGGCGCCGGCCCACGGCCGCCACCTGCTGCCAGTCCGGCAGGAAGCGTCCGAAGGCTGCGGGCGAGACCGGCTGCGTGGCCGCACGGGCAGCAGCCAGCGAGCGGGAGCGAATAACCTTGAGCACCTCCGCCGCGCAGTACTCCTGTTCCTCCACGCCCTGGCGGTAGTGCCCGGCCAAGATGGAGTCCAGACCATTGAGCGTCGAGTGCGCCACGGCAGCGGACAGCCCAAAGGCTTCCTGCACATCGCGCGCGATGAACGGCCCACGCGTGCGCGCCCACCGGCTGACGAGCTGGTCCACAGCATCAGTAATCGTGGCTTGCTGGGCGGGGATGCCGGGCGGGACGGGGATGCCCAGACCGTCGCGAAGCAGCGGCGCATCCAGCGCTTGGGCTATGTGTTCGCGGCCGTTGATACGCACCCGCATAATGCGCGCACCGAGCGCATCGAGTGCGCTCAATGGCACCGTGCAATGTGCGCCCAGCTCGTCGACGGGAATCGGGCCCAGCACGCGCAGCAGGTCAGCGACCTCCTCGGTGGTGCGCGCCTGACGCTCCGGGGTGGTGCGCTGCAGCTGGGCGTGGACCTCGGCGATAATGTCGGCGTCGAGAAGCTCGCGCAGCTCCACCGTGCCCAACAGCTTCGCCAGAAGCGCCGGATCCAGCGCCAAGGCCGCCGCTCGCTTTTCCGCCAGGGGTGAGTCACCCTCGTACATGAAGGCGCCGGTGTAGTTAAACAGCAGCGAGGAGGCAAAAGGCGAGGGCTGCTCCGTGGTGACCTCCGCGATACGGATGCGGCGGTGCGACAGCTCCCGCATGACCTCCGTGAGCGCCGGCAAGTCGTAAACATCCTGCACGCACTCGCGCACGGTCTCCAGGATGATGGGGAAGGAGGGGTAGTTGCGGGCGACGTCGAGAAGCTGCTCTGCACGCTGGCGCTGCTGCCACAAGGGCGCGCGCTTGCCCGGATTGCGCCTCGGCAGGAGCAAAGCACGCGCCGCGCACTCCCGGAAACGGGAGGCGAAGAGCGCAGAGTTACCCACCTGCTCGGTGACGATGTCCGCGATCTCGTCGGCGTCAAAGGAAAACAGCGATGCATCCGGGTCCGCCTCGCCCTGCGGCAGGCGCAGCACGATGCCGTCATCGCCCGCCACGGCTTGAGCGTCCATGCCTGTCCGTTCCGCCACGCGCTGTCCCACCGCCAGCGCCCACGCAGCGTTGACCGGCCGGCCAAACGGGGTGTGCAGCAGCACGCGCCAATCCCCCAACTCATCTGTGAAGCGCTCCAGCAGCAGCGTCTTCTCATCCGGAATCAGCCCCGTGGCCTCCTCCTGCTCCTTCAGGTAGGCCGCGATATTGCGGCGAGCGAGCTCATCGGCATCGCGCACGATGGCCGGGTCCGCATATGCTTCTCGACGAAACGCTCCCAACGCCTTGCCCAGCTCAAAGGGACGCCCAGCCTGGTCGCCGTTCCAGAAGGGCAACCGCCCGGTATGCCCCGGGGCAGGGCTGACGAGCACCTGGTCGCGCGTAATCTCCTCCACGTGCCAGCTCGTCGCACCAAGCGTGAAGATGTCCCCCACGCGCGACTCATAGACCATTTCCTCATCGAGCTCACCCACACGGCGCGGGGATTTCTCGTTGCCTCCCACGAGGAAAACGCCGAACATACCGCGGTCGGGAATGGTACCGCCGTTGGTCACCGCCACGCGCTGCGCCCCGGGACGCGGGGTGAGCACGCCGCTCACGCGGTCATAGACCACGCGGGGTTTAAGCTCCGCAAAATCCGTCGAGGGATACACGCCACTGACCAGATCCAGCACGGAATCGAAGACCTCGCGTGCCAGATCGCGGTAGGGCCAGGAGCGGCGGATGAGGGAATACCAGTCGTCGGCAAGCAGGCCCTCCTCCCCTGCCGCTGCCGCAGCGGCCACCGTCTGCTGGGCCAACACGTCGAGCGGGTTACGCGGGGCGTGCATCTCCTCGATGAGGCCGTCCTCCATGCGCGCGACGGTGAGCGCCGACTGCACAAGGTCCGCCCGGTGCTTCGGGTAGAAGGAACCGTGGGACACCGCGCCTACCGAGTGCCCGGCGCGCCCCACGCGCTGCAGGCCCGACGCCACCGACGGCGGGGATTCCACCTGCACCACCAGCTCCACCGCACCCATGTCGATGCCCAGCTCTAGGGAGCTGGTCGCCACGACGGCCTTCAGCGTTCCCTCCTTGAGCATGGTTTCCGTCAGCGCACGCTCGTCCTTGGACACCGAGCCGTGGTGCGCTCGGGCGATAACAGCCGGGGCCTTCCCAGCAACGTCGACCTGCTTCATGAGCTGGGCTGGGTCGCGCCGGGTTGCAGGGCTTAAGGACTCTGGGTCGTGCTCCTGGGCGTAGAGCTCGTTGAGGCGGCTGGTCAGCCTTTCGGCAGTCCGCCGCGAGTTTACGAAGACGAGGGTGGAGCGGTGCTCCATGATTTCGGCGTAGAGCTCTTCTTCGATGAAGGGCCAAATGGACTTCGCCGAGGGCAGGGCCGATTCCCCTGCCCCGTCCTGCGCATGCACGCGCAGTGCATCTTGAGGGCCTTGCGTGATGCCTAAGGGGTCCTCGACTGTCGCCTCCCCGATGGGAGAACCCTGCTCCGGGGTGGGCAGGTCCGACATGTCCTCAACCGGCACGTGGACGTCGAGCTGCCAGCGCTTCTTCGCCGGTGGCGCGATGATGTCGACGGGGCGGTCACCGCCCAGGAAGTTCGATACGGCGCTCAGTGGCCGCACGGTGGCAGATAGGCCGATGCGCTGGAACTCGCCGGCGATACGCCCCAACCGCTCAAGAGTCAAGGCCAGATGTACGCCGCGCTTGGTGCCGGCCAGGGCGTGAATCTCATCAATAATGACGGTATCCACGGTCTTCAGGATCCCGGCCGCCTTCGACGTCAACATGAGGTAGGCCGATTCCGGCGTAGTGATGAGAATGTCCGGCGGCTTGCGCACCTGGCGGGAGCGCTCTGCCTGCGGGGTATCGCCGGAGCGCACGCCCACGGTGATGTCCGGCACGTCGAGCCCCAGGCGCTCAGCAGTGCGCGCGATGCCATTGAGCGGGGCACGCAGGTTGTTCTCCACATCCACGCCCAAGGCCTTGAGCGGGGAAATGTAGAGCACCCGTACGCCGTCGTGAGCGCCCTCGCGTGTGGGCTCGGTACTCAGCGGCAGGGCGGTCTGGCCTTCGCGCTCCACCAAAGAGTTCAGTGCCCATAGGAAGGCCGCGAGTGTCTTACCAGAACCAGTCGGGGCCACCACGAGGGCGTGGGCTCCCTCGGAGATAGCCTCCCATGCTTGTTCCTGAACGGCGGTAGGAGCAGCGAAAACGTTCTCGAACCAGCCGGCGACCTGCGGGCGAAACTTTCCGAGAACGTTTTTGGGCATGCCCTACTGTAGCGCGCGCGGTAATCTGGGCGTTATGACCGTTGAGATTTCTGATTCCCGTCTAACCAACTCCCTCGCCGATGGCTGCGGCGAGATCCTCAAAGGTGTGCGCAACGGTGGCCTGTTGCGCGGCTTGGCGCTTGGTGATGCCGGCGATGAAGCCGCCCAGGAATGGATTGCCCGCGTGCTGGAGCAGCACCGCCCTCAGGACGGCGTCCTGTCTGAAGAAGCCTCCGATGACTTGAGCCGCCTGAAGAAGGAGCGCGTGTGGATCGTTGACCCGCTCGACGGCACCAAGGAGTTCGCTACCGGCCGCCAAGACTGGGCCGTCCACATCGCACTGGTGGAAAACGGAGTCCCTATCCACGCAGCCGTAGGTATGCCGGATATGGGAGTGACTTTTAAGTCTTCCGACGTACGGGCGGTGACCGGCCCGCTGTCGAAGAAGTTTGTCGTTTCTCGCAACCGCCCGCCGAAGGTGGCGGGTTATGTCGCGGACAAGATGGGCTTTGAGACCGTCGGCGTGGGGTCTGCAGGTGCCAAGGCCATCCACGTCTTGTTGGGTGACTATGACGCCTACATTCACGCCGGTGGCCAGTACGAGTGGGACCAGGCTGCCCCGGTCGGCGTTGCCTTGGCCGCGGGTCTGCACTGCTCGCGCTTGGACGGCTCCCCCATCAAATTCAACAACGAGGACACCTTCATCCCAGATCTGTTGATCTGCCGCCCGGAGCTGGCCGAAGATATTCTCAAGCACGCTGCCGCCTACGCGGAGGCCAACGGCGGGTACTAGGTTTCTTGTGCGGCGTTCCCCTCCTACGCAGCGCCGCTAAGTCAAAGTCCCAACTCGTCTGCAAGACGAGAAACCATTCGAGCATGAAACTCGTGGTAGTCATTTAGTGTGTCTTTGCCGAGGTAACCGAAAACCTCGGCATTAATCACGCCAATTATCTGTATCCACGCCTCAAGCGCCTTTTCCATGACGTCAGCGGGAAGTTCCACATCAAGCTCATCAGATGCCGCAGCAAGGTCTTGCGAGAGCTGAGAGGAACGCGGTTCTAACTCTTTAACCGAGGTCTCAGATAACAAAACGGCTAGTCGCCGACTAACTTTTGTACCCGCACCCGTTGTTTCTGAGGCGGGCGCTTCGTATCCAATGATGGGCGTGCCGTAAATAAGCGCCCACCTTTGAGGAAATTTCAAAGCCCACATCCTCATAGCGGCCACAAGGCTCACGAATTTAGCTCGCGTCCCAGTAGCCGTACCCACTCCTTGGGCAACGGCGCCATCGAGCGCTTCAAACGCATCGATAATCAGCATCGTTAATAGGTGGGCCCTGTCGGGCACATAGCGGTAGATACCCGAAGAAACTATCCCCAAATCACGAGCAATTGCACGCAGATTCAAGGCTTCTGGGCCACCTGCATCAAGCTGCTTTCGTCCGAGCTCAACAATGCGCGACATCGTCTCTTCGCGAGCACGCGCTCTTGGTGTCATCGACATATGAAAACTATATCAACACAAAAGAGAGCACTGCTCTTGACGGTAGCCCAGTGCACCTATAACCTTAGAGAGCGCCAGTCACTAATAAGAGTGGAGGACACTCAATGCACTTTCTCATCACCGGCGCGGGCCCCGTTGGCCGTGCACTATCACGTGAACTCGCAAAAAGAGGGCACACATGCACAATCATGACGCGGCGACAGCCCCAATTCGCCACCAGTGAAAACGTTGATTTCAAGAAGGGCGACGCAACACACAGTGACGCCTACCCAGACCAGATCGACGCCATTGCCCACTGCATCCACGCCCCATATGACGCACAAAAGTGGCGCGACCTACTCATTCCAGCTGAAGAAACCGTGCTGAAGGTAGCCACCCAACGGGGCATCCCCGTCGTCTTTCCCGAATCGATGTATGGGTTCGACCAGACTTACGAGGTGATTTCGCCTGATACTCCCCTCACCCGATCTCGCAATGGCAAACCCGGTGTTCGAGCGACCCTAATCGAGAACCGCTTAGCCTCCCCCTCGCGCACTACCTCAGTAATCGCGGCCGATCTGTACGGACCAGATGCCGGCCCCGGATGCGTTTACCATCAGCTCATCATTGGGAAGAAGCGTCCCCTTGCTCTTTTTAACGCACACGCTAAACACTCGGTCACGTATCTTCCAGACTTTGCACGAGCGTTGGCAGACGCACTTTTAGATGATTCAACACCCCCAATAATTTCCACACCTTGCGCTCCCGCTCTGACTCAAGCTGAGTTTGCTCGACGTGCCGGATGCCAACACTCCCCCATCACCATTCACCCATGGATGCTGAAAGTAGCTGGCGTTGCCAGCACGGACCTCCGAGGACTGAAAGAAATGAGATACCTGTGGGACCGTCCCTCAATTCTTACCGGTGCCACGTCCTCATGGCAGGCGACCCCAATCGACGAAGCTCTAGAGGCTATTTATCAAGCCCAGCTATCGAAATAACAAATCTCATCACCGGTACCCCTACCGCTCTACCTAAGATTTCTCCAACGTTCTACACTTGGACATCATGAGTGACACTCCCACCGCTTCTTCAGCCCTCACAACACCATATGAGGATCTTCTCCGCCGCGTCCTCGAAGAAGGCACACCCAAAGGCGACCGCACTGGCACCGGTACCCGTTCCCTGTTCGGCGCCCAGCTGCGCTACAACCTGGCGGAGTCTTTTCCGCTGCTCACCACCAAGAAGGTTTATTTCCACGGCGTGATTGGTGAGCTGCTGTGGTTCCTGCGCGGCGAGTCCAACGTCAAGTGGCTGCAAGAGAACAAGGTCCGCATCTGGAACGAGTGGGCTGATGAGGACGGCGAACTGGGCCCTGTCTACGGCGTGCAATGGCGCTCCTGGCCCACACCGGATGGCCAGCACATCGACCAGATTCAGGTCGCGCTCGATACCCTGAAAAACAACCCGGATTCCCGCCGCAACCTCGTCTCCGCATGGAACGTTTCTGAGCTGGACAAGATGGCGCTCATGCCCTGCCACCTGCTTTTCCAGCTCTATGTCGCTAACGGCAAACTCTCCATGCAGGTCTACCAGCGCTCAGCCGACATGTTCCTCGGTGTTCCCTTCAACCTGGCCTCCTATGCCGCGCTGACCCACATGTTTGCCCAGCAAGCAGGTCTCGAGGTGGGCGACCTCATCTGGACCGGCGGCGACTGCCACATCTACAACAACCACATCGAGCAGGTCAAGGAGCAGCTTTCCCGCGATCCCCGCGAATACCCACAGCTCAAGCTCCACAAGGCCGCGAGCCTCTTTGACTATGACTTCGAGGATTTCGAAATCATCGGCTACGACCCCCACCCCACCATCAAGGCGCAGGTGTCCGTCTAATGCTCGGTGCTATCTGGGCGCAGTCCCTCGACGGCATCATCGGTGACGGTGCCGTCATGCCCTGGCACGTGCCAGAGGATCTCAAACACTTCAAAGAGGTCACCATGGGCGCGCCCGTCATCATGGGCCGCAAGACATGGGAATCCCTCAACCCTAAGTTCCGCCCGCTACCAGGCCGGGAGAACATCGTCCTCTCCCGTCGCGCACCTGGCGAGTGGTCTGCGGGCGCCACCGTGGTGGACAACCTCGACGCCGCACTCGATGCAGTGCTTGGCGACGCCTGGATCATCGGCGGTGGCCAACTCTATAACTCCTCCCTTGACCGGGTCGACACCATTGAGCTCACCCTCATGGGCGTGCAGGTCGGCGATGCCTACGGCGCGGATGCCGTCCACGCCCCCACTGTGCCCGAAGAGTTCAGTTTGTCTGCCGATACCGACTGGCTCACCTCCGAGTCTGGTCACCTCACCATCCCCGGTCAGCCCCCAAGCGAGCTGCCCATGAAATACCGATTCCTCACCTACAACAGAAAGGCTGCCGCCTAATGAGCACCAACGTTCCTACTCCCGAAACCACTGAGCACGTCACCATCTTCTTTGCCGACTGGTGCCCGTTCTGCAAGCGCTTGCTGACGGATCTGAATGAGCTCGGCACCCCGCACGCGCTTGTCGACGCCGAAGCGGAAGGCACCGAAGATATCAACGCGTGGATTGAATCCGTCAACGATGGCAACCGCATCGTGCCCACCGTCCTCTACTCCGACGGCACGCACGCCACCAACCCTTCCGCCAGCGAGGTACAGGCCAAGTACGCGGAGCTGGCCGGCAAGTAAATCCAAGGCGACGCATTTACCGCCACACCGAGCGGTGCTGCTAGTCTTACCTAGGTGCACAACGCACCCCCGCCCCAGTAGCTCAGGGGATAGAGCACGGCTCTCCTAAAGCCGGTGTCGGAAGTTCGAATCTTCTCTGGGGCACCATGTGAAGTCTCGAGACATCGTTCCGGTCGGTGTCTCGAGATTTTTCGTTTTCAGTTGCCCCAGAAACTAGCGATTCGACTCTCTGGGGCGTCCCGGAAGCTCAACACGACAGTGAGCTGCTCGACACATATTTGTGCCCCATTTTTGGCCTACAAGTGTTAGGACCACGTATTTAGTAACGCCGTGGTGAGCAAGCAGTAACGCCCGGGTGAGTATTGAGTAACACCCGGGCGTTGCTTATGAGCAACTACTCTGCGTTGCCTTCTAGGCGCATGTTGGGTCCTTCCAGTGTGATGATCTCAGCGCCAACGACAAGCCGATTCAGTATCGACTCGGCGATGACAGCATCCGGGATGGATTTGTACCACTCGTCGGGCGTGAACTGTGAGGTCACGATCGTTGATCCCCGGTGTTCACGTTCCGCAAGAATATTGAGTAGCTGGTGTGCTGTGGCTGCATCAATCGGGGTTGTTAGGAAGTCGTCAAGAACGAGTACGTCTGCCAGGTGTAGGTCTTGAAGAAATTCCATGCGTGCTGCGTCATTATGGCGTAGCACCATCAGCTGGTTGGCTAGTGTGTCTGTGCGGAAGAAGCGGGCGGAGTAGTCGTTTCTGCACGCGGCGGTTAGCAGTGCTTGGGCCAGGTAGGTTTTGCCGACGGATGATTTGCCGAGGATGACAATGCTTTGCGCTTTTTGACACCATTGGCAGTGAGCGAGTCTGGTGATTTGCTCTTTGTTGAGGTTGCGGCCGGGTGCGTAGGTGATGTCTTCGATACATGCATCAAGATTTGGCGATCGGGATGCTTTGAGTAGTTTGTTGACTCGTCTCTCACGCTTGGCCGCGACTTCTTTATCGAGTGCGTGGAGCACCTTGTCAGAAAAGCTCCACGAGTCGAAGACGGGATCTGCGGCAATATCAATCACGGTTCGGCCGAAGGCCGTCATTCGCAGATCGGTAAAGACCGGCAGGACCGATTCATCTAGAAAGCGTGCTGATGCCGATGCTGGTTGTGGCTGTGTCATGACTGCGAAGGTCCTTTCTTCCTAAGGTTTTCCATGCTGAACTGAGCAGACCCACCCAGATACGCGCCGCGGGTATCACGTGCGTGTACTGCTGGTGGTGTTTCAGGCGGTGTTGTTGGCAGAAGATCATGGCCTGTCGGGCGGGTGGATTGGTCTTTGCGTACCGCAGCCATCATGTTTTTCACCGCGGTATACGACACGGCCCTCCTTGCGCCATCAGGTGCGATCAGGCGGGCACAGGCTTGTTCCAAAATCGCCTTGTTGGCGTGCTTGCCCATATTTAGTACGTTTCGACACGACTGATATGCCTGGGCAGGGATTGCCTTTGCGCTGATGAGTTCTGCGATGACTTTCTGGGTCGCTGGCCCGATCTTGGCTGCTTCACGGTAGAAGTAGTCACTGGTCCACAGTCCTGTGGTATCAGCCATGGTGGCAGGAATATGATCCACGTCAGTGACATAGATCCCCCGGGCTTGGGCTAGCTGGTGGGTGGCAACACGCTGCCCAGCGTCAAAGACGGTTACTTCGTTGCCGGTGATGCGTACATCGACAGTGCGGCCGACGAGCTGGTAGGGCACCGAATAGTGAGCAGTATTGACGGTGATGTGGAAGTTGGGGGCGACTTTCGCGCGTTTCCATTCGGTATGCTGCCACGGTGATGCGGGAAGTTGGCCAAGCACATCACGTTCAAACTCATTAAAGAGCATTCTTCTGCTGGTGCAGGTGCCACGAAAGGGTACCGCGTCATTGATACCGTCAACTAGGCTGCGGATGCGTGCATTGAGTTCATCGAGCCCAACGCATTGATGCCCGTGGAGGGTATGGATGACTTTTTGGGTGATGATCTTGACTGCCGCTTCCACGTTCGCCTTGTCCTTCGGACGCCGAGCGCGAGCAGGCAGCGCGGCAGTGTTGTAATGCTCGAGGAATTCCTCGTAGGTGGAATTAACCTGCCGGTTGCGGTCAGCAGCACCGATTGCGTGTGACGCTGTCGAAGCATTATCAGGCACAATGACTTCAGCGACGCCACCGAAGTATTCAAACGCTTGGATATGCGCCCACAGCCATGCTGCTTGCCGCTGGTTCGGGCAAGCACAGGCAAACAACATTCCGGAATACGGCAGTGACGCCACGAAAATACTGACTTTTGCACCCCGGGCATCAATCGGGTCAAACAGCCGCATTGTGGTACCGGCCCAGTCGACTTGCATAGTGTGTGCCGGGATATGCGTAATGCGTGCGGTAAGTCCTGTGGCATCAACGTGTTCGGCGACAAGCTGGCGGAACCGCTCGTAGCTGTAGTAACGCTGAGACGGACGGGCAGGTTGGGTGGTGTAGCGGCCCCACAAGACTTGGAGAGTGACTTTGTTTCGGCCGGTACGTGCTTTGGCCACCGCGTCGAAGTCGATGGGCACGAAGTCTCCTTGGGCAAGACTTCGACCATCAACAAACCATGTGGCCATTTCTTCGTCGGTGATGCCGGCGAGTTGTTCATGGGTTGTGATCTGGTGTGCCGCCATTGTCTGGCGGGCCTTTTGGACTGTGGTATGTGAGCAACGCACAGTCGAGCAGATTTGACGGACGGACCAGCCTTGTAAGACAAGGTCCATCACGGCCCGGTAATCAGTCACGATCGGACTCCTCTGATTATGCCGCGAGCCCTTTTGTCACGCGGTCAGAAGAATCTTCCCCCAAAGTGTTACTCGATACTCACCATCCCGTTACTAGATAGTCACCACGGTGTTACTAGATACCCCCGCGCAACACTACAAGCTCCGTAGCTGGGCCTCTAGCCCGTTCATGCACGGCAAAATTGGCAAACAATGAAAGCCGCAACCCCATATTACTGGGATTTTAATCCTCAATAGAGTTCCTTAAGCAACGAAAGAAATACATCGACTTTTGCCCGCTCTTCTCCCCCTTTCAAAGTGACCGCTACGATAGGCAGCGCATCAAAATCATTCGAAAGCTGCTTTTGAACATAAGCATTCCCGTCATGCGAAAAACTGAGTTCCGAATATTGAGTCAATAAGGAATATCCCAGGCCGCGGGCCACCATACCTCGGATAACTTCATTGCTTCCGGTCCGAAACCAAACTTTTGGCTTTAACTTGACTTTCTCGAACAAGGACAGAAAATATTGTGCTGCTGGCTTCAATTCGAAAAGGATAAATCGGTCCTCGACCAACTGCTCCAACCAAACAGAAGGGGAACCTGCCAGAGGGTGTTCAGAAGGCAGTAAGGCATACGGTTTAACCGCCGTTAGCTCAGTAATCGTTCCAACTTCATTCAGCCCCTGTTCAAAACTGTAATCGTAAATCACGATGACATCGAAGTTTCCGCGCCGCAGGCCATCGATAAGCTTGGAACGATCTCCTGTTTCAAAAGATAACCGCAATTCTGGATACTTTGATTCCAATAGTTCTACAAGAGGAGGAACTAGACGCGGCGCGATTGTTGAATAACAGCCGAGACGAATAGACCCCGAAATCTCCTGCCCCAAGTGGCGTGCAACATTTTGGATTTCACTGACAACACCGAGTGCAGCCTTTGCATGTCTCAGAATTACGAGACCATCCGCACTTAGAGACAACCCACGAGGATGACGTATAAACAAGGAGACATTAAGGCTTGACTCTAGCTCACCGATTGCGCTCGAAATCGCCGACTGCGAGACAAATAGTTTTGAAGCAGCCGCAGTCACACTGCCAGTTTCAGCGACGGCGTCAAAGTACTCGAGCTGTCGAAAGGAAATACCCAACGAATACCTTTCTTCCAACGCCAAAATTGCAGGGCCCGTAAATGCTTGCTGTCACCCTGCAATCGTGGCAATCTTCTACCGGAAGTATAGTCACACCCGCTTAGGGGCGAGATGTATCATTGATAGTTCATTCTCCTAGAAGAGCCTCTTTTTTATTCCTCTTTGCGCCAGCCAGGTCCGATTCGTGCAAGAGAGCAATACCTTTCGTCTCAGGAATTGTAAGCAGAGTAATCACGCCAATTATCGCGACCACAATTAGCGTGTATGCCGGAATCATGTCGTTGCCAGTGACATCGATGAGCCACGTATTCAGGTACGGAAGGGTGCCGGCAAAGAAAGCTCCAGCAATTGAATAAGCCATCGATAAGCCTGATTGTCGGGTACGTGTCGGGAAAAGCTCGGATACGGTTGCCGAATGGGTACCAAGAATAAGCGCAAGAGATGCCGCAAGCCCAAAGGTAGCGATAAACCCTGCCAGCGCAGTCCCCTGCTTCATAAGCAAGAACATTGGGAACGCCAATACGATAAGCAATGCTGCAGCGGTAAACAATACCGGTTTTCGTCCGATTTTGTCGGACCAAATTCCAGCTAGTGGAATCATAGCCGCGGCAACAATCGAAGCGACCGCAGACAATATGGAAGCCACACCAGGTTCAATGCCTGCAACTGTCTCTTGGTAAGTGATGAGATAAACCATGACCACATAGAACGTGCAATTCATGAAAATCTCAATACCAATTGTTTGGAAAAACTGCTTGGAGTTTTTCTGAAATACCTCTTTCAGAGGGGCCTCAGGAACAATATCCTCCTCTTGCAGTGTTTGAAATTCTGGCGTGTCTTCAATTTTCAATCTGATCCAAAGGCCTACTGCTGCCAGAGGGACAGTCAGCAAGAATGGAACTCGCCATCCCCAAGCCATAATTGCTTCATCGGAAAGCGTCAAGTGCATTCCGGCCACCACCACGGAAGCCAAAAGGAATCCCATAACAGAGCCAAATTCAATCCACGAGGTTCCAAAACCACGTTTTCCGCGCGGCGAGTATTCAGAAAGGAACGATGCGGCAGAACCGAATTCTCCTCCAGCCGCGATACCTTGAATCACCCGGGCGACAATCAACAAGATCGGAGCCCAGATACCGATAGTTTCATGGGATGGAATCAGTCCGATCATGAGGGTTCCCACAGCCATCGTAATGATGACAAATGAGAGGGTTTTCTTTCGCCCGAGTGTGTCGCCAATATGACCAAATATCACGGAGCCAAGAGGCCGAACGAAGAAAGCAACCGCGAAGACCGCAAATACAGAGAGAAGGCTGGCCGTTTCATCGTCGGAGGGAAAAAATACGTGGGAAATCGTAGTCGCCAGATAGGCATAAACTGCCCAGTCGAACCAGTGGACGAGGACACCGATTGCCCCGGCAATGGTGTTGCGCCGTAGTTCTTGAGGTGACGCAGCCTTTCTTTGATCTATTGAGTTCGTCATTATCCAATCCTTTGCGTGATCCTACCGCCAGGTCTGTGTTGGACACCACAATTGAAATTCTGAGTGACAAGACAGTATTTATACTTCCAACGTGATGCGCCTTACACTGGCGCGTATTACGGATCACAGTATGGCAACTCTGACGTTTAGTCTATCGGTATTTTTTGATACCCCCTTCACTTTTCTTAATACCATTTCGCCAAATAGCCCTAGAGGCCCACCGGGTCACTTAGCCCTCCGAGCACTTCGTAGTGCAACTATCGACGCTCCTGCAGCAACAATCGCACGGTGTCAACAAACAATTCCGCCCTCAGCGACAGATTCTCCCCCCTTCGCTTAATTACCCCGACCCGAAGCCCCTCCTCCGCCCCAACTATCGGCACACGATTCAAATGCAGTCCTTCGTTAGTCAGGTCATGCACCGGCGACTGATTAAGCACGGAATACCCATAACCCCTTGCAACCATAGATCTAACAATCTCAAAGCTCTCGAATCTATAACTCACCAGCGGTTCAACCCCTGCCTCACGAAACACAGACAAGAAATAGTTTGAGGATTTCCCCAAGTCCAACAGCACTAGGGGATCAGACGCCAACGAGGACAATTCCACCTTTTCCGCATGAGCGAACCGGTGACCATCTCCAAAAACTGCATAAAGAGGTGCTGTGCCCATTGGGACAAATTCAATCTCTCGGCCATAATCGAAGTCATATGCAAGGGCAGCCTCAATTTTCCGCTGTGACAATGCGTCCTCCAACTGGTCCGCATCACATTCCCAAATATCAACATCCACCCCTGGATGGCTCGCATGAATTCCTTCTACAATATCCGGAATCCAAAACTGCGCGAGAGTCGTAAAGCATCCAGCCGTCAACCGTCCCCCCAAAGCACCCGTCCGCACACTATCAACCGCGTCCTTAACCCCCGTTAGAACCCTTAGGCAATGCGGATAGAAAATTCGCCCCTGATCCGTAAGGGCAACCCCCTTTGAACGACGTCGCATCAGAAGCTGACATCCAACAGCCTGCTCAAGCTGTGAGATAGCCATTGACACTGCGGACGGAGCTACAAAAAGCTCATCTGCAGCTGCGCTCATCGACCTCAGCTCAGCCACCCGCACAAAGTAACGCATTTGCGTCAGCGTTATCGCCGATTCAGTCTTTGCCACTGTCTGCTCCTTTACCCATCAAATACCCAAAACCGCACTCTCCACCGCAAAAAATACAGGTCATGCCTATTATCAGAATAATTGATGATCTTTGTACGTAGAAGGTACTTGCTTTAACTCGCACCCCCACAACAGACTATTGATATCTGGATCACACTTTCTAGACAGTGTGCCGCACTTTACCTTTACGACCGTGATCCAGCCTCATTTTCCGACATTTGGAGTTTTGTATGCCTCACATCAAAAAGGAAGTCGTCATTATCGGCGCTGGCCAAGCTGGTATTGCAACTAGCGAACATCTTCGCTCCTACAGGATCGACCACATCGTCCTTGAACGAGACAAAATCGCTTCTCGCTGGCGCTCGGAACGATGGGACTCTCTCGTTGCAAATGGCCCCGCTTGGCACGATCGTTTCCCAGGGTTGAAGTTCGAGGGAGACCAAGAACGCTTCGTCCCTAAAGAAGAAGTCGCTGACTACATGGTGAAATACACCAAGCTTTTCGATCTACCGGTTAAAGAGGGAATAACCGTCAGGAAAGTGACTCGCAAGGATGGCGGTCACGGATTCATTGTGGAAACTTCCGAGGACACGTATGACTGTGACTTTGTCGTTGCCGCCACTGGAGCATTTCAGGTCCCCGCAATCCCTGCCGTAGTCCCACAAGAAGAAATCTTCCAAATCCACTCATCCGACTACCACAACCCAGGAGATCTTCCCGAAGGCGGGGTACTCGTTGTTGGTGCGGGGTCTTCCGGCGTTCAGATTGCAGACGAGCTCCGCGACGCGGGCCGGGAGGTCTACCTTGCCGTAGGTCCTCACGATCGTCCTCCTCGTCGGTATCGAAACCGCGATTTTGTCTACTGGCTCGGCGTCTTAGATAAGTGGGATATGGCAACACCAGCAGAAGGCGCTGAACATGTCACTATCTCAGTTACCGGTGCCAAGGGCGGTCACACCGTGGATTTCCGAGATCTCGCAGCTAAAGGAATCACGCTCGTAGGACGCGCCGGACCGTATGAAAACGGTCGCATGAAATTTGCTGCAGACCTCGCACGCAATATCCATGAGGGAGACGAAAACTATCTCTCACTCCTTCGAGAGGCAGACGCATTCATTGAACAGAATGGGCTAGATCTCCCCGAAGAACCCGAGGCCCACACTTTGGGACCTGATCCTGAATGCGTAGTAAATCCGCTACAAGAGCTCGAACTGAAGGCCAATGGTGTGAATAGCATCCTTTGGGCCACCGGATATGGGAGAGATTACGCCTGGCTCGACGTAGAAAACGCTGTCGATAGCCAAGGTACTCCGATTCACAACCGTGGAGTCTCTACTGCGCACGGTGTTTACTTCGTCGGACTGCCGTGGCAGTCACGTCGTGGCTCGTCGTTTATTTGGGGCTGCTGGCACGACGCCAAGTTTGTCGCAGATCAAATCAACATTCAGCGCAACTACCGCGATTACCGTCACCCCGAAGACTGAGTCCCTCACGTTCATCATCCCAACTACCGAAAGGCTTCACCATGAAGTTCACTCGTATCCGTCCCTTCAATACGAAGGACACATACCCAGAACAAAATCTCTCCAATGATCTTTGCCAAGCAGTGGTCGCTAATAACATTGTCTTCCTCCGTGGCCAGATTGGCCAAGATCTAGACTCTCGCGAATCTGTCGGCATCGGTGACGTCGAGGCACAGGCCGAAAAGGCAATGGCAAACATCGACATGCTTATGAAAGAAGCAGGCGGAAGTCTCGAGAACATCGTAAAGGTCACCGTCTATCTGACAGACATTCGCTACCGCGAAGCCGTTTACAACGTAATGGGTAGGTGGCTGAAGGGCGTGTACCCCGTTTCTACAGGACTTGTAGTTGATGCACTGGCTCGCCCGGAATGGCTCGTCGAAATTGATGCGACGGCCGTTCTAGATAACAACTAGATTTCGATAACCATTCTGAGCCCTACAGGGGTGTCGACACTTCTCACTGTCCATCCGTATAAGGCTCCCCAAGCATTGGAAGGCTTATGACTTTTTCAATCATTGCTCGCGACAGCTCAGGTGCCATTGGCCAAGCTGTTTCGTCTTCTTCACCCGCAGTCGCTGCTCGCTGCCTCAACCTTCGTAGCGAAATCGGTGCGGTGTCATCCCAAAACATCACCGATCCACGGTTCGGTCCGGTACTTTTGGGGCGACTCGAAAATGGCAGTTCAGCTCAAGAGGCGTTTGACTGGCTCAAGGAGAATGACTCCACGCTGGATTACCGACAAATTACGATTCTTCCAGCGAAGGGTCCAGGTTTCTCTCACTCTGGAGTCCACACGCTTGGTACGCACAACCAGGTTGTCGGCGATAACTGTGTAATTGCCGGAAATATGCTCGCATCGGAAAAGGTTATCGACGCGATGCTTCGCCGATTTGAAAGCACTAGCGGTGAACTCGAGCACCGTTTGCTTGAAACGATGATCGCTGGCCTGGAGGCCGGTGGTGAAGCTGGCCCAGTTCAGTCTGCTGGTTTAGGCGTCGTTCGTGACGCTGGGTGGATAGAAACTGACCTGCGGGTGGACTGGTCTGATTCGCCGATTGCTGAACTCGAGAAGCTACTCGAAATTTGGATGCCCCAACGCGATGACTACGTGACGCGCGGAAAATCACCGCACACCGCTCCTTCCTATGGGGTGCCTGGCGATGAATAAGTATAAAGAGAGGGCGCGCGAAGCTATCCACAAGGAGTTGAGTGCTCTCATCGAGCTTTCTGAATGGCTTCATGAAAATCCCGAGATCGCTTGGGAGGAGGTTGAGTCATCTAAACGATGTGCAAACTTCTTGCGTTCACGTGGCTTTGATGTTGAAGAGAATTACGTAGCAATCCCTACATCATTTCATGCAGTGAAAGGCTCGGGTTCTAAGCGAATTGGGATCATGGCGGAATACGACGCACTGCCAGGTATTGGGCATGCCTGCGGCCATAATCTGATTGCTGCCATGTCTCTCGGGGCTGGTATCGCTCTTTCCGAGGTCGCGGAAGAACTGGATCTCTCAGTAGAGATTTTCGGAACTCCAGCAGAAGAAGGAAAGGGCGGGAAGGTTGAGATGCTAGACCGCGGCGCTTTCGATGGGCTGCACTTTGCAATGATGTCGCACCCCGCCCCCGTTGATGTCGTAAGGGCTAAGCCATTCGCCGTTCTGCATTGGGAAGTAAATTTCACTGGCCATGCGTCACATGCGGCTTCCTACCCAACCCAAGGCGTCAACGCTGCCGATGCTTTTACAATCTCAGAAGTTGCCATTGGTTTACTACGGCAGCAGCTTCCCCCGACTGTGCGTGTGCACGGGATTGTCACTAAAGGTGGTGATGCTCCAAACGCTATTCCTCACCGCACACAAGGGCGCTGGTACGTACGAGCGTCAACGATGGAAGAACTGGAGGCTACGTCCCAAAAAGTAATCAACTGTTTCAAAGCTGGGGCTCTTGCCACCGGTTGCGAAGTCTCCATCATCGATGAGTCGAAACCGTATTCCGACTTCGTTACTGATGAGGCTGGCCTCGGATACTACGAGAAAAATGCCCTTCTCCTTGGACGTGAATTGCGTACAGATGGCCCTGAAACATTAATGAGTCAAGCCTCAACTGATTTTGCTAACGTCTCCAATATAACTAGGGCAATACACCCTTATATCGGTGTGGGTTCTTATCCTGTTTTGAACCACCAAGAGGCTTTCGCCGATGCATGCGTAGGCGAAGTCGCTAACCAAACGCTTTCGGATGGTGCCACTGCTCTTGCGTGGACAGGAATTGATGTCGCCCTGGATTGGCTGAAGGAGCATTCCGGCTAATTGCATTTCCAAAGCGTTAGAACAAGTTATTGAGCTAGCTGTCCTCTTAGATTAAAGGCCTTCCGAAATTGCCGATGGCAATTATCTAGCGAGTGTAGATTCGAATTATGGCTGATTTCGACTTCGTTCCCGGAAAAAAGAATTACCCCATCGAAGCTTTTGCACCAGATGGCGAACTGTGGTGGGAGTCTAAACAGCGCGGTACGACCGGAGCAGTTCCAAGAATGGCATCCTGGCTTCGTTGGAACGTCGAACTAGGAGGCCGGTTTACTACGCGTCAGCTCAGAGAGACGCTCAACATCAAGAATGAACACGCACAGCGAAGGCAACGAGAACTTCGCGACTACGGTTGGGAGTACCTTTCAGCCAAGGAGGAACCGAGCCTTGGCGAGGATTGCATCCTTGAAAAGTACGGCTGGTGGCCCGGAGAAGGACCTCGCCCAAGCCGAGACTCCATTTCTGCGAAACTACGTCGGCAGGTTTTCGAACGTGACGGCGGGCGCTGTGTTCTATGCGGACGAGCCGCCCGTGAAAAGTATGATGACGGTTCAACAGTCGTTCTAACCGCTGGCCATATCAGAGCAAACTCACATGGTGGAACGGCTACGCTTGACAATCTCCAGACTGAGTGCCGTGTCTGCAACGAATCAGCACGAGCAGATACCGGTTCGACTGCTGATCCCCAAAGCGTAGTAGAACAAGTTAAGAGTTTGAAAAAGTCCGATCGCCTAGAAATGCTCTCTTGGATTCGGGCTGGCCAGCGAACACGAACTAATCTGGACCGTGCATTTGATGAGTACCGTCTTGGTGGACCGCTTGTTCAAACCGCCGTGCTCGATTATCTCGAAAGAGTCGAGGAACGCTAACTAGTTTTGCTATCTGTCGCCTCAAAGGCACTACGGATTTGAAGACCAACTGCCTTAGCTACGGGCGGCGGAAAAGCGTTACCAATTTGACGACAAGCGTTGGTCTTTCGACCTGTAATTTCCCAAGAATCAGGGAATCCCTGAATCCTCGCCAACATCTTAGGGGTCATCCGCGGTTGGCCGTTGAAATCTTGCTCTGGTGCCTCATCTGCAATAGTCGTGCCAATGACATTCATCTCCAGCCAAGCTTTCCGCGCGCGAGTTGGTCCTAAGTCTGGCCCACCATGCTTCTTTGAACCGCCAACAAGCGTCGGAGCGATTTTATTCGCACTTCTGGCCCAAGACTTTGCCCCTTTCCAACCGTTAGCGGACATTAGATCAACTACTGCTTCTCCAACTGTTGGTGCCTCTTCCGGATGCTTCTCCGGCCATTCAAAGTGCTCCCAATCCTCAGGTCTCAGAGCAATCAAGATCGCCCGCGGACGAAGCTGCGGAACTCCATAATCTGAAGCGATTATGAGCTTCCATTCGGCGATGTAGCCAGCCTTCTCTAAACGAGAGAGAATCTCCTTACGATATTCCTCAAATTTAGGATCCATAAGACCTCGAACGTTTTCAAGCAAAACACCGCGCGGGTTAATAATTTCTACAAGTTCGATTGCGCGCATGAAAAGATCACGCTCGTCTTCCTTACCGAGTTGCTTTCCTGCAACACTAAATGGAGGACAAGGTACCCCTCCTGCAAAGAGGTCAATACCGTGGTGCTCGGGCGCAGGCTCCCACTCGTTGAGATCAGCTTGCAGTACATTCCATTCAGGACGATTATGACGCAACGTTTTCGTACACCAGCTTTCGATCTCAATTAAAAGATCGTGCTCGAAGCCCGCCATCTCCAGCCCCAAGGCCTGCCCTCCAGCACCAGCGCATACCTCGATCGATGAGTAAAGTTGAGCCATCTTCTCTTACCTTTCATAGAGCGTGCTTGAGCTTTTTCGCTTTACACACTTGCCCCAGCCTCATTTTGTCTCCATCACGCTACAGGAGGGGCAAGACATACAGGCCACTGCCCCTAGGACTCGAGAAGCCGCCAAAGGCTCTCAAGCTCCCCCGAGAGGTGTCCACTGAGAATGTCAGCTATCAAAGACCGTAAGCCTAGTGATTCCAGCTTGATTCAAACAATCAAGGGCTAACGAGCGAGCCGAATCTAACAGTGTTTCTGGGTCCGAGATGTCTACCGTTACAGTGACGGGAATGAAACGAGTGATCGGCAGCGGCTTTTCACTAAAAAAGCGAATATCCCTAGGAGCAGAGATCTCCAGTGGCCTAGCCCCGGTCCACTCCATACCGATCCTAACGTCGTACCCTCTGACTCCCGTAAGCCGAGAGTACTCGGCCATCAAAGCTACGAGATCGCCTGCAACAACCGCAAGCCTATACGAGCTAACTAATGACGTCCCAGATCCTGCCACCGCTTCATCTAGGCGACACAACACAGAAATAGCACCATCGTCGTGAAACTCAACATATGTTTCCGGCCTCTCCCAATCGCGGTCCTCAGCAAATCTCCAGCTCCTGAAGCCTCGCCGACAGCTTTGATAACTAGCTGTCAATGGAGTTATCCCACCGTCATATTGCTTACGTATTACGTGGTCCTTGGCCGCTAGAGCAACTTTTACAATAGTTGTGGCTTCCCGTTTGAACCCAATAGCGCTCGAAGTCGGGTAGGCAACGCCCGCCATCCAATAGCCTTCATCTGCTCTGAGCTGAATAGTTCTTTCGAAAAGTACCTGAAGTTGCTCATCAGCCCTTGCCTGTGCTTCAAATCGCTGGCGGTACAAACGAGCGATTTCCGGCTCGGTGAGCCACTCAGAATAGGCGCCATTCCTGACTGGGACCGCAAGGGTCCGCTTATCTTTTTTCTCCACAAAATACATATGCGGCGCCTGCCTGCTTGCAGGTACCACAAGAACGAGAGCGTTGTTCTCTCGCCCTTCGTCCACTCGGTGAAACTCAAGCCCGTTCAGTGGCGGAGCGATACTTCCATAAGCCAGTTGTAAGACTGCTTGCTCAAACTCAGGACCGGTACTTCCTGCTGAGCTCCGAGTTCCCGCTTGATCTTTGTTCTCGCTGCTCTCGCGAATGCCGTATACAATCACTCCACCTCCCGTATTAGCCATGGCACACAAATCCTTCTTCATGTCACCGGCAGCTACAGCGGAGGCGGGGGGAACTTTCTCTTTAAAGTCCAAATCCGAGGCTTCCTCCACCCCGAACTCGACTAACTTGTCGAGCATTTCAGAAGTGATCTTTTCAGTGGGGCCGAGCCCCAATGCACGGTGAAGCGATGTGAACATAGCCTCAAGTATAGAGAGTTTTCGCTAGTCTTTTCGAGTCACTAAGGATTAATCGTCATCTGGCAGACCCACAACAAATCCCCCGCCTCAATGTGAGACGAGGGACGGAGGATCGAGGGCTGAGCGCTAGTTCAGGCCCGGAATCTTCGGCAGCGGCGGCTGCGGGATGTTGAGGCCGAAGATGCGGTTGACGGTCGGGATGAGGGCATAGGCGGCACCGCCCAGGACGGCGATGACGGCAACGATCGGGAAAATCACCTTGGCGCCGTTGCTCGAGCCGGCGAAGAAAGCCTCACCGATACCGCTTGCGGAAGGCTCCTTCGTATTGGTCGGCTCAGTGGGCTTGGTCGGTTCGGTAGTGGACTCAGACGGGGAGGTAGACGCAGAAGAGGACGGCTCTTCCTCCTTCACAGCCGGGCGAGCGGTGAGCCATTGGTCCGGGGTGAGAACGCCCTGGGTCAGGCGGGTCTCACCAATCCAGCCATACCACGGGTCCTGCGGCGTACGGTTATCAAAGCCAGCACCCATGACCCACTGCAGTTCGCGCGGGAGGAGGCCTTCAGCACCCTTGGCATTGCGCAGGATCGGGGCACCATTGATGAACATCTCCACGGTGTCGGAATCCGGCTTGTTCACCACCGCGATGTGCATCCATTCATCGGTGGGAACCTCGTGGGACCAGACAGTAGAGCCGGAGCCTTCCTTGGGCTCCGCCCACCAGCGCAGCTCGCGCAGGTTGGAGATGCCGAACATGACGGTGGGATCGGTGTCATCGGAGCCGTCGACAAGCTCAGCAATGCTGGAGTCACGAGACAGCGCACTTCCCCAGCCGTGCTCAGAGCCGTTGAAATCCTTCGGAATCTTCACGAAGGACTCGAAGGTGTAGCCCGCGGAGGTATCGACCTTGTTGATGGCAGCGCCTTCCTTGGACCGGAACTCCGCCATCGAAGCCTTGCCAGCCGGGTCAGACCAGTACAGGGAACCGGAATCGGAGGACAGCGGGTGGTGGTCAGTGCTGTAGGTGATGCGCTCGCCCACGTTGGACGGGCCGCCTTCGCGGACAAGGTCACCAGCACCATCGGCACCGAAGGCATCGGGGATGACTGCACCCTCGGTGGCCACATCGCCTTCGGCAAGCTGCTTGCCATCCTTGTTCTTGGTCTGACCAGGACGCCAGTGGAAGACAGTTTCTTTAGCCTTGACGTAGTCGTTCGGGCCTTCCGGCAGCTGGTCCTTCGGGATGGTGTACGGGGTGTAGCCTTCCTCAGCGATGTCGCGGGCCTTCTGGCCTAGGTCGGGGTCATTCTCATCGCCGATGGTCCACTCCGGGGCGAAGTCCGCGAAGCGCTCCTTGAAGTTGAGCGGCACGTGGTAGCTATCGCCCTTGCCGTCGAGGATGAGCTTGTCGAACTGCGTGAGCTCCTTAGCCGGCTTCTGCGCTACCCACGGGGACAGTGCGGTCATCTCCAGCTCATTGCCGGAAAGATCGAACTCGAGCACGCCGAGCAGACCGTTACCGCCCTGGTACGCCATCTGGTAGTCCTGCAAAATGCCGATAACATCGTGGCCAGCATCGTTCTTGTCTACGCGGTAGCCGGCGCCGTGGTGGTGGCCGCCCATGGTGAGGAAGATCTGGTCATTCTTCTTGATGAACTTGTCCCACAGACCCTGGCCGTAGTCATCGGAGTAGAACACCTTGCCAGAGCCATCAATGTTGAGAACCTCGTGGCTGGTGAGGATGACTGGCAGGTCCGGGTGCGCATCGAGAACGCCCTGGGCCCACTTCAGAGCTTCGTCGTCCGCGCGCCAGGCCAGCGCCAAGACCAGGTACTTCTGCCCCTCAGCCTCAAAAATGTGGTACTCAGAGTCATTGTTCACCGCGGTGTGGCGCTCCTGGAAGGTCTCCGGGTTGGCGGCCTTGGCGCGCTTAGCGCTGAAGTAGTCGTTGTACGGGTGTGCCGACTTGTCATCGATCATGTCGTGGTTGCCCGGCAGAACGGAATAATTCAGATCCGACTCATCGAGAACCTTCATCGCCTCGTCCGCGACCTTCCACTCGCCATCGATGTCCGCTTGGTCCACGACGTCACCGAGGTGGGTAGCGAAGTCCATATTGAGGGCCTTTTGATTCTTTACCAGCCACTCTGTCTGTGCCTTGTAGGGCTCGCTGCCATAGCGGGCCTGAGCAAGGTTTCCGGTCTCCGGAGTGGAGTAGCGGGAGTAGAACTGGGTATCCGGCAGCACGCCAATGCTGAAGCGCGAGCCCATTCCTTCTTCTGGCTCGGCGGCGCTAGCCGGGACCACGAGGAATGTTCCGGCCACCGAAGCGGTGACCAAGGTGCCAAGAAGGCGGCGAGTAGTCATAGTACTTCCAATCAAAGTGAATGTGGGTGAGATGAATCGGCCGAAAGAGACGACTGAAGAATAGTATTCCGAGTTGTCTCCTTCATGTCCGCAATATGAATAAATTTTTAACTGAACTCAATCGCTAGGATGGCCCTCATGAGCAATATCACGAAGAAGTACGGCGTCGACGTTACCCGCGTCAATACGGGTCACTACCGCGCCACAAATGCCGCCGGCGCCACCCTCGAGTTTGGAACCGGTGAGGGCCTCCTCAGCCCAGTCGAGCTGCTGCTGGCAGCCGTGGCGGGGTGCTCAGCAGTCGACGTTGATGTGGTCACTTCCCGGCGCGCAGAGCCTGAGCTTTTCGACGTCCACGTGGACGGCACCCGCATCAACGAAGACGGGGCTTCCCGGCTGAGCGAAGTCGACGTGGAGTTTTTCCTCCGCTTCCCCGACACCGATGCCGGCCGCCAAGCAGAGTCGATGATCGAGCGGCTCGTGCGCATTTCTCACGACAAGGACTGCACGGTATCCCGCACGGTGGAAAACCCCACCACCGTCACCTTCCGCACAAAGGAAGCTTAAGCACAAGGGCTATCGTCCTGGGCTACACCACTAGGGTTACTTTTCCAGTTACATGTGATGCAATTTTCAACCATTGTGACTAGAGTGTTTCCAGATACTCTTTTACCGTCAACTGTAGTGACATGCGGCGCCTTTCTATCCCTGTCCCCGCGCCGTCGTCCATGAGCCCGCTTGAGGAGAAACCGTGTCCCTGTCCCGTCGTTCCCTATTCAAGGTCAGCGCCATTGCGCTAGCCGCTGGTGCCGTTGGCAGCCAAGCCCCCGCCGCCCTCGCAGTGGGCCCCGCACTTGGCACCATCATTGATTTCTCCGCTGGTGTCCCTTCAGCCAACGCCATCAAAGCAGCCGGACACCTTGGCGCCATTCGCTACGTTTCCCAACGCCGCCCTGATGCACAGTGGATGAAGGGCAAGCCCGTAACCTTGGCAGAGACCAAGGCCAACGCCGCTGCCGGCCTCAAGACCGCCTCCATCTATCAGTTCGGCCGCGCAGAAACTGCTGACTGGCTCAACGGGGCCGCCGGCGCCGGTGTCCACGCCCCGCAGGCTATCGCCATCCATAAGGCCGCAGGAGGACCGACCGGCCGCCCGATTTACATCGCTATCGATGACAACCCAACGCGCGCACAGTACGAGAATCAGATTCGCCCCTACCTCGAGGCTTTCTCCACCGCGCTGACGGGCGCGGGATACCAGACGGGCGTGTATGGCAATTACAACGTCATCGACTGGTGCGTCGCTGACGGAATTGGTGAGTTCTTTTGGATGCACGACTGGGGTTCGGGCGGCAAGATTCATCCGCGCACCACCATCCACCAGCCAGCTAAACGTCAGGCCACTATCGACGGCGTCACGTGTGATATCAACACCGTGTACGCCCGCGACTGGGGCCAGTGGACGCCGGGCGACGGTTCGCTCTCCCTGCCGGATCTCAAAGACATCCCTGCTGTGCCGAACGACGCTCCACTGCCCGACATCTCCCTGCCCGATCCCACCGGCCGCGGCTCCAGCGCCGGCGGAAATGGCATCACCATCGCCGGCTCCTCAGTCAGCAATGACCAGGTTCGTGGCGCCATCGATGTCCTTAACACTGTACGCAAGGCGATGGGCTAGGGCTCCGTTACTTTTTGTCTGATGACGGCGACGTTGACGCGACTGTCGACGTCGCCTTTTTCTTTGTCTTTGGTTTCTTCGTCGTCGATGACGTGGTCGCAGTGCTCGACGAGGGCTTCGTCGTTTCAGACGACGAAGCAGTGGCCACCGTCGACGTGGTGAAGGACGGATTGGCTAGAGCTTCCTTATTCAGATTATTTCCCTTAACCAGGCTCTTGCCGGTGATTTCTTTGCGGACATACGAGGTAAGTTCACTCGCCGAGCCCTCAATAGATGCGGCAACGACGAAATTTTCGCTGAAGGAAACCGAGGAGTGGCGGTCCTTACTGTCGGACCATCCCCACTTCGTACCGACGACGTCGCTTAGCGCAGCAGTGCCATAATCCTGCTGGTATCCGTCAGCAGACACCTCGTCGGCGTGAGCCATGGCCACGAGTACCGGGTGGGTAGGGTCATCCTCCATGAGCTGCACAATGAATCTGACCACGTCATAGGTCGACGTTTTCGAATGCCCCCAGTCCTTCCCTGCCTTGGTTGAGGTAAGACCATACTCCCTGGCAATCGAGTCGATAGACCGTGGATATTTCTCAAAAAGCTTCCCGGCGCTCTCGTCGGATGAATCAGCAATCATCTCCAACGCGAGGTATTTGTCTTCGAAGGAGCCATGCTCGATGACATAGGTGGCGATGTAGAGCTTGATCAGGCTCAGCGCATAGCGGGGTTGGTGCTCTGTCGGCGAGCCCATGTGCATTCCGGTCTCGATGCGGTAGTACGTAATGGACTTCGACTTATCACCTGTGAGGAATTGACCCACGCTGTCATCAACGCCAGCCAGCTGCGGTGCACCTTTCCTGTGCGAGACGGGCGCTAGCGTCGCAGGTGCGGATCTCGTAGCACGACCTGAGTCTGAATCCTGCTCATTCGGCGGCGCGCAAGCGATGAGAACCGATGCACCAAGTACGCACGCCAGAAGGGCGGCACCAGCTCGTGCTGATACCGCCCTGTGCGATGGCTGCGAGTTAAACACGGAGTGTGAGTTTACCCGCTTCCCTCCTAGAAGTAGTGATCCACTATTGTCTTAGTGGTCAACCGGAGCCTCAACGCCGACACCGGTCAGGGAACGAACCTCCATCTCGGCGGAGAGCTCTTCGAGGTTGTCCGGCGGAGTCATGATGGACACGATCCAGCCTGCAAAGAACGCCAAAGGGATGGTCACAAGACCCGGGGAGGACAGCGGGAAGATAGACCAGTCAGCGTTAGGGAACATCGAGGTCGGAGTTCCGGATACTGCCGGGGACAGGAAGATGAGCACCAGACACGAGATAACGCCGGTGTACATCGAGGCCACTGCGCCTGCGGTGTTGAAACGACGCCAGTACAGGGAGTACAGGATAGTCGGCAAGTTCGCAGAGGCGGCAACGGCGAAGGCCAGGGACACCAGGAAGGCGACGTTCTGAGTCATGGCGAGAATACCCAGGATGATGGACGCTATACCGAGAATAACCACGGTGATCTGGGAGACGCGGACTTGCTCGGCCTCGGTGGACTCGCCGTTGCGGATGACAGAGTGGTAGACATCGTGCGCGATAGACGCGGACGCGGTAATGGCCAGGCCTGCCACAACGGCAAGGACTGTAGCAAACGCCACCGCGGAGATAACCGCCATGAAGATGGAACCGCCGATTTCCAGTGCTAGCAACGGCGCCGCAGAGTTTGCACCACCCGGCGCAGCGAGGATGCGGTCCGGACCAACCAAAGCGGCAGCACCGTAGCCCAGAACCAGGGTCATGAGGTAGAAGGCACCGATAATAACGATGGCCCACGTAACGGAGCGGCGAGCCTCGGTGGCAGTCGGCACCGTGTAGAAACGCATGAGAACGTGCGGCAGACCGCCAACGCCCAGAACGAGCGCAATACCCAGGGAGATAAAGTCAAGCTTGGTGGTCAGGTTCTTGCCATACTTCAGACCCGGCTCCATAATCTGGGAGGCCTCATAGCCGCCCTCCTTGATCGCAGCGGAGTTAGCGTGCATATCAATAGCCTGGCTAAAGAGCGTGCTAAAGCCACCTTTGAGCATGACGAAGGTCAGAATGCACATGATGACCACACCGGTCACCAGAAGCACGGCCTTGATCATCTGCACGTAGGTGGTGCCCTTCATGCCACCGATGAGAACGTAAACGATCATGAGGATTCCCACGATGCCGACCACGACTGCCTGCCACTTGAAATCGTGGATATTCAGCAGCACGGCCACGAGGGAACCTGCACCGGCCATCTGCGCGATGAGGTAGAACAGCGACACAAACAAGGTCGAGATGGCTGCTGCCACGCGGACCGGGCGCTGCTTAAGGCGGAAGGACAACACGTCTGCCATGGTGAAGCGGCCGACGTTACGCATCGGCTCCGCCACGAGCATAAGAGCTACGAGCCAGGCGACGAAGAAGCCGACCGAGTACAGGAAGCCGTCATATCCGTTCAGTGCTACGGCACCAACGATTCCAAGGAAGGATGCCGCGGAGAGGTAGTCACCGGAGATAGCAAGGCCGTTCTGACGGCCGGAGAAGCTACCGCCACCGGTATAGAAGTCCGACGCTTCTTTGGTGGACTTTCCGGCACGAAGCACCACGTACATGGTGATAACCAAGAAGGCGGCGAAAACGCCGATGTTCAGAATCGGATTGCCGGCGGAGGATTCCGCTGCGGCGACAGTAAAGGTCTGCATTGTTTAGCCCTCCAGTTCCTGGCGAATGGCCGCTGACTGCGGCTCAATGTTCTTGTTGGCGTAATTGACGTAGATGTACGTAATGACGAAGGTGGTCAGAAACTGAGCCAAGCCGAATACAAGGCCAATGTTCCAGCCGCCACCAATTTCAGTTCCCATGAACTCCGGCGCAAACACGGCTGCAAGTACGTACAGGACGTACCACAGAAAGAAGGCCACGGTCATGGGGAAAGTGAACTTGCGGTAGGTTCCGCGCAGTTTGCTGAACTGGGGGCTATCCCGCATGGCAATAAACTCTTGCGGCGTAGGTTCGCGGCGCGAGTTAAGCGAGGCAGGTGCATCAGTCATGTCGCTCTCCTTTGTGGAAATTATTTCTGCACAAAACGTCCACCGGGAATGAGGGACAGTGCCCTCGGTCACGTTTTGTCTTGATCTGTAAGTTACCGAACAGACTCTGCAAGGTTGTAAATCCTGCCAAGAAAAGTTGCCCACCTTAACATCAGCCACCCCCGCGATGCACTACAACATGCACCTATCCCCCGATTCTTGGCACCCCCGCTAATTCACCGCCCGCTCAAATCTAATTTAGCGAACCAAAAGTTAGCAGAGTTCTAGCCGACGACTTAACAACGTGCGAAGAGAAATCGTCACTTCATTGCCCAACGCCTCTCCCCGTTGCGTGATTGGACACAGCGAAACCCGCCTTCCTCCACTTCCCGAGCCTCCCCCTCCCCCAGCACTGGCGGGAGAATCGGGCGACGTGACGTGAAGAAAGACGGGCTAGCTTGTCTCAGTATGCGCGGGGTTACTCAGCTCCGGGGAACTCGCGCGGATCCTTGAACATGCGTCCAAATCCCTCACGGCCGTCAAGGGAATCAAGAACCTCGATGTCCTCGCGGGTCAATTCGATCGTGGCAGCCGCGAAATTCTCCTCAAGGCGCTCGCGACGGCTGGACTTCGGGATGACAGAAATCCCCTTCGCCATCAGATAAGCCAGCACCGCCTGCCCAGGAGTGATGCCGTGCTTCTCTGCAACGGCGGCAACCTCGGGGTTGTTGAGGATGACACCGCGCGCCAGCGGCGACCAGGCCTCTGTGACAATGTCGTGATTGTCGTGGAATTCCCGCAGCCCCGGCTGCGTAAAGCCCGGGTGCAGCTCCACCTGGTTCAGAACAGGCACGATGCCAGTCTTTGCCATGAGCTCCTGGAGGGTCTCCTCGTAGAAGTTTGCCACACCAATGGAGGCAATCTGCCCCATGCCCTGCAAACGAGCCATTTCCTCGAATGTCTCCACGTAGAGCCCTCCCTGTGGCCAGGGCCAGTGGATAAGGTACAGGTCAAGGTAGTCCAGCTGCAGCTTGTCCAGAGACTCACGGAAAGCCAAGTCCACCTTGCCTTTGCCGTGGTGGTCATGCCAGACCTTGCTGGTGATGAAGAGCTCATCACGAGTGACGTCACCGGCCTTCATGGCGTCGGCCAAAGCGTGACCTAGCTCCGTCTCATTCTCATAGAGAGTTGCTGTATCAAAGTGGCGGTAGCCCAGCTCGATAGCCTCGCGCACGCAGCGGGTGAGATCCTCACCGCGCAGTTTGTAGGTTCCGAGACCCAGCAACGGCATCTCGCGGTCATCATTAAACGTGGTTTGTGGGACACTCATGTCCCCCATTGTGCCCCACTGCGGCACACCGTGGGGCCGCCGAGCGCAATCACACACCTATCGTGTCCCCCGATTTTTGGGGACACCGTTCTTACCATCCCCATATACGCCGTATGCCCCGCCCATTTCCCCCTCAGCGCCTATCACGGCACTGGGGAGAAAGAGGCGGGGCACGTACCCTCGTGTGCGCGGTTTAGGCGCGAATCAGGTCAATGACGAAGGTCAGGGTGCGGCCAGACAGCGGGTGTGCGCCACCGGCAGGTCCATAGGCCTTCTCCGGCGGGATGACAAGCTTACGGCGGCCACCCACCTTCATACCCGGGATACCTTCCTGCCAACCGGCGATGAGGCCGGTCAGCGGGAACTCGATCGACTGACCGCGGCCCCACGAAGAATCGAACTCCTGGTTCGTCTCGTAGTCAACGCCAACGTAGTGGACCTCAACGAAGCCGCCCGGCTGGGCCTCGGCACCGTCACCCACCACGATGTCTTCAATGACAAGGTCTTGGGGAGCGGGCTCCGTTGCCGGCTCGATTACGGGCTTGTCCATTGGGGGATCTCCTCCTTGGATAAATTTTTCTTCTTTGGTGGCTGCAAATACTTAAGGCCGAGCCACATCGCCCCCAGTATACGGGGTAACGGGTGGCCCGGCCCTAGAAGCGCAGCGTATGAGCTATGCGCCGCACCGTATCAGCGTACGGTTTAGCGCTCGCTGCGCGGGGTAACCTTGCGCAGGGTCTCGCCGGTGTAAATCTGGCGCGGGCGGTTGATCTTGGTGTTGAGCTCCAGCTGCTCGCGGTACTGAGCAATCCAGCCCGGCAGACGGCCGATGGCGAAGAGGACGGTGAAGAAGTCCGTCGGGAAGCCCATGGCACGGTAGATGAGGCCGGTGTAGAAGTCCACGTTCGGGTAGAGCTTGCGGGAGACGAAGTAGTCGTCGTTGAGCGCAATCTCCTCCAGCTTCATAGCCAGGTCCAGCATCGGGTCGCCACCGAGGTGGTCGATGATCTCGTGTGCGGTCTCCTTGACAATAGCCGCGCGCGGGTCGTAGTTCTTGTACACGCGGTGGCCGAAGCCCATGAGGCGAACGCCCTTTTCCTTGTTCTTCACGCGGTTCATGAAGTCCGTAGCGTCACCGTCGTGGTTGTTCTGAATGTCCTCAAGCATCTCCAGAACGGCCTGGTTAGCACCACCGTGCAGCGGGCCAGACAGGGCGTTGATGCCACCAGCGATAGCAACAAACAGGTTGGCCTGTGCGGAACCAATCATGCGAACCGTGGACGTGGAGCAGTTCTGCTCGTGGTCAGCGTGGAGAATAAGAAGCTTATCCAGGGCCTTAGCAACAACCGGGTCAACCTCGTACTCCTCGGTCGGGTAACCGAACATCATGCGCAGGAAGTTCTCACGCGCGTTGAGCTTGTTGTCCGGGTACATGTACGGCTTACCCTGGGATGCGCGGTATGCGTACGCGGCCAGCATCGGCACCTTAGCCAGAAGTCGCACGGTTGCCTTGTCCAGCTGCTCCGGGTCCAGCGGGTTGAGCTGGTCCTGGTAGTACGCAGACAGAATGTTAAGGGAGGAAGCCAACACCGCCATGGGATGCGCGTTGCGCGGGAAGATGTTGAATGCGGCCTTAAAGTCCTCATCCAGCAGGGTGTGGTGGCGGATTTCCGTGTTGAACTTGGACAGCTCGTCCTCATTCGGCAGGTGGCCCTTAATCAGCAGGTAAGAGACCTCGTTGAAGGAGGCGTTCTCAGCCAAGTCCGCAATGTCATAACCGCGGTGGCGAAGGATGCCTTCCTCACCATTAATGAACGTAATCTTGGACTCAGTAGAACCGGTAGCTGCGTAACCCGGGTCGAAGGTAACGAGGCCAGTCTCGTTGCGGAGCTTGCCAATATCGAAACCGGAGTCACCCTCGGTGGACTGCTTGATGTCCATCTCGTACTCGCCACCAGGGTAGTGCAGTACAACCTTGTTCTCTTCAGAAGCCACGTGCTTTCCTTTCTCAACATGCCATTCCGGCTCACGCCGAAGCGGCTTAATTAAACCTCTTCACACTTTATCAAAACTTGTGACTCTGCCAACATTGGCAATCCTGGCAAAGTACCTAGTGCGCGAACGAAATTAGGCTACACTGCCCCCATGAGCAACTCAGAACTCTCCCTGCCAGCAGATCTCCTTCCTGCCGACGGCCGGTTCGGCTGCGGCCCGTCCAAGGTTCGCCCCGCCCAAATTGAGGCAATCAGGGCCGGCGCAGGCACCATCATTGGTACCTCCCACCGCCAGCCGGCCGTAAAGAATCTGGTTGGCTCCATCCGTGAGGGTTTGAGCGACCTTTTCTCCCTTCCTGCAGGTTATGAGATTGTCTTGTCCCTCGGCGGCGCTACCGCATTCTGGGATGCAGCCACCTTCGGACTCATTGAGAAGCAGTCTGCACACCTGAGTTTCGGCGAGTTCTCCTCCAAGTTTGCAAAGGCTGCTGGCAAAGCTCCGTGGCTCGATGCGCCACTCGTCACCGAGGCAGAAGTGGGCACCGCACCGGACCCGAAGGCGGCCGAGGCCACCGGCGCGGATGTCATCGCGTGGGCTCACAACGAGACGTCCACCGGCGCCATGGTTCCGGTCACCCGCCCGAACCCCGACGCTACTGACCAGCTCGTCGTCATCGATGCCACCTCTGGCGCGGGCGGCCTTCCGGTCGATATGTCTGAGACGGACGTTTACTACTTCTCCCCGCAGAAGTGCTTTGCCTCCGACGGTGGCCTGTGGTTGGCCGCTATGTCCCCGGCTGCCGTGGAGCGCATTGAGAAGATCAACTCTTCCGATCGCTTCATCCCAGCCTTCCTTAATCTGCAGACTGCCGTGGACAACTCTCGCAAGAACCAGACGTACAACACCCCCGCGGTAGCCACGCTGCTCATGCTCGATGACCAGGTGACGTGGATGAACGCTAATGGTGGCCTCGACGGCATGGTCAAGCGCACCACGGCGAATTCCAGCATCCTGTACAGCTGGGCTGAATCGCGCCCGGAGGCCACCCCATTCGTGCAGGATGCTTCCGCTCGATCTCTGGTCGTCGGAACGATTGACTTCGACGATTCGGTTGACGCTGCAGCGGTAGCCAAGACTTTGCGCGCCAACGGCATTCTCGATGTCGAGCCTTATCGCAAGTTGGGCCGTAACCAGCTGCGTGTGGGCCTCTTCCCGGCTATCGATTCCGAGGACGTCACGAAGCTCACCCAGGCCATCGACTACGTTCTGGACAACCGTTAGTCCCAGCAACCGTTAGTCCCAGCACAAATTCACCTACCTCCTCAACATGCCCCGCGCTCTTGCCAGAGTTCGGGGCATGTTCTGGGTAAAGTGGACTTCATCACATGTCCGCTACCAGGCTAAGGAGCGCCACCATGCGCGAGATTTTCCTCGCACCCAGCGACTCAACTGACTCCTCGCTCGTTCTCCGGGCAGAGGATGGTGAGGAGTTTTTCCTCGAGGTCACCGACGAGCTTCGTGAGTTGCTCGCTCCTGCTAGCTCCAGCGAGACCTCGGAATCTAAAGACTCCACAGCCTCAGCCAACTCGTCGGCAGACCAGGGTTCGGACCACACCACGGCAACCACAAGCACCACCCCATCGCCAGCTACCGCACACGAGCCTCCCCGGGGTCTTCACACCGTAGTGCCCTCCTCTCAGAGCGCCCACGATTCGCAGTCATCCTCCACGCAGGCGATGAGCCTGCGCCCGAACGAGATCCAGGCACGTATCCGCGCCGGCGCGTCCACCGCAGAAATGGCGGAAGAACTCGGTGTGCCGGAATCTCGTATCGAACCTTTTGCACACCCGGTGTTGCTGGAAAGGGCGAGGATTGCGGACGTCGCCAAGCAGGCACACCCCATCCGCGACGATGGGCCGGCCAAGCTAACGCTGTGGGAAATCCTCGCTACGGCTTTCGCGGCGCGCGGGCACTCACTGTCGGAGTCGACGTGGGATGCCTACCGCCACCAAGGCGAGCCGTGGATTCTACGTATCACGTGGAAAGCAGGCCTGTCTGCCAACGAGGCGGAGTGGACGTTCAAGCAGACCATGACCTCCCCCGCCACCGTGGAGGCTCGCAACTCTGTAGCCGCTGACCTGACGGACCCGGACTTTGTGCAACCGGTACGCTCCCTGACTTCAGTGGGGCGTGGCGAGCGCTATGACGAGGCCATTGACGGCCGCGGGCAGTTCGACGAGCACGAGGACATTGAGTCTGCGCGCGCCGGTGACCCGGGGGTGACGGATCTGTCCGTGTACTCGGGCAGCGCTTCGGACGCTGACTCCGCCGAGCATTACGCGGAGCCCTCCGTCCTGCCTTCGCCGCGCGGCGGCGAGGAGCCGGGCGCAGAGGCCTCCACCGATGCTGCTCACCGTGAAGACAGCCAGGGCTCCGCGGACCCCGTTACCGACGCGGAGAAGAGCAAGGACACCGGCGTGGACGAGGACTTCCTCCAGAACCCCGATCCGGAGCCCAAGCCCACCAAGCGCCGCCGCAAGGCCGTCACCCCGCACTGGGAGGATGTGCTGCTCGGCGTTCGTTCCACCACGAAGCGTCCCCGCGAGTAACCTGCCGTGGAAACTCAAAGCGCCGTTCTCACTCTCTGGTACGTCACTGCTGCTGACCCCGCCGAGGTCCTCCGCGGTGAGCCCAAGGCCGATCGCGGCTTCGGCCGGAAATTCCTGGCTCAACTCAATCCTGCACTCCCCGTGACGCCGATTGGTCAGTTCCCGCTTAACCGCTCCGCTGAGCCTGGTACGAGCGAGTTCTATATCGGCGGCTACCCAGGCGTCACCGTGGTTCAGACAATCATCAGTGATGATCAGCTCATTCTCTCGCAGCTCTCGCGTACTCTGCGGGAAGCCGTTCCGGCGCATGAGATCTATGCGTTCACCTCCAATCCGGAGACGGGTTACGCAGGATTCGCACACTGGACGGGCCCGCGCCTGCGCCGTTCCTTGTGCGGAACCCGTGTCAATCTCTATGAGGATCACGGACTTCCCGAGACGTTCGAGGCTCCCTACTGGGCCGGCGAGAAAGACGAGCCAGCCGGCGGCATTGCACTCCCCTTCGAGCCGCAGAGCATAACCGAAGCTGCCCAAGCCTACTGGTTGGGCATCGAGGTCGGCGCTGATGGTCCGGATGTGGACGTCGTGGGCTATGCCACCGATGGCCGCCCAGAGCCCAAGGTTGACACACCCCCGCCCCGCCGCAGCGTGGCTGAGGTAGCCAGCACCTCGGTGGCGAAGCTCGGCCTTCATGACTATGACGACTATGAGGAGCACGATCTTGAGCCGGATTCCACGGGTGAAGAGATTGTGCGCACCGCCAAGCACTTGGGCGGGTTAGTGCGCCGCTATGCGGTGTCGACCTCGCGGAATCTCTGGCAGCGCTGGCGCTCATAAAACGCAATGGCCGCCGACGTCGCCACGTTGAGCGAATCGGTTCCCTCCGCCATGGGGATGCGGGCACGCACGTCGGTAGCTTTCATCGCATGCTCAGTCAGCCCTGGTCCCTCCGCACCCACAAGCAGCGCCACCTTGTCTGCACCGTCGAGGGCGTCCGCAATGTGCACAGCCTCGGGATGCGGGGTCAGCGAGACGAGCCTGAAGCCCTGCTCACGCAGTGTCTCCAATCCACGCTGCCACGTAGTGAATCCGCCATCGAAGCGCGCCCACGGCAGGCGCAACACATGACCCATCGAGACGCGCACCGAGCGTCGATAGAGCGGGTCGGCCGCACCCGAGCCGAGCAGAATGCCATCCACCTCCATGCCGGCGGCATTGCGGAAGAGGGAACCAATGTTTTCATGATCCCCGACGCCCTCCATAATGGCGAGGGTGCGTGCACCGGCGATGACCTCATCCACGCTCCACGCCTCGGCGCGGTCTGCTGCTGCGACGAGGCCGCGGTGCATATCAAAGCCGGTGACTTCCCCCAGGGTGTGGCGGGTAACCTGGTACACGGGGATGTCCCCCACGTCGTGCGTGGCAAGGAAGGTGTCCAGCTTGGCCTCGAATCCGATAATGCAGCGCACCGGAAAACGCGAAGCCAGCAGGCGCTCCACACAGAGGGGGCCTTCACCAAAGACGAAACCCTCGCCGGACTTATCCGCGTGCTTCAAATCGCGGATATCGTCCAGGCGAGGGTCTTCCGGGTCATCGATGATCAAACGCATGCGCCCCAGTCTAGCGGTGGCCCAGTCTTGGTCCGAACCTCCCTAGGTCAGCGCTGCGGTAATCGGCCCCATGGCGAAGTAGACCACGAAGAGGGCTGCAACAAGCCACATGATCCAATGCACCTTCTTGGCCTTACCGGCGAAAGTCGCCATGAGAGCGTAGGCGATGAAGCCCACGCCAATACCGTTAGCAATGGAATAGGTAAACGGCATGACCACAATGGTGAGGAAGGCCGGGATTGCTTGGTCCATGCGGGTCCACTCAATGTCCTTGAGCTGTGCGGCCATCATGACACCGACGATGACGAGCACTGGGGCGGCGGCCTCAATCGGCACAATTTCGTAGAGCGGAGTGAGGAACATGGCCAGCAGGAAGATGACACCGGTGACCACGTTGGCGAGACCAGTTCGGGCGCCGTCACCGATACCGGCGGCAGAATCAGCGAACACCGTGTTGGACGAGACCGAACCCGCACCACCAGCAACGGCACCGAAACCTTCGACAACCAGCGCCGTTTTCATGTCCGGCAGGTTGCCCTGCTCATCGACGAGGTCAGCCTGCTTGCCCAAGCCATTCATCGTGCCCATGGCGTCGAAGAAGTTGGTGAGCAGCAGCGTGAAGATGAGCAGCACGGTGGAGACCACACCCAGCTTGGTGAAGGCGCTTATCGGGTCGACCTGACCCACGATGGAAAGGTCCGGCAGGCCGCCCAAGGAATCGGGAACCTCTGGGGTGGCCATGCCCCACTCCTCAGAACCAGTGAGAGCCTGGATGATCATGGCAATAATCGTGGTGATAACAATGCCGATGAACAGGCCGCCACGTACCTGACGGATGACGAAGAAACTGGACAGGATTAGACCCACGATGAAGACGAAGGCGGGCCACGTGGAGATCGAACCATTAATGCCGAGGCCCACCGGAACGGTCGTCATCGCCGCATCTGGGACGCGGGTAACGAAGTGACCATCAACGAAACCGATGAGCGCGATGAACATGCCAATGCCGACGCCCATCGCGGCCTTCATGGAGGCGGGAATGGCATCGAAGACAGCCTGGCGGAAGCCGGAGATAGCCAGCAGGACAATGATGATGCCCTCGATGACGACGAGGCCCATGGCCTCGCGCCACTCTAGGCCGTTGATGGACACCATCGTCACGGCAACGAAGGTGTTCATACCCAGGCCTGCAGCCATGGCGAATGGATAACGCGCAATGGCGCCGAAGGCGATGGTCATAACACCGGCAACCAGCGCCGTTGCAGCGGCGACTTGTGGGATGCCCAGGGTGGTACCCGCAGAGTCTTCCGAGGTACCCAGGATGAGAGGGTTCAGGAGAATGATGTAGGCCATCGCAAAGAACGAGACCACACCGGCACGGACCTCGGTGCCGATGGTGGATCCGCGTTCGGTGACTTTGAAATAGCGGTCGATAGCTGCGTTCATCGTGAGAGAGCGCCCCTTACTATCTAGAGAAATGAAGTTTTACCAGCTAAGAGTGCTCCATCTGACCCCTAAAATGCAAAACCCACACGTGCATTACTGCTTCGTGCAGGTAAAAAGCCACCATTAGAAAATCGGCTTCTCGTCGTCGAAGGGCCGCTCCGGTTCCGATCCTTCTTCACGAATGGTCGTCCCGGAATGTGCGCCACAGCCATAGGCGGCGTGAACGACCTTGCCGTCGGCGGAGTATTCATTGGCGCAGACACCGTAATTGGGCAGAAGTGTGAGGTAAAAGGCACAGGTTTTACACTGCAGCTGCGCCTGCGATGCCATCTCCGTTGTCGGCCCGTACTTCTTGCGCCACCGATCCTTGGCCTCCTGAAGGCCGGTCTCAGAGAGCTCACCATCGTGTAGGCGTTCATCATCAGGTGCCGGCGGCATGAGATCGCCGGGGCCGAGGTCACCTGGGCGCAGTCGCTCGGAATAGGGAACCCATTCCGGGGCCTGGAGCGCGTGCCCACCAGGGACGAGCGCAACCTCATTGACAGTCGGTGTTCGCGAGCCTTCGGCGCAGGCAACGACGGCGTGCCACTCCCAGCCCGGATAACCCGGGACGTGGGCATCAAAACGGTGGGTGGCCACGTTGCGGCCCACTCCGGCAACGCCGCGGTGCTTGCCGACGTCCCCCTCACCCACCTCCTCCACTGCCCGGCGCGCCAGGTCGACCGCGGCGGAATCGAGAAGCGGGGAATGCATCTTTTTCTTGCGAGTCACCCTCTCATTATTCATCACGGCCGTCACCATAGTGCACAATGACAGACATGACCCTCCCCCGCCTCACTCGCGCGTCCCGCATTCTCACCGCTACGTTGTCTGCTGCAGCGCTGCTCGCGCCGCTGTCGTCCTGCTCTTCCACACCTGGTGGTGTGGATCCAGCGGCGCCTGAGACGGTGGAGACGGCGCAGGTGGGGGCCGAGGGGACGTCGGCAAGCACTGCGTCCCCCGAGCGCCTCAGTGCCACAGTCCTGGAGACGAAGCCTCTCCTCCCCCACACCTTCACCCAAGGCTTGGAAGTGGACACCGCGGGCAACCTGCTCATTGGTACAGGTCAATATGGGGAATCACGCCTGCTTCGAGTTCGCCCAGGTTCGCTTAACCCACTCCAGGAAATCGCACTCAACAACTCCTATTTTGGTGAGGGCATCACACAAACCGATGCCGGCATCTGGCAGCTGACATGGAAATCCGGCACAGCTATCCTGCGTGATGCCACCACCTTCGACGAAATCAACCGGGTGGACTACGACGGCGAAGGCTGGGGGCTGTGCAACGCGGGACACGAGCTCATCATGTCCGATGGCTCCGCCACGCTACGCCACCTGCACCCTGACACCTTTGCCGAGCTTGGCCCGCGCACTAACGTCACTCTTAACGGATCCCCGGTGGACAATCTCAATGAGCTGGAATGCGTCGACGGTCAGGTGTACGCCAATGTGTGGATGAGCGACGACATCCTGCGCATCGACCCTAGCTCTGGCGACGTCACCGCCGTCATCGATACGGCACGTCTCCAGCACCGCCCCTACGAGGACCCCAATGCCGTCCTCAACGGCATCGCCCATATTCCAGGCACGGACGAGTTTTGGATCACCGGCAAGCTCTGGGATGACCTGTACCGGGTTCGCTTCGAGTAGGATTCACAGCCATGGCAACCGTGAAGCAAGCAAGGAAAAAGTCACTACTGCAATTTCTGGCGCTCATTATCGCCGTAGCGGTAATCGTTGTAGCAGTGGTGCTGTTCCAGAAGTGGTGGAATGACCGTCCGGGCCCGGAGCCGAAGGATGTCACCATCACGGCCACGGTGGGCGATGAAACCATCGAGGTTTCGCCATACAGCATCTGCGAGCCGGGCACTGAGTGCGAGGAAGGTGACGTCCCCAACCTCACGGTGGGCCCCGATGACACGCTCAAGCTCGACATCCCCGAGGCGATCTCAAACCACGAGTGGTCCGTACTGTCCATCTACGATGATCCGGCCGCCAATGACAGCACTGCCCACGGCGCCAACGAAACCACCTCGGTGGAGATCCCCGGCTCCGTCGCCCCGATTGAAGCGTCCACCGGTGAGCGCCCACTGTTGAAGGTGGTGGAGATTTCCACCCTCATGATTGGCCATGATGCCAACGGTGAGGAGACTCCCATGCACACTGTGTGGTCTCTGTCCACGCTGAGCGAAGATGAACTCAAGGAGTCCAAGGCTACCGGCGACGCCGAAGCGCCAGCAGAGTAATAGCGGCGCTGCGGCGCGTTGCCCCACGCGCCTCCACGATCGAAAAGTGCCCTAGCTGCCAAACTTACGACTGATCATTGAAAAATCAGCCTAACTTTCGTCAGCTAGGGCACTTTCGAGCTATCGGCCTAAAAGCTTTAGGCCCTAGCTATCCAAGTCCTTCGCAATGGCGCGCAGAATCTCTGCTACCTGACGTCCAGTCTTGCGTTCTGGGTAGCGACCCTGGCTAAGAACCGGCTGGACCTGGGTCTCAAGCAACGTCATGACATCAGACAACATGCTCGACAGCTCCTCCGGCTTGCGAGCCGGGGTGCGGCGGCGTGGGGCATCCAGAACCTTCACGCGCAGGGCCTGCGGACCGCGACGGCCGGCCGCGAAGTCGAACTCAATGCGCTGGCCCTGGAACAGCTCGTCGACGCCCTTGGGCAGCACGTTGCGGCCCACGTAGACGTCTTCATCGCCCGGGTTGCTGACAAAGCCGAAGCCCTTGTCGGCGTCATACCACTTCACTTTGCCGATTGGCATGGTTCTTCACTCACTTTCTTTCCGTCTCTCCTATGCAAGTGTAGGCGCCACCAGGCCGTGGGCCCATGAGCGCTCCACTTCCGGAACAAGGAGGCGCGGCGACGCTTAGCTCAGACTCCTAAGACCGCGCGCAGGAACTTTCCGGTGGAACTAATAAAGAGATTCATTCTAACCTTTGACACCCCACCGAAGAAACCCACGTTATGTATCGCCACACCCACCACACCCGTTACCCGTGTGACATAGATAACATTCCCGAAGCGAGCAGGGAAAACACTGCGATTCCAACGCTTCCGTTACCGTTTTGAGCCAAATAACGTGACTGTTTCGTTATAAACGGCTACCCTTTCCCTCAGGCACTTCGGCCGCCAGTCGTGGAAGTCTCGCCCCAGACACAGTCCGGGCTTTCACACAGCGGCCACTAATGATGTGCATGAATATGAACATCGAATACATAAACATCTGCCGGACTGGGCACTATCTGGGCGCGAGAACGCAAGAGACAACCTAGAGAAGGAATACTTTAATGGGACGCCACTCCGCTAAGAACAAGTCCATCGCTACCAAGTTTGCCGCTTCCACCGTTGCCGTGGGTGCTGCTGCAGCCATCATGGCTCCGAACGCCGCTGCTGCTCCGGATTCTGACTGGGACCGCCTCGCACAGTGCGAGTCCGGCGGTAACTGGGCTATCAACACCGGCAACGGCTACCACGGTGGACTGCAGTTCAACGCTCAGACCTGGCAGGCATACGGCGGCGGCGAATTCGCTCCGACCGCTAACCTGGCAACCCGCGAGCAGCAGATCGCTGTTGCTGAGCGCACCCTGGCGCAGCAGGGCTGGGGCGCATGGCCGGCTTGCTCCGCAAGCCTGGGCCTGAACTCCGCCCCGACCCCGCGCAACGTCAGCGCTGCTCCGGCACCGGCCGCAACCCCGGCTCCGGTTAAGGAAGAGACCGCACCGGAGGCTCCGGCCGACGCACCGGAGGTCGTGAAGGAAGCTGCCGAGGAGCAGCCAACCGACGAGCTGGCCGTTGATGCCCTCTACACCCTCGTCGAGGACACCGCCACCCAGTACGGCCTGACCATCCCGGCTTCCTTCACCGAGCAGTACAAGGCCAACCGCCACGACTTTGATGCTTTCTACTCCGCGAACCGCCACGTCATCGACCCGCTGGCTCAGTTCCTGAGCATCATCGCCGCTCAGGAGTCCTAATGGGAACCACTGCTCAGCAGTCCTAGAAACTGAGCGCGACAAACAATAGACCGGCTGGACAATCCAGCCGGTCTTTCTGTTTTTACCCCCTCAGCTCATCCTTTAGGGAAATATCCTGAACACGAGGCATAGCCCCACCGAGGAGAACATTCTCGGAGGGGCGTTAAACTTGCCGCGTAAGGCGCGGCCTCACCGTAGATGAATGCGCAGCTATCTGCACATTCTCTTAGCGGTTGATGCGGGTGTACGGGTGAACGTAGTTCAGCTTCTCTGCCGGCATCGGCAAAATCAGATCATCACCGAAAGGGCTGGAAGCGCCGGCAAACGGTGCGGAGATTTCGGTGATGGCGTGCTCACGGGGGCTATTCTTCGGCCAAGCCGGGGAAATGTGGCCTTTGTTCTCATTCGACATACCCCTCATTATTCCAAACCGCGCGCCAAAAAGTAACTCAACTGAACAACAAGTGCCCCAATCCTCCCCCGCTCCCTACCAGTCCTTCCCAGCAACTAAACTAGGGGCCCATCATGACCTCCCCTAAGAAGCGCGCCCGCGTCACCGACAGCTACCGCGAATGGCTTAGCCACTTGCCTGAGGAGGACCTCCGCGCCCTGCTCAGCCACCGCAGAGAAACCTTGGCCCCGGCACCGAAGGACTTCGGTGCGTTAGCCTCGCGTCTTACTCTGCCGATGCACGTCGTCGATGCCCTTGCGCATAGCAACGCAGAACAACTCGCAGTTCTGGAGGACATTGCGCAGCGCGGCGGTGAGATTGGCATGGTGGATGACACCAACCCAAAGGTCACACAACAGCTCAAGGAGCGCGGCCTCGTTTTTGGGGATGCCCCTCAGGTGCGCATCGTGACCGGCGTAATGGGCGCACTCCCCACGGGGTGGTCACTGCTCAACCGCCGTGAGTTCAGCGAGGAGGACATCGCGGAACTACCGGACGATGAACGCCGGATTCTCGGCACGCTAGCTAAAAGTGAAGGCGCGGGGTACACCACCAACACGGAGCCCGACAGTAACTCCGAGGACCCCACCAAACGCCTTCTGGCCAAGGGGTTTCTCGAGCGCATCAACGCGCACTCAGTGCGCCTTCCACGCTCCCTCGCACGAATTCTTGCCGGGGATACCACCCCACCCATCCCCACGACACCGTCCGGGCGCGCCGGTATCCCGGAGCCGGATTCGAAGGCGGATGATGTCGGTGCGGCCGCGGGCTTGGAGGTTGTGCGCACCATGGAGCAGCTCATTGAGGTGTTGGGGGCTCATCCGGAGGCGCTGCTCAAGGATTCCTCGGTAGGCGTGCGCTCCCTTTCCCAGCTTGCCAAGGAACTCGATGTGGACAAAGAGGAAGCCGCACAGCTCATCAACCTTGGCCACCATGCCCGTCTCCTACACCGCGGCGAGCCGGATAGCCTCGAAGGACACTTCCTCGCCCCCACCACGGGATCACACGACTGGCTCGTGGCTGAGCTCGGGGAAAAGTGGCGCATTCTTCTCGACGCCTGGCGCGACTCCCCCTGGGCCAGTTGGGACGGCACCCGTGCGCTGTCTGAGGACACTCACGTGCGCCGTCTATCCCACTTCCGAGCGTTCGTCCTCGACGTCTACGCCCACTCCGCAGTTGCGCTCACTGAAGAAGAATTCTGGGAAGAGCTGCGCTTTAGATCGCCGCTTTTCGCTAGCCATACCCGCACACTCACCATCGAGAAGCTGCGTGCCGAGGCCGAATGGATCGGTGCGGTGGCGATGGGCAAAGCCACACGGGTGCTCAACAACTCCTCTGCCGCTGCTGATCTCGTCCCCGACACGGTCTCCGAGTTCATCATCCAGCAGGATCTCACCATCCTCGTGCCGGGGCCGCTCGAGCCAGCTACGCACCGCACCTTAACGTCTCTGGCTGATCTTGAATCCCCCGGCCTGGCCAGTGTGTACCGCATGAGCGAATCCACCATTCGCCGCGGCATGGACCACGGCCTCACCGCTGCGGAGATGACGGAATTCTTAGAGAAACATTCACCCATGGGCGTGCCACAGGCGCTGGGGTTTGCCATCGGGGACGTCGCCAAGCGCCACGGCACTCTCCGCAGCGGACCTGCACTGTCATATCTGCGTAGTGAGGACCCCGCGCTGATGGAACTCGCTGCCGCTTCGGTCTCCGAACTGCGACTGCTTGCTCCAACGGTCGCGGTCTCCCCACTGCGCGTTGGCGAGCTGCTGGAGAAACTCCGGGCTCAGGGCTTGTCTCCTACCCCGGAGGATGAGTCCGGCGCCTCGATCGCAGTGGCACCGGAGCCGTATCTTCTGCCCACGCCCCGTGCCACGGCCACTACCCGCACGCCCGCCTCGGTGGACCAGGCGGTGCAGAACCTGCGGACATCAGGACAGACCCCCAGCACACACAATGAGGAGGAAGCGGATCCGCTCGCGCTGGCCCGAGCTGCCGCGCGCGTCCACACCGATATTGTGATTTCCTATGCCGACAAGAGCGGCACCATCCGCACCGTCACGGTGAAGCCGCTGTCCGTCGAAGGCGGCTACATCGATGCCCTGGGCGCGAGCGGCAAGCCCGTGCGATTCCCCGTGCACCGTATTTCCACTGTTCGGTTCGCCAACGACGTTTAACAGCACACCAGAAAGGACTCGGTTCCACCATGCCCGGACCGCTCATCGTCCAGTCGGACAAAACCGTCCTCCTTGAGGTCGACCACCCGCAGGCCACCCAGGCCCGTGCCGCGCTCGCCCCGTTTGCTGAGCTCGAGCGCGCGCCCGAGCACATTCACACCTACCGGATTACCTCGTTGGCCTTGTGGAATGCGCGCGCAGCCGGCCACGATGCCGAGCAAGTAGTCGATGTTCTGGAGAGCTACTCCCGCTTTCCGGTGCCGCAGGCGCTGCTTATCGACGTCGCCGAGACCATGTCCCGCTACGGCCGCGTCCGCCTCCTAGCCCACCCGGCCCACGGCCTCATCCTCGAATCAGATGAGCCCGCCATCCTGGAAGAACTCACGCGCCGCAAGAAGGTGGGTGAGCTGCTGGGTCAGCGCATCGACGACAACACCGTTGCGGTTCCACCCTCTGCCCGTGGGCGGCTCAAGCAGGAGCTGCTCAAGGCCAACTGGCCGGCAGATGACCGCGCCGGCTACGTCGACGGCGAATCACACCCCATGCGTTTAAGTACCGATGAAGTGGACTGGCAGTTGCGCGATTATCAGCAGTACGCCGCCGAGTCCTTCTGGGCGGGCGGCTCCGGCATCGTCGTTCTGCCCTGTGGCGCAGGTAAGACCATCGTGGGTGCCGCCGCGATGGCCAAGGCCCAAGCCACTACCCTCATCCTCGTCACCAACACAGTTGCTGGCCGCCAGTGGCGCGATGAGCTGCTGCGCCGCACGAGCCTCACCCCGAATGAGATCGGCGAATACTCCGGCGAAAAGAAGGAGATCAAGCCGATTACCATCGCCACCTACCAGATGGTGACTCGCAAGACGAAGGGCGAATACCGAGCGCTTGAGCTCTTTGATTCCCACGATTGGGGCCTCATCATTTACGACGAAGTTCACCTACTCCCTGCCCCAGTCTTCCGCATGACCTCCGACCTCCAATCACGCCGCCGTCTGGGACTTACCGCCACCCTCGTGCGCGAGGATGGCCGCGAAGGCGATGTTTTCTCGCTCATCGGGCCCAAGCGCTATGACGCACCCTGGAAGGAGCTGGAGTCCGCAGGTTACATCGCCACCGCGGACTGCGTCGAAGTGCGCGTGGACATGACGCAGGAAGAGCGCATGCTCTATGCCACAGCGCAGTCACGGGATAGGTACAGAATTGCGGCGTCGGCAAGCGCCAAGCTCCGCACCGTGGACAAGCTACTGAAGAAACATGAAGGCCAGCAAGCACTCATCATCGGTGCCTACGTGGACCAACTCGAAGAATTAGGCACGCACCTTCACGCCCCCGTCATCGACGGCACAACCTCCACCGCCAAGCGCGAAAAACTCTTCCAACAGTTCCGCGATGGCGAACTTAACACACTCGTGGTGTCCAAGGTGGCTAACTTTTCCATCGACCTGCCCGAGGCAGCCTTGGCAATCCAGGTCTCCGGTACCTTTGGCTCCCGGCAGGAGGAAGCACAGCGCCTCGGCCGTCTGCTGCGCCCGAAGAAGGACGGGCAGGAGGCCACGTTCTACACTCTCGTGGCGCGTGAATCCCTTGATTCGGAGTACGCCATGCACCGCCAGCGTTTTTTAGCGGAGCAAGGGTATGCCTACCGGCTGGTGGACGCAGTAGACTTGTGAACCAATGAAGATTTTCAAGTTTAATGTCCACGAGGACTTTGCCAAGCAGAACAACGAGCTCCTGCGCGATTCCTCACGCCTGCGCAACTCCGGTCTCGTTATGGGATTGCTGCTCATCATTGGCGGCATTGCGCTGTACTTCGGCATTGATGCCGCCTGGCGCATTACCGTGGGATTGGGCATGGTGCTCTTCGGTATTTTCTGCGCGGTCATTGGTGTGCTGGCCTCCCGCCAGGTGGGCTCGGCGCAGAAGCTGTATGACTCCTATCCTCTTGCGCCCGCAGTTGTGGCTGAGGTCAATGAGCGCGACATGGTGCTTCTCGCGCTGGTGAACACCAACGTGGACCCGAAGGCCACGCCGCGCTGGGGCGTGTGCCTGCGCACGGTGAGCAACATCCCGGGCATCAAGCGCACGGTGGGCACCAAGGTTCCGGTTGCGGCTGTTTCTGGCCAGCGTAGCTCCAGCGACAAGGAGCATTGGCAGCAGATCACCCCTATGCCCATCGCGTGGGGCACCCCGGATGCGGAAACAGTTACCGTAGCGCGCAAGTCCATCCCGGAAGACCAATGGCAGCGTCTCGAACGCGCGCGCAAGCGCCTGTCTGACGTGAAGGCCACGAAGTATGACCTGTTGGTGCTCTAAATGACTGTTGAGAGACTGCAAGAATTCGACGAAACCATCTTCGCCACCATGACCGCGCTCGCCGTAGAGAATGACGCGGTAAATCTGGGCCAGGGATTCCCCGATAGTGATGGCCCGCAGCGCATGCTGGAGATTGCCCAGGAGAACATCGCTCATGGGAACAACCAGTACGCACCTCTGCGCGGAGTACCGGAGCTGATCAGTGCCATCGCGGAGACCTACTCGGTTCCCCAGGACCACGTCGTGGTCACCGCCGGCGCCACCGAAGCGATCACCGCCTCAGTCTTGGGCCTGGTGGAGCCCGGCCAGGAGGTCATCGTCCTTGAGCCCTACTACGATGCGTACATCGCGGCCGTAGCGCTTGCCGACGCCACCCGCATCCCCGTCCCCTTAAAAGAATCAGGGAACAGCTGGGACATTGACGTCGACGCCGTGCGCGCGGCCATCACGGACAACACCGCCATGATCATCATCAATACTCCGCACAATCCGACGGGCTCGGTCTTCTCTCGTGCGGCACTGTGTGAACTCGCAGAACTCTGCGTGGAAAGAGACCTGCTGGTTCTCGCCGATGAAGTCTACGAGAACCTCACCTTCGACACCGAACACGTCAGCATCGCTTCCCTGCCGGGGATGGCTTCGCGCACGGTCACGGTGTCTTCTGCCGCCAAGTCTTTCAACTGCACCGGGTGGAAGACTGGCTGGGCCATTGCGGAGCCTAAGCTTCTCGACGGCGTCATCAAAGCCAAGCAGTTCACCACCTTCGTGTCCACCACGCCATTCCAGCCCGCCGTTGCACATGCCCTGCGCTATGAAAAGGAATGGCTGAATGGAATGGTGGCTGAGCTCGCAGAATGCCGAAGCATCCTCGTAGAAGGGCTCGAGCAGCTAGGGTTCCACGTCCACGACACCGGCGGCACCTATTACGTGGTTGCCGATGTCTCCTCTACTGGTTTAAGCGGCATCGACTTCTGCATGCAGCTGCCCACGACAAAAGGCGTGGCTGCCATCCCGTTGGCCGCCTTTACGGACAATCCTGAGCCTTGGAAGCACAAAGTGCGCTTCGCCTTCTGCAAGCGCCCCGGGGTCATCCGTGAAGCCGTGCGGCGTCTAACTGCAGAGTCCTAAGAATTCAGGCTCCTAAGCTTGCCTTCACTGCCCTGCGCGTTCTTGTCTTTAACGGCTTTCAGCCCCTACATTCTGTTCTGGCCTTTAGCAGAACCGGGTTCTACAATCAGCGCGAGCCCCGAAGCAAGGTCTGCCAGCAACTGCTTCGCCGAGTCCACAGGCGCATTGAGGTAGTCGATCGTCAGCCCGTTGACCAGTGCAGTGACAAGACGAGCACCTTGCTCAGGCGACAGCCCTCGGGCTAACTTTCCGAAACGTTGCGCTACTTCGAGACCTTCAGACACTCGCGCTCGAAACTTCCTCACCTCGGCGTCGTATAAGTCAGCCAGCCATTCGCGCGTCGAGGCAGCAGCTCCCACAATGACCCACACTGCGGAATCCTCGCGCTGGACAGGTCCAATTGGCAAAAGCTCGGCCAGGCGACCGTGGAAGATCGCGTGAAAATCCGTCGCATCGGTTTGCGTAAGTGCCCGCGACTCTTGGCGCTGCAATGACCTGACAAAAGCTTTCGCGATGATGTCGTCCCGTTTACCCATATGGTACTGGACAGTCCCAGGAGCGACGCCAGCCTCAGCGGCGACATTGCGCACGCTAAGGGCATCGAGCCCCTGGCTGACCATCACTCGAATCGCAGCATCAGCGATCACGGCGGTGGTGCCAGTGATGGGTGTGGTGCGATCAACAGACATGGATCTCCAATCTTCCGTGGCTCAAATGCGATGAGCCATTCATGAGTGTAGTTGCACTCGCGCATTGCGCCTCATACAATCGTACCAACCGCACGATTAATACGAACGTATAAATCGGGATTAAGGCCTTTCGCGAAGCTAAGGTCAACCCCCCTCGAACACCCGACTACTGGAGAATTCCATGTCAGACTTCCTTCCCCTTGCCGGCCTTGCACTCGTAGATAGTTTGAGTGCAGGTACCCTTGTCATTCCTATCGCCCTGATTGTTATCTGGCGACGAGTACGTTTAGGCCTATTGGGCACCTATCTCGCTACGATCGCCACGGCATATTTCTGCCTTGGCCTTGCGCTTCTATTAGGGTTCGATGCGGCGATATCGAGGCTTTCTGGAGCAAGCGAGACTGACTGGTTCCGGTGGATGACGCTTGTTCTGGGCGCAGGGCTTTTCGTCTTCGGTGTGTTCTCGCCAAACCCCAAAAAGCCCAAGTCCACACAGACCGCCGGCAACACTGTGCCAACGAGTCGGGCTTCACGCCTTGCACGGAGCGCGTCACTGAGCGCGACCGGCATGGTGGGGCTTGCGCTAGCTGCTGCCGTTGTCGAGGCTGCGACGATGTTGCCCTACCTAGGCGCAATGGGAATTATCCAGTCTATGTCTTTCGGGTTTAGCGGCAAGGTCGCGCTTATTGCGGGGTACTGCATCATCATGGTCCTTCCGGCAACTCTTATGGCTGTCATTGCAGGCGCAGCAGGGCCGGCTGTATTTCCCCGTCTGGAGCGCGCCATCCGTCGGCTGGAGTATGAAGCGAAAGTGACGTTGCTGTGGATCGCGGCAATTGTGGGAGTCTACATGGCGGCATCGAGTGCAGAAGGACTCGGATTGATCGGTTGAGTGCCAGGTTAGCCCTTCCGCGGGATCGTCGGCTGAAGACCTCCTGCCTATCTTTCCTGTAAAACTAGCCCCCCCCGGCCCGCCACGATAGCGGCCGGGGGGCTAGTTTTGCTTTGACTTGTAGAGGAAACCATAGACTTTGGCGAGACAGCTAACTTTAGGGGAACTGTAGCCCGCGACTAGACCTGAAATGAATGCCCTCACCGGCACAGTTGTGGCGCGTGGCCGGACCAGCTATGTGTCCGTCGAACTAAGGATAGGTAGCGACTCCGCGGCGTACCAGGGCGTGACAGTTCCCGCAGAGCCGATTCCCTTGAACTAGATCGTGGTGCCGTGGCCTATAAGTGCAGACCCGCAGGTGGCTGATTCAGTCTGGTTTGGGTGGGTGTTGGGCCAGCTGGGTGTGTCGACTTTCAGGTCTGCACTTTTACAACGGCAGCAGCGTGTGCCGGTGATGCTGATGAAAACAAAAAGAGGAAAGGGGTCCTAGACGTTGTGTCGTCTAGGACCCCTGTCTCTGTATTGAGTTGTTTGTTTGTTGTTTAATGTCGGCGGTTTCTTACTCTCCCACAACCTCCCGGTTGCAGTACCATCAGCGCGGGCAGGCTTAGCTTCCGGGTTCGGAATGGGTCCGGGCGTTTCCCTGCTGCTATAGGCCACCGACAAACACGTAGAGCACACCTGGTCTGGTTGTGTGTGTTGTGTCAGATACTGTGTAGTGGACGCGAGCGACAGTGACTTTTTGTCTTCGTGTTTGTGTTTATTCCCCAAACCATTGTTTGTTTGGTGTGTTTGTTTTGGTCTATTAGTACCAGTAGCCTTCGCACCTTGCGGTGTGTCCAGGTCTGGCCTATCAACCCCATCGTCTGTAGGGGACCTCAAATGAAACCTCATCTTAAAACAGGCTTCCCGCTTAGATGCTTTCAGCGGTTATCCCTTCCGTACGTAGCCAACCAGCGATGCTCCTGGCGGAACAACTGGCACACTAGAGGTACGTCCGTCCCGGTCCTCTCGTACTAGGGACAGCCTTCTTCAAGTTTCAACGCGCGCGGCGGATAGAGACCGAACTGTCTCACGACGTTCTGAACCCAGCTCGCGTGCCGCTTTAATGGGCGAACAGCCCAACCCTTGGGACCTACTCCAGCCCCAGGATGCGACGAGCCGACATCGAGGTGCCAAACCATCCCGTCGATATGGACTCTTGGGGAAGATCAGCCTGTTATCCCCGGGGTACCTTTTATCCGTTGAGCGACACCACATCCACAAGTAGGTGCCGGATCACTAGTCCCGACTTTCGTCCCTGTTCGACATGTCTGTCTCACAGTCAAGCTCCCTTGTGCACTTACACTCGCTACCTGATTGCCAACCAGGCTGAGGGAACCTTTGGGCGCCTCCGTTACATTTTGGGAGGCAACCGCCCCAGTTAAACTACCCACCAGGCACTGTCCCCAACCCAGATCATGGGCCAAGGTTAGATGCTCAATCCGATCAGAGTGGTATTTCAACAACGACTCCACACGTGCTGGCGCACGCGTATCATAGTCTCCCACCTATCCTACACAAACCGAACCAAACACCAATACCAAGCTATAGTGAAGGTCCCGGGGTCTTTTCGTCCTGCCGCGCGTAACGAGCATCTTTACTCGTAGTGCAATTTCACCGGGCCTGTGGTTGAGACAGCAGAGAAGTCGTTACGCCATTCGTGCAGGTCGGAACTTACCCGACAAGGAATTTCGCTACCTTAGGATGGTTATAGTTACCACCGCCGTTTACTGGGGCTTAAATTCTCAGCTTCGCCAACAAAGTTGACTAACCGGTCCTCTTAACCTTCCAGCACCGGGCAGGCGTCAGTCCATATACATCAACTTAACGTCTTCGCATGGACCTGTGTTTTTGATAAACAGTCGCTTCCCTCTATTCTCTGCGACCCCACAACCCACCACCAGCGCAMAGACTGGTTTAAGTCGTGTGGTCCCCCTTCTTCCGAAGTTACGGGGGCATTTTGCCGAGTTCCTTAACCACAGTTCACCCGAACGCCTTAGTATTTTCAACCTGACCACCTGTGTCGGTTTAGGGTACGGGCCATACATCCACATCGCTAGAGGCTTTTCTCGACAGTACTAGATCACCAACTTCACCCCAATCGGGCTACGCATCACGCCTCAGGCTATACGGTGTGCGGATTTACCTACACACCACCTCACACGCTTACACCAACAATCCACTAAGCGGCATGGCTACTACTCTGTGTCACCCCATCACTTGAACCACACATCAGGCCCCACGACATCAACAACCAACGTGTTCAAAGAACACATCAATCATATCCGCGGTGGTTAGTATCAGTGCTTTATCATGGGCGCGGACATACGGGTACCAGAATATCAACTGGTTATCCATCGACTACGCCTGTCGGCCTCGCCTTAGGTCCCGACTCACCCTGGGAAGACGAACTTGACCCAGGAACCCTTAGTCATCCGGCGGGAAGGATTCTCACCTTCCAATTCGTTACTCATGCCTGCATTCTCACTCGCACACACTCCACGCCTCCTTACGGTAACGCTTCMAMACATGCACGACGCTCCCCTACCCAATAACAAGTTATTGCCGCGGTTTCGGCGGTGTGCTTGAGCCCCACTACATTGTCGGCGCAGGACCACTCGACCAGTGAGCTATTACGCACTCTTTCAAGGATGGCTGCTTCTAAGCCAACCTCCTGGCTGTCTTCGCGATCCCACATCCTTTTCCACTTAGCACACCCTTAGGGGCCTTAACCGGCGATCTGGGCTGTTTCCCTCTCGACTATGAAGCTTATCCCCCACAGTCTCACTGCCGCACAACACRATTGATGGCATTCGGAGTTTGGCTGACATTGCTAAGATTGTAGTCCCGCTCAACCAACCAGTAGCTCTACCTCCACCAAGCTAATGCGACGCTGCACCTAAATGCATTTCGGGGAGAACCAGCTATCACGGAGTTTGATTGGCCTTTCACCCCTACCCACAGCTCATCCCCGCAGTTTTCAACCTACGTGGGTTCGCGCCTCCACAGCATCTTACTGCTGCTTCACACTGGCCATGGGTAGATCACCCCGCTTCGGGTCCAGGACATGCCACTAAAACACCCCATTAGGATTCGGTTTCCCTACGGCTACCCCACACGGGTTAACCTCGCGACATGCCGCTGACTCGCAGGCTCATTCTTCAAAAGGCACGCCATCACACACAAAAAAAGGTGCTCTGACGGATTGTAAGCACATGGTTTCAGGAACTATTTCACTCCCCTCCCGGGGTACTTTTCACCATTCCCTCACGGTACTCATACACTATCGGTCACACTAAGTATTTAGGCTTACCGGGTGGTCCCGGCAGATTCACAGCAGATTCCACGAGCCCGCTGCTACTCGGGCACCCAACCACACAGATGCTGAAGTCTTCAACTACGGGACTATCACCCTCTACGGTTAGTGTTTCCACACCACTTCGCCTAACAACAACACCCACGCAAACCAGTGGTAGCTAGCTTAAAATCGGGCCCCACAACACCGCACACACAACCCCTACCAAGTATCACATGCATACGGTTTAGCCTCATCCACGTTCGTTCGCCACTACTAGCAGAATCATAATTTTATTTTCTCCTCCTACGGGTACTGAGATGTTTCACTTCCCCGCGTAAACCCCCACAACAGCTATGAATTCACTGAAGGGTAACACCCCATAACAGGTGCCAGGTTTCCCCATTCGGACATCCTCGGATCAACGCTTTATTGACAACTCCCCGAGGCTTAACGCAGCCTTACACGTCCTTCATCGGCTCAGCATGCCAAGGCATCCACCATGCGCCCTCAATAACGAACACACAACCAACCACACACAACAACAATGCCAAAAGCACCATCACCACGTATGCGGCCGGCGTGAACTACACAAAACACAAAAGAACAGAAATCACACAAACCACACACCCACCACCACAAAGCACACCAACAAAAGTCAGTAAAAGCAGTGGCAAGCATGCAGTTTAATGCTCGCGTCCACTATACAGTTCTCACACAACACCCCACACCACAACCACCACCAAGCAACAAGGCTTCGACAGTGTGTTACCAGCATGGGTTACAACCAGGGGATAATGCCCCAGACACCCAACAATGCACCAACATACAAAAGAAAAAAGTAACTTGCGTCGATTAGATAAATTAAGACTCTGGTTAAGGTGTATCTCCACCCGATTAAAAAAATTGGTGGCAGCAGAACACGCGTCTACATCAACCACCACAACCACCACACACCCACAAAAAGAAAGGGGGTCTGGATGGTTAAACACCAACTGGTGTTAAAAAATAATGCTCCTTAGAAAGGAGGTGATCCACCCGCACCTTCCGGTACGGGTACCTTGTTACGACTTCGTCCCAATCGCCGATCCCACCTTAGACAGCTCCCTAACAAGTTTGAGCCACTGGCTTCGGGTGTTACCAACTTTCATGACGTGACGGGCGGTGTGTACAAGGCCCGGGAACGTATTCACCGCAGCATTGCTGATCTACGATTACTAGCGACTCCGACTTCATGGGGTCGAGTTGCAGACCCCAATCCGAACTAAGACCGGCTTTCAGCGATTCGCTCCACCTCACAGTGTCGCTGCGCGTTGTACCGACCATTGTAGCATGTGTGAAGCCCTGGACATAAGGGGCATGATGATTTGACGTCATCCCCACCTTCCTCCGAGTTAACCCCGGCAGTCTCTCATGAGTCCCCAACYAAAATGCTGGCAACATAAGACAAGGGTTGCGCTCGTTGCGGGACTTAACCCAACATCTCACGACACGAGCTGACGACAACCATGCACCACCTGTACACCAACCACAAGGGAAACTACATCTCTGCAGCGATCTGGTGTATGTCAAGCCCAGGTAAGGTTCTTCGCGTTGCATCGAATTAATCCACATGCTCCGCCGCTTGTGCGGGCCCCCGTCAATTCCTTTGAGTTTTAGCCTTGCGGCCGTACTCCCCAGGCGGGGCGCTTAATGCGTTAGCTACGGCACAGAAGACGTGGAAGCCCCCTACACCTAGCGCCCACCGTTTACGGCATGGACTACCAGGGTATCTAATCCTGTTCGCTACCCATGCTTTCGCTCCTCAGCGTCAGTAACTGCCCAGAGACCTGCCTTCGCCATCGGTGTTCCTCCTGATATCTGCGCATTTCACCGCTACACCAGGAATTCCAGTCTCCCCTACAGCACTCAAGTTATGCCCGTATCGCCTGCACGCCCGGAGTTAAGCCCCGGAATTTCACAGACGACGCGACAAACCACCTACGAGCTCTTTACGCCCAGTAATTCCGGACAACGCTCGCACCCTACGTATTACCGCGGCTGCTGGCACGTAGTTAGCCGGTGCTTCTTATACAGGTACCGTCACAAAAAGCTTCGTCCCTGTCGAAAGGAGTTTACAACCCGAAGGCCGTCATCCCCCACGCGGCGTCGCTGCATCAGGCTTCCGCCCATTGTGCAATATTCCCCACTGCTGCCTCCCGTAGGAGTCTGGGCCGTATCTCAGTCCCAATGTGGCCGTACACCCTCTCAGGCCGGCTACCCGTCGACGCCTTGGTAGGCCATTACCCCACCAACAAGCTGATAGGCCGCGAGCTCATCTTGCACCGAAAAAACTTTCCAACCACCACACTAAAGGCAGTTCCTATCCGGTATTAGACCCAGTTTCCCAAGCTTATCCCAGAGTACAAGGCAGATCACCCACGTGTTACTCACCCGTTCGCCACTCGAGCACCCTAGCAAGCTAGGGCCTTTCCGTTCGACTTGCATGTGTTAAGCACGCCGCCAGCGTTCGTCCTGAGCCAGGATCAAACTCTCCACAAAAAAGGCCGTGAAAAGCCCAAACCTAGACAAAAAGACAAACCAAACCGTGCACAGCACGGACTGGCATATCCAAAAATTACATAAAGAAAAAATCAACAACCAACCCCCAACCCGACGGGGATACAGGAGGCTGGCCACGTTAGAAGATTTAAATCAATACGCCCAAACAACTTACTGTTATTTACAATGACGCCGCTTGAAAAAGCGCCATCCGGCATACACCAACCATGCCGCACACACAGCACAACACAGCCAGAACAATAAAAACCAACCAACACAAAAAAGTACATTGGCACACTATTGAGTTCTCACACATCATCCGCACACCACAAGAAAATTAACCAAACGTTAACCTCCCGCAAGCGGCCCGAACAAGCCTACCCAACCAACCCACACAAGTCAAAACCAACCCAGCAGGCAGCCAAACAAACCGTCCAGCATCTACCACCAGTTAACCTCCCGGCTACCTCGCGGCGACTCGAATTAATATACGCACACCCCCAACAAACAACAAATCGCCTGGTTAGCTCGTATTTCTACGGCCTTCCAGGCGATGAATTATGCGGGCTTTTAGTGATAACAAGCCAAAAGCCCATCCGGACCATCGATGACTGTGATAGGAGTTTCGAAGATTGGGGTGAGCACATCATCCTGCATGATCTCTTCCGGGCCACCGAAGGCCACGATGTTGCCATCCTTAGCAGCGCAGATGTAGTCGGCATAGCGCGCAGCGAAGTTGATGTCATGGAGAACAATGATGATGGTTCGGCCAAATTCCTTGGCTGCTTTTCGCAGGTGCTTCATCATCTCCACTGAATGGGAGATGTCGAGGTTGTTGAGGGGTTCGTCGAGAAGCACGTAGTCCGTCTCCTGGCACAGCACCATGGCTACGTAGGCGCGCTGGCGCTGACCACCAGAGAGCTCATCGAGGTAGCGATTCTCCATCTCCCCTAGTCGGAAGAAATCAATGTAGCGCGAGACTATTTCTTCATCCTCGGCTGTAAGCCGGCCTTTGGAATAGGGGAAGCGGCCAAAGCTCACCAGCTGGCGCACGGTCAACTTCGTGATGAAGTGATTCTCCTGACGCAAGATGGACAGGATCTTGGCTAGATCCTCGGACTTCGTGGAGGACACGTCGTATCCGGCAACTTCGATGCTGCCCTCGTCGGCGTCGAGAAGCCTGCCAATCATGGTGAGCATGGTGGATTTTCCGGCACCGTTTGGCCCGATGAGGGCGGTGATGCCTCCTGTAGGGATCTCCAGATCGATGGGACCAATGTTCGTCTCACCAGAGTAGGACTTCGAAACCTTCGAAAGCTTGATCACAGCTTGCCCTTTCGCAGAATGACGATGAGGAAAACGCTGCCGCCTACCAGCTCAATAATGATGGAGACAACACCCTGTGCATAAAAGACGTGCTGCATCAAGAAGTAGGCACTGGTGAGCACGGCAAAGGCGGTGGCCATAGCCATTGGGAAGAGATAGCGGTGGTCATAGGTCTCCGCAGCCTGGTACGCCAGGGTGGCCACGAGGAAGCCCAAGAAGGTCATAGGGCCGACGAGCGCGGTCGTCGTAGCCATAAGAATGGATACCAAGATGAGCGTGTAGATGGCATTGGCCTTGTGGTTTACGCCAAGATTCGTGGCAGCATCGCGGCCGAGTGCCAGCACATTGAGACGGCGGGAGTTGAGGAACATCAGGACCGTCACCACGATGACCAACGGGATGGCGATGGGATAGTACTCGGACTCCGCATTGTTGACGGAGCCAAAGAGGCGCGCGGTGAGCACATCGAACTCACTGGGAGTCAACATGCGCTGCATGAACGTGGACAGCGAGCCTAAGCCACCGCCGATAATGATGCCTACCAGCAGCATCGCGTGCATGTTATTTCGGCGGCTGGTGAGCAGCCAAGAGTACAAGACCAAGGAAAGGCCCACCATGAGTACCAGCTGGACTAGGAACGCGCCCACATTACGGGACTGGGTCAGCCCAGCGGCACCGAGGAAGAAGATGGTCGCGGTATTAATCGCCACGTAAAGCGACTCAAACCCCATGATGGAGGGCGTGAGGATTCGGTTGTTGGTCACGGTGTGGAAAGCCACGGTGGCCACGGCCTGGCACACAGCGACAATTGCCATGGCCGTAACCGCGTCTGCGCGGCGGCGTGCAATAAGCCACCACTTGCGGGTGCCAAAGTCCATGGGGTTGTCGTAGGCCAACAGCCCAAAAGCAAAGAGCAGGCCCGCGGCGATGAGAGCGGCCAAGATGACCCAGTACTTACGGGCCGCGGCAGCGGACTGGAAGCTTCCCACGCTGCGACGCGCGCGCTGAGACTGGGATTGCGTCGTCGATGCAGGAACAGAGATACAGACACTCACTTGGTTGACCTCACAATCAAAACAACGAAGACGATGGCACCCACCAGGCCCAAGATGACGGAAACCGGCATCTCAAACGGGGAAATGATGACGCGGCCCAGAATGTCACACAGCGTTACTGTGGCAGTGCCCAACAGGCAAACCCACGGAAGGTTTGCACGTAGGTCGTCGCCGCGCAGCATGCTCACCACGTTGGGAACGATGAGGCCCAGGAAAGGCAGCGCTCCAACCACAACGGTCACCACACCCGTGGCCACCGCGATGAGCCCGGTGCCTAACAGAATCATGCGCTGATAGTTCAGGCCAATGTTGGTGGCGATGTCCTCGCCCAGGCCGGCCACAGTGAGCTTGTCGGCATAGAGATATACAGCCACGAGCACGAGCAGCACGACCCACAGGACCTCGTATTGCCCCTCGTAGACCGAGGTGAAGGATCCCATGAACCAAATGCCAAGCTGCTGCAAGGTGTCCGTCCGCAGCGCCACATACGAAGAGACGGCGGAGACCACGGCGCCGAGCATGATGCCGATGATCGGCACGATGAGCGAAGACCGCAGTGCCACTCGGCGCAAAAAGGCGAAGAAGACCATGGTGCCCACGAAGGCGAAGACCACGGCAATCACCATCTTCACCAACACCGACGCATGGGGGAAAAGAATGAGAGAAAAAAGCAGACCCAGCCCGGCCCATTCGGTGGTACCAGTCGTCGTGGGTTCCACAAAGCGGTTCTGGGTGAGCAGCTGCATCACGAGGCCGCTCATCGCCATGGCCGCGCCGGCCAGAACGAGGGCGATAGTGCGCGGGACGCGCGTGGTAAAGAACATGGTCCAGCCATCCTCATTATCGAGGATGCTGTACTCCCCCACCATGAGGGACAGCAGGAGCAGCGCAACGACGCCGAGCACACCAAGGCCCAGCGTCCAGGTCAGGACAGGTTCGCGGGAGCTGCGCTTAGCGACGTCCCCCCGTTCCCCCTGTGCATCTGGCCTCACTGTCACGGTTTTCACTCTGCTCCTTGAGGTTCTTAGGCGTTGGCCTTGTCGAAGGCGTCGGCAAGCGCGTTGAGAATCTCGGTGTAGGTGATGATGGACTCATCAATATAAGTATCCTGCGGGGCGACGTAGACGTTGCCGTCCTTGACGGCAGACACGTTCTTGAGCGCAGCGTTGTCTTTCACCAGCTTCTCACCTGGGGTAACCTGCTCACCTTCCTTGGAGATGGCGGAATCACGGTCCATGATGAGGATCCAATCCGGGTTGGACTGCGCAATAGCCTCCACAGAGATGTCATCGCCCTCGTGGTCATCAGAGGCATTGTCCACTTCAAGAGCCGGCTTGAGGCCCAGTAGGTCGAAGACCGGGCCATAGGTGCGGCCGATGCCCGGGGCAATGTAGCCAATCTCGCCACCGGAGGTGTTGACAGCCATGACCTTCTGCTCTGGGTCGTAGGCCTTCTTGGCGCGATCGGCCGCAGCATCGAAGTCCGCAATGAGCTTTGCTGCGTCCTCTTCGTGGCCGAAGACCTGGCCCAAGGCCTCGGTGTGGCGCTTGAGCTCCTCGAAGAAGTCCTCGCCCTCGCGCGGCTCGAAATCGAGGACGGATACGTCCTCAAGCAGCTTTTCCATATCGCCCTGGTGGGGCTCGAAACGCTGGCCATTCCACACCACATCCGGCTCGGCAGCCACAAGGCTTTCAAGGTCTGGCTCCTTGTGGGAGCCCAGATCGACGTCCACGGTGTCCTTGTTGTAGGTGTCACGCAAGGACTTCGGGACCAGTGGAAGCGGAGCCGCGGCAAGGTCGATGTCCCACTGCGCCAGAACCGCAAACGCTCGGTTATCCGTCACCGCAGGGTTCTCCACTGGTGCGGTGACGTCCTTCGAACCAAAGTTATCCTCCAGCGTGATGGTGGAGGCATCGGCGGCCTCGGCCCCAGCAGTCTCCGGAGACTCCTCAGCGGAGTTGGAGGAGCAACCGGTCAACGCAAGCGCTGCCACGGAGACGGTCGCAGCAACCTTGGCGGTAGTCGTGCTGAAGACACGACGGGAAAGAGTGAACATAGTGTCCTTGCTTTTTAGGTGTGGCTAACCACAGGCGATAATTAACGTCGTCGCCTAACCTAACCTATGTAAGGGTTACCTTTCAAGCACACTTTTGTTTCTTAATTCCCCGCGGGGGCACTTTCCCCTCTCGCAAGCAGCTCCTCCACCGCTACCGGCCCCTCTTTATCGAAGTCCTCTCGGACAGCTCGGCGAAACTCAGCATCCGCCAAGAAATCTAGAGCTACCTGCGCTAAACCAGCCGCGGAATCCACGGCGGCATCGACCGCCTGGGGCGTGGCAGCCCACCGCGCAAAGTCCTCGGTATGCAGCGCCACGTCCGCGGGTGAGACTTTCACCATAGGGTGCAGACCAGGGACCAAATGAGAGACATTGCCAAAGTCCGTCGACGCCGCCACCGTGTCCGGCACTGTCCCCGCCGGCAAAGCCGTGCGGCCCCGGCGCGCCTGTGTGGCCGCCCAACGTTCCACTAGTGCAGAATTGTTGCGCACCGGCAGCGTCATGGGGTGTTCATCCCACTCGAGCTCCACCTCCACTCCAGCCATGAGGGCCGCCCCGCGAACAATATCCTCAACACGTCCGGACAGGTCCATGAGAGTGCGCGTTCCCAAGGAGCGCACATAAATATGCATCTCGGCTGAACTAGGAATGATGGAAGGCCTGTCCCCGCCGGACATGATGGCGTGGACACGATCCGACGGGGGCATCTGCTGCCGCATGAGCCCGATGCCTTGGTAGGCCAGGCTTGCAGCATCAAGCGCATTGCGCCCCATGAAGGGCTGGGAGCTCGCGTGGGCAGCCACGCCGCGATACGTCACGCGCAGAATGCGGCGGCCTACCCAGGCGTGTGCGCCAATGTCATAGCCAAAGCCGTGAATCATCACCGCCGCGTCCACCCCCTCAAGGCTGCCGCCGCGGATCATGTACTCCTTGCCAGAGTGCCCTTCCTCAGCTGGGGTTCCTTGGAGCAGGAGGCGGCCGGCGAAGGGGGTGGAGTCAAGCACTGCCGTCGCCGCCAGGAACCCGCACAAGCCCGCAGCGGCGATGACATTGTGGCCGCACGCGTGACCAATCTGCGGCAGCGCATCGTATTCCGCTAAAACGGCTACGGTGGGGTGCCGCTCTGGGTCAAAGTCCTCACTCTGCCACGATGCCTCGAACGCGGTCTCCACGCCATAGGCCCCTCGGTGCGTGGAGAATCCGTGCTGTTCCACGATGTCTGCGAGTACCGCCATAGAGCGATGCTCCGCAAATGCCGTTTCAGGATGTGCGTGCAGATCCGCCACAATGTGCGCGGCAGTCTCGCGCAAAACCTCAGCCTCCGCCGCGGCCGCATCCCAGACCTTGGCCTGGTCGGCATAGTTCTCCCCATGGTGCTCGGGTGGAGCGGCGGCCGCCACGCGTTTGGCGATGTCCCCCTCCATCGCCTCCAGATACGCCGTCGAGGGATTGTTGGGTTGACTCATACCTCTACCCAATCATGACCGAGTTGCCTGGGCCCAACGGAAGGTCCACATAGAACCAGACGGCCAGCAAGATGGCCCACGCGGTAAAGAATGGAATCACGAAGGGCATGAGGCGCGACATGAGCGTGCCCAGGCCGGCATCCCGTTCGTAGCGCTGGAGGAAGCCCAGCATGACAATCATGTAGGGGTTCAGCGGAGTGATGATCTGGGTTGCCGAATCACCGACGCGGAAGGCGCCCTGGATGAAGGCCGGCTCGTAGCCCAACAGAGCAAACATAGGCACGAAAACCGCCGCCATGAGCGTCCACATGGAGGAACCGGAGATGATGAGAAGGTTCAGGCAGGATGCCAGCGCAATAAAAGCGAAGATGGCCGGGAAGCCGGTGAGTCCAATGGACTCGAGGAAGGCCGCGCCCTTCACCGCAGTGAAGGTACCGATGCCTGTCCAGGCGAACAGAGCCACGAATTGTCCCAGGATGAAGGCCAGAATGAGGAAGCTCAGCATGTCCTTGAGCGCGCCGACCATCATGGTGACAACGTCCTCGATGCCCTTAACCGTGCCCACGACCTTGCCGTAGACGACGCCGAGTACCAAGAAGTACGCGAAAACCAAAAAGACAATGGAGTTGAGCAGCGGCGACTTGGGGAGGAAGCCTCCCTCTTCATTGCGCCACGGTGACTCTGGCAGCAGGACGGCAAAGAGGATGATGGCGGTGAGGATGACCGTCGCGACTCCGGACCAGATGAGTCCCTTGTTCTCCTCCGAGCGCAGCTCCGAGCTGAGTTCCTCACCATTCTCGTCGCGGTCGCCGCGCTCAGCGGCATCCTCCGGGTCAATTTCTTCCTCGGTAGGTACCTCCTGCGCCCACATACGCGGCTCGATGACCTTGTCAATAATGAGACCAGCAAGCACACCCAACACGATGGAGGAGGCCACGTTGAAGTAGTAATTCGACATCGCATTGACCGGCGCGAATTCCGTATTCGGCAGCGTATCCATCACCGCGGTGGTGATACCCGCGAACAAGGCATCCAGTGAGGTCGGCACCAATGCCGTCGAATAACCTGCGCCTACCGCAGCGAAGCCACCAATTAGGCCCGCCACTGGGTGGCGGCCCGCGGCCTTAAAGACCATGGCGGCCAGCGGCGGGACAATGACGAAAGCGGCATCTGCCATGACGGAGGCCGTCACACCAATAACACCGACGGCGTACGGGAGCAGCCACGGCTTCGCGGAACCAAAAAGCTTACGAATAAGCGCCGAAAGCATCCCGGAGCGCTCTGCCACGCCAACGGCCAACATGATGGGAAGAACCGTCACTAGGGGCGGGAAGTTGATGTAGTTCTCCCCCATTGTTGTGGTGAGCCACGTCAGCCCCTCACCGGTAAACAGGCCTTTAACCGGCTGAATTTCATCCGAACCGGGAATCTTAATTTCCACCCCCATCGCTGCCATGATGGTGGAGAGCACGCCCGTAATGAGGAAGAGGATAAGGAAGATAGTGAAAGGCTCCGGCAGCTTATTGCCGATGTACTCCACGCCATTGAGGAACTTATCAAGGATTCCCCCACTGGACTGCTGCTTCGACCTTTTCTGCACCTTTACAGCACTCGACTGCGATGATCTCGGCTTTTCTGTGCTGTCCGCGCCAGCTTGTGGCGATGCGTTGGTTGGGCTGTTCATGGATACTCCTGTCGTAGGGGTTATGCCCAGTGCTCCACGTCACACTGATGGAGAAAGGCTACCACGGGAATGTAACTTGGGTAACAAATAGTTTTGGAATGAGTCACATTTTTGTTCAGCCAGCCCTGCTCCGACTCCACTTTCTCGTCGTCTGCTCACCTCCGCATACCTATAGGCTCTCCCCAACTACGCCCACGGTAGATAGTGGCCAAAAATCGCCAGTTTTTAGCCCCTTACTTACCGTGAGCGTCGACAGATTGCCCGAACGTTCTGCTCCCACGCTCAGCTTCGTCGCCGCTCGACTACACCAGCCCGTTTATCCGCGCAAAAGGATCCCATCCACTGTCGCGGTGTGGCTCATATTCCACAAAGTTGACAGCGTCGATGGCAACAACTTCGGAAGTGAGGTGCGCAATGAGCGCGACCGCCATGTCCATGCCCGCCGCAACACCTGAGGAGGTCCATCGATTACGGTCGTGCACCCACCGCGCCTCCGGCCGCCAGGACACATCGCCCCCGAAGGACGTGGCCCAGCTAAAAGCACGCTTATTGCTCGTTGCGGCGTAGCCCTCCAAGAGCCCGGCAGCCGCCAGGACCGCAGAGCCCGTGCACACGGAGGCAGTCCAAGGAGCGTGTGTACCCGCCTCACGAAGCCACGACAGAAAAGATTCGTCTTCCACGAGCTTCCGGGTTCCCTTTCCGCCCGGGACGAGGAGGGCGTCGGCCGACTCAATCTGCCCATAAGAGATTGTCGGCACCACTTCCACGCCCTGCGAGCTAGCAACTGGCCCACCATCCGGTCCTGCGAAAACAACGGCGACATCAGGCACCGCTTGAAGCAGCTGGACGGGTCCGAAGACGTCGAGAAGCTCAAAGCCTTCAAACAAGACGACTGCAATTCGGAGAGATTCGGTATCCATGCGGCCATCCTAAAGCAGGCCCCATGAGCACGGACGAGCATCTGGGACTCGGGTTCAATTCCCGGCGGCTTCATCACCTCGCCAGGGCTTCTCCACTCAGAGTTTATAGCGTGGCCCGCCTTGGGCCGTGACAATCTGCAGGCGAGACACTACCCTATTTATTGATACGTCATCATTAGGAGTATTCAACCAATGACAGCATTCGGATTCTTAAGCTTCGGGCACTACGCCTTCGGGAACCAGCATGGTCCGTCCGCTGAAAAAATTGCGAAGATCCATCTGGAAATCGCCCAGGCAGCAGATGAGATCGGTGTGAACAACGCGTCTTTCCGCGTCCACCACTTCGTACCGCAAGCCTCAGCCCCGATGCCGCTGCTCGGCGCAGTGGCCGCCACCACCAAGAACATTGAGGTGGGCACTGGCGTGATCGATATGCGCTAGCGCATGTTCGTGTTATGGCTCTCGTTTTCTCGGTCCGCGTCCCTCTACAGGTACCGGCAGACCTGGTCTGGGCTGCATGTGTCGGGGTCCGGGTGCGCGGCGTCGTGCCGGAGGTCGGCGATGGTGCCGTGCAGGGCGGTGAGCTGGGCGATCTGCTGCTCGATCTCGGCCAGGCGCGCGTCGAGGAGGTCTCGCACGTGCTCGCAGGGCGCGTGGCCGCTGTCGCGGATGTCGAGGATTTGGCGGATCTGGGCGAGGGTGAGGCCTGCGGCCTGGCCACGGTGAACGAAGTCGATCCGGGCGACGGCGTCGGGCGCGTAGTCGCGGTACCCGGATGGCGTCCGGTCGGCCGGGGGCAGCAGTCCCTGCTCTTCGTAGAACCGGAGCGTCTTCGAGGTGGTGCCCGCGCGTTCGGCGAGTTCTCCGATGCGCATTGCGGCCTCCGATCATTCGGCAGGGGCCACGCTTGACCTTCCCCTGCACTGGAAGGTCTAGTATGGCTGAAACGGAACAGAAGTCCAAGCCTTGACGGGAGCAGCGATGCCTACGAAGTACGATCTCGCCATCATCGGATCGGGCGGCGGAGCGTTCGCCGCCGCGATTCGCGCGACCATGCTCGGGAAGTCGGTGGTGATGATCGAGCGTGGCACGCTCGGCGGCACCTGCGTGAACACGGGCTGCGTGCCGTCGAAGGCCCTCATCGCCGCCGCCGATGCACGGCACGTCGCCGCCGACCGGTTCCCGGGGATCGCGACGACGGCAGGCCCAGTGGACATGCCCGCGCTGATCGCCGGGAAGCAGGCGTTGGTCGAGACGATGCGGGGCGAGAAGTACGCCGACGTCGCCGATTCATACGGGTGGCACGTCCGGCGGGGAGACGCCGGGTTCGCGGGCACCCCGGACGCGCCGGTGTTGGAGGTCACCGCCGCAGACGGAGCGGTCGAGACGATCGAGGCCGAGCACTACCTGGTCGCCACCGGTGCGCGGCCGTGGGCTCCGCCGATCGACGGCCTGGACGAGGCCGGGTACCTGACCTCAACCACGGCGATGAACCTGACCGAGGTCCCCGAGTCGATGCTGGTGCTCGGCGGCGGCTACGTCGCCCTGGAGCAGGCGCAGCTGTTCGCCCGCCTCGGCTCCCAGGTCACCGTGCTGGTGCGGTCCCGGCTCGCGTCGAAGGAGGAGCCGGAGGTGTCCCGGACACTGCAGGAGGTGTTCGCCGACGAGGGCATCCGGGTGGTCCGCCGCGCGGTGCCGACCCGGGTGTCCCGGGACGCGGCGACCGGGCAGGTCGTGGTTACCGCGGACGTGTCCGGCGGCTCGCACGAGTTCCGCGCCGACCAGGTGCTCGTCGCCCTCGGACGCCGTCCCGTCACCGACGGCTTGAACCTCGATGCGGTCGGGGTGAAGACCGGGGACTCCGGCGAGGTGGTCGTCTCCGACCATCTGCAGTCGTCGAACCCGCGGATCTGGGCCGCGGGCGACGTGACCGGGCACCCGGAGTTCGTCTACGTCGCGGCCCACCACGGCACCCTCGTCGCCGAGAACGCGTTCGCCGACGCCGACCGGTCCGTCGACTACTCCCATCTGCCGCGGGTGACGTTCACCGGACCGGCGATCGGCGCGGTCGGGATGACCGAGAAGGAGGTCGTCGCCGCGGGGATCCGCTGCGACTGCCGCGTGCTGCCCCTGGAGTATGTGCCCCGGGCGGTGATCAACCGCGACACCCGCGGGTTCATCAAGATCGTCGTGAACGCCGATACGAGCGAGATCCTCGGCCTCACCGCCGTCGCCAAGGACGCCGGGGAACTCGCCGCCGCAGGCGTCCACGTGCTCGGCAAGACCATCGCCGAAGTCGCCGACGCCTGGGCCCCCTACCTGACCATGACCGAAGGCATCCGGATCGCCGCGAAGTCCTTCACCACCGACCCGTCACTGCTCTCGTGCTGCGCATGAACGGCAACGCATGCAATCGGAGAGATCTCATCCGGAAGAGGTCCAGACGATGAGCGCCGATCACGACCGCGACGAACGGCGCGCCGGTCCCATCGTCGCCGCAGGGACCGGGCTGCTCCTACTGGCATGCTGCGCGCTTCCGTTGCTGCTCTGCTGCGGCCTGCCGCTCATCGCGACTGTCGTTAGCACCGCCAGCGCCAGCGGCAGGGCCAACCATCCAAACAAGAAACCCGCTGGCCGTTCTGACCAGCGGGTTTCTTGACATTCGGTGGAGCCGCCGGGAATTGAACCCGGGTCCTTCGTCATCTTGCCAGGGCTTCTCCGTGCGCAGTCTGCACAGGATCTCTACTCGGCCCTCCGGCTCGGGCAAACACGCTCCGGATGATGGGCCCAGTTGCTCTTAAAGTCCCCAACCGGCCGAACAACAAACCGGTCAGGCAAGTTCCTTAGTCGATGCCAGGTTCTAGGTCAGGAACGAAACCTAGGCTGACAGACACGCGTCGCTGTAATTAGGCAGCGAGGGCGTAGTCACGCTGAGAGTTCTTCTCTGCGTTTATTGGTTGCTACGACGCTTAACGGTGGTCTCTAGCCTGCACCGGCACGCTTCCCCTGGCTCAATGTACGAAGTCGAAACCAAGTCGACCCCTCAGTAACACATTGCTGTGAAAGCTGCGCAGAACACGTTTTCACGCGCCTACGGTTCGTTCAACGCTACTGCACACACCCCTATTCCCGCAAGCCCCACCCCAGGCCACATGAGGCATAGCTTTCATAAGCACCCCCTTGTGATTAACGTCAATTTCAACGCTGTTAAGGTATGCGAGTCCAGTCCACCTACTTTGTTAAAGGCTGCAAAGTGAGCACACGTACCGAGACCTCCAGCTCCCCGGAATCCACTAAGCGCCCGACGAGCAATACCGAATGGGCTATCTCGCTCTTCGGCACCGCCGTCGGCGCTGGCATTCTGTTTCTTCCTATCAATGCCGGCAGCTTCGGCTTCTGGCCTCTGCTCGTGGCCACGATTTTGATTGGCCCGATGACCTACTTCTCCCACCGTGGACTCGCCCGCATGATTTGCGCATCACCGCGCCAGGGTGAAGACATCACGGCCGTGGTCACCGACTATTTCGGCAAAACCGCAGGCCTCATCATCTCCGTGGTGTATTTCTGCGCAATTTTCCCCATTGTGCTCATTTACGGCGTATCCATCACGAACACGGTCAACAGTTTCATCGTCAACCAGCTGGGTGGGCCTACGATTCCGCGTCCATTGCTGTCCTTCCTCCTCGTCGGTGTGATGACCGTGGTCTTTGCCTTCGGCCAACGCATCGTGCTCGCGGTGACGCAGTTCCTGGTCTATCCGCTGATCTTCTGCCTCGGCGCGCTGTCTATTTACCTCATTCCGCGGTGGGACATCGCCTCTTTCATGGAGGTGGGCAACAATGACTGGCGCATCGTCGGTTCGGTGGCCCTCATCATTCCGGTGCTGGTGTTCTCCTTTAACCACTCTCCCGCCATTTCCCAGTTCTCCCTGGCCATGGTCGCCGCACACGGTCGCGAGAAGAGCTCGGAGAACGCTTCCCGCGCACTAGCCCTGACGGCCATCCTGCTCACCGTGTTCACGATGTTCTTCGTGTGGTCCTGCACGCTGACGCTGGGCGCGGACGGCCTAGCGGAGGCTCGCGAGCAGAACCTGCCGGTGCTGTCTTACTTGGCAAACGTCACCGGCGTGCCGGTCCTGGCCTTCCTCTCCCCCATCGTTGCGATGGTGGCCATTGTGTCCTCCTACTTCGGACACGTGCTGGGCGCTACCGAGGGCGGCAACTTCCTGCTGCGCACCGTGGCACCGAGCGCGACGAAGAAGCTCTCAGAAAAGCAGCTCAATTCTGTCATGCACGGCATCATCTTTGTGTCCGCTTGGGTCGTCGCCATCATTGACCCCTCGATTCTCGGCCTCATTGAGGCTATCGGTGGACCGTTCATCGCGTCGATTCTCTACCTGCTGCCGATGTACGCCATCCACCGCATCGATGCTCTGAAGCAGTTCCGCACCCGTGCCAGCAACTACTTCGTCGTTGTCACTGGCCTCATCGCCGTGGGCGCAACCATCTGGGGCCTCTTTGCCTAGACCCGCGCTAGTTCTCCTCTAACCACGCCTTCAGCACGACGGCGTGGTTTATCTTTCGGTCCTTGGCTGCGAAGAGAAGGGTGAGGTCGCCGTCTGCTGCAAACTGGCGCAGCTTCTCCAATTCCTCATTCTCGTTCTCATCTAGCTCAGCGCGGTAACGCCGACCGAACTCCTCAAAACTGTCAGCGTCGTGGCCCCACCATTTCCGGAGCTCCGCGCTGGGAGCCACGTGCTTGAACCAGTGATCATAATCCAGGCGTTCTTTGGCCACGCCGCGGGGCCAGAGCTTATCGACGAGCACCGCTTCCCCACGCAGCTCCTCGTCACCGTGAACAACGTCATGAACCTTAGCCGTGTAAATCATGGTTCCCAGGCTAGACGCTCACTGGCTAGGCGTTGATGCCCTTGACGCGGCGCCCCAGTTCACGGGTGATATCACGGTCTTGGTCGCGGCGCTTAATCGCTTCGCGCTTGTCGTAATCCTGCTTACCCTTGGCTAGGCCGAGCTCACACTTGGCGCGGCCATTTTTCAGATAGACCTTGAGCGGGATCAGGGTCTTGTTGCCATCGCGCACCTGACCCATGAGCTTGTCAATCTCACGTCGGTGCAGCAGCAGCTTGCGCGTGCGCTTCGGCGAGTGATTCGTCCACGTGCCCTGGGAGTACTCCGGGATGTGGAGGTTGCGGATGTAGACCTCACCATCGTCGATAGTGGCGAACGAATCCGCAAGGGAAATCTTGCCTTCGCGCATCGACTTAATCTCGGTGCCCACGAGCACCATGCCGCATTCCACGGTATCGAGGATGGTGTAGTCGTGGCGGGCACGTCGGTTGGTGGCCAGGGTCGAATTGTTATCCGCCGCTGCCCCTTTTTTCTTCTTTGCCTTCTTCGCCATAGTTCGGACTATGTTACGCCACTGCCAGGCAAAAACCACATCTGGTTCCACCGCGGAGGGAGAAGGCTTTTGATAGTAGAGCCCCACCCTTCCACAGACCACGGTCGGGCTTAGGTACGAACGTAAGCGCGCATGGTCACCTGGGCAGTCAGCGCGGCGAAAAGCAGCGCTACGAGGCCAACGATGGGCAGTGCCGTCCACACATCGCCCGACGTCACCGGAGCCAGCAGCTGCTTCTGATAGAGGTCTTTCAGTGCGGGGTCGAGGACCACGTTCTTCCCCAAGAGAACGCCGGCGCCGCCGAGGATAACACCGCCAATCGCGCCTAGAACGGCTTCCATGATGAACGGCGCATGGGTAATCCAGCGTGAGGCGCCCACCATACGCATAATCGCGGTTTCACGCTGACGCTGGAAGGCAGCAATCTGCACCATGTTGGCGATGAGCATGATGGCGGCCAACGCCACCACCGCAGCCAGAATGAAGGTGGCGTTACGGATGGCATCGAGGTTGCCGGCAGCGCTGCGCACATCCTCCTGCTGGTCGATGATTTCGCTTACGGCGGGGTCCTCCGCGATGGCGTCGATAGGCGCGGTGTCCGTTGGATCCTTCAGGCGCACGTGGAAGGCGGCCGGCAGCGCATCCGGCGAGGTCTCCTTCACCATGACCGGATCGGTTTCCTTAAACAGCTCTACGAAGCGGTCATAGGATTCCTTTTGGCTGCGGTAGTCAACGGATTCGATATCGTCATCCGCCTCCAGCTTCTTCCTCAATCCGGAACACGCCGCGTCCGTGCATTCAGGGTCGTGTGCGGAGATGTCCTCGTTGAGCTGCACCATAACCTCTACCTGCTCGAGGTAGATGTCTTTAGTGTCATTCGTCATCTGCGTGACAAGAACACCAGCCACCACCAGAGCAACGGAAATAGCCGTGGTGATCACCATGGCGATGGTCATCGTGATGTTGCGGCCCAAGCCTTTAACGGCCTCGCGAAAAACAAAACCCAAGTTCATTTAGAGCGCCTCCCCGTACATTGCGTTCTTCTCATCGCGCACGAGCGTTCCATTGTGCAGCTCGAGGACTCGCTGGCGCGCATCGTTGACCGCGCGCGCATTGTGCGTCGACATCACCACGGTGGTGCCGCGGCGGTTGATCTTCGTCAGCAGGGCCATGATTTCCGCGGCGGTGGCGGGATCGAGGTTGCCCGTGGGTTCGTCGGCAAGCAGCAGCTTAGGACGGTTGACAAAGGCACGTGCAATGGCCACGCGCTGCTGTTCGCCGCCGGAGAGTTCATGAGGCATGCGGTGCTGCTTAGCCCCCAGGCCCACCATGTCGAGGACCTCGGGAACTTGCTTGGCAATACGAGATTTCTTCTTGCCAATGACCTGCAACGCGAAAGCCACGTTGTCGTAGACATTGAGTTTGGGAAGAAGGCGGAAATCCTGAAAGACGTAACCGATGGACTGGCGCAGCTGGTTGATCTGACCGCCCTTGAGCGCGTTGACGTGGAAGTCCCCGAAATGGATATCCCCGGAGCTCACGTTGGTTTCACGCACCATGAGCTGCAGAAAGGTGGACTTTCCGGAGCCAGAGGGGCCAATAAGGAAGACGAATTCGCCATCGTCTATCTCGAAGGACACGTTGTCCAGCGCGGGCCTAGTCGACGTCGCATAGACCTTGGACACATTCTCAAAAGTGATCACTCAAGCAACATTAGCAACAAACGTCACTTAAGCCTAGGCCTCATTCTCCGCCATACGCCAGCGAATACCAGCCTCCAAGAAGCCGTCAATGTCGCCATCGAGCACCTTGGATGGGTCACCGACCTCGTAATTCGTCCGAAGATCCTTGACCATCTGGTACGGATGCAGAACATAAGAGCGCATCTGGTTGCCCCATGACGCATTGCCGCCCGCGCCCAGCGCATCGAGCTCCGCGCGCTCTTCCTGACGCTTGCGCTCCAGCAACTTTGCCTGCAGCACGCGCATCGCCGAGGCCTTGTTTTGAATCTGGGACTTCTCGTTCTGACAGGTCACCACGATGCCCGTCGGGATATGTGTGAGGCGAACTGCCGAGTCAGTCGTGTTCACCGACTGACCGCCCGGGCCCGAGGAACGGTAAACATCCACGCGCACCTCGGAGTCTGGGACCTCGATGGAGTCCGTCTGCTCCACCACTGGCAGTACCTCTACCTCTGCGAAGGAGGTCTGGCGGCGGCCCTGGTTATCAAAGGGTGAGATGCGTACGAGGCGGTGCGCACCCTGCTCGACGGAGAGTTGGCCGTACATGTATTCGCCATGCACAACAAAGGTGGCGGACTTGATACCTGCTTCCTCGGCATAGGAAATGTCATAGACATCCACCTTGTGCCCGTTCTTTTCAGCCCAACGGGTGTACATGCGCATGAGCATCTCCGCCCAGTCCGCGGCATCCACACCTCCGGCGCCGGAGCGGATGTTGATAACTGCCTCGCGCTCGTCATATTCGCCCGAGAGCATCGTGGTAACTTCCAGCGACTCGATGGCCGCACCGAGCTCCTCAAGCTCAGCCTCCACCAGCTCCTGGGAGGCCTCGTCGCCCTCTTCTTCCGCTAGCTCAGACATGACGGGCAGGTCCTCGATCCTTCCACGCAGGGAGGAGAGCTTGCGCAGCTTCGCTTGCTCCGCTGAGAGCGAAGAGGTCACCTGTTGCGCGTGGTCGGGGTCGTCCCACAGCGACGGGTCCCCCGCTTGGGCCTCAAGCTCGCGCACGCGCTCGGACACCGCTTCCGGGTCCATCACCTTTTCAATGGAGGTCAAGGTGGCGCTGAGTTCCTCAAGTCGTGCTGTTTGTTCCGGACGCATAGCCCCCTACTCTACTTATTCTTGCCCTCTGATTAGCCATCGGCCGCATTTAGCGCGACAATAGGCGGCATGAGTGACCAGCCAAGCCTCACCGAGATGATCGATGCCATCATCAAGACCTTCATCGTTGCCCATGCGGACGATACTGATGCCCACCTTGCCCAGGCGCTCGTCTACAACGCCGGCCGCCTAGCCTGGCGCCTGCGCGAACAGGGTGTGGACGTATCCCAGAAAACAGACCGTGCGGATGTCGTCACTGACGCCGACTTTGCCGCCGAGCGCTTCGTCGCGGGCGTCCTCGAAGCTCTGCGCGGAGAGGACGGCATCGTCGGCGAGGAGGGCGCCAACCGCGAGTCGAAGTCCGGCCGCACCTGGGTCATCGATCCGGTCGACGGCACCTTCAACTTCGCCTCCGGCTTCGATTACTGGTGCTCGGCACTGGCGCTTACCGATTCCTCCGGGGTCATCCTCGGCGCCGTCCACCGCCCCGCCATGGGCTACACGTGGTTCGGCGGCCGCGACCACGCCACGACCCTGGACGTCAAGGAGGTGACGCCGCTTGTCGACACCCCCGCGGAAGACCTCTGCCTCTCCACGTACCTCCACCCTTCAAGCATCACCGACCCGAAAATTTCCGCAGCCTGGGACAAGGTGGCCCCGCACTTTGCCACCGTGCGCATGTTGGGTGCTGGCTCCGTCGACCTGTCCTCTGTGGCTGACGGCACGTGGGGAGCATGGATGCAGCACTCCGTTAAAGACTGGGATTGGTTCCCCGGTCAGGCGCTTGTGCTTGCTGCTGGCGGCGCGGCGCGCAAGGTTACTGCCGGCGGTGTGGAATGGTGTATCGCGGGTAATAAACAGGTAGTCGATCAGATGGAGGAATGGCTCCGTGGGTAAGTACAAAGAGGACCTCGGCCTGGCCCTAGAGATGGCAGGCCACGCGGATGCTGTCACCATGCACCGCTTTGAAGCCACAGACCTTTCGGTCAAGGACAAGCCGGACATGACCCCAGTCTCAGATGCAGATCTGGCCTGCGAAAAGGCCATTCGTGAGGCATTGAAGCGCTCCCGCCCGCGCGATGAGGTCTTGGGCGAAGAATTTGGTGGCGAAGCCTGCTACGAGGGCCGCCAGTGGGTCATCGACCCCATCGACGGCACCAAGAACTTCGTTCGCGGCGTGCCTGTGTGGGCCACCCTGATCGCATTGCTTGAAGATGGCGAACCAGTCGTCTCCGTCATCTCTGCCCCCGCTCTTCGTCGCCGCTGGTACGCGGCCAAGGGCACTGGCGCCTTCCGTGTCTTCGGCGGTGAGCCCAAGCGCCTGCGCGTCTCCGAGGTCGCTGATCTGGAGAATGCGTCCCTAGCCATGAGCTCGCTGGCCGGCTGGGGCCTATCCCGCGACGCCTTCGTCTCTCTCACCGACAAGGTCTGGCGCCTGCGCGGCTACGGTGACTTCTGGAACTACTGCCTAGTTGCCGAGGGCGCTGTCGACATTACTGCCGAGCCCGAGGTCTCTCTCTGGGACCTGGCTGCCCCGGCCCTTCTGGTGACTGAGGCCGGCGGCCGCTTCACCAACGTTCGCGGCGAGGACGGCCCCCACGGCGGCTCCGCGCTTGCCTCCAACGGCAAGCTTCACGACGCCGCCCTCACCGCCCTCTCCTAGCCCGCGCGGCGCCCCAGCGTCGCACCCCAGCGAACCGCGCCGCGTAGGTCACTTCGATCAAATAAGGCCCCAGATCTTTAACGATCCGGGGCCTTAAATGTTAGAAACGTACTTCTAGTTCTCCGGAAGCGTGAATCCAGAACCCACACCCTCGCGCCGGTTCAGATCCGCCACAATAGCATCGGTGTTCGCTACAACCGTCGGGTTGTGCAGCGCACCCTGCCACGGGGTGCGGCACGACGGCAGGCCCGGGAACAAACCGCGGGAAATCGAGCCGACGATGCGTCCGTCACGGAAGACTGGAGCGCCGGAATCACCGACCATGGCGCAGACCTGATTGACGGAGATCTGCTTACCGTGCTGGAAGGTCATACCGCAGGTGGTGCCGGTGGCTACGCCGCGCTTACAGGTGATATCCCCCGGCTTCGTCGTGCCACCGACGCCGTAGGCAGTCACGCCGTTGTAGCTGCGGGTGACTTCAGCATCCGAACCGAACTCAATGAGCGAGTAATCCAGGTAGGTGTTCTTGCTCACCAGCGTGCCGGTGGGGCCGACCTGCCAGGAATCCGCCGAAGACACCGGGTCACCAACGTTGCCGCAGTGACCAGCAGTGATGCCAACCTTACGGCCTTCAGCATCGGTTCCCGCCGCAGTCAGCGTGCACATGGTGTCTTCGCTGATGTAGAGCGGAGTTCCAGGTCCGTAGAGGGACTTACCGTTCGTCATCGCGGTGTTGGATTCCTCCGGAATCTGCGGAGCATCGTAGAAAGAACCAGGCACTCGGTGCAGGACATAGTCCGCCTGCGGCTTGCCAGCCGCAATCTTGGAGAACGAGTCATTTTTCCACACGTAGTTCGGGTCAGTGCCCTTTGGCACGAAGTCTGGCTGCGTGGCCTCCTGCAGGAGACCAATCGGCTCCGGATTGGTCAGCGGTTCCCCCGTAATGGCATCGACACCAGCGTAATCCTCCCCCGTCGGGAGGGCTGGCAGTTGTGCCTGGTCCGCAACCTGGCGAGCCACAGGGGAATTTACCGCAGACGCAATCGCGTTGGAGGCGTCCTGTGCCGCTGCCGCAGCGGCGCCGTTGACGGCGGTATCGAGGACGTCGGTAAGCGCAGCGTCTACTGGCTTGGTCTCAATGCCCACGGAATTCAAGTCCGCACGCACCTGGTCCACGACGCCCGCCGAGTCAAGCTCCGGGATGGTGGGGAGTTCCTGGGCGCCGGCCACCGGGTTACCCAGGAAAAACGCACCTGCGAAAGCCGAGCCCACAAGGACTTTCTTAAGGTGCGGGATTTTTCGCATTACGCAATTCCTCTTTCACTTCTTCTCGTATTGGTCTATAAGACTTACCCATGATGCCACGCGAGTATGGTCCCGCGTTTCTAACGTGTGGGACTGTGTCCAACCCGTTACATTACTGACAGCTTTCGGGTGCCCCCTCTTTTCTTTCACCACAGTTCCCTACCCCCGCCCAGACCTACAATGGAGGTATGTCTGAGAACCCCACCTCGCCATCATCTACTGCAGACATTTCAGAAATTGTCGCCATTGTCCTGCGTGATACCCACGGCCGCGTTCTTGTCATTCGCGCTACGTCTACCCCAGAATTCGTCCTGCCTTTCGGCTCCATTGACACCACCATCGATCCCGCCCGCGCGGCCCAGCTCATCGCCCATGAGGCAGTGCGTGCTGTGATTGATATGTCGAAATTGCGTCGCCTCGCCACCTACGTATCGTCGGCTGCCAACGGTGCACCAGAGACCATCCACGCGCACGTCTATGTCTACGAAGAAGAAATCTCCGTCGCGCATCCCGACAAGGAGATTGCTGAGCTCGCGTGGGTCGATCCCGCCGCTCCGGATGTCGAAATCGCCCCGTTACTCAAGGAGAGGGTATTCCCCGCCCTGTAGGAACTCTAAGTCCATAACGTCTAGACTCCCCACCATGATTACGCAGCGACTACTCCCCGTTCTCGCCGCCGATTCCCTTGCCCTTGCACTGGCCGGCTGCATCACCGACGACAGCACTGATGGCACGCTTTCTGCTGTCTCCCCCACCACTCAAGCTGGGTGGAGCGATCCGTCAGCCAGTTGTCTGCGCCCTCCGGGATGCCCACGACCGGCGCGATGGCCGACAGTGTGTCGTAGCGCTCTCGATCGCCCGAGGAACGAACATCAAGGATGAGGAGAAGGTCCGGCTGCACGCCGAGCGAGAGCGCCAGCTCGGCGTCGCCCCAGCCCAGGGCCACGACGCGCCGCGGGGCCTCGTCAATGGTGACGTCGCCGAACTTGGTGGAGATGGTGGCCGGGAATGCCGCGTTGTCCGAGTTGGAGGCGGAGGCCGCGCTCGAGGAGCAGGCGGCCAGGCCGAGGGCGAGCACAGCGACGACGCCGAACACGCGCACGGAGGCAGGACAAGAGTTCACGAGAGGTACTTGTATAGAAAGGAAACGATGTGCCGCGTAGCTGGGCCTTGCCCATCTCCCATGCGCGAATTACCGGCAGGCTAGGACTGCTACACAGGAACGATATCCTCCAGCAGCGGCACCCGCTCGTCCAAGGCGTAGTTGGTGGACTCTGCTGTCGCGAGCGAGAAGGCCTGCGAAAGCTCCTTCGGCATGACGATGGCGCGCCCCTCGCGGACCGCGGGCAGGCCCATCCACGCCGGGTCCGTCTCCACCGTGGAGATGTCCGTGGACACGGCCTGCGCAATGACGACATCCGAGTCCGCGTTGGACAGGGTCTCCCCCGAGAGCGGGACCGAGATATTCTTCGCGGACGCCGACTGCGACTTCACCCAGGGGTTGAGCGAGAAGCCGAGCTCGATGAGCTGATCTGCGCGGTTGGTGCCGTCGTTGTAGGCACCCCACGTCGTGGCCGTGCGGCCGAGAACGGCGAAGGTCGTGCCCGACCACTCCGGATGATCCGCGGCGATGCCCGAGATGCGCTCCTGCAACTGCTCGATCTGCTCCTGCGCCTCCGCAGGCTTGCCCAAAGCGGCGCCGATCATGGTGAGCTGCTCGTCGCGCGACGTCTTATACTTGTCGCCGCCCACCGAGACGCCGATGACCGGCGCGATGGCGGAGAGCATGTCGTAACGCTCCTGGTCACCGGACGAGCGCACGTCGAGGATGAGGTCGGGCTCGAGCGCCGCCACCGCCTCGTAATTCACGTCGGTCGTGCCGAGGATCTCCGGCGACTGCGTGTAGCCGTGTTCTACACAGGGGCCTACGCCGTCGCCACCGAAGGAGAGCCAGTCGGCCGCGGCGATGGGCTCGACGCCCAGCTATAACGCCACCTCCGCATCACCCCACCCCAGGGCCACCACGCGCCGCGGGGCCTCCTCGACGGTGACGTCACCGAACTTGGTGGCCACTGTGACCGGATAGGCCGCGGCGTCGCCGTCAGCCGATGCCTACTGCGCCAACGATGCCGACGATGCCGCCACCGAGTTGTCGGCCACACCGGAATCGGGGTCCGACGAGCATGCGGCCGCACCCCAGCCGACAAGGGCGAGCGACAGGAATACCGCGGCCGAGCGACGAGTGCGGGAATTCCGCAGAGGCATAAAAGACCTGTCGAATTGAGAAAAGATAGCCTAACCAACATTAGGTGAACCTATCTCAAGCCGACGAACCTCCAGCAAGGAAAGACAATTCACGTATATCGGCGAAATAAGGCTAACCTTACCTACATGACATCGACGACTCTGCCGACACCGGCCGCGGGCACCCCGCGCGCCGCGGGCCACAGCAGACGACTCCTCGGCCTAGCCCTCCTCGTGGCCGCACTCGTCGCCCTCGTCTTCGCCAGCCTGGCACTGGGCGCCAAGGCGACCTCCATCTCAGAGCTCACCCAGGCCTGGCCCACCGCCTGGGAGATCCTGCGCGGGCGCACCGACACCGCCCAGGCCGCCGGCACCGTGGGCAGCAGCGTCGCCGAGATCGCCGGAATCCTTGCCACCATGCGCATCCCGCGCACCGTGCTCGCCATCGTCGTCGGAGCTGCGCTCGGACTAGCCGGCACACTCGTGCAAGGTCTGACCCGCAACCCGCTCGCGGACCCTGGCCTACTCGGCGTCAATGCGGGCGCCGCACTCTTCGTCGCGGCTGGCATCTTCCTCTTCGGGCTGACGTCCATGCAGTCACACCTTTTCCTCGCCTTCCTCGGCGCGGGCCTGGCGGCGCTGCTCGTCTTCGGGCTCTCCGCCGGCGGCATCGGTCGCGGCGACACCCTGGGCCTCGTCCTCGCGGGTTCCGCCCTGTCCGCCGTCCTCGTGGCGGCCACGTCGGCCATCGTCTACATCGATCCCAACGCGCTCGACACCCTCCGCTTCTGGCAAGCGGGGTCCGTCACCGGACGCGGCTTCGACATCATCACCCCTGCGCTCGTGCCGCTCGCCATCGGCGCGGTACTAGCGCTGGCGCTGGGCCCGACGCTCAACATCCTCAATCTGGGCGCGGAGGCCGCGCAGGCGCTGGGCACCAACGTTGCCCGCGCCAATATCCTGGGCTTCGTGGCCATCACCCTGCTGGCCGGCGCGGCCACGGCAGCCGCGGGCCCCATCGGCTTCATCGGTCTCGTGGTGCCCCACGTCGCCCGCGGCATCACCGGCCCGGACTACAAGTGGGTGACCCCCTACTCCGCGCTGGCGGGTGCCTGCCTGTTGCTCGGCGCCGACATCGTGGGCCGCCTCATCATGCGCCCCGGCGAGCTCCAGGCGGGCATCGTCATCGCGCTGCTCGGCGGGCCGGCGTTTATCTGGCTCGTCCGGCACCGAACGGTGGTGAGCCTGTAATGAAGTACCTCAGCCTCGGAAAGTTCAGCTTCCTCTACCACCCGCGCACGCAAGCCTGGACCGCGGCCATCGTGGTCGCGAGCGCGCTCGTGTGGGTCATCAGCCTCGGCATCGGCGAATTCCCCCTTAACCCCGCCGAGGTCATCGGCGTTCTGGCGGGCGGCGGAAACAAGCTCGAGCGCACCGTCGTCATCGACTGGCGCCTGGCCCGCTCGCTCGTGGGTCTAGCCGTCGGCGCCGCGCTGGGGCTCTCCGGCGCCATCACGCAGCGCATCGCCCGCAACGGCCTGGCCAGCCCGGACATCCTGGGCATCAACCAGGGCGCCACCGTGGCGGCCGTGGCCATCATGGTCTTCGGAGGATCTGCCGGGGCCGGCGGGGCGTTCGCCGCCTACGTCGGCATCCCGCTCGCCGCCATGGCCGGCGGTCTCGCCACCGGCGCGGCCATCTGGATGCTGTCCCGGCGCGGCGGGGTGGATATGTTCCGCCTCGTCCTCGTGGGCATCGGCGGCAACGCGTTCCTCCACGCCCTGGTCACGTACATGTTGGCCGCCACAGATCTCAACACCGCGGCCGCGGCCAAGGTGTGGATGGTCGGCTCGCTCAACGGCTGCACCTTCGAGCACCTATGGCCCACCCTGGGCATGCTCGTGGTGTGTGGCCTAGTACTAGCCCGCATCGCCATCGATCTGCCCGCGCTGGAGCTCGGCGAGGATTCCGCCCAAGCCCTCGGCACCCCCTTGAAGAAGATCAACGCGGCACTGCTCATCGTCTCAGTTCTACTGGCCGCGGTGACCGTCTCCGCCGTGGGCCCGGTGGGCTTCGTGGCCTTCGTCTCCCCGCAGATCGCCGCGCGTCTGGCGCGGGTCGGGGCGCCGTCCCTGGGGGCATCGGCGGCCATGGGCGCGCTCATCGTGTGCGTGTCCGACCTCATCGCCCGCTGTGCCTTCGGCTGGGAGATCCCGGTGGGCATCATCACCTCGGTCATCGGCGGACCTTTCCTCATCTGGCTGCTCTGGCAGCAAACTCGAACACGAAAGTAGACGACCATGCAACGACGTAACTTCCTCAAGATCACCGCCGGCCTCGGCGTCGCCGCCTTCGCTGCGGCCTGCTCCAAACAGGAGACTGCGCCGAGAGAGCAGGCGGCCACCTCCGCGGCATCGTCCAGTGCCGCCGAGCAGCACCAGCGCGTGATCGCGCTCAACACCGGCCAGCTGGACAACCTCCTCATGCTGCGCATTCTCCCGGTGGGCGCGGCCAAGGCCAAGAACCTAGGCGTCGTCCCGGACTACATCCGCAACCGCTTCGGCTCCGACTTCGATCTGGACTCCATCGCGGACTGCGGCCTACGCGCCAACCCGGATCTGGAGACCATCGCCTCCCTGAAGCCCACCCTCATCTGCGCTAACTCGCGTACGGACGAGGCCATCCTGGAGCAGCTCAAGGCCATCGCGCCCGTCGTCACCGGTAAGGGCGGCGGCGAGAACTGGAAGCAGGACCTCCTCACCATCGCCGAGGCCGTGGGCAAGGAGGACTCCGCCGAGACCCTCCTGGCCGAGTACGAGTCCAACGCCAAAGCCTGGGGCGAGGGCCTATCCTCCAAGCCCACCGTCTCCTTCCTGCGTTCCAAGGACGACCAGTTCCAGCTCTACGGGGTCAACTCCATGGCGGGCTCCGTGGCCGCCGATGCCGGCCTGCCCCGCCCCGCCAACCAAAAGCAGATTGAGAAGGCTGGCCAGGACATCTCCGCCGAGCAGCTCTCCGAGGCCGACGCCGACTGGATCTTCTACGGCGTCAACGCCGGCGCCGCCGACCCCTCGCAGGCCGCCGCGTGGCACTCTCTCAAGGCAGTGCAGGCCAACCAGGCCGTGTCCGTGGACTACGAGTCCTGGTACATGAACGCGTCCCTGCTCTCGGCCACCATCATCCTCCAGGGTCTGAAGGACAACATCAAGTAATGAACGCTCGACTTTCCGCGTACTCCGTCTCCGTCGGTTATGGCGATACCGTCATCAGCCGCGACGTCACACTCGACATCCCCGACGGCCAGGTCACCACGCTCATCGGCGCCAACGGCTGCGGCAAGTCGACCCTCCTGCGCGGCCTGTCCCACTTGCTCCCACTGTCGGCGGGCTCCGTCACCCTCGACGGGAAGAAGCTGGGTGACTACTCCTCCCGAGAGCTAGCCACGCGCTTGTCGATGCTCCCCCAGTCCCCCATCACCCCTGCCGGCGTCACCGTCGCAGACCTCGTGGCCCGCGGCAGGCACCCGCACCAGTCCTGGCTGCAGCAGTGGTCCGCCTCCCACTCCGCCGCCGTGGACGAGGCCATGGCGCTCACCAACGTCTTTCAGCTGCGCGACCGCCCCGTGGACTCCCTGTCCGGCGGCCAGCGCCAGCGCGTGTGGATAGCCATGGTCCTGGCTCAGGACACCGACATCGTCTTCCTCGACGAGCCCACCACCTACCTGGACCTGGCGCACTCCATCGACGTCCTCGAGCTCGTCTCCACGCTCAATAAGGAACAGGGCAAGACCATCGTCATGGTGCTCCACGATCTCAACCTAGCCGCCCGCTACTCGGACAACCTCGTCCTCATGAAGGACGGCTCCGTCACGGCCCTGGGCTCGCCCGAGTCCACCATCACGCCGCAGGCCCTGCGCGACGTCTTCGGCCTGGACTCCCGCGTCATCGAGGACCCCGTCACCGGCGGGCCGCTCATCGTGCCGGAGCGCCCATAGGCCCCGTCGTTCCCTGCGTTTTTCGATCATGGGAAAGGCGGCGGGAGTTCATCATGTTCACACTTTCAGTCACAGGACGGCTACTGCACACTGTGTGACACATTCTGCGAATCGTTGCTCATTGCTAGCAAAGACTTAACAGACTCGTGACCAGTAATCTCTAGTCCCCGTCGTGCTGTGAAACTACCCTGTGGGTGTGAAGAATCTGCGCGCACTCCTGTCCCTCAGCCTGCTGCTGCCACTCGCCGCGTGTTCCGCCGGTGAGGAGGACTCTGCGGCACCGTCGGCAGTCACGACCACCGTCGTTCACTCGGCCGACGCACCTGCGGGTGACGATGCCGCCGACGGCACTGTCGGTGCTGGCGGTACTGGCGGTGCTGACGCCGCCGATACCGCCACGGCCGACGACGTTGCTTCCGGGGCCGCTCCCGGCGCGTCCGGCACCGCACCAGCCCCAGCATCCTCCACTATCCCGCCCTTGCCCGAGGGCGCCTGCGCCACCTCCCAGCTCTCCGCCGAGATCACCAACGAGCAGGGAGCCGCTGGCTCCCGACTCGTCGACATCGTGCTGACCAATACCTCTGGCGAGGAGTGCACCCTCACGGGCTTCCCCGGCGTCTCCGCCGTCACCAGCAACGACGGCACTCAACTAGGCCCCGCCGCGCTGCGTGAGACCGGCACCGAAGCTGCCACCGTGACGCTGGCGCCAGGGGCCCAGGCCCGCGCGGGGCTCAAGATCACCAACGTGGGATTGCTCGACGCGGCGGCCTGCCAACCGCAGGACGCCGATGGCCTGCGGATCTATCCGCCCGAAAACACCGACAGCCTCTATGTCGCAGTGCCGGGCCTGCAGGCCTGCGCGGGCGAGGTCGACATCTTGTCTGTCCAGCCCATCACTCAGCTCTCCCCGTAAATCATTTCGATCTCCTAACAATTTCCAGCCGGTGATAGGACTCGGCTTCGCGCTTCGTTAGTCTCGGCCACGAGTTCGCCCCTCGGACGAAGGACATACACCATGACCACTCTCCCTGTCCTCCTGCCCCAACGCACCGCGCGTGCCGCAGTAGCGGCGGCATCAGCAGCCGCGCTCGTTGCGTCCTGCTCCCTCCCCGACACTCGGCGCGAGGCAGCCCCGTCGGAATCCGCAGTGGCACCTGACTTGAGCGCGGCGACCGAGTCTGCCTCCAACCCACCAGCGACCTCGAGCACTTCCTCACGCGCGACTCGCAGCAGCACCAGCCCAGCTACGTCGAGCAGGGCGGCATCGACACGCAACTGGCCCGTATCCTTGGCCGAAGAAAGCTGCGACCCGAACGCCGGAGTCGCCGACTCCGGAGTCGGCGAATTCGTTGACAAAGGCGAAGCACCAACGGCCATCGTTCATTTCCTGTTGACGGAGGAGCCTGAACGCGGAGCACCTCTCAAAGACTTCAAGGTCACCCAAGATTCTTTCGATGCGTGCGAGCCCCTGAGCTACATCATTGCCTCCGGCAACTACGAGGGCGAACAAGTGGTCTTCTCCATCGTTTTCAACTGGGGCCACCCGCTCAATGACAGCAATGGGTACTTCTCCGGCGACGGCATCGACTTCACCATTGGCAGCGACTCCGTAAGTTTCACTACGGGCGATACTCCCGCACATGAGGCAGGCAAGCCAGTGAGCGTGACATTTACCGCGATGGACTTCGGAGCACTCAAGACCGAGCTCAACGCAGAAGACAAACACCACATCGGAATCGACCTCACCCATCTGAACGACGCCGTCGATCCGGCCGACCTCGACGAGTTCTACGAATTCGACACCAATAGCGGCCCCGTCCGCTGCCGCTTCTCCATCAGCGAAAGTGAATGCGACTTCCTCGACGGTGAGTTTTCCCCCGCGGAAGCCATGAACGGACCAAGCAACTACTTCCTCAAAACCCATGGCGAAACGGAAGTCGACCTCGCCACCTTCAGAGACGACTCCAAAGACTTCCTGTCCGACAAGAAATTTGAAAAGGTCGGCGACGGCACTTACGAGGCCGGCACCTTGGGTCACCCCATCCAGGCGGAGCTCAAAGACGGCACTCTGACCCTCTACTTCCCCGACGGCGCCTACGTCTTCGAGGACGGCGTCCTCGACTTCTTCAACGAGGATGACCTGGAGGCGGGTACCATGCGCTCGGCGGCAACGTCCTCTGCCCGCGCGGATTAGCCCTCGATGTCGCGCAAGTAACGGGCCGACACCCCGCCCGCAATAGTGCGCAGCGCGACGTCCTTGGTCACCACCGTGCCCGCGGCCACGACCGCATGCTCCCCTTTGTGGATGCCACCTTGATCCTGGAAACGCGCGCCCGAGTTGATGACAACGTTTTCCCGATGTGCGTGTTGCTGCCAAACAGGCTGGATACCTAGCGCGAGCAAGATATCGCTGTCTCCTAGGCCAACTGCGGCGATGCGCTCGTTCCCATTGCCCTCAATATTTGACGCCGAGGAATCCTCGCCTCGGGAGCAACCGGAAAGGACGAGAGTGGATGCTGCTAAGACAGCGGCCGTCTTCATTGCCGCGCGACGGGTCAGCGAATTGTTTCGAAACATGTAGAAGCCTAACGTGTAGGGAGCTCATTGGGGTGCGGTGAAGGCCATCGGACGCACGGGTGTTGATCGATCCTCGAGCGCGCGTCAATCACGTCTACCGCGTCTACCCCACATGGGGCAGCCTAGCTAGATAAAGGATAGGCTAAGTTAATTACTTTGGGGGGTGTGTGACTGCCGATATGGAGGCAGCTCAGCCGCTAGGGGCCAGCCGACAGGCGCTCCCAGCCGAAGGGGTGGGACCCCAGCCGATAGGAAGGCTCCCAGCGGAAAGGGGGATCCCGGCCGACAGGGGGCACTTTAGAAACGGTTTAGCAAACCACCGAACGTCCGCCGCTCCTCCACACGCTTCGCCCGACCACAGGCAGTTACCTACCTCCCCTCCCCACCTCGAACAGCTGGGCACTCCACCCCACCGCCTGCTTCGAACGCACTACCGCCCCCACGGCAGCCAGGTGCTTCGCAATCACACGGGCCGTGGGCAGCTGCGATCCATACAGAACGAGGCGTGATAAATCTTCCTGGTAGTCATGATCCTCGGCCCCGCTTTCCTGCAACACTGGGGTCACCAGGAACAGCTGCGCCCCAGAACGTAGTACGGCAGCTACCAGCTGCTGCAGCTCTATAGCTGGCCAACGTCGCCACGGATCAACCAGCACCACAGCATCTACCTGCTCGCACAAAGTAGCCACTGTGCCAGCCCAATCCGCCCGGCGCGCATCCCCACCGCTACGCCCAACCGTTGGAGCGTGCAGTGCACTATATCGAGCACGATCCCGGCGGCGTGGAGCAATATCGCGCAGCATAACCTCCTCTGCGCTGGCCCCAGGCTCCGTCATCGCTGCAGTTGTTGCGCCTACTGAAATCCTTGCGTCATCCTCTGCCTCCGAAAACGACCCCAACACCACGGCGTTGGCCTGCGGTATCTTACGTAGAATCTCATCCGCATACACCGCCGCGGCCGGACCTCCCACCGCACATCGAAGCGAGCCAGCATCCTGTCGCGCTAGTAGCTTGCTGCTCAGAATCTCCGCTGCGGCCGGGGCCGACCACTGAGCGCTGGAGGCCGCCTGTTCGTGTTCCTCCACGGCCAGTTGTGGCTGGGTTTGCACAATGTAGTCCCAGCGGTGCTCGCCGGTATCAGCCGGATTCTGCAGTGCCTGCCCTAGCTGGCCAAGTGCTGCGGTCTTGGCGGCTGCCGGCCCGGTAATCCAATCCCTTACTGGAGAATCCGGGTTTGCCAACTCGCTGCCCAGCGCAGTGAGGCCGATTCGAACCGCCCGTTGGTCCGCCACATCCTCCGCTGAGCTATCCAGTGCTACATCCGCCGACAACGTCACTAACCCCACTGCCTCCAGGTAACGCGCAATCCGGAGAGCCAGCTCCTGCTGCAGGCCAGTTGCTTCGGCCAGTTGATCCACTCGATCCGCGCCCTCATCAATCAGGCCAAAAATCCCCAACCCTACGGCTTGGCGCACCAGAATCGCCGACCCCATTTCGGTGAGTTCATGCAGCTCAACCAGCGCATTACGGTGGCTCGTCACAGCCCCTGTCTCCGCCCCCTCACTGTCGCCCTGCGACAGAGTGCCCGTAACCTGCCCCGCACTCTCAGCCTGCGTAGCCGTCGCCCCTGCTTCCGATTGCACCGGTGCCATTGCGCGCCAGTACCCCGTAATCTCCACGATTTCCCGCGGAATCCCCAGAGCTCGAACCCAGCGTCGGATCACCTTCAATCGCCCGGCCTCTCCCGCAGCCCATACATAGGGCATCGCAGCGGGCTCGGCCGCCCACTCTGGGTGTTCTCCGTACAACTCGGTAGCTTTCGCCACGAAGTCCCCGCCCTCGTCTCGCACCTGCCAGTGAATGTCCACCTGTGCTTCGAACTCCAGTCGCTGGACATGTGCCCGCGTGGCTACCTCAATAATCGCCACTGCCCTATACCCGGCGGGCAAAGACTCTATACAGCGAGCAATCGCCGGCAGCGCCGTCTCGTCGCCCACCATCAGTAGCCACGGAGTGTGGGTGGGCAGCGCTGCGCAAGACTTCGGCCCTGCGATATACAGGGGATCTCCCGGTCGAGCTCGTGCGGACCAGTCCTCGGCCAAGCCTTGGCCATGCCGCGCGAAGTCTACGACGAGACGGCCCTGGGAGGCGTCGAATGAACGGACGGTATATGTCCGAAACAGATCTTTAACTTCCTCTTGCCATAGCACCGTCGCGTCCTCCCGTGTGATGGGGTGAGGGCGCTCCCCGGTGGCCGGGTCTGGGAAGATGATGCGGATATCGTCGTCGAAACCATCGCTGACTAGCGGTGGTGCGTCTACGCCGAACGCACTATGGGCGCGTAGTTGTTCGCCCGTCAGAGTAATGCGACGCATCCCTGGTGTGATGTCCTCGATGTCATCGACCTGCAGTTCGCGGATCGTAATGGGGTAGATTTCCCTGTCTCGGCTATTCCTCGCCATGGTCATTCCTTTCTCGTTTCTGGGTTGGCGGTGTGCGGTGAGTCGGTGTGCGTAGGGTCGGTATGCGGGTTGTTTCAGTGGATTGGGTCGGTGTGTAGCGGGTCAGTGCGGTGGATCGGCATGCGGTGGGTCGGCATGCGCACGGTCGGTGCATCTCGCCTCGGGTGCTGGCCGGTCAGCCGAACTCTTGTCCAGCACCGCGGTGCCCACTGCTGGAAAACGTTCTTCCAGCCATCGGCTTTCACCAGCTGCGCGTGCGTAAGTTCAAGTTCGCTCACCCGCACCGAATACGCCCCCGGACGGCGCCTCCACGCAGCAGCCGGATCCCACTGCGTAGAAGACAAGCAGAGTTCCTTGCGGGTCGGAGGGCGACAGCGGGGAGGCGAGTGAGCGAACAAGAAAGGGCATAAGAAAACACCCCACGCTGCCACACCGGGCGACACACTCGCGAGGGGTGCTGGAGAAAAAGAGACTAAGAGATCTTTTTCAAGGTAGGCTTGACCTGCTCCAATACCCATGCACGGGACAGGGAGGTCGGCGTGTTCAGGCCGGCAACCACAGCCTCGTTACCCGCCAGGGTGGCGCCGGACTTGACCTGCGGCAGGTCTGAGTAGCCCGGGATCTTCTCCACCTCCGCGATGTCACCGGTGCGGTTATAGATCACCATGAAGTCCGCAGCCAGGGCGGAGACGTTTTCTGGCGACAGAGTCACGCGCCCCTGCTTTACCTCAATAGAGCCGTCGGTCAGAGGCTCCGGGAACTTCATACCCAGGTCGTAGATGAAGGAGGCTCCTGGATCCTTCGGGTCGGCCACAGCTCCAAAGGATCCCTGAGCGAACTGGGAGACCACACCGGTCTTACCCTCGATATTCGGCAGCTCGGACTTCGCATCGGAGAAGACCTTCTCATCCTGGTCGATGACTTCTTGAGCTTTATCTTCCTTGTTAAAGATCTTGCCGAGCTCCTTCAGCTGCAACTTCCAGCCGATCCCTTCACCCTCGGTGCCAATACCACCCAGAGTGGGCGCGATCTCGGAGAGCTGTGTGTAGTTATCCTCGGAGATCGTCCAGTAGTCCCCGACGATGAAATCCGGAGCAGCGGCAGCGATCTCTTCCTTCGGCAGAGTCCTGAAATCGGTCTGCTTGATAATCTCCACTCCATCCAACTTGCCGTCGCGCCACGGGGCATTCATGTCCTTAGCAGACACCACCACGGCGGAGGGCTTGATGCCCATAGCCAGCAGGTTGTCGATGGCTGGACCAATGGCAACGACGCGCTCGGGGTTTACGGGGTATGTGTCTTCCCCCCTGGCGTGCTTGATGTTGACTTCGGAGGCATTATCGCCGGAATTCGCTGCGGAGTTTGCGCCTGAGGAAGTATTTTCCGCCTTGTCATCTGCATCGGAGCTGCAGGCTCCCAACGCCAGGGTGGTGGAGAGCACGGCGATGCTGAGCGCACGGACAACGTTTGAGTTCTTCATTCTGAATGGGTTTCCATTTCACTAAACAAACAAGCTTAGGTAAGGCTACCATCACCAAGGGTAGGCTAACAAGGGTAATCAAGACTTTTTTAACTTAATCCGGATCGGGGAGGGCACGACGATCCAGCTTCCCATTACTGCTCAGCGGCAATGCCTGCAGAGCCACTACACGGCGCGGTTAGCGGACATCACCTTCACCAATACGTCCTCCCAGCCCTGCACCTTGCACGGCTTCCCCGGTGTTTCCGCCGTCACCAACGACGACGGCACCCAGCTTGGCGCCGCCGCCGTGCGCGAAACCGGCAAGGAAGCAACAACCGTCACGCTTCAGCCCGGCCAGTCGGCCCGCGCGGGCCTCAAGATGACCAACGTTGGCGTCCTCGACCCCGCTTCCTGCCAGCCCCAGACAGCCGACGGCTTGCGCGTCTACCCACCAGGCGAAACCGCCAGCGCTTTCATCCGCGTCGAAGGCCTCGAAGGCTGCGCGGGCGATGCGAATTACCTCTCAATCCAGCCCGTCGCCGCCGCCTAAAGCCCACCCCCGGGGGGATTCGGAGATAGACCTTTCAACGTAACTGGCCGCAAATCATGAAACTCATGTCCCTCAGGTAACAAGTCTTAAAGTTGATCCCCCAAGCTATTGCACAGCAATCACACAGGGGGCATTATAAATCTGCCACATACTGGCGATTTCTCTTCTCTCAAGGAGCTCTCATGATTCATCTCTACAGGCTTGAGCAAACCCTGCCGCAGATTATTGGTGCCATTATCACCATCATCGCCATCATCGCCGGTGCCGTTAACGGTGCTGGCAGCTCGAATCCTAACCCCGGCAACGCGCCCCAGTCAGCCCCGCGACCATCAGTGACAAGCGAAAACCTTGTTCAGCCAGGCTCGAGTCAGTACCTGCTGAATATGGACTACGTCAACAGCATTTCGGTCAATGGTCAAACCATCACCGACACCATGGTCCGTACCCGCACCACATCAGACATTGAAGCCTACGTCGGACGAGGCGATCTGGATGGCAAGTACAACACCCTAACCTTTAGCCTTGCTTGGGATGAGAACATCAAGCGCAGGGAGGGCAACGACTCCGCCGTCGTGAAGGTCTTCCTCGGCAACAATCGTGCAGAGTACGCGAAGACTTACGTTGTTAGGCCCGGTCAGGTAGTAAACTCTGGCCCCATCAACATCAGCGGGCTGGATAAGGTAGTTGTTCAGGTAGAGCCTATTCACGGTCCCGGCCTTGCCATCTTTAACGCACGCCTCCACCGCTAATTACTAAATTTCCCAATGACCCAGAACGTGTAAGTTCTGGGTCTTCTCTTTTGTCTCGGCAGCCAAATCATTGACGACAGCCTACAATCGCGGCCATGGAATCGAAGACGCTGACGTCACTGGTATTTGGAAATGTTGTGCTGGAATCGCAGATGACGAAGACGATTATCGTCGTCTACGCCGACGACATGCGGTCGTGGTACTTCCGGCCAAGCCCGTATACGGAACTCAAGGTGCCCCTCGATGAGCTGCGGGGGCAGTTAAGCAGGGAACGCGCCGAACTTATCTCTGAGCGCATCTTTAACGATGTCAAGATAGAGCTCGAGGAAAGCTACCCCGGAGGTGTCGACCGCGCGCAGAGGCAGCTTTGTGGCTGGCTCCTGCGCGAGGAACCAGCCGCTTAGACCAACATCAGGCCGGTGCAGGTGCTGATTTGGGCTCGATGCGGCCCGTTGGGCCGTATGCTAGTCGGCGATGTGCCCACTCGAACGGGCCAGGTTTGCCCCAAGCCTCAAGCAAAGCGGCAAGAAGCAGCGTGAGAACAAAGACCAGTAGACCGATTCCAAGCTTGCCACTCACCGAAGCATCCGCCCCTAGCCCAAAGCCAGCTGGGGTAACCAGAATGATGAAGAAGACCGACTGCGCAATGTAGCCCGACATCGAGCGCTTGCCCAGCGCCACGAAAGCATAGGCCCACCCGGGAACACGGTTGTTGAGTTTCTCCGTGAGCAGTGCCAATATCGCCAGAATGCCAGGACCAGTAAGAAAGCCAAACGCTTGGTTCAGCATGAAGAACACCGGTTCCAATTCGGTTGACACAACGCCAGCGGCCGCAAGCCCCCACGGAAGACCAACAAAGACAATGACCATACCTGCAATAACAACCCAGGTGACCAAGGTTCGGCGGTGCGCAGAAACGTTTGCAAGCACGCCCTCCCGCGCCCAGATATATCCGATGAGTAAAACGCCTACCAGCCCCACAAATGTGATGGGGATCTGCCCCAAGGCAGCAATCTCACCGCGCAGGTTGCGGGCAAAGTAGTCGCCGAAGGTAAAAAGGTCAGCGGTCATCGGCCGCGAACTGGGCAGAGGATTGAAGTAGCCAAAATAGGCTCCCACTGCACCCGAACCAGCGAAAACCGCATATCCGCCAAAGAACCAGTAGGCAATGCGCCGCAGAGTGCGCGTCGAGAGCGTAAAGCACCACGCCAGAGCGATGCCCATGAGGCCATAGACCAGCATGATGTCACCGTCGAAAAGCACAAAGCCATGCGCCAAACCAAAGACCGCCAGCAATCCGTAGCGGCGGATGAGCACGCGCCGTGATTCTTTAGTGGTGTAGCCCTTGCGCTGCAGGCTGGCCTCAATTAATCCAATGCCGAACCCCAACAGCATGCAGAACATCGGCAGGCCGCGCACACGCACAAACATGCCGGTAAACACTGCGGCCACGATGTCGGGGGTGTTATCGGGACGCACACCGCCCACGGTGGAGCTGGGCCCCAAGGACCACTCGTTCACAACCCAGCTCTGCACGGCGTTCGCCATGGCAATCCCCAACAGCGCCGTGCCGCGCGCTAAGTCGGGAACGATGAGGCGTTGTCGTTTCTCCTGCATACACCCTATTTTACTATTCTCAAGCATCATCTAAGGGCGGTTTGACTAGGCTAAGCCCCATGCCTGAGCCACTGTCGTACTCTTCCACTGAGGGCTTCCCGCAGCTGCACATGTCCCGCGTCATCGATACTGACTTCGATGCCGCGGCCAACAAGCTGTTTCGCTGGAGATTACAGCGCAGCGGCCTCTTTCGCGTGCGAGCAACTCATGACGTCGTGGAGGAAGGCGCAGAGGTCAGTATGAGGTTAGGGCTCTGGACGTTTCGCTGCCGAGTGGTGGATGTGTTCCGTGACGAAGGACACTGCGGATTCACTTATGGCACTTTGCCCGGCCATATCGAGCGCGGCGAGGAAACCTTTACGCTGGAGCGCCTGCGGGATGGGCGCACGCTGTTGCTTGTCGATGCCTCCTCCCAGCCCGCCCATTTCACCTTCCTGCGCCCGCTACTCGATATTCCCCGGCGTGCGTTGATTCAGTGGTTTTATCTACGGGCGTTGGACGGCTAACAGTGGGGGCCACTCCCCTCGTGAACTGCTTTCGGCGACAAGACTTCCACGCTGCATGTAACTTGACTCACATGAACACAGCGCCTCGCTTCTCGCCGACATCACGATTCACCGCATTACTTGGCACCCTAGCCGCCATCGCCATTGCCGTTGTGGCTGGGATTTTCCCGGTAGCTGCTGCCGACGATAAGACAGTAGAACCACCCAGCCCATCCACGTCGAATACTCCCTCTAGCTCCACCACTATGGCACCAACTATGGTGGTCTTCGATTCTTCTGGCTCCATGATCACCAACGACGCCGGCGGCCAGACCCGCATCGACGCAGCGAAAGACGCCGCTCGGACCTTCATCTCAGAAGCCGGTGACGACGCCCCACTGGGCCTTGTCACCTACGGCGGTAACACCGGCGAGGCGCCCGAGGATGAGGCAGCTGGCTGCCAGGACATCACCGTGGTCACGCCACCGGAAGCCGGCAACTCCGAGAAAATGATTACCCACATGGATGGCTTGCAGCCACGAGGTTTTACACCTATTGGTGAGTCCCTGCGCAAGGCCGCGGCCGAGCTTCCCAAAGAGGGCCAGCGCAGCATCATTTTGGTGTCCGACGGCGTGGCCACCTGTACTCCACCGCCAGTGTGTGACGTAGCAAAAGAACTGAAGGAACAAGGTATCGATCTCGTCATCAACACGGTGGGCTTCAACGTCGAGCCTGAGGCTCAGCAGGAGCTGCAGTGCATTGCTGACGCCACCGGCGGCACCTATGCCGATGCCTCCGACGCCGACAGCCTAGCCAAAGAACTACGCCGCGCGGCACCCCGCACCTACAACGCCTACGAATCTGAACTCGAGGAAATTAAAGGCGGCAAATCCGAAGGAGCCGCGGCCAAGGTGGACCGTGACGTAGAGGCCTTCTCCACCATCCTTCCGCCGACGGAAGGTAAAGGGCACTCCGCTGAGTCCACGACCTTCTTCACCACCCCTATCGCTGAAGGCGAGCGCGTGGTCATCAGCGCCAACACGACGCAAGAGCCGAGTATTAATAGCTTCCGAAAAGGTGAATCATTCCATTTAGGTGTTTCCTCAGTCGAGCTATCCTGCGCACTCGACACCGCCACGGCCAATGAACTTGGGGTGAACCAGTACCAAACAGCGTCTTTGTATAGCACCCAGGGCGGTGAAGAGGGATGCGATTCCGATGAACTCGCCTTCGCTATCGAGCGCGTAGGCGACTGGAAGCAGGATGAAGAGCTCGGCGTCGAAGTGACCATCACCCGCTTTGGCGAGCCGGATATGGACGGTCAACCGGATCCGGCCGAAGAAAAGACCGAGCCAGGCCGCATCACGACTTCCGGCGACCCCGCCGAGGTAACTCCCGGAACGTGGTTCACCGATGCCACCGAACTTTCCCCTAAGCAGCCCGTGCGTGCCCAGATTGTTCCTGGTGAAACGCATTTCTACCGCATCCCTGTCGAGCACGGGCAGCAACTCGCGGGCAAGGTATCCATGGTTGAAGAAGCGGAGGATTTCGAGCACTCCAAACCTGGTGATGGACTAGTTCTGACCGCCTACAACGACGCGCGCAGTGAGATTCGCATGGAAGGGTACCGCGCAACCGTCCAGAAGGACAACAGCCAAGACTTCAGTTATCCAGCGCCCATCTTATTCGCCAACCGCTACGGCGGCTCACACAACGACGGCTCTGGGATGTCGGAAATCGAAAGCGTGTGGCAGGGCGGCGAGCAATATATCGCTGTCAACTATGAGCAGTTCCTGACTGACCAAGAGATCGACGAAACCACCCAGCTGCCTGTTCTTACGTATGACCTCGTGACCGATGTTTTCGGCGACCCAGTCCCCGAGCCAACCTTTGCGCCGGTCAAGCTCGAGACCGAGAAACCCTCAGAGGCACCGGAGCCAACCGCGCAGGACAACTCCAATAACCAGGCGCAAGACAACGACGACTCCTCCTTCTTCTCTGCTATCCCTCTTCCTCTCATCGGTGGTCTGGGATTGTTAGTCCTACTCGGGCTCATCATTGCTCTGGTTGTGGTTATTAGAAGCCTGAACCGCTAGCCGCGCTCACGACGATCGTCGTTCACGGTAGATAGTGCCCCGAATCTGCAAAGTTTTCGGGGCTTATTTACGGTGACGGTAAGGCCTAGCGCTCGAGACGGCCTTTCGGGCCGAACATGGCCCGCTGATTATTCTGTTCCACCGTGGAAACACGGATATAGCCCACCCGCTGCCCACGCGAACCAGAATCACTAGCCGCTGACACCACACTCACCACTTTCTGTAAACATAAGGCCTAGACCTCGCTAGCCACGTGTAAAACAATGCCAGGAACGGTGCTGTTGCAAAGTTGGGGCAGTAGAAAGACCGGCGTGAAATAATCAGAGCCATGGGCATCTTCTCCGGTCGGCATTTCCCCCGTGACATCATCCTGTGGGCGGTGCGGTGGTACTGCCGCTACGGCGTGAGCTACCGCGACCTCGAAGAAATGATGACCGAGCGGGGTGTGCCAGTCGATCACACCACGATCTACCGCTGGGTGCAGAAATACGCCCCTGAGCTGGATAAGCACACTCGCTGGTACCGGCAGGTACCCGACTGGCAGGCCCGGTCCTGGCGGGTGGATGAGACCTATATCCGGGTCGGCGGCACGTGGTGCTATCTCTACCGGGCTATTACCGCCGGTGGGCAGACCTTAGATTTCTACCTCTCACCAAAACGGAATGTGGCTGCGGCCAAGCGTTTCCTGGCCAAGACGCTGCGATCGAATACGACAGCCGGGTCCCCGCGGGTCATCAACACCGACAAGGCACCAGCTCTGGCCAAGGCAATATCCGAGCTGAAGGCGGAGGGAATCTGCCCGCCAACAGTGGTACACCGGCAGGTGAAATACCTCAACAACATCCTGGAAGGCGACCATGGTCGGCTGAAGCGGATCCTCGGGCCGAAAGGCGCGTTTAAGAACCGGACGTCTGCCTACCGGACGTTGAAAGGGATGGAAGCGATGCATTCATTACGGAAAGGTCAGGGCACGATGTTTGCTTATGGGCACCCCAATCCGGACGCGGTGATCGTCAACCGGGCCTTCGAGACGGCCTGAGAACGCCCACACGCAGCGGCCATCAAGGAATGAGAAACTGAGTCTTCGCTGCTCTCCCCCCCCCAACTTTGCAACAGCACCTATACGAGCCAGGTGCGCGTCATGCGGGCAGCCCATTCAACAACGGCTGCACCAGTCAACGCTGCGTCGGTCGCGGCCTGTGTTTGTTTTGTACTCCATAGTCCATTAACTGCTAGCATCGCGGACATGGGTAGACCACGAACGTTTGACGAGGCGACGGTGCTGGATGCCGCGGCCGCGCAGTTCAGGGTGCGTGGATTCGCGGACACGTCGACTGAGCAGTTGTGCGCGGCGGCCGGGGTGCGGCGGAGCAGCCTGTACAACGCCTTCGACTCCAAGGATGAGCTGTTCGTTCGAGCACTGGAGCGCTATGTCGAGGTCACTGGTGAGAGTCAGGAGGCGGTGCTCGCCGATGCCGAACTGGATGGCTTCGCACGCGTGAGCGGTGTTCTGAATCTCATGATCGCCGAGGAGTACGAGGCGTCCACTGAAGGGCACGCGGCCGGGTGCATGGTCGTGACGACACGCATGACGCCGGACCGCGGCAGTCAGGACCCGCGCGTCGCCCGCATCCTCGACCGTGCACTGGGACGCCAGCTCGCGATGCTGGAGCACGCCGTCAGGGCCGGCAGGTTCGACGGCAGCCTCCGGCCGGACCTGGACGCTCGGGACACCGCACTGCTGGTCGTCACCCTGATCTCAGGGATTCGCGTCATGGCACAGGCCGGCTCCGCACCCGAGGAACTGCGGCGGATCGTCGCACTCGGCCTCAGTGCCCTGACACCTTGATACGCTACTACTGAGAAATCCGTGAGCTGTCGGGCTCACCTGCACCTTTATTTTGTACTAGAGAATCCACATTGGAGACCGAGCAATGAAGAAATACCTGTACGTACTGATGCTCACGATCATGGTGGTGGTCATGAGCGAGTTCCAGACCGCGGGGATGATGCCGCAGATCGCCGCAGACCTGGGCGTCTCGACCGGCCAGGTCGGGACGGTGGTCACTTTGTACGCGCTCGGCATGGCGCTCGGAGGCCCGCTGCTGGTGTACCTCCTGCGGCATCGCCCACCCAAAGCCTCGCTGTTGATCGTCATCGGAACCTATGCCGCGCTGGAGGTCCTGGTCCCGCTGATCCACGAGTTCTGGTGGCTGGCACTGCTTCGCGTCCTGACCGGATGCCTCTCCGGCGCCGCCTATGGCATCGCCGTGTCCTACAGCGCCCGACTGGCCCCGAGTCCGGAGAAGATCGGCGAAGCAGTGTCCATCGTGCTCGGCGGCATCATGATCGGAACCGTCATCGGCCTGCCGCTGTCGCACTTCCTCGCGGCCCGCTGGGGCTGGCAGTCCAGCTTCTACATCCTAGGCATCGCGGCCTTCGCCGTGTTCCTCATCAGCCTGCTCACCCTGCCCGCCCGTGAAGCCGCCACCCAGGAAGCCGCCGCACAGGACCTGCGCAAGCTGCGCTCGCCGAAACTCTGGTCCAGATACCTGGTCAGCCTGCTGACCATCGGCGCAGCCTTTGCCGGCTTCTCCTACTTCACCCCGCTGCTGGAACAGAACGCCGGCTTCGCGACGAATACGACGACCCTGATCCTGCTCGCCTACGGGATCGTGTCCTTCATCGGCAACCTCATCGTCGGCAAGTTCGCCGACCAGCACGCCATCGGCATCCTGCGCATCGGACACACACTGCTATTCATCTCACTCGCGCTCCTTGGAGCCTTCAGCAACGCACAGCCGCTCGTGCTGGCCATGGTGCTCATCGTAGGCGTCGCCGGAGTGCCGATGAACCCCGCCATGGTCGCCCGCGTCGCCGAAATCGGAGGAACCGGGAACATGGTCAGCACGGTGCACACCTCCGTCATTACCATGGGCGTCGCCCTGGGATCAGCAATCGGCGCGCTCGCCATCGGCCGAGCCGGTGACGATCCCTCCGCAGCCATGTGGATCGGAGCAGCCTTCGCCGTTCTCGCCACACTCACCCTCGCAACACAAGCACGAGGCAGAAGACAACCTCTTCGACCGCCCCATGCAACTGAAACAGTAGATTGTGTCTGATCTGCTGATCTGATCAGATCACATCTCCAATCGGCAGGCCCGTCGATCTCCTGGACCATCAAACAGACGTAGCTACTTTCGCATCCCAACGGCGTTCTCGTCTCCATGTAGCACTGTGGAGGCGATGCACTCATTGCGGAAAGGGCAAGGCACGATGTTTGTCTACGGGCAACCGAACCCGGACGCGGTCATCGTCAACCGGGCCTTCGAGACGGCCTGAGAACGCCCACACGCAGCGGCCATCAGGGAATGAGAAACTGAGTCTTCGCTGCTCTCCCCCCAACTTTGCAACAGCACCTGAAATGGGGACCGACGGTCTCAAGGTCCGGGGCGACATTCGCAGGGGTCAGATCTTGTATTTCTGGGAGTCGTAACGGGTACCTGGTCTTGTAGGCCCAGGAGCTCCCACAGGTGGTCGACAACCTGCACTGGGCTCTTCCGGGGGGCAAGGTTGGATGAATCCCATCTCAGCGACACGGGAACTGTACGAATCGATGTATGGGTCGACCACGACCTCGGCGGATCTAGTATTTTGAAGAAAAAATAACCCCGCAGGGAAACCTACGGGGTGTTGTTGTAACTAGAACGGTGCTTGTTCAGCGTCTGCGAGCGCTGCGGTCGCAGCGTCGTTGCCTCGACGGGCTGCTCGGGCCGCGGACTCCTTCTTGGAATCAATCAACTGCACCGTGTCGATGCGTGCGACCAGCGGGTAGTGCTTCACACCGTCCTTGTCGGTGTAGACGTCGGTTTTCAACGAGTAGCTCACCACGACGCGATCGCCGGAGCCGATGCAGCCGAACACGCCGGGGTTCTTCGCGTCCTGGACGTAGCCGGTCAGCTCCACGATCTCGGACTCGACCTTGCCGGTGGCCTTGTTCTTGAAGGTGTTGCGCGCATAGACGCTGAGCTTCACCGTCGCGCCACCGTTTGCGTGCTCGAACAGCTTCGGTGCGCGAGCTGCGTTGCCGACGATGGTGCCGTTGTTGAATGGGTTGGACATGGTGGTTCTCCTTACGTGAGTGGGTGTGAATTGCTGTGCAGTTTGGGTACTTAAGCAGCGGCTTTGCTGCTGTGGGGTGGTTGCGCTGTCGTTACAGCACTGCCCAGGGCAGCGGTGTGCCTGCCGCCTCTAGGTCGCGCAGTTCTTGCGCTGCGCCCGGATCGGCGTCCTCGCCGTCGATACCGTCGGCGAGCTGGTAGAGCAGTTCCAGGTCGGTGTGGATGAAGTCGCGCATCAGGTGCCTCCTTGTTCGGATTGATGGTCAATCCGTCTGTTGGAGACAGCTCTGCTGTCTAAAGGCCACTCCCCTGCCTCGTTGAGGTGTCGGTCGTCGCAAGCCACGGCCCCGCGAGAAAAGAAAAACCCCGTTGCATCGCTGCAACGGGGTAGGTGGTGCTACTCGGCAAACAAGATCGTGCGGGTCTTCTCGGCGCCCTCGCGGACGAGTTCGACCATCCGCTCGCCCTGGCCGATGTCGGTGAGCTTCGCCACCAACGACGGGAAATTCTCGTCTGGCCCGATCTCGGTGGCTCGCTGCGCAGCCACGCCAGCTAGCCCCGGCTGGCCTGTGGCGTGCGCAAGCACGGCAACAGTGGCGGTGAGCTGCGCGCGCATCCCTGGCCAGCTGGTCGGGACAGCGCGCATAACCTTCTCTATGAACGCAAGGCCCGCCTGCGGGTCATCGAGCAGCGCTGCGAGCAGCGCGTCTCGCAAGCGCTTTGTAGTGAAGCATTTCAGCGCCGATCGAACAGCGCGCGTGCTCGGCTGGGTTATTCCTGCCGCCGCCTGCTCGTATTCACGCTGCAGCACGTCGGAGAACATGGGCGGGATATACGCCAGCGCGTCTTCGATGATGTCGGCGTGCTCGGCAGCGTCGATGCCGTGATCGGTGCTGTTCAGGCGTGCCTCGATGTCGTCTTTGCTCGGCTCCGGCAGCTCGCCGGTGTGCTCTAGCATCTGCCGCAGCGCCGCCGATGCGGCGACCTCGCCGACAACGCCGTGGCGCGGCTCGTCGATGAGCGGATGCTGGTACACAGACCACCACGCAGCCCCGGTGACGATCTCAGGCACCTGCACCACCCCGAGCAGCGGCGGTAGGTGCACGGCCCCGCTCGTGAGATACGTGGCTGTCTCGCCGAAGACCGGCTGCGCAATGTCGTCGCTGATCATGTACGCGATAACAGCGTCGAGTTCGAGGTGGTGGACCCACGCTGCGAACCGCTCGCGGCTCTCGGTGAGCTTCTCCACGGCCTCGTCCAGGTCGAACCGCGCGACCGGGCCGAGGCGGATGGTGTCGACACCCTCGTCGTCGACGAAGAACGCGAGGATCAGCGAGTTGTTCGGGTAGAAGCCGAGGATGCCGGGGAGGTTCGCGAGGATCTCTCCGTGGGATGCAAGCGTGTGGGAATGAGTGGACATGACAGTGCTCCTTTGCACGAATACGGGGTGTACGTGGTCAATCCCGTATTCGGCCCGGCTCTGCCGGTCGCAGGCGTATCCTAGCAGTGCAGCACTGATGTGTGTCGGGCGTCGCTAGCGCAGCCTGGTATTGGGCTTGCCGGGTGCGGGCGCTAGCGACGCAGCATTGTTAGATCCCCGCGTCGCCGCTGGTTAAGCGTTACCTTTGGCGCGGTTGTGAGACTTGCACAGCAGTTCGCAGTTGCTTTCCTCGAACTGCCGGCTCCCGTGGCGTTCCTTCGTTGCCGCCGACCTCGCAATCACTAAGCAATGCCCCGAAAACCTGCGCCGCTTCGTTGGAGCGTCGCAGTTCCGTTTGGTGCAGGATTCTGACTCTAGTGCACCATCTAGTGCACCAAATGCCGGGTTTCAACACAAAACAAAGAAGACCCCTACCAGCGTTTCCACTGGTAGGGGCTTGGAAGTTGGTAGCGGGGGCAGGATTCGAACCTACGACCTCTGGGTTCTCACCCTCAAGTTCGAGCCACCTGCAGTTATTACCCTTTTACCTGCTGATTAGAGAGGTATAAGCATACTGGGCCTTACTGCGCCTTACCGCAGATTACCGACTCTTAAGTCCCGTTTTGAGTCCCACTTTCTTCACCGAGATTCAAGACTCCCCGCATAGCGTCGACATCAGTCCAATCCGTGTAGTTGCGCGTGTTCACGTCGACGTCATGCCCGAAGTAGGCTGCACGCACCTGGGCGGGCACCCCTCGCGCGATGGCCCGGTTATTGAGCACCGTGCGCCAGTCATGGGATCTCATTAAAGCGATGTGGTCGTCCTGGACCTGCGCGCCGACATCTTTAAACAGAGCCGCTGACGCTTTCACGGCGTTGTCGGTGCGCCAGTGCGCCTGCTTGTCTCCTGGCGAAGGGATCAGTGGGTCGGTCGTTCCTAGTCCGTCGAGCCGGTTTAACCAAAACTTTTCGACACGCTTGTCCAGGAACGGGATAGAACGGCCTCTGTGCGTTTTGGATTGATCAGATGTAATGCTGATCGCGATTTGCCCATTAGCGACTTTTACAGATTGTCTCGTCGCCGCCAGCGCCTCTGAGATGCGAAGTCCCGTCCCCGCTTGTAGTAGTGCCAGCGCAACCACGTTGCCATGTTTTGCGATGGAGCTTGCTCGTCTGTCCGTACCCGGTGGTAACGGTCTGGCCGTATCGCGTGCAATGAGATGGTCTACAACGGCGTCGTATTGTGCGTTCGTCAGGGCGTGACCACCTTGCGGTTTATTGCCCTTCTTGACCTCGCCGAGGTCGATACTGATTCCGCGTAACGGGTTGTGGTCGATAACGCCCTCGCGGATGAGTTGATCCAGAATATACTTGCTCACGACAGTACGGGCCTGCCGTGCGGATTCCGACCCGTTTGCGGTGGCGATGGCCTGCAATGCGCGTTCGAGAGTTCGGAATTTCACAGCCTCGCCAATGGCATGTTTTCCAAGCTGTGCTTCGGCCTGTTTCAATGCGAGCTCATACCGGGCGCGCGTGTTCGGCCGCAGCCGTGCCGCCTGGATGGCCGGCTTAGAAACGTCGGTAATGAACGCCGAGAAGTTCTTACTCTTATCCCAATTGGTCGACGTCGAGTTGAGCTTGCTGTCCCGCTTCTCGACGGCAATTCGCCGGAATTCCCCCTTTGTCCTTGCCCGGATTGTCGGGCGGTAAGTCGTTCCGTCCCATAGTCGGACGGTGATTTTCGCTTCGTATGGACCACGCGGCGGTAAAGCATCAACGACGCGATCGATGGAATCTTCCCCAGGGCTTAGTTTCGTTCTGGCGGCACGTATTTGCTTGGACATACACACCACTATAGACCCACTTTTGTAATAGGTACGAATTTGTTATCATTGCTGGTATGGATCCTTCAGAACGTCCTGCAAAATGGTCTACCGACGACGTCGCGCGTAGACGCCAGGAAGTGCTGCGCACGTTGGTTGACGATAACCACACGCTTTATGTTGACGCTCTCGATTTGTTCACTCCCCCACTTTCCCGCGAGGAGGTGACACAGCTCTTGCTTACCGCCCTTGAAACTTACGGTGAAATCCGCGCCGTAGCTCGTGAACTAAGGTATCTGGACGCCATTGTGAAGAACGATACGAAAGGCCGTCAGAAGCGACACCCGCGTCTGCACGATGCGCGCAAACACCTCCTGGCACGACTCGAGCTCCTGGAGAACGAAGCCGATCAAACGTTGCCGTTCACCTTTTACCGGCCTAGCACCGGACGACGCTTCGCCGCAGGTGAAGGACTGACGATGGATCTTATCGACCCTGTACCGGACAGTGTCGTGGCTACGATGTTTCCGCCGATCTTTGATTTGTCCTCACAAGTAGGGTAAAATGTAATCAGCCGTACTTGAGACGGTTGGCCACCGAGGCACCGGGCAGAATAAAAGCCCAAGGTTTGCAACTCGGATATGCAGGCCCCCAAAGCGGATAACCGCTAGGCCGGGGCCCTTTCAGCATGTCTGGAGCAAACCTTGAAAGGTGTTTCTAATTTAAAACTGGTCGATCATGCCGAGCCTATTGCGGTTAAAAGTTCGGTAGCGGCATCCCTGATCGGGATTGCCCCTCAAACTCTCAACAACTGGCGTGTTCAGGGCAAAGGGCCCAGATACGCCAGCGTGGGTGCCAACCTCGTCGTCTACAGAATCGCCGATATTGAGGCGTGGCTAGATGGGCGTGTTGTCGGTGGTGAGAGGCCATGACGACAGCGAACGAGTCGTGGAGCATAGAGATCTCCCCCAAGGACGCGCCCGACACGGTGCGTCATGAGCATGAACTCATCGAGCTTGACGTGAATGGCACCGAGTGGCAATCACGCCTCGTCGACACTGCCGTCGACGTTCCTGGGCGTTCTGACCCGTCGTACTTCACCGTTTTGGTACGTCGTGAACCTCGATCTGTGGCTAAGGTCTCGGAGACCTTGGCCACGATTTCAGGCAGTTCTACGGACGTTCCTGCTGGTCAAGACCCTAAAGTCGTTTCAGGCCAAAATCCCCTAGGGGAGAGACAGAATGGCCGGGCCGGAGCGCCCGGTCGTCGTGGCTCCGCAGCAGCGGTGGATGCCGATGCGGTTGCAGGGGTTAATGATGGGGACTCAGAGTGTGTCGCTGACCCGTCTCGTGCCGGTGACGGTCCTGTGGAGTTTGGAGCGCTTCCGACGGTGCGGTCTATGGGTACTGGTCGCATGGCGCATGTGGTCGGCTTTGATACCGAGTTCACCTACGCCGAAGGCGACGTCACTAAGCGCACCATCGATAGTTACCAGTTCGCGTGCACCGATCCACTCAACGATGACGTTCTTGTGGAGGTTGTCGTGTTGCCGCTGGCAGGTGATCGCATCTATTTGGAGGATGCGCTGTATGTGGTTACCCTTGCTGCGGGTCTACATGTGTTGGCGCGTGGCAAGGGTCCGCAGATTGATCCTCGCGGCGTTCTAGTTCGTGATGTGCGTTGTGATGACGCTGATGACCGGTTTGATTATATCGCCACCCGCGATGCAGTGTTCAAGAGGTCGATCCCTCTGGTGTTGGCGTGCCATTTTGCGAACGCCGATTTGACCGCATTTCGCAGGCCCCCGGTTCAACGTAGTGGTGGTGGGAAGTACAACGACGTGCTGCACCGTGTGACATCGGCTTCGGGCGGTTTGGTTTCTTTGCAGCCTGCCCGGTTCATGCGCAAATCTGGTAAGGGTTCTAATAGCTACCGTTGGCTGCCGTTTTCGTTGCTGGTGCGTGACACGATGTGTCAGTCGGCTCCGGGGCAGAAGAGTCTTGAAGTCCTCGGTGACGTATGTGGTGTGCCGAAGCTCGATGTGGGCGTTGCCATCGAGGACATGACCGCTATGCGCGGTGACGATCTGCTGACGTTCCTCGAATATGGGGTAAACGACGCTGTCATCGTGGTCGAGTATCTGGCAATGTTGTGGGGTCTTAACGTTGTGCCTCCTGTCACTCTGTCTGGTGCCGGTGCGAGCGCTGTTCGTGACGGCATCATGCAGTACATGGGTGCTTCCTCTAAGAGAGACTTCCTCATACAGTTCCGTGGATTGGTGGCTAAGACTGATCCGAGTGCATCCGAGGAGCATGACGACCTGTCGTACTACGCCAGTCGCGAGCTTGTGCCTGTCGATGGAGATGCCAACCAGTCTCACACTGCGTTCAAGATGTCGTTCCACGGCGGTTGGAACAGCTGCTTGTCACCGGGTTATCACCCATATCCAACGTTCGACCATGACATCCAGTCTGCGTACCCGTCCGCAATGGCATCGGTGATCGATGTTGATTACGAGACCGGCTGCATCGAGGAGGTCTTGAAAGACCGGGAACTCACGCTCGATGATTTCCCCCTTGGGCCTATTACACCTGTCGTCGCCTATGTCAGTTGGGACTTTCCACCCGATGTGAAAGTCCCTTGTCTGCCAACGGTTGAGGGTGATTGCGTGTTGTATCCACGTACATCGCACGGTGCAGGTGCCGCGCAGGGTGACGATGTTGGTGAGTACGCGGGCTTTCACGGTGCTTGGTGTGCTGGGCCTGAGCTGTATCTCGCATTGATGTTGGGGGCGGCGGTGCGAGTGCAAATCGGTTATCGCATGAGGTTGCTCAATAATGCTGACGGTTCTCCGTCGATGTCACTGCGCTTCGCCCTTAAGCAGATGGTTGCTGATCGTGCGACTGCGAAGAAGGCGTTCGGCAAAGGGTCTCCTGAGGAGTTGATGGTGAAGGTTGCCACGAATTCCGTGTACGGAAAGTTGGCTCAGGACGTCTCGGAGCGCAACGGCTGGGACGCATGGGCCGAGCAGATGGAGTCCATCGGTGGGTCATCTGTGACTTCTCCCTATCACGCGTCTATGACGACATCGCTTGTCCGCGCGCTTCTTCTGGCGATGGCCAACACGATTCCGATCTTGTCGGTCACGACCGACGGCTTCATCACCTCGGTTGAGGAGATCGAGCACTTCGATTGCTTTGGCATCGCCGACGTGTTTCGGGACGCGCGCCAGGCTCTTGTCGGTGATCCGACTGTCTGGGAAATCAAGCACCACCAAGATGACCTCGTGAATCTTTCTACGCGCGGCAATGTCTCCCTACATGACCACGGAGTTTTAGCTAAGGCCGGGTTGAAGGTGCCAGAAGGGATTGAACGAGGGACTATCGATGAGCGTCGTTGGTTCCGTGACGTGGCTCTGACGCGCGAGGGCAAAATACCGAACCCGTACACGTCTTTCCCTCCCTTCCGTGAATTGTCGAGGTCTGTGAATCGGGTGGACTTCCACCCCGTGGACCTCACGCCTGCGGTGTCCGCCTTGGACTTCGACCTCAAGCGGGAACCGTTACGGGACTCGCTTCGGGTGGACATCATTGACGGTAACGAGATGGCTGGGTTTGAAACTCGTGCCTGGGATTCGATTGATGACTACAAGCGTGCTCGTGGGATTGCTGGTCACATGCAGTTGGTTCGGTATGGGACAACCGGTGATGACCGGCCTACCGGATGTCTGCGCACGGGTCACGATTGGGATACATGGTTTAGGCGATTTGAGTCTGCTCGGGGTCGTCGTATCCGTACTGCTGACGGTGCCCTACTCACTGAACTCGTTGCCGCGCATAAGGCAGGTCTCGTCGTCGTTGACCGTTTGGCTGTTCGTGTTTCCGTGGCTCAGAAGGTGGATTGGTTGTCCTCTCTGGGGATGGGTGAGTTTACCCGAGCGCAGTGGGATCACATGAGCAAGAAGGATCGGCGTTCGACGGTGCTACGCGATGCCGATATGGATGCTGTTCGTGCCTTTGCCGATGAGCTGAATCGCGGTGATGGCTATGTCTAGCACCCCTCCCCCTGGTCGGTTTGGTATGAAGCTTTCTCGCGGCCCTCCTATAGGCACTTTTATCGTCACAGAGACGCTAGCCATGCAAGCAACAGCACCCCAGCTAAGTCTTGAACCATCGGGTGCTTAGACCGAGTTCCCGATGGCACCAATACACCGCAACCCAAGATAAGAAGGAACATATGGAGCCACAATCGCCCCGAGCACCACGGATGCCGAGCGCCCCACGAGCGCCGCGCAGTGGAGCTAAAACAGGCGCGGAAATGGAGGAGAGCAGGTACGCAGCGGAGGAGTCTGCGAAGGGGCTTATCGCCGGTTTGGTTGGTCTAGACCGCGCCGATATTATCCGTCGTTCCAACCGAGTCCAGGAGATTCTGGACGATTTTGCCCAGCACGCCCCAAAAGAAGAAGTGTCTTTGGAGCAGCTTAAAGCGGAGGGAGAAAAGGTTGACGCTGAGCTTGATCAGCTAGAGCAAACCCTCGATGAGCGCGCTCAGTCGCGGCGGAAAAAGCAGAATCAAGGTGGCTACCCACCGCAGCCGCCGCGGGAAAAGAAGCCTCGTGTCCCTCGGGTCAAAAACCCGCGATTCACCCCACTTTTCCAGAATGAACCAGAAGAAAAAGACACCAGTAAAGGATGGGAACCAGGACTATGATTACGAAGTCTCAGACCGCTTCGTCGGTAAAAAAGATTGAAGCTCTCCGCCAGGAGCGGGAGCAAAAAGAAGCCGAAGAAGCCCAGAAGGTTGAGGAGTTTAAGCGTCAATTAGGCGAAGTTCTCTACGCCTGCGCTTATGAGCCTTCAAGCAAGTGGTCCAAATTTCGCGGCGGTTCCGTAAGGGAACTGTTCGCAGAAATCGGTATACGGGAGGCCCCCTCCCGTGAAGCGTCCGAGGGACACGAGGGCGCACCTCGCGGCGGAACGCAGGAGCCGATAAAGGCTCCGCAGTCGATTCAGAGGACTCCACAGAGTCAAATGAATCCCGCCGCAGGCCCGAAGCACGCGGGCCATTTTGGCCCGCAAGCGTAGGGCCAGAGGGTCGAGGGAGAGAATCTCCCTCGCCAGCGCCACGAGGCACCGGAGGTGCCCGAGTGGCTTGCTGGCCGCCTGTTTGTGAGGGCCGTCTTTGACGGTGGCGAGTACGCCTGAAGATGCGCAGCAGATTCAGGGGGCCGACACCGGAGAAGCGTGACCCTTACAAACAGACTGTGGCCCCGGCTGCATCAGCAGTCGGGGCCACCCTGCCACAGTAAGCACGATAAGTAGGAGGTGGATATGCGAGACAAGTTCTCGACATATTCGCGCACCACCGTGCGCCTCGATAAGGATTTAGACCGATTTGTCGAGGAGGTCGCACGGGTCGTAGGGGTGCAAAAGGCCGTCGTGTTCCGGGAAGCTCTCTATGTCCTCGCGGAGGAGGAGAGCGTGCTGACGCAAAAGCGTTTGGCCCCGGACACGCTGCGCCGCCTGGACGAGATGAACGACCAACTGCGGCGGATTGGCGTCAATCTAAACCTGTTGGCTCGCCGCGCGAATATCGACGGCGTGGCCCCCGTGTCTGAGGCTGTAGAAAGCATTGGCTCCGAGGTTTCTTCTCTTCGCAAAGAGGTGAAGGACTTTGTCCACAATCAAGATTAACTACAGCCAGAATATCCGCGCGGCAACGGTCTACGCCGTCTATGGAACGGCAGACAATGCCCGCAAGGGTGAGGTGCGAGCCGATGCTTTATGCACGGTTCAACCTAACGCTGAATCGTTTTCTCCGGAGGCTACGGCTGGCCGTTGGTCGGGTGTGGACTTCATGGAAGCCAGTGTGGAAGAAATGGAGCGATATGCTCCGGCTCAGCGCACTGACGAAGCAATTATTTATATCCAATCGTGGGCTAAAGACGAGCTGGATAAGGATAACCCGGCCGATGTAGCTCGGGCTAATGCGGCTGGCTCAGAGCTGGCGATGCGGCTGACGCAGGGCACGGGAGTTCCGTTTACCGTGGCTACGCACACCGACAGTAAAAGCAGCTGTGTCCACAACCATATCGTCTTTGCCAACCACGATACGCAGACAAAGAAGGCTGCACCTCGGGATATGCGCAACTGGTACAAGCTGCGCAATATCAACGACGAGCTGATGCGCGATTTGGGGATGCGTGTCCTGGAGCGAGAGCCGGAAATATCGCTGCTTCCTGCTGAGCGCAGGGCACGCAAGGAGGGCAAGTCCACAGACTCGACGGGCCTGGGCGTGGATGAGCTGACCGCAGCCACGTGGGCTGATTTTGCCCGCAAGCGCATGGATGAGCTGTGCGCGGATAAACAGGTGGCAGATGCTGACGACCCACTGGCGAAGGCAGTAGAGATTGCTGGCAAATACAACCTGTCTCTAAAAGTGCAGCCCAACTCAAAAACCGAGGGTGAGTCGCTAACCGTGGCCCTGGTCGACGACGACGGCGAGGATGCCTACTTCACGAACACCACGAAGGCCGGACGTACTCGAAAGCGTAAAGCAGCTAAAGCTGGCTCAAAATTGGGCCGCAGCTACTCGCTAGAGGGTGTGACCGAACGCGTTAACGAGGCCCAATCAGCCCTTCTTGCGCGGCAGCTTGCAGCACTTCAAGCCAATTCAACCGATGACGACCTGGAGGCGAAATACGGCTCCAGCCTTCTCGATGACGAGGAGGAAGAAAACTATAACAACCAGGAGGTATTCAATCATGGTGTCAGTGACCGAGATGACGAAGCTAGCCCAAGCAGCGGCGAAAGGCAAGATGGACAGCGTCTTGAAGGTTCTCAGCCCACGCCTGGACAAGGCGGAGAAGGCTATCAAGACGCTGCAGGAGAAACTGAAGAGTCTGCCGGAGAATACAGGGGACATTCTCAGTTCTCTGCCCAGCGACTTCTCGACGAGGTTGACGCAAGCGGAAAGCGAATTAAGGAACGTAAAAAGCAATCTCGCCGCAAACAAGAACTACGTGAGCAGCAGTCACTTCCAAGTAACGATGATGGAAGTGCAGCAGATGATCACCGGGCTGATAAGGAACATCGAGGATCTGCCCAACGGCCTGGAGGGGGTAAAAGGGTACCTAATCGAGATAAGCGAGCAGATGTCGCGTCTGACAAGGATGCAACAGCTGGTACTCAAAGCAGCCGAAAGCCCCATCCATCTCGACAAGGATTCCAGCCAAGCAGTAGCCCAGAGCCTGAACGCTCAGATGACTTCGAGCCTGACTTCTAGCCTGGAACCGCTGGTAGAAGTAGCTGTATCTGAGGCAATGTCGAAAGAGTCCGAAAGCCTGCACAAGGCAGCAGAAGCATCTAAGAAGGCTCGCAGCGCCCTGCTCCAGGAGAAGGAGTCCAACGAAAAGCTGCTGGAGAAGATACGTGCAGAGCGCAAAAAGTACAACGACGACATGGAAAAGTCGAACACGAACTTTATTAAGGCCTGCATGTCTGCCTCGTGGATTGCAGCCAGTGTTCTCTTCGTTGCTATCGCACTCGTTGCTGTCGGAGCCTTGGGGAACGGGCTGCTAAGTATGCTCGGCATACCCGACGGCGTGTCTGCCTTGTGGGGTCACGTCCAGGAGGCCAACGGCATCGGCCCAACACTGGGCTGGTTGGCGTTAACACTTATCGTCATAGGGGTTCTTATAGCGCTTATGACCTGGATGTTGTCCCAGGCTGCGCCGGGTATTGCTCACTTAGTCGAGGAATACCGTCGCAATCACCCGAGGAAAGAAACGAACCACTAACTAGAACACGTGCACCGTAAAAAGTAAAAATCCCCACAACACAGCGTAGCGGTTAACCGCTACGCTTCTTTTATGCTCTTCCTATGCCCCAACTTTGCAACAGCACCAATAAACTGGCGCCCCGGTTATAAGTTGGGGCGCCAAGTCGATGTGCTCGAGTCGGGGGATGTTAGTGGCCGGTGCCAAGCCGGCCAGACAGGCGGTTCAGCCGGTCCTGACTGGGACCGTCGAGCCCGATAATGGACACGGTTTTGCCTCTGTCCTGGAACTTCTGCGTAATCGCGTCAAAGGTCGCGACCGTGGAGGCATCCCAGATCTCCGCCTCAGTGAGATCAATAGTGATATGACGGGCAGAATCGGTGTAATCAAAGCGATAAACCAGGTCATTGCTTGATGCCCAAAACAACTGGCCATGCACCCGGTAGGTACGAGTATCAATCTCGCCATCGCCGTCGCCGTCGATCTCGGAGACCTTTTCAATGGAAGCGATATGTGCCATCCGACGGGCGAACATGATCATCGCGGTGACCACACCCAACACCACACCAATGGCCAGGTTGCTGGTGGCTAGGGTGGCAATAATCGTCACGGCCATAACAATGGTCTCAGAGACCGGCATGAGTTTAAGGGTGCGTGGATGCACCGAGTGCCAGTCGATGGTGCCGACCGAGACCATGATCATGATTGCCACCAGCGCAGCCATCGGGATCATGCCAACGATGTCGCCCAGTGCCAGGACCAGGACCAGCAGGAACACACCGGCTAACAGGGTGGATAGGCGGGTACGTGCCCCGGATTCGCGGACGTTGATCATGGTTTGACCGATCATCGCGCAGCCACCCATGCCGCCGAAGAAACCGGAGGCAATATTAGCCACCCCCTGTCCCCAGGATTCACGAGTTTTATCGGAATGAGTGTCGGTGATGTCATCGACGAGCTTGGCGGTCATCAACGATTCCATGAGACCGACCACGGCCATGGCCAGGGCATAAGGCGCGATGATCTGCAGGGTCTCCAACGTCCACGGCACGTTCGGAATAAACAGGGACGGTAAGGTCTCCGGCATCTTGCCCATGTCCGAGACCGTCGGGACAGTCAAACCGGCGGCAATGACCAAACCGGTGAGCACGATAATCGTGACCAGCGGGGCGGGGATCACACTGGTGAGCTTGGGGAAGAAAATCATGATCACCACACCCAAGCCGACGAGTGGGTAGACTATCCAAGGCACATCAATGAGGTGTTCGAGTTGGGCGGTGAAAATCATAATGCCCAGTGCATTGACGAAACCCAGCATCACCGATCGGGGGATAAAACGCTGAAGTTTCGCCACACCGAGGGCGCCGAGCACGATTTGTAGGACACCGCCCAACAGGACGGTGGCGATGAAATAATCCATCCCGTAACCACGCGCCACAGGAGCAATGACTAGGGCAATAGCCCCGGTGGCGCCGGTGATCATTGCCGGGCGGCCACCGGTAAAGGCGATCGCAATGGCCATGACTACCGAGGAAAACAGACCCATGGCTGGGTCAACACCGGCAAGGATGGAAAAGGCAATGGCCTCAGGGATCAGCGCCAGGGATACCGCCAGTCCGGCCAGAATCTCTATACGGATACGGGCGGGGGAAGAAAATGCGTAACGGAAGGATGCGATGATCCCGGTAGGGGCATCAGCGCCGTCTGGACTCAGGAGGGGGCGGGGGCCGCCGTGCTAGTTTCAGTCATAGATGTCCAATCTTTGAGGGGATAGGTAACTGGGCGAACGCCCGAAAGGAATCCAACCCTCTAGTAACTTTAGGTTTGGTGATGGTGGTCATGGTAGCGGGAGTTTTACTCAACCGCCAACCCAGGCACAGGAACCCGTGGGCAACATCACAGTGAAGGAGAACAGGCAATGCAAAACAGTAATTTCAAGATCGGCGAGGTCGTTGACCAGACGGGGTTGTCGATTCCCACCTTGCGTTATTATGACAACGTCGGCCTGATTACCCCATCGGGGCGTAGCCCTGGTGGGTTCAGGCTTTATAGTGAGGCTGATGTACGTCGTGTTTTGCTGGTGCGACGGATGAAACCGCTGGGGTTTACTCTGGATCAGATGCGGGAATTCCTGGAAGCTGCGGAGATTCTTCATAGTTCAGATGGCGGGCAGGACAGTGATACCGCACAGCAGGCACGGAGTAATGCCAAGGCCACCCTTGCCGACATTCGTGAGGAGACGCGCACCCGCTACGAAAAGCTACGCAAGCAAATTGCCTACGCTGAGGAATTCCTCGATCTGGTCAACACCCTGGCACCCTAAACTGCCCCCATCCTTCGCAGGGAGAAAAAGACCATCGTATTGAATGCGCTCTGTCGAATCGCGTTCCAGATGAAGTGGACGAACGCCCGCGGCCTCTCCGGAGTGGATGGCGATAGTACAGAGGACTTCTGAAATCCGTGCAGACGACTCCTCAAAACGACACAGTCATCCAAGGTCACAAAATCGAAAATTGTCACTTAACCCCATCACTTCCAAACCGGCTTAAGTGACAAAATGCCATCGCTAAAGTCCCGATTTGAGTCCCAGGACGTGCGCCTTAAGAGAAATAACTAAAGCCCCTACCAGTGTTTCTCCTGGTAGGGGCTTGGAAGTTGGTAGCGGGGGCAGGATTCGAACCTACGACCTCTGGGTTATGAGCCCAGCGAGCTACCGAGCTGCTCCACCCCGCGTCGAGATGCACTTCCGAACATCAAGCGCTCTGCGCACTGTCTCGTGCGCTGGCGACTCATGTAACTATACAGACGCCATGGCGCCCACCCAAATCCCCTGGGCAGGCGCCATTTCGTGGTCAGTGGCCGGCTATCTTGCTCAGCCTTCAATCGGACTTACTGGGACTGCAGTGAGCGGTAGTCCTCCACTGCCTTGTCCAGCTCGTCCAGAGCCTTGCCGTACTCCTCGAAGGAGCCACCCTTGGCCTTGTCCACGCCGTCGAGAGCCTTGTTGATGGCGTCGATCGCCTCGCCCTCGTTGGAGGCCTTCGGCGCGGAGGCCGGTGCAGAAGACTCGGAGTCCTTGCCATCCTTGGCGTCCTTCTGGTCGCCCTCGGAATCCTTCGCCTCATCCTTGTCGGTCTTCTTGCCCGAGTCGCCCTCGATCTCCGTGATGTCCTGGGCGGCCTTCGGATCGATGCCGACCTGTTCCAGGGCCTCACCAATCGTCGGGGCGTAGCCTACTCGGCCCTTGTAGGACACAAGCACGCGCAGCAGCTTCGGGAAGGCCGACTCTTGGCCCTTGCGCTGAGAGTAGATGGGCTCGAGGTAAAGGATTTCACCGTCGCCCACCGGCAGCGCCAGCAAGTTACCGTTCTTCAGGTCATTCGAGCCCTGCCACAGCGTGCGGTCACGCGCGACTTGGTCGGAGGACATCATGGCATCCTGGGCCTGCTTCGGACCCTGAGTCTGGGTATTCGTCGGCAGCACGCGCACGGTGATGTCGCCGTAGGTCTCCGGGTCGGAGGACACGGCCATGTGTGCGGACAGGAACTGACGGTTCAGGCCACGGTAGGAGGTGATGAGCTGGAAGCTCGGCTTGTTCGTTTCCGGGTCAGAGGCCAACACGTAGTACGGCGGCTGGTTCAAGCCCTGGGACTCGCCGGCGGTCGGATCCTCCGGGACGGACCAGAAGGCATCGTTGTTGAAGAACACGCCCGGGTCATCCACGTGGTACTTGGCCAGCAGGTTGCGCTGCACCTTGAACATGTCCTCCGGGTAGCGCAGGTGCTGGCGCAGCTCGTCGGAAATCTCCGACTCCGGCTTGACGACGCCCGGGAAGACGCCTTCCCACGCCTTGAGGACAGGGTCTTCGGTGTCGAACTCATAGAGATCAACGGTGCCATCGTAGGCGTCGACAGTAGCCTTCACCGAGTTACGGATGTAGCCCACCTGGTCGTTGACCAGACGCTGCGTCGTGCCGTTCGGGTTCTGCGCATCCTGGGTAGTCTCCGTCAGGGAGGTTCGCTGCGAGTACGGCAGCGAGTCCAGGGTGGTGTAGCCATCGACAACCCACTTGATGCGGCCATCAATGACCGCCGGGTAGGTGGAAGAATCCGTGGTCAGCCACGGAGCAACCTTCTCCACGCGCTCACGCGGATCGCGGTCATAAAGCAACTTGGACTCCGAACCAACACGGTCCGACAGCAGGAAGTTCAGCTCCTGGTACTTCAGGGCAAAGGCTGTGCGGTCCACAAGGTTTCCGATGTCCACGCCACCTTTCCCCTCGTAGGTGTAGGTGGAGGTATCGGTGTCGTACTCCACCGACTGCTCACCAGTCTTGCCCACGATGGCGTAATCCATGCCATCGCGTGCGCTAGCGATTACCGGGCCAAAGTAAATGCGCGGCTCGTCCACTTTAATGCCCAAGGATTCCTCGGCGTTCTTGGTCTCTCCTTCGCCCTCGGCATCCTTGCCAGACTGCGTCTGCAGATCAGCCACGGTGAAGATGGGGAAGCCACCGCGGGCAGAACCTGCATCACGGGCGACCTCATCAACCGTATTGGCCTGAGCGGCGATGAAGCCATTGCCGTGGGTATACACGGTGTGACGGTTGATCCAGTTCTGCTGGTTCTCCTGCAGCTCGTTGGGATCTAACTCGCGGGCAGCGACAACAAAATCACGGATCTCGCCGTCGATCTCGTAGCGGTCCATCGCCAGCGTCTCCGGGAAACCGTAGAAGTTCTTGAGCTGCTGCATCTGCGTAAACGTCGGCGCAAGAATATCTGGATCCAACAAGCGCAGGTTAGAAATCGTCGAATTATCGGACGCAACCTTGTCATCGGCAACATCGCCGGCGCCCCAGTTTTCCTCGTACGTCACCTTGTCTTCGGTCAGACCGTAAGCAAAACGCGTGGACTCGATGTTGCGGGAAATGGACTCGGCTTCCTTGGCCTGACGGTTCGGGTTCACAGAGAAGCGCTCCATGATGAGCGGCCAGCCCTGGCCAATGACCAGTGCCGAGAGCACCATGAGCACCACAGCAAGACCCGGGATGCGCAGGTCCTTGATCACCACTGCGGAGAAAATGGCCACGGCGACGAATACGCCGATGATCATGAGGATAATCTTCGCCGGCAGGTAGGCGTTGATGTCGGTGTAAGAACCACCGGTGAACAGCGAGTGCTTCGTGTAGAGCAACTGATAGCGCTCCAGCCAGTAGCTGGCCACCTGCAGCAGCATCCAGATACCAGCCGTCACGGCCAGCTGGGTGCGCGCGGACTTCGACAACGAGCCGCGCACACCGGCCGCGCGGTTACCAATGCGGATGCCACCGAGAATGTAGTGTCCCACCAGCGCGATGAGGAAGCACACGGCAAACAGCAACGAAAGAGCATTGACCAGCATCGACCACACCGGCAGGCGGAAAGCATAGAAACCCAGATCGTGGTTGAACTGCGGGTCAGTCACGCCGAAATCATGCGAGTTGAGGAAAAGCATGACTGGGCGCCAGTTAGCCTGGCCCAGCAGGCCGGAAACAATACCAACAAGCACAGGGATGGCCTTGAGGAAGACCCCCATGGTGCTTTCAATGGACTTGCGGTACTGGTAGACGGGCGAATTGAGGTCCGCCATGTCCATGGATGCCCCGCGCCCGCGCCAGACCAGAAGGCCAGCAACGTAAGTGATGGCGGCGGCGACCAGACCAAAAATAAGGAAGAGCACGAAGCGCGTGATCAGGGTCTTGGTGAAGACCCCGCGGTACTCAATCGCGCCGAACCACTTCCAGTCTGTGTAGAAGCCCACGAACATGGGGCCGATGAACAAGAGGATAGCGATGACGGCGACTACCCAGGACAGCACCCTGGGTGGACGTTTCATCGGGGCGGTGGGTCGGTTGAGTCCGGAAGCCAACTCCAGCTCCAATCAAGTGTCGTGCGAATATAGAGGTATCAAGCTTCTAGTCTAGAGAAGCACTACCACCGTCAACGAACAAGGACGCTTATGAGTTCCCAACCCAACTCCCAGCCAGCTGCTAACCGCGCGCTCAACAAGGCCATGCGCGAGGCCGTGGATTTCATTCACGCCGAAGGCTGGGACGCCCCTCCTACGCTGTTTGCCCTTGTCCCCACCGACTTGGTGGCAGCGCAGCTGGGGGATGTCGACGAGGATTCCCCTCTCACACTCGTGGTCCAGGATCTCCCCGAAGGTATCGAGCCGGGTTCGGATCACCTAGCCGAGTATGTTGCACGTTTGGCATGGCCGCGTGAGGTCGCCGGAGTCATCTTGGCACAGGAGATCACGTTCAAAGACACCGCAGACGCCGCGCTTGCCGACGCCCACCCCGCTCGCCTTTTCTCCGGTGTCCTCCGCGAAGGCGTGGGAGAGGATGGGACGGAAGGTGCAGAGCTCACTTTGCTCCAGCTGCGCCCCACTGAGGAGGAGCTAGAGGCCGCTGGCCCATTCGCGGAGGATGATATCCAGTTGCGTGGCGGGCCCAACGTCGCCCCCGGAGTCATCGCCGCCCTGCGCTATGGCCTCGAGCAGGATCCAGACGACGTCCTTTAATCGACTAAACTGGGCAGATAGTATTACCTACGTGTACCGCAGTACCGCAATTTAGAGGAGTATCTCGTGCGCTTGACCACCCGCCTCACCGCCGCTGCCTCAGTCGTGCTCGCCACCGGCTCACTCCTTGCCGCATGCGGCCACAAGAAAAACCCTGAGCCAGCACCGGCCTCCACAGTTGCTGCCACCGAGGAGAAGAGCCCAGAGTCTCCCACCTCCGCATCGAAGCAGGCCACTGAAACAAGCTCGGCTGTCTCGACGAGCTCCGCTGAAGAATCCGAGTCCGCGGACGCATCTGCCGGTAAGAGTGGTTCACGCAGCTCTGCCTCCACCGCTGACGGGGAGGATGGCGAGGGCTCTGACTCTGCCGAGCCAAGCTCGGCATCGGGAGGGAAATTCGACGCTTCCGTAAACGAGGCCTACGAGATTTTCGGTGGCCTCGTTCCGGAAGAGATTTTCGAGCAGTTCGATCGCTGCGATCCCAATGGTGTGACGGACTCCTTCAACTGTTCTGGCGCTGAGGTGGGCCAGTTCCAGTTCTTCAAATCCAAGGCCAAAGCCTCCCAGACCACCCAGGTGCTCACGGAGCTTCGCAGTTCTCGCGTCATCGAGGACAGCGGCAACCGCGTAGTGGGCTGGTCCATGCTGGGTAACACCGCAATCCTGACCGTCGTCGATAACGACGAAGGCCTCATCATGCAGCAGATGATCTCCACCGACCAGGATGATCCGGAGGAGCGGCTCAAGGAGCTGGGGCTGGTCTAGCTAGCCGCGGTGCGGCGGGGTCCCGCAGGTCTCGACTTCTTCCCCATCGGCGAAGTTTCGCATTGCCGCTATTGCGTCATCGAGGGTGTGTACCTTCGCCACCACCATGTCACCGGTGTCTCGGCTGGTGGCTTCCGCACAATTCTCCGCTGGGGACAGGAAAAGCTCCGCGCCCGCATCACGGGAAGCGCGAACTTTGTGGGCGATACCTCCGATGGGCCCCACCTGTCCGTCCTCACCGATGGTGCCGGTACCAGCCACAACCGCACCGCCTGTGAGGTCCTCAGTGGACAGTTTGTCAATGACCGCGAGCGTAAACATCATGCCTGCTGACGGGCCTCCGATGTCCTGCAGATTGTAATCCACACTAATGTCCTCAGTCGGCACCGACATCATAAGAATGCCCAGCAGCGGGGTGTCCTCATCCTCCGGATGCGCACCGAGGGTCACTGTCACCGTACTGTCCTTGCCCTCGCGAACGATGTCCAGTGTCACCTCATCGCCTGGAGCGAGCTCACGAACCTTCTCCTGAACCTCACCGGGTTCACTGACGGGATCTGCGTTAACGGCGGTGATGATATCGCCTTCATGGAGCGAGTCGGCCGCGGGGGCGTCACCAAGCACCTGCGCTACCTCAATGCGCACCGGTTTGTTGAGGTAGTCCATGGCCGCCACCGTGGCGGCAGACTCCGACTGCGTAAAAGCCTGCTGGTTAGCCTCCTGGACTTCCTCATCCGTCTTACCTTGGGGAATGATGTTCTCGATCGGCACGAGGGTGTCATCAGTAAACATCCACCGGCCAAGCGCCTGCGCCATCGTCATGTTGGTGCGCACCGACACCGTGGTCATATTGAGCTGACCAGAAGGTTCAAAGGTTTCGGGCGCCTTAACCTCAACGACCTGCATGCCCTCGACCTCACCCAAGGTATCCACGACGGGCCCCGGACCTTCAGAAGCATAGGGAACAGTCAGCGTGATGTCCGTGCCCGGGATGCGGTCGATGCTCAGCAAGGCTCCCGTCAGCGCCACCGGGATCGCTCCCCAGGTCAGGGTACGAAGGCGGCGGGTTCGGGGGTTCTGCTGTCGATTCACGGAGAAACAGCCTACAACGTTTGTCGGCCTGTTCGCTCTCAGCGTTGCCGTGAACCTAGAATCCTTAGCTCAGAAACCGGTAGATTGGGGCGCATGAACAACGGATTCGGTTTCTCTTTTCCCAACAACGATGATGACGACGACAAGGATCGTCGCGACCAGAACCCGTTTGGCGCCTTCGGCTTCAGCGCGGGTGGCGCTGGCGGTGGCGGTGGCCTAGGCGATCTCCTCAACCAGTTTGGCCAGATGCTCTCCGGCATGGGTTCCTCCATGAGCTCACCGGAAGGCTCCGGACCGGTCAACTATGACTTGGCCAAGCGCATCGCCCAGCAACAGATCTCCGGAGACAAGGAAGTCAACGAGAAGGACCGCACTGCGGTTCAGGAGTCCGTGCGCTTGGCGGAGCTGTGGCTTGATGATGCCACCCTGCTCCCCACCGCCTCCGGTTCTGTTACGGCGTGGAATTCCACAGAGTGGCTGGAGCACACCCTGCCCATGTGGCAGCGCATGGTGACCCCGGTGGCTGAGCACATGAACAATGCGCAGCTCGAGTCCCTGCCAGAGGAGGCCCGCGAGATGATGGGGCCGATGACCTCGATGATGAACTCGATGTCCAGCATGAATTTCGGCATGAAGCTCGGCCACGCGCTCGGTGATTTGGCCTCCCAGGCGCTCACCGGTTCCGATTTCGGACTGCCGGTCTCCCCTGCTGGCACCACAGCGTTGCTGCCGCACAACATCCAGGCCATCGCCCGAAACCTCAACGTTCCGGGCCAGGAGGTGCTGGTCTACATCGGCGCCCGTGAGGCCGCCCGCCAGCGCCTGTTCAAGCACGTTCCGTGGCTGGTAGAACGCCTTGTATCCTCCGTGGAGGAATACGCCATGGGCCTCGTCATCGACACCTCCCACATTGAGGAGGCCACCCGCGAGCTCAACCTCGAGTCCGGTGACCCGCAGGCAATCCAGGATGCGATGGGCAAACTACAGGGCATGGACCTCTCCCCCCGCATTACCTCCCGTAATGCGGGCGCAGCTTCCCGCCTAGAGACCTTGCTCGCGCTCGTTGAGGGCTGGGTCGAGCACGTTGTCACCGAAGCCTTGGGCGAGCGCATTCCATCGACGAAGGCTATGAATGAGGCGTGGTCGCACCGCCGCTCCACCGGTGGCTCTGCCGAGAAGGCTTTCTCCCAGGTCGTCGGCATTGAGCTCAACGCCCCGAAGGTGGAGGCTGCCGCTGAGCTCTGGCGCCGCGCCACCGTGGCCGTCGGTGTGGACAAGCGTGATTCCGCGTGGGATCACCCAGACCTGCTTCCTACGGCCGAACACATCGAGAACCCTGCCTCCTTCATCGACGGTTTGCTCGATGACAGCACCGACGAGGGCTTCGAAGAGGAGTTCTCCAAGCTGGAGGAAATGCTCAAGCAGCAGTCCAGTGGCCAAACTGATGCCGCGGAAGAAGACGGCACTCCCGACCAAGACTCCGCGTCTAACGAGGACGTCCACGATTCGGACGACGGCACGGGTAAGGATGAGGGCGAAGGCAAAGAATCCCGCGACAACTAGTGCGCGCGGCAGGACTACTGTACTGCGCGGTTAGCGGAAGCGCTGATAGGCCTCCAAATAGCCTTTGGCCCGTTCCGCTTTCGGTGCCCGGTCAGCCCACTCCCAAAACTCCGGGCCATGCCCGGAAATGAAGGTATGGGTTAACTCGTGAATGATCACGGCGTCAAGAACGTACTCAGGGACGTCCTGCAGACGGTCAGAAATGCGGATATCTCCCGTTGAGGTAGTACAGCTGCCCCAACGGGATTTTTGGTTGCTCACCCAACGAATAGACCCCAGCTTCGCGCGGCCTTCCAGGTAGCGCGTGTTGAGAGAGTGGGCGCGGGTGGTGAGGGAGGCGTCGGAAAGCTGCGTCGATGTGTGCTTTTTCTGCACCTTCGCCACGATGTCCGCCACGGCCTTCTCCTCCTCCGCGGAGGACATCCACGCGGGAATGCGTACCTCCAGAATGCCGTCGACAGTGCGGGCTTGAACGGTACGCCGGCGCCGGGCGGAACGGATGACACGCACTTCGGGATTACTCGACATGACAGGGCATTCTACCTGTGGTGCAATGGAAGCCAACCGCGGCTGGGAGGGATGCCGCGACACGGGGAGGAACACATGGCGGCACAGGCCTACGCATTGGCGCCCGACGTGGCGGTACTGGAACGCGAGCCAGGCATCTTACAGTGCGGTATGGATGCCACACGGGTCGGTGTGCTGGAAGCGCACCCACAGTTGGCAAGTCTGCTCAACCGCCTTCGCACGCCGCTGACAAGGCAAACCATTGAAAAATCAATTGAAAACACCGGGCTTACCCCAGCGGCCGCACGCAGTGTGGTGGATGATCTCATCAGCTACAACGTCCTGTGGCCGGAACCCGCACCGCAACGCGTGGCGGTGCTGGGAACGTCGGTGTTGGCCGATGAGCTTCGAGATGCCCTCCTCACCGACCATTTCCAACCTCGCTCACCACTGCACACAGAACCGCCCGCGAAGTATATCGAAGGAGTGTCCGGGCATCTGCCCATCGTGGCGGTCGACATGCTCAGTGGAGCGGTGGAATGGGCGCATGCTCTCCACAAAAGTCCGGCGACGTGGCTTCCGGTTTCCATGCTGGACGCTCGGGGCATCATCGGGCCAGTGCGCGTTAAAGGCACAGGACCTTGTCCGATGTGCGCACACCTGCACCGCATCGATGCCGATGAACAGTGGCACGAGGTAGCCCAACGCGCTAGTGAAGCATCACGGCCGGGAGACCCCGTGACACGCACCGCGGTGGTCATGCATGCAGTGGTCACAATCCGGCGGCTGATGGGACGTCCAGCTCCGCCTGGAGCGCCACGCACACGACCACTGGCGGGAGAGCTCAAGGAGGTTGACCTGTACGGAGTTGAACAGCACCGCCTCGTACTGGAGCATCCACGCTGCCCTTATTGCAGGGGGTAATCTGTGCGGCCCTAGTGGGTAGAGGCAATGATCTGCAGGACTTCCGCCCCATAGCGCTCCAGTTTGGCAGGCCCCACGCCAGATACATCGAGCAGCTCAGCCTCCGTAGACGGCAACGCCTCTGAGATGGCCTGCAAGGTGGCGTCTGAAAAGACGACGTAGGCCGGAACCTTGGAATCCCTTGCCACTGAGGCACGCCAGGAACGCAGTGCCGTGAAAACTTCCTCATCTCCCTCATACTCACACCATTCGTGACGGCCGAGGACTTTTTCTGCCGGGCTGGTGAGTTCAGCAGAGCACACCCGACAGCGGCGTGGGCGGTAACGGCGGTTGCTGGATTGGCTTTCTTCGAGTTCAGGAACAAGGCCATCGAGAAAACGTGTGCGTTCACGCGAGGCCCGCGAGCCAGTTGTTTTTGCCAATGCCCACGACAAGGCTAGATGCTCCCTGGCACGGGTAATGCCCACGTAGAACAGGCGGCGTTCCTCTTCCACCTGCTCGTCACCTGCCTTGATGGCGTGGTTGATGGGCAGCAGCTTCTCGGTGAGCCCCACGAGGAACACCGCATCCCACTCCAAACCCTTGGCCGCGTGAATGGTGGCCAAGGTAACGCCTTCCATGGTGGGGTTGTGCTTGTTGTCCGAACGGCGGTGTAGCTCTCCCAGCACACCGTTGAGGTCAATGTCCTCGTGGTCTTCCACAATCTGAGCAATGAGATCCACGAGCGCGCTGAGGGACTGCCAACGCTCACGAGCCTGCGCACCCTGCGGCTCAGTAGCCGTTAACCCCAGCTCCACAAAGGCGGCACGGGCAATAGCCACTGGGTCCTCCGGAAGATCATCGCGGCGCGTAGCCGCAATGAGCACGCGGATGGCCTCCAGAATTTCTGGGCGGCGGAAGAAACCTTCGCCACCGCGAACTTGGTAGACAATTCCGGCATCCGCCAAGGCCTGCTCAAAGTGCTCCGATTGCGCGTTGATGCGGTAAAGAATGGCAATCTCTGAGGCCTTCACGCCCTGGTTCAGCAGGGTGAGCACCTGACCAGCGACCTCTTTGGCCTCAATTTCCTCGGATTCATAGGCCTTAAATGTGGGCTCTGGCCCCGGCTCACGCATGCCCTGCAGCTCCAGACGAGTGCCAGCGGCGCGTCCAGTAGCTTTAGCAATGACCGCATTCGCCAGATCTGTGACCTGCGGGGTGGAACGGTAATCTCGCTGCAACTTAATCATCGTGGCCTGCGGATACGTGCGGGAAAAGTCCAGCAGGTATTCCGGGGAGGCTCCGTTAAAGGAGTAAATGGTCTGGTTGGCGTCACCCACCACAGTCAGGTCATCGCGCTCCCCTAGCCAGGCTTCAAGCACACGCTGCTGTAGTGGTGTGACGTCCTGATACTCGTCCACGACGAAGGTGCGATATTGCTCACGGAATACTTCCGCCACGGACGGCACATTTTCGATGGCCCCGGCAATGTGCATGAGCAAGTCATCGAAGTCCAAGTACATGAGGTCAGGGGTGGACTTCATATCCTCATAGCGGCGAAAAACTTCCGCCACGGCGTTCGGATCCCCAGGCGCTTCGCGGTCCGTGCTCTCGATGATGCCTGGGTAGCCCTCGGGGCTAATGAGTGAGGACTTAGCCCACTCAATTTCCCCAAGGAAGTCCCTAATGGTGTCCTTGGTGTTCTCTAGGCCCAATGACCGGACTGCGCGGCCAACGAGGCTGAATTTGTTATCGATGAGCTGCCATGGCAGGTCTCCAGCCACCTGCGGCCAGAAGAACTTCAGTTGGCGGCGAGCCGCCGCATGGAAGGTTTGGGCCTGCACTCCCCCGACGCCCATCTGGTGGAGGCGCTCGCGCATCTCACTCGCCGCACGCGTGGTGAATGTGACGGCGAGCACGCGCTGCGGGTTGACGAATCCTCGGTCCACCATGTGGGCGATGCGGTAGGTAATCGTACGGGTTTTACCCGTGCCCGCGCCCGCGAGGATGCAGACCGGGCCGCGCGGTGCCGTCGCAGCGGCGCGCTGATCTTCATCGAGCAGGGACAGATCCGGTCTCATCACCGTGGAACCACTCCATAATCATCGTGTGTGCAATTGAGCCCGAACGGGCAATGGGCAAACTCGGCACATCGGCACGGGACACCCACCGAACCTCTGCGAGTTCTTCGTCAGTATCGCACACGGGTTGGACATCCTGTGCCACCGCGGAAAAGCCCACCATAAGGGACCCACTGGGCGGCCACGGTTGGGAACCCCAATACGTCACTGAATGGATACGGCGGCCGGTTTCTTCGAGGGCCTCCCGTGCCATCGCGTCCTCCAACGTCTCTCCCGGATCAACATAGCCCGCGATGAGGGAAAAGAATCCCGGGCGGTGCCTGTTCCGGGCCAACAGGATGCGATCCAGCTCAGGATGATGAATGATACCGATAACCGCGGGATCTACTCGCGGAAAGACCATTCGCTCCCCTATGCGCCCCACGGCTCCAGGTGCTGGGTAGTCCAACTCCTGACCTGTGCGCGGATCGAAGCGCGCTTCGCGACGGTTACGGATAAGATGCAGCGCTTTAAGCACAGCGTGCTGACCAGTAAAGAACGTGGCATCCCGCAAAGCACCAAGTTTCTCAGCGGCAGAAGTCTCAAGTACAAAGGCACGGACCTCGCCTACCTCCACAAGAATGTCACCTGCCGGTTCGGCAACAAGGACCGGCCGGCCCTCTGTATCCACAGGGATCCGGCCGGTTTCGGTGACAGGCAGGAACATTACTTGTCGTCGTCCTCGTCCTCATCGGAGTCTTCAATTGCCTGCTGCATCTCATGCTTGATGTAGAGCAGGCGGTCACCCGGTTTCAGGGCATACGCATCCGCGGTGTCCACGCGGTGCAGCTCATTGTTGCGGAGGACGGCTAGCACGATGTCTGCCAAGTGGCGTGGGTTAGAGCCGACTTCAAACTCACGTACCGCGCGCTCCGCGACGGAGAAGCCCTCATTCGGGGACAGAAGATCCTCCATCATTTCCACCACGGTTGGGGTAACGGTGGCCAAGCCGAGGAGGCGTCCAGCGGTCTCTGCAGAGGTCACCACTGAGTCAGCGCCTGACTGCAGAAGGAGGTGGCGGTTCTCGGATTCACGAACAGAAGCCACCACCTTGGCCTTAGGGTTGAGCTCGCGCACGGATAGCGTACACAGCACCGCAGTATCGTCGGTGGACGGCGTCACGACGACTGACGACGCATGTTGTGCACCGGCGATGCGCAGGACGTCCTGCTTCGATCCCGAACCGTAGATGGTGACGAGTCCATGGTGTTCTGCATTGGCAAGTGCAGCACGGTTCGTATCAACGACGACGATTTGCGAAGGCGGGACATCATCCGCAATGAGTGCGGCCACCGCACCAGCGCCCTTGGTGCCATAGCCGATAACGACAGTGTGGTTACGCAATTGCTTTCTCCAATTCTGGATTTCAAATGTGCGGCGCGCACGATCCGTGAGCACTGACAACGTAGCGCCGACCAACAGCACAAGGAAGAGCAGTCGGGCAGGTGTAACGATGACGAGGTTCAGAAACCGTGCTTGTGGGGTAACCGGAACGATGTCACCATAACCCACGGTGGTGAGTGACACTGCCGAATAATACGCCGCATCGAGGAACGACAGATCCTCGCTGTAGCCATCGCCGTCGAAGTAAACGACGATGGTGACGAAAACGAGCAATCCCATGGCCCACAAAACGCGGCGTGCGAGCTGCTTCCACGGGTTGGTGCTTTCTGTACGCGGGAGAGTGATGACGTCAATCAGCGCATGGTCAGGCTGCGACGTCAACTCGATCTGCGGTAAGAAACGCGACTTAAGGCGTTTACCTATGCGTTTGGCCACGAGGTGCCAACCTCCCTTGGACGGAGCGAATGTACCGTGAGACTACCTTAGACTCAACCCCGGCGGGGTTGAAACTGCAGAGTCTAAAAGCTCTGCGAGACGAGCGCCTGTGGGCAAGTCCTCCGGCTCCAAAAGGAAGTTCTCATGGACGTAGAAAAATGCTGCTCGGACAGAATCAACACCGTGGATTCGGCGCCACGCTTCGGCATATACAGCGAGCTGAATCTGTGCTGACTTTAGCGCAGCTCCCTGCGGGCGTCTGCCCGTCTTCCAGTCCACAATGAGCCACGATCCGTCTGGCTGCTGAAATACGGCATCCATGCGGCCGCGCACTACGGAATCCCCGATGGTGATTTCAAACGGCGCCTCGACGTGTGCCGGGGTCCGCTGTGCCCAATCAGAGGCAAGGAAAGCCTCTTTGAGTGATTCCAAATCGTGGTCCGGTTCGTCATGGGAGCCAGGCAGCTCATCCTCGCCCAACAATGCCGGTGCTCCAAAGCGTTCCTCCAACCACGCATGGAAGGCAGTACCGCGCTTGGCATAGGAATTAGGTTTAAAGGGAATGGGACGACGCTGACGGCGGGCAAACTGAATGGGATCGGCCGACATGGCCACCATGTCAGAAGCCGTCAGTTCGCTCGGCAGCTCCACATCAACGACGGGGGCCTGCAAAGACTTGTGCTCTTCAATAAGTGCGTTGGCTTCTTGTTCCCACAAATCAAAGGTCTCGCCATCGCGCAAAGGCGGAAGCTCCTCCAGTGCAGTGCGCACCGCTGCTGCCGCATCCACCGCCTCCGGTTGCGGGGTCAGCGACGGGAAGTGAGCTTTGAGCTCTGCGCCTTCTTCAGCTTCAACTGGGAGGTCTGGGACTTCCCAATGGATGATGAGCTCAGGATGCTTGGCGGCGAGCAGTTGCAGGTAGGAGTACGGCCCCTTCTTATTCTTTCCTTTTTGCTTAGTGGTACCTGATCCCGTCACCGTGAGCGTGGACTCTGTGCGCGTCATCGCTACATAGAAAAGGCGAGCTGCTTCCTCTGCTTGGAATTCTCGGTCAAGGTCCTTGAATGCCACACAGGCTTTGCCGAAATCCGACCGACTTGTAGCGTCTTCGGGAAGCTCGATGTAGTCATCATCGCCGGGAGCCTTCTCAATCTTGGTGAGGAATGTTTCAGCCTGAGCCTTATAGCTCGATGAGTCTGCGTGCGCTACGCACACGTGCTCCCACTCCAAGCCTTTGGCCTTGTGCACGGTCATGATCTGGACCCGGTTGCGCACTACTGGAACCTCACCCAAGGCGAGTCCATCCTCTTTCTCCTTGGCAAGCTCAAGATAGTCCAACAATGCAGCCAAGCTATCCCCGTGGAAACCGGCGACTAGGTCAGCGAAGGCATCGAGGTGCGTTGTTCCTCCGAGAGTGCCGGCAGCGAGAACCTCAGTACGCACACCAAAGACGAGCTCGATATCAGCGAAAATGTCATTCAGTGATTTACCCAGCGAGTACGTGCGCAGGTAGCGCAATTTGGCCGCGACATCCTCCATCCGCTCGAGCCCTTCTGGACTGTAGCGGTCACGTTCACCAAGATCGGCGAGGGCATCTGCGAGGCCCAGCACTTGGTCAGGTCCTTCAGTTGTGATGGCATCTACCTGTTCGGCTAGGTACTCCACGGGGTCGCCATCCTCCCACCGCAAGCGGCCTTCAGTGGCGCCAGCTAGGTTGCGCTGACGCGAGTGAAGGGCCTGGATATCGGCAATGCCCAATCCACACATCGGTCCTGTCAACACACGCAACGCTGCCGTTGTGTTCTGCGGACGAACCAGCAACGTAGCTACTGCAACGAGGTCCTGGATTTCAGGACGCCACAGCAGTCCTCCCACACCGAAGATTTCATTAGGCACACCTACCTCGTCGAGAGCCGCAGCGATCAATGGGGATTGCCGGTTAGTGCGTACCAAAACTGCAGCACTAAAATCCTCGCCCTCAGGCGTGGCCTCATACAACTCACGAAGGTGTTCCGCAATGAAGGCTCGCTCCTCTGCTTCCGTGGCGAAGTAGCCCAATTCAACGGTTCCTGCCGGGGCCGTTGGTTTCGCTGAGAGCTCATCAACGGGACGTTGCCCTGGGCTTCCAGAAAAGAGCTTCGCAGCAACATCGTTGGCCAGCTCTAGAACCGTGGAGGGGTTTCGCCACGACGTGGTGAGCTGGTCTTTCGGCGCATCGGATCCGTCTTGTTGTGGGAAGTCCGTCACGAACGCGGCAAGGTTTTCGGATGTAGCACCACGCCAGCCATAGATGGACTGCATGGGGTCACCAACGGCGGTCACCGACAATCCCTCACGCAGACCACCGAAGAGGGAGCGCAGCAAGATGCGTTGTGCGTGAGACGTGTCTTGGTACTCGTCGAGCATGACAACGCGATAGCGCGCGCTTTGCTGTTCTCCCAAGAGCGGAAAGTTCTTGGCCAAGGTAGCTGCGATGGACATCTGTTCGCCGAAGGTGATAACACCGCGCTCAGCCTGCTCCTTCTTGAGGGCTTCCACGAGAGGCAAGTACTCCACACGGAGGCGCTGCGTGTCAAGATAGCGCTGAACATCCTGGCTGAACTCGCCCTTGGTCCTTTTGTCTTTTGGAAGGTCCTCGGCAGTTTTGCGAAAAATCTCCGCATGCTCGCGCAACGTGTATGGATCCGTGAGTTCACCGTCCATAGTCTGTGCGAGGTTCAACAAGGTGGCAGTCACGGAGGCAACTGAGTTATCGGTACTCAGGGAACCGGAATAGTTACTCACTACCTCATGAGCAATGGCGTAGCGCTCAGCCTCCGTAATAATGCGTGCGCTCGGTTCCACCGGCATGAGAAGCCCATATTCACGAACGAGGTCACCTGCGTAAGAGTCGTAGGTAGACACCTTGGGCACAATATTGTCGACGGCCTCAGCAGCAGCGCTGCCGGGAGTAAGGATTCCCGACGAGCGCAAGGTCATAAGCTGACGCCGGATACGCTGCTCAAGCTGCTGCGCTGCCTTGCGGGTAAAAGTCAAGCCAAGGACCTGTTCGGGACGCACAAGGCCGTTGGCAACAAGGGAGACAACGCGAGAAGCCATCGTCTCGGTTTTGCCTGCGCCAGCACCAGCAACGACGAGTTTGGGCCCGAGCGGACTTTCGATGACGGCAGCCTGCTCTTCCGTAGGAGGGAATGGCTTGCCCAGGGCAGCCGCCAATTCTTCAGGACTGAAGTGGTGATTGGGATTCTGAGATTGATTAGGCATTGGTCACCAGACCTCCTTCGTTCATGATGGGACAGATGGAGCGGATAGCGCATCGATCGCAGCCGTCATTCTCACGGGCAGTGAGCCTGGGTCCGCGCAGCTCTGCGACGAGGGCCGGTAACTGTGCTGCGAATTCCTCGAGTTCCTCGGGCGGCTTCGCTGTTTGTTCACGTTCCGTCACGGAGGCAGCCGAGGAGCGAGGGAATATCAACCGGCTTGTAGCACGGGGGACACCGCCGCCAGTGCGGATTTCCTTGACCCATTCCCCATCAGCTGTGTCCTCCATGACCAATTCTCCGTGAGCAAGGGCCAGCTGGTAAGTCATCAGCTGCGTGTTGTCCCGAACGCTGTTTTGCGTTGCTACCTGCCCCCCAGTCTTGAGATCGACCACGGCGTACTCCTCACCGTCTTTCATGAGCCGGTCGATGTATCCACGTATGGTCACCTCAGCCGCGACGTCAACGGTCACGGGGACCTCGACGCCAACGGACTCCAATTTGTTGCTCAGAGTCCAGCTATAGGTGCGATCAATAAGCCGCTCAAAATCGGCAAGCTCGGCATCCCGATGCCACAAAGGACCGTCAAGCAGGGATGCGAAGGCGTCGACCACGAGTTGCTTCGCAGCTCCAGGTTCAACTCGACGCCCCAGTGCTTCAAGGAAAGCATGGGCAAGGTTGCCGCGAATAAGATTGATATTCGTCGTCTCTTCTTCAGCAAGGCTTCCCAACACGGCGTTGAGAGGGCACGCCATGAGTGCCTCCACCCGAGACGGCGACACGCTGGTGGAGCCACGCAGCTGCTGCTCCGAGGCCACGGAACGTGCGGCCCACCACTGATCCGGGTGAGCGCCCGGGACACCAGCCTCAGCAAGTCGGGCTAGTTGGCGTACTGCCTGAGAACGTTCGGCCTCCCCTGACTCTGGGTCGGTGGCGCACCGGCGCAATTGTGCAACAAAGGATGGCACAGAAAGCACCGAGATTTCCAGAGGATCCAGTTCCTCATCGTTGTCGCCACCGCGACGCACCGTTACCGGACTTGGCTCCGGAAGCTCCAGGCCTAACTCGCGCGGCAGGGCCTGGCGCGACAGCCGCTGACCTGCTTCCCGGCGCGCCCGGGCTCCGGGAACATCCACGCCGCCAGCTGACAGGAACTCCGCGATAAAGCGGGAAGGTTCTTCCACCTCATCACTTTCGGGGGAATCCACCGACACAATGAGCAGTCGATGCAGATGACGAGTCGTGGCCACGTGGAAAAGACGCCGCTCTTCTGCCAAGCGCCCGGAAACATGGCTGACCGGAGTGCCCGGTGCGATGCCACGATCGAGCAGATCGATGAGGTCCTCCTGTCCGAACAGCGAACCAGTCTCTCCCACCGAGGGCCAGGTTCCTTCCTGTACGCCAGCGACAACGACGGTGTCCCATTCGCGTCCCACCGCGCCATGAGCAGTGAGAATCTCCACCGCATCTGGCAGCGCAGAACGGCGGTCACGCACACCGGTGGGCAGCTCTTGTTCCGTAATGTGGAGAATGAAAGACTCCAACGAGGCTGAGGGGCGGCGTTCGGCGTAGTCACCCGCAGCATCAAAGAGCGCCATCATGGCATCAAGGTCACGGTCTGCTTGCGAGCCAGCCGCACCACCGCGTAATGCTGCGGCTTGCAGGCGGGTATCAAGGCCGGTAGCTTGCCACACTTCCCACAGGACTTCTTCCACAGCGGCCCCGGTGCGCAGGGCTTCACGCCCGGCAGAGAGGACGCCACGAATACGCGCCAAGATGGCTTCTTCGCGCTCGGTAAGGAGGTTATTGAAATCCGGCAGCTCACCCTCGAGCAGCTCGCGCAGCGTATCCATGCCGCGCTGCTCCGGCTTCCAACGGCGCAAGCCGCGAATAAGACGACGCAACGTGACCGGATCGGCACCGCCTACTGGCCCGGTGATGAGTTCCTCAAGGTCTGCTGGGTCAAGCTCGGACTCTAGCGCACGCAGCGCCAGCATGACGGCCTTCACCAAACGCTGTTCTGCCAGCACAACGTCCGTAGGGTTGATGTGCACAGGAACGCCCGCCGCTAACAGGGTGCGGCGAACCGGTCCGATGTCTCCCGTCGAGCGCACGATGACTGCAATATCGCGCCAGCCCACGTTGTCTTCTAGATGACGGCGGCGGACCGTATTGGCCACAACGTCGCGCAACGTGCGGCGAGAATCCACGACGCTGACACAGGCCGGGGCGGGCTTGCGTTGCGGAGCTTCGAGGCGCAGTTCGTTGCCCGCCTCCCACGTGGTCAAGAACTCCGAGTTGGCGCCGCGAAAAGCAAACACGGCCTGATCTGGGTCACCGCCAATGACGGTGAGGCGGGCAGTTTTTGCTAGTTCCGCAATGAGCTGTCCGGAGGTGGGGTCCAACAGCTGAGCATCATCCACCACAATGGTGTGCCATGGGTGCTCCTGGAGCAGCTCTGGGCGCAAAAGTACCTGACTGACAAGCTCCGCCGCGGAGTACGAGTGCGAACCTGCAAGCGCCTGGATGCGTTCGTATTCGCGGAGAAAGTCTCCGGCTGCGGACCACATGGGGCGCTCGTACTGAGCACCGAGTTCCTCTAGATCGCTGGGGCCCAACCCGCGTTCGATGGCGCGCAACAGGAGGTCACGCAATTGACGGGCAAAGCCTACGTAGTCCAAAGCTGGGCGGATGTCTGCCGGCCACGCACCTCGACCATCGGCCGCGTGGCCGGCAAGAAGCTCGCGGATGACTGCATCCTGTTCGGCACCGGTAATTAGCCGTAGCTCCTCATCACTTCCACGGCGCAGGAGTGCGAAAGCCAAGGAGTGCACGGAGCGCACCATGGAAGCTTGTGCGGCATAGTCATCAAGATGTTCGGCTAGCTCACGGCGAAGTAAGGAACCAGACTCTTTCGATGGTGCGACAACGAGGATGCCGGAAGCATCGGCGCCGCTGGTGAGTTGTTCCACGACAACGTCGATAAGCAAGCTCGACACGCCCGACCCCGCTGTGCCTAGTACTCGCCAGGTTCCCTCCTTCGGTAGCGGAACATCCCACGTACGCCGGGAAACACGACGAGTGCGGGGAACGAGGCGGACATCCGGCGATGGAGGAAGCGTGACGCCGGCGCGGGTGGCGGACTGACTGCTGTAATTCACGCCTTATAGTCTGTCAGATACCGCGGACACGAGGGCCTCTTCCACCTTCTCAATATTCGAACGCACCGTCGACTTCGAGGAAGGATGCAGAGTATTGACGTAGCGACGGTACGCCACGGCACGCAGCAACAGCTGGCGCAGGCCCGGCACTGCAGCAAAGCGGCTACAGATATCCGCGTCGACGGCGTCCGCGATAAGTCCATCCACCATGACCAACGCTGCAGACCAACCCTGCGGGCGAGGAGCCGCCGAGGGCACGATATCGGTCACCGCAGGGGGATGTGCCCCAGAGAAAATCGTCGTCCCCACGACATCGACATGTGCGGTCATTAGCGGAAGCTGTGCAAGCTCGGCGTCCGAATAAGCCTCACCTGTCTCCTCCCACGCAGCACGCTCTGCCCGGGCGAAGATGTCGTCGCGCTGGCCGAAGGTAGGAAGCGGTGCGGTAGCCAGGACGGCTTCTAAACGCAGTGCCACGTGCACTGTCTCATCAATACGCCCGCGCAGCTGACCAGGGACAAATTGCGTGGCCTTCCAGCCAGCAGCAGTGTAGCGGCCATCTGTAGTGAGTACAGGACGGGCGATACGCATACCGGGAACACTAAGCTTGTCACGGACTTTGGCAGACCAGCCGGACCAGTCGCGCGCTTCAGCAAACACGACATCGCCAACGAGGATGCCGTTATCCCAGGCAGGCCCCAGCACCTCACCGCCCGCTCGGCGGGAGCGGACCTCAGCGTTGAACGTGGCCAGGACAGGTTCGGGCGGCAGCGGCATGGTTCTTCAGTCCTTCTTGTTGGGCTATTCCGGCTTGCTGTGGTCGTGGTTAGCCGGGTTCGGATAGGGCCACGGGTTTGGCTCGCAAGTCACGTCCTCATCCGGATACACCTCATTCGGGTCCTTTGTGAAGAGCTCAGCATTATTCAGACTGAGCGTTTGCTGCATCATGACCGGCGCTAGCTTACCGTTACCGCCGCACGGCTGGTGGGCTGCGTAGCCAATAGCATGGCCGAACTCGTGATTGATGAGGTACTGGCGGTAATTACCCAGGTCGCCCTCATAGGGCGCAGCACCGCGCACCCAGCGCGATTCATTGAGGTAAACCGCCGATTCTCCGGTAATCGTTGTGTGACATGAGGTCTCAGTGTGCAGCTGCGCGCCACACATCTTTGCCGTTGTGCCCAACGAGGTTAAGCGGATATGGGTATCGGGATTATCGTCCGCTTTAACGTGGATGAACTCATACTCACCAGCGGCGGTCCAACCGCGGGGGTCGGACAAGGTGGCGTCGACAAGCGCTACCACTGCGCTGTCGCCACCATATGCGGACGTGTCCACGCCGTTCTCAATCTCGACGGAGAATCGGACTGTATTCGTGCCGCCTTTGCCAACGTGCATCGTGGACGGGCCGGCGTCACGGTAGGTTTCTTCTCCCTGTTCCGTAAACTTACCGCCGGCGGGAAGGCCATCCTTTGCCGCTGCAACAGCGCTGGCATTGGCAGGATCCGGCCCTCGGCGCGCAGGGGTCGTTTCAACGACGCTTGTCGTTGTGTCGGCCTCCCCTGCCGTCGGCTCCAGTGCGTCCTCCGACGGAGATCGGAGGATATCAACCATAATCCACACCGTGATGACCGCCATGACGGGGATCGCCACCACGCGCCACCAGCCGTAGTCACGGGCAAATCGCGTCAGCGCTGAGGTGCGCTGGACGGGCTGCTGGGGGCGCTGATCAGTGTGCGCGGGATTGTCCATGGCCATTTAGGCTACCCGCTGTTGCGGCTTGTGCGTACTTAACCCGCGAAGCCCACGGTGTGAGCTCGTGCGGTGCCGATTTCTACGTACACCACGCGGTCGGTGCGAACGATGAACTTGCGGCCCTTCGCATCCTCCAGCTCCAAAGTCGAGTTCTCCGCCAGAGCACCGTTGATGGTGTGCGCGAGATCTTCCTGCTTTCCTTCAGCATGAATAACCAGCTCACGGGCCGTATCAGCGAATCCAAACTTGATGTCCATACCTTCTGTACTCCTTTAATCGTTCGCACGTCATTCGCCGGAGGGACGCAGGCAGGCGCCCGCGCTCCAGCGCTCTAATGGCCCCACTATAGCCACGTCCTCTACTATCAAGGTGTGCATGCCCCGAAAACCTCGAACGCTTCCCGCGATCAGCGCGGGAGTACCAGTGAATCCCCCACCTTTGCCGCGCTCGGCGTCGCTGCCGAGATCTGCGATGCTTTGGCCACACGTGGGATCACGCACACCTTCGCAATCCAGGAGCTCACGCTACCTATCGCTCTCAGCGGTCACGACCTCATCGGCCAGGCCCGCACCGGTATGGGCAAGACCTATGGCTTCGGGGTCCCTCTGCTGGACCGGGTTTTCGATGATGCCGACATTCCCGAACTGGATGGGACTCCCCGCGCGCTCGTCATCGCGCCGACGCGTGAGCTCGCCATTCAGGTCAGCGGGGACTTGAGCGTTGCCGCCGAGAACCTGCCCCTCAGCGTCATCACCTTGTGTGGAGGCCGCCCGTACGAAGAACAGATCAAGCAGATTAAGGCCGGCGCAGACGTCATTGTGGGCACCCCGGGCCGCCTGCTCGACCTGTGCCAGAAGAAGCATCTGTCCTTCGACAAGGTCAGCGTCCTCGTTCTCGATGAGGCTGACGAGATGCTGGACTTGGGATTCCTGCCGGACATCGAGAAGATTCTCACTCTTCTCCACGGCAACCCGCACCAAACCATGCTGTTCTCCGCCACCATGCCTGGGCCCATCGTTACCTTGGCCCGCACGTTCCTTAACAAACCAGTCCACATTCGGGCTGAGTCCGGCGATGACCAGCAGACCCACTCCTCCACTCGCAAGGTCACTTTCCAAGCTCACCGCATGGACAAGGTCGCCGTGCTGAGTCGAATCTTGCAGGCCGAGGGACGCGGACGAACAATCATCTTCACCCGCACTAAGCGCGCAGCCGCGGTGGTAGCAGATGAGCTAGCGCAGCGCGGCTTTAGCGTGGGCGCGGTCCATGGCGATATGGACCAGACTGCACGTGAACGCTCCCTGTCCGCTTTCCGCGAGGGAACCGTGGAGATTCTCGTCGCCACGGACGTCGCTGCACGCGGTATCGATGTCGATGATGTCACGCACGTCATCAATCATCAGGTCCCCGATGACCCCATGACGTTTGTTCACCGCATTGGTCGCACCGGCCGTGCGGGGCATACCGGGACCGCTGCAACACTGGTGGGCTACGATGAACTGAGCAAATGGCGCATCATCAATGATGAACTCGATTTGGGTCAGCCGGAGCCGCCCCAGTGGTTCAGTACATCCCCGGAACTCGCTGAGGCTCTCGCTATTCCGGCAGATGCCGAGGACACTGTCGGCCCCGCAACCAAGGTGTTAGGGGCACCGCGCAGGTCACCCTCATCGCGCCGCTCTGCCACTGATTCCGCGCGTGCTTCTCGCCGCACCCGCTCCCGCAAACGCAATTCCCGTCAAGGAGGACGCCGATGAGCCCAGAGGCGCAGGACGATAACCTCGTGCAGCCACAGGATGATAACTCCGGGCAGACGCAGGACACGCCCTCAACTATGCCCCCAAGGAAGGCCCCGATTCTGCGCTCAACCAAGTCAGATTGGACGGCCGTCGGCATCATCAGTGCGGTGTGCGCCATTGCCATCGGCGGTGCAGTGATCACTGCCCCCATTCACAAAGCGGAGCTCACCCCGGCCGTTAACGTCTCTACCGACGCGGAGCCGGAGCTTCTCGACGTCATCCCAGACTCCCTCACCGAGTCTTTCTCCGTGCCCAACACCCTGATGCCAGGCCAGTCTCGGGCAGTGTCCTCGAAGGGACTCCTGATTAGCCACGAAGGTGACACTCTTTCCGCCACCGATTCCGCTGGGAATACGGTCTGGTCTTACGAGCGCCGCGATGCTGATCTTTGCTCACTGGGCACGGCGTGGAACAAGGTTGTGGCGACCTATCGGACAGGCGTGGGCTGTGGTGATGTCGTGGCCCTGCACGCCGCCAACGGCGAGTACGCGGATACGCGCAGCGCGCGCAGCGCCGATGAGGTCGTCCCCATTACGTCCAATGACCGCGTGGGAACCGTGTCCACTGGTCGCGTCGAATTGTGGCGTTCAGATCTCGTGCGCACCGTTGAATACGGTGATGTCGATGCCAAACAGGAGCCAAATATGCAGCCCCACGAGGACTGCTCCATTACATCAGCACTGACACGTACTGAGTCTTTAGCTGTTACCGAGTCCTGCCCCGATTCCCCAGATTCCACGTGGTTGCGCATTCAAGAAGCCACCCCGGAAGATTCCCGAAAGCCAGAAATTACCAAGGACATCGAGATTTCTGACCCTGGCGCACGTCTTGTCGCCTTTGGCCAAGAAGCCGCCGCCGTGTACCTCCCCGCCGACACGCCGCGCATTATCTCCTACAACTTCGACGGCGAAGTCGTGTCCACCACGGAGGTTGAACCCTCCACCGCGATTACGGACTCTGCCTCGCCGTTTGCGCCGGCGATTGCAGATCTCCCCCACCACATGTCCTGGTTCGATGGCGAGCGTCTCTACCTCTTCACCCCTACCGCGCTGGAGGTTGATCACGTTCTCGACAATGCTCTTGGAACGGGCATTACCCTGGGTGAGCGCCTGTTAGTCCCCACCGAGGAGGGCATTGACGTAGTGAACTGGTCCAGCGGTAGAACTGAGCGAACTATCCCCGTTGACCGCGACGGCTACACGGGGCCAATCTCGCTCACGCTCGCGGGAAAGGCCATTATCGAACAGCGCGGCGATACCGCTGTGGGCCTTGTAGCGTCGTAGCTTCTGCACAGGCAGGCGGAGGTGGGCAGAAAGCGCTCTAAAAGTTGCGCTCTGCCCAGTGAGCTGTTTCTGGCACCGCCATGAGCAGGTAGAGCACAATGGCCGCGCTGGCCAAGGTGACGGCACCCAAAAGCGGTGATCCTCCACTAAACATTTGGAAGGCGATGGCCGCCAGGATGAATTCCACGAGCACGATGGCCCCGCGTCCCCAGCGTTTGCCCTTCACAAAGGCCCATGAGCCAACGATGACGAAGCCAAACACGATAAAGAGGAAGATGGCTGTCCCCAGTCCCACAAACCCCGTCGCACCAGAGTCAGACACCATCGAGGAATTCTCCGCACCGGTTACCTCGCGGACAATAAGGAAGATGCCGAAAATGATGACCACGATGGATTGCACTATCGCGATGCCTGCCGAGAACACAACGGAGCGCGGCGCGCCTGCAGTATGCCCGCTTTTCCCTTGAGCCTTCCCCTGCGGCTGCGCCTCCGTCCGAGACTTCTTCGAGCTACCAGTATTTTTCTTCTTCTTAGTCACGTTGTGTAAGTCTACTTCGCTTACTCCACCCCAGAGTTCACCGAACCAGTGGGCAATGTCGGGGGCAGTCCTTCAGGAATGGATTTGACGCGATCCAGGTCACCACACTCACCACACAGAAGGAGTTGTTGCTGGTAGATAGATTATTGGCAGGCTTCTTTCAGCAAGCCGACGGAGGCGTAAGCGCGACAAGCGTTCTATTTTTTAGTGACTTTGGCCACTTTTTAGCCTTTACCCCTAGCGCACTTTGAGTAAACATGTCATTATTCTCAGGTAGCAAAAACAACGAGCCGTTAAACCGGTTCGTAACTCGGAGCAAAATCCGAGTAAACAGAAAGTGAACCAAGGCGGCGTCGACGCTGGCCCTAACTCGAGACAGGGCCCCACTGACCGCAGACCAGTCCACTTCCACCCCACTAACACTTGGGACAGTTTACGGCTGTGAGCTACTGCTGTGAGCTGTTCTTAGTGCGCCCACTGCTGTCACAATTTTGTTAGGAGATTTCAATCATGGATTGGCGCCACGAAGCCGTTTGCCGCGACGAGGACCCGGAGCTGTTCTTCCCGGTCGGTAACTCCGGCCCAGCACTTACTCAGATCGCTAAGGCCAAGCTGGTCTGCAACCGTTGCCCGGTTGCATCCTCATGCCTCAAGTGGGCCCTCGAGTCCGGTCAGGATGCCGGCGTCTGGGGCGGCCTCTCTGAGGAGGAGCGCCGCGCAATCAAGCGTCGCAACCGCAGCCGCGCCCGTGCCCGCGTGTCTGCCTAACCAGACCCCGATTAGCACTCCGGCATACCCTGCCGCTACAGTTGAATAAGTTCATTTACCCTTAAAAGAAGGAGTACGCGATGAGCAAGCGTGGCCGTAAGCGCAAGGATCGCCGTAAGAAGTCCGCTAACCGCGGCAAGCGTCCTAACGCATAACGTCAGCATTGAAGGCCCGTTCCCCACTACCGTGCACACACGGCGGGAACGGGCCTTTGCTGGATCCTGCGCACCTAACGCCAAGTGATCTCAGTGCGCGTGATCTGCACCGAAATCCGCTGGCGCAAGGACTGCGGTGCTTCTTGTCCACCACAGCACTTACGCACGAGGGCTCTCACCACCTCTTCGCTGTCGAGGCGTTCCTGGCAGGCATCGCACTGAGCAATGTGCTCACGAATGGCCAGTGCCCGTGCATAACTCGTCGATTCGTCGAGCAGCTCCCGAAAGAGTGCGTTGACCTCCGGAGAGTTGCACGCACCGCAGTTGCGTCCGGTTGCGCGTTCCATTACTTCTCCTCCGTATCTGACATCATTTCTGGGTGGTCACGGCCAATACCTTTTTCTCGTGCCACGTCCTTCAACGCCGCCCTTAGCAATTTTCTTCCACGGTGCAGCCGGCTCATCACGGTTCCTAACGGAGTTCCCATGACCTCGGCGATTTCCTTGTAGGCCAAGCCCTCCACATCCGCGTAGTACACGACCATGCGATAGTCTTCCGGGAGGTCATTCATCGCCTCGGAAATCTGCGAGTCAGGCATCTGTTTCAATGCCGCCACCTCGGCTGATTCCAAGCCGGTCGAATCGTGTCCTGACGTGGTGTAGAGCTGAAAATCACTGAGCTCATCCGCAGAAGACTCAGTAGGCCGGCGCTGGGCCTTGCGGTAAGAGTTGATGTACGTATTCGTCATGATGCGGTAGAGCCAGGCCTTGAGATTGGTGCCCTGTTTGAAGGAACTAAAGTTCTTGTACGCCTTCAAATAGGTCTCTTGGATCAAGTCCTCCGCGTCCTGGGGATTGCGGGTCAGGCGCATTGCACCACCGTAGAGCTGGTCCAGCAATGGCAGGGCTTGCTCCTCAAACAGCCGCTGCTGTTCTCGCTGCTCCTCGGCAGTCTCGGTCGCACTCGTTGTGTCTGTGGCCATGGATTCCATCCTAGCGTTGACAGGCTAGGGTGGTTTTCATGGCTAAGAAGACCCCTCACGCAGCTACCCCCGCCCTCAAGATTCTTGAAGAAGCCGGAATCGAGCACCGCGTCACCACGTTCGATGGTGGCAGCGATCACTTCGGGGAAGCAGCCGTAGCGGCTCTCGACGTCGAGCCTGAGCGCATCTTCAAAACCCTCGTTATCGATCTCACCGCAGGAAAAGGTCCTAAGCGCCGCCTTGCCGTTTGCGTGTTGCCCGTGAGCCACCAGCTCAGCCTCAAGAAAGCTGCTGCTGCCTTCGGCGCCTCCAAGGCATCCATGGCCGAACCTGCCGATGCGTCGAAATCATCTGGCTACATCCCCGGCGGCATCTCCCCGCTCGGACACAAGCATGTACTCCCCACCGCCATCGATGAAACTGCGTTGCTGTGGGACACCATCTTTGTCTCCGGCGGCAAGCGCGGGCTCGATATCGAGATGAACCCTGAGGATTTCTCCCCCGTCCTCGAGGTCACCTTCACCGATCTTCTTGCCGAATAGGTCCCCAGCTCCACGCAGTAATCACACATGCGTGAGCACCACTGCGCTTGAATCAGAAGAGGGTACTGGACGGCTGTTCGTCGATAAGCTCGGCGTAATCGTTGCGGACGTTACCCACCGCAGGGTCTGCCGGGCGAGCATTGAAGCCGTGCACAGAGCTTGGCTCCAACAAAGCCTCCCCCGCTAACCATGGCGCAATCTCATCCTGTGTCAGAAATTTAGGCAACCGGCCATGCAGCCATGCCATCTCCTCAGTAGCTTCCGTGGTCACCATCGTGGCGGACAATCTATCCATTCCCGTGGCCCACAGGCCCGCTGCCCACAACAGCCCATGTGGACCAGTGACGTAATAGGGCTGTTTCTTGGCTTTTGGTTCGTCTCCAGCCTTCCATTCGTAGTAGCCATCAAGAGGAATCACACAGCGCTGGGCTTTAAAGGCATCACGGAAAGAGGGCTTTGTCGCCACGGTCTCAGCACGCGCGTTGAACAGCGGCGGACCATCCATGTCCTTCTTCCAATGCGGTAGGAGGCCCCAGCGCGCCGGATCGACCCGCGCCGTGTTGTCCTCCACCCGCACGATGGCAACGGGCTGCGTCGGCGCGATGTTGTAACGCGCTGGCGGCAGGCCTTCGGGGGCATGGACCTCAGTAATGGATTCCCACTCCCCGACCTCCTCAAGGAGGGACTCAGTGAACAGTACAAATCTTCCGCACATGCCCTTTATTATGGACTACATGTCTGCTTTCTGGAGTGCACCCCAACCCACCGGCCCTTTGTCGTGGACTCAGGAGATCCCGGGCTCGAAGTCGATGACCAATCGCGCCCTCGTCCTCGCTGCCTTGGCTGACTCCGCGTCAATCATTTACAACCCGCTGGTCTCGCGCGATACCGAACTCATGAAAGACGGGTTGCACGCCATGGGAGCGGGATTCGTCCCGTGGGGTCCCCATCTTCGCGTTTTCCCAGCTGAAACGCTTCGCGGCGCAGAGATTGACTGTGGCCTCGCAGGTACCGTCATGCGTTTTCTACCACCGGTAGCAGCGCTGGCGGATGGTCCGGTGCTCCTGGACGGTGACCCCTACGCCCGCAAGCGCCCTATGTCCACCATGACTGCCGCATTGAGAGAACTTGGTGTGGACGTGGACGGCGATAGCCTGCCGCTGCGCATCACACCGCGGGGAATCCCGGACACATACGAGGTCACGATCGACGCCTCCTCGTCCTCCCAGTTCATCTCCGGCCTTCTCCTGGCTGCGGCGCGCTACCGCAATGGTCTCGTCGTGCGTCACCAGGGAGAACCTGTGCCTTCCCAGCCGCATATTGCGATGACCATTTCTATGCTGCGAGAGGCCCGTGTTGAAGCTTTCGCGGCAGACAACACGTGGGTCGTGCATCCGGGACCGATTCAGGGCCGCGAGTGGCACATTGAGCCGGACCTGTCCAACGCCACTCCTTTCCTCGCCGCTGCGGCCGTCGCGGGCGGCAGCGTGAGTATTCCTCACTGGCCCGAAGAGACGTGCCAACCGGGCGATGCATTCCGCAGCATCCTCGAGCAGATGGGCGCCACCGTGGAATATGTGCCGCAGAGACCACGGAAGGACCCGCACCTTACGGTCACCGGCCCGGCGGAGGGATTGTCTGGGCTGCGCGGCATTGACCTAGACATGTCAGCTATAGGTGAGCTCGCCCCCACCGTTGCTGCTTTGTGCGCGCTGGCCTCAACGCCGTCGACGCTCACGGGCATTGCTCACCTGCGTGGTCACGAGACGGACCGACTGGCAGCGCTCGCTGCGGAGATCAACGGTCTGGGAGGCAACGTCACTGAGCTTGACGACGGCCTCCGCATCACCCCCGCCCCACTCCACGGCGGTCAGTGGCATGCTTATGCGGATCATCGCATGGCCACCGCCGGCGCCATCATTGGCTTGGCCGTCGAGGGCGTGGACATCGATGACATCGAATGCACCTCAAAGACCTTGCCTGGCTTCGCCGACATGTGGGAGGCCATGGTTCATGGCTAGACGAGCACGCAGTTATGACGAATCCGATGTCCGCATCCGCCCTGGCAAGGGCTCACGTCCGCGAACGAAGGACCGTCCGAAACACAAGGACGCTAAGTTCGGCATGGTTATCACCAAGGACCGTGGGCGCTGGGGAGTGGCGCTGGATAATAATGGCCCCGTTGTTACCGCTATGCGCGCCCGGGAAATGGGCCGCACCCCGGTGGAGGTCGGCGACCGCGTTGGTGTCGTGGGCGACACCTCGGGCAAGAAAGATACGCTGGCGCGCATCGTCAAACTCGAAGACCGCACCTCCGTCCTGCGCCGCACTGCCGACGATACGGACCCTTATGAACGCATCGTCGTGGCGAATGCCGACCGTCTCCTCATCGTCACCGCCGTGGCGGATCCTCCGCCGCGCTCTGGGTTTGTTGAGCGCGCGCTCATTGCCGCCTTTGCCGGCAATATTCGGCCCGTGCTCTGCCTGACCAAAACTGATCTCACCGATCCCACGCCGTTTGCCAAGGAATTCGAGGATCTGAATGTCACGGTGGTCGAGGCCGGCGTGGACGATGACCTCACGGAGGTCTGCGCGGCTATCGACGGCCACGTTACCGCCCTCATCGGCCATTCCGGCGTAGGTAAGTCCACCTTGGTCAACCGCCTCGTTCCGGACGCTCACCGGGAAACCGGTGAGGTTTCTGCCGTGGGCAAGGGCCGTCACACCTCGACGCAGTCGGTAGCTCTGCGCCTTCCTGCCACTGGTGACACCCCACGGGGCGGATGGATCATCGATACCCCTGGCATCCGCTCTTTCGGGCTAGCCCACATCGATGCGGAGAACGTCATCGACGTCTTCGAGGATCTTGCCGAGGCCATCGAGGACTGCCCCCGCGGCTGTACCCACGCTGGTCCCCCAGCTGACCCTGAGTGCGGCTTGGATCTCAACATCGACGATGGCACCGCCTCTGCCCGCCGCCGCGATGCTGTCCGCAGCCTGCTTGCAGCCCTGCGCACCAACGTGGACTGGGCGTAACGCACAAGGCCCGAGGCTCCTCTTTCCGTACTGGGGAGGTGCCTCGGGCCGGACATCTCAACGCCACACGCTAGGGGCTAAACGCTGAGGGCGTAACGCTAAGAATTATGTGCTTAAGCCGGGATCATGTTCGCAAGCTGCGGCGGCAGAATCGTCTTGAGGAACGGGCCGGCCGCACGGAGAGCCATCAGAATGATGGTCAGGCCACCGGTCACACCGAAGAGGATAGCTCCGCCGGTATCAATATTGGACGAGGTGTTGTCGCTGTCCGAGTCCTTCTTCTTGTTGAACTCCTTGTTATTTGCGCACGCGTTGAGCGCCTTCACGTACTCCGGAGCGATGTCGCGGAAGGTCTCAACGACCTTGACGTTGTTCTTGGCGCGCTTGGCAGATTCTTCATCGCCGATTTCTGCTTCAGTCTCATACGCAGCCAAGTCGCGGTACAGCTCATCCGATTGTGTCTCAACAGCGCGAGCGCGTGCTGCGGCATCCTTCGGCAGAATCTCGTAGTCATCCTTCAGGAGGCCCGAGTCAACGTCATTGTCCTTGGACTCAGCATTGGACAGGTCGCTCGACTCCTTATCACTCAAGGTGATGGTGCACTTCGCGTTCTTGATAGAGGTGGTCACCGCACCTGCGGTCGGGGCAACAACACCGCCAGCAATGAGCGCGACGGACAGCGTAGAGGTAGCTACGACGCGGCGCAGACGAGAGGAAGACATGATAGGGAGCCTTTCGATTGAGCTGTGATTTTACTCAAGCAGACTATCAGTAATTAGCCCAGCTTGGGCAGATATTCCCCAAACTGCTGGTAAGCAGCCATCCCCAGGCTGATGATGCCGAACAGAATCGTGATAATGACGCCCACTGGCCCAGCGGAGGATCCCTCGAGGATGCGCAGCCACGGTGTTGTGGGCTGCTCAGCGATGTTCGGATCCGGCTCAGTCAGCTCGTCAGCGTCAATCAGCTTGTCAGCGTCAGTCGTGGTCTCTGCGGTAGCTCCTGCAGTGGTGGCAACAGCTTCTGCAGTGGTGTCAACTGCGGTTTCGACGGGAGTGGGAGCCTCCTGGGCGCTGGCAGTCGGAACAGCGACAGCAGCAACCGACACAGCAGCGGCAGCGACGAGGGTGGTCAGGCGGGATGCCTTCATGGTGGTGGTACTCCTTAAAACACTCGAACAAGAGAGCCCTGCAGGGAGGCATGGCTCAGGGAAAAATAGGTGAGGACAGGGCCGGTCCTACAGCAGCTCAACGAGGAAGGGCAGCTCCGTCGGGTCATAGAAAGCCATGAAATTATCCAGAGCATCACCAACGGCAAGCTCTGCGTCTTCGTCACCGAGGTCAGCGCTATCGATAGCTTCGATCGCTTTCGCTGTGGCCGCTTCAGATTCTTCGATGTCGACGTGGATAGCCTGCAGGTTGTCCTTGGTAATGACGGCCGGATTCAGCGCGACAACCGGCTCACCCATGTCAGGCTTCGGCGTCACCACGGATTCATCAACGTCCACGGAGATAACAACTCGGCGGTGCGGGAATTTCTCCTCGTCTCCGATAGCTAAAAGACGCAGCGAGGCCATGGAAGCTTCTAGGAAGGCTGAGTATGCAATCTCTTCTTCGTCGCCACCCTCGGTGTAAAACTCGCGGAGCGCCGGGGTGACCATGAACCCCCACCCGCTGCGGGCAGCAAGCTGCCCGGTTTCTTCTAGCTCAGCGAGCATGGCAAAGGTGGCAGGCAGGAAGACACGCACGTCCGAGGACATTTAGAACTCACCCTCAATATCGAAGACGGCTTGAACCTCAACGCTGGTGCGGTCGAAGACCGTGTAGAGCATGCCCACCATGCCGTTCTCAACGGCAGCGCGCACGTTGACGATGGAATCATCCACCATGACGCAGTCATTAATTGGCAAATCGATGGCATCCGCCGCGGCCTGGAACGCAGCACGGTCCGGCTTCTCTGCACCGACTTCTCCGGAAAGGATGACCGCATCCACGATTCCACGGTATTCCCACTCGCGGATGTGCTCCGCGCCTGGGCCGCCCGGATCGTTGGAGAGAATAGCGGTGGCCACGCCATTGGCCTTGGCGGCAGCAAACAGCGCACGCCAGCGCTTGACGTCTTCCTCGGTGCCATCCAGCACACCTACAAAATCGACGATGAGTCCACGCATAGTCTCTATCTTCACCCTTCGCGTTGAGCTGTGTATATCGTCCGAAAGTATAGCGAACATACAGCTCCACTGCTCCCACCGCCTACTGCAACTCCCAGTGCGTCGTCACCCCTTCACTCACCGCATACATCAGTGGCCAGCCACCGCACCAGCATGGCACAATGAGGGGGCGTCCAGCTTGCTCCCCTTTTGTCCCTGCGCTGCTCACCGCTGGGAAGGTCAGAGAAACTGTGTATGTCCCCATCCCCGGCATGAGCCACCTACAGCTTTATGTCGCTCCTCAGCGTATCCGCTATGACCGCCAGCCAACTGCTGGTGATCTCGCCACACGCGAAGAGGTTCGTGGACTCGTCGTTATTGTGTTGGAGGTCGCCGCGTCACTGCGCCCGCTCAGTCACCTCAACAACAGCCGCTTCGCTCCGGAGATTTCAACTCATATCCGTGCGTGGAAAAAGGCGCTGCCCGCCGATGAAAGCCGAGGGCGCATAGCGCTCAGCAGTTTACATGCGCGCGAGAACGGAGAATACTTCGGCTCCGCCGTGATTGGTGGTCAGCAGCGCGCGTTTACAGGCGCTGCTGCGGGCAGGCAGCTGCAATCATTCCGGATGCTCTCCGTCGGCCCGCGAACCCAGCTCTGATGCGCTCTCCTCCCCACGCGGCACCAGCATAGGGCTCTATCCCCTAGAGACCCTAGGTCTTAGAACCAGGACCCCAGCTTGATGAGGATCGGCGTCCAATCGATGCCGGCGAAGGCTGCGGATGCGCTGATGAGCGCCAAGCTGATGCCACCGAACATGGTGGCCTGGGTGGCAGCACCCGTGGCCGGAGCCGCAGCGGAAGAGCCAGCCTTGACTGGCGCATCAGCGGCAGTGCCGCACTGAGAAGCGGCCGCCGCGGAGGAGCTCATACCGTCCAGAACGGAAGAGCCCTCAGCCTCGGCACTGCCCTCCGAGCCCAGAACGGAGGACAGGTGGCACTGCTCCTCCGGAGCTGCCTCAAAGGCAGAAGCAACCGCGCCGCCGCCCAGAAGGGTGGCGGAGGCAAAGACGGACAAACCTACTCGCAGAGACAAGCGGCGCATGGTGAAACGAACCTCCGAGGCACGAAATGAATAAGATTCTGACAGTATATAACTAAGTGCTTCCAATGAAAAGGCGCCACGGGGAGGTAACCCCGCAGCGCCCTCACAGGGTACTGTATGCCCCTTCTTAAGCCTCGGCCTGACCAGCGTTTTCTGCGCCGGCTGCCTCGCCTGCTTCAGCGGCGTTAGCTTCTTCCTGAGCCTTGAACTGCTTGCGCAACATGAACAGCTGGCGCACGGTTTCTTCCTTCACGCCGTCGTTCATCGCATTGAACATATCGCCGCCCTCCTTCTGGTACTCAACCAGTGGATCGCGCTGCGCCATGGCACGCAGACCAATGCCTTCCTTGAGGTAATCCATCTCGTAGAGGTGCTCACGCCACTTCTGGTCGATGATCGGGAGGATGATCATGCGCTCAGTGTTACGCATCTGGTTCTCACCGCCGATGGCAATGACGGCGTCTTCCAGCTTGTCGTACTCCTTGTTGGCGTCGGCAAGCAAAGCGTCACGCAACTGCTCTGCAGAAAGCTCACCTGCCGAACCATACGCGGACCCCTCCACGAGGGATTCGTGCGACATGGTGGGACCGTACAGCGAGTCCAACGCGTTCCACAACTCATCGAGGTTCCAGTCCTCCACGTATCCGGTGGCAGTTGCGCCGGCCACATAGGCCGAGACGGTGTCATCGATCATCGTGCGGATGTTGTCCTTAATGTCACCAGAATCGAGAATATCGTGACGGGTGGCGTAGACAACCTTGCGCTGCTCGTTGAGGACCTCATCGTACTTGAGCACGTTCTTACGCATCTCAAAGTTCTGGTTCTCCACCTGTGCCTGAGCGCCCTTGATGGAGTTGGAAACCATCTTGGCCTCAATCGGAACATCGTCCGGCACATTGAGACGATTCATCATGTTCTCCATGGACTGACCCACGAAGCGCACCATCAGCTCATCACGCATGGACAGGTAGAAGCGGGTCTCACCCGGGTCACCCTGACGGCCGGAACGACCACGCAGCTGGTTATCAATACGGCGCGACTCGTGACGCTCGGTACCCAGCACATAGAGACCACCGGCTTCGCGGACCTGGTCACCCAGCTTCTTAGAGTGCTCCTTCTCCGCGTCAATCTCGGCGTCCCAGGCCTCTTGGTACTTTTCTTCATCCTCGAAAGGATCGAGGCCACGTTCGCGCAGCTTCTCATCCAGGATGACTTCCGGGTTGCCACCCAGCACGATATCGGTACCACGGCCGGCCATGTTGGTGGCCACGGTGACGGCGCCAGGGCGACCAGCACGAGCAACGATCTGGCCTTCTTCTTCGTGGTGCTTTGCGTTCAGCACGGAGTGCTTGATGCCGCGCTTGCTCAGAAGCTGCGACAAGTACTCCGAACGCTCCACCGAGGTGGTACCCACCAGAACCGGCTGACCAGACTCAACGTGCTCAGCAATGTCATCCACCACTGCGGCGAACTTAGCTTCCTGAGTCTTGTAAATGCGGTCAGCGCGGTCAGCACGCTGATTCGGCTTGTTGGTCGGAATCGGCACAACATCCAGGCCGTAGATCGAGTGCAGCTCGGCTGCTTCGGTCTCGGCGGTACCGGTCATGCCGGAAATCTTGTTGTACAGACGGAAGTAGTTCTGGAGGGTAACGGTGGCCAGAGTCTGGTTCTCATTCTTGATCTCCACCTGCTCCTTGGCCTCGATAGCCTGGTGCATTCCCTCGTTGTAGCGGCGGCCAGCCAGCACACGGCCAGTGAAGCCATCGACGATCATGACCTCGCCGTTGCGGACAATGTAGTCCTTATCGCGGGTGAAAAGTTCTTTAGCCTTGAGAGCATTATTGAGGTAGGACACCAACTGGGAGTGCTCTGGGGCATATAGGTTGTCGATGCCAAGCTGATCCTCGACGAACTCAACACCGTCCTCCAGCACACCAATGGTGCGCTTCTTGTGGTCCACCTCGTAGTGGATGCCTTCACGCATCTTCGGAGCGAGCTGGGAGAAGACGCTGTAGAACTGGGAAGAGCCATCAACTGGGCCGGAAATAATGAGCGGGGTACGGGCCTCATCGATCAGGATGGAGTCCACCTCATCGACGATGCAGTAGTTGTGGCCGCGCTGCACAGTGTCATCGAGCGAGCGGACCATGTTGTCGCGCAGGTAGTCAAAGCCCAGCTCGTTGTTGGTGCCGTAGGTGATATCGCAGTTGTAGGCTTCCTTACGCTCCGCTGGGCGCATCTCAGAAAGGATGACGCCAACGGAGAGACCGAGCCAGCGGTGCACACGACCCATCATTTCGGCGTCACGCTTAGCCAGGTAGTCGTTGACAGTCACGATGTGCACGCCCTTGCCCTCAAGCGCGTTGAGGTAAGCCGGCAGCAGCGAGGTGAGGGTCTTACCCTCACCGGTGCGCATCTCAGCAACGTTGCCGAAGTGCAGAGCAGCACCACCCATGATCTGAACCTTGTAGTGCTTCTGGTCCAGCACACGCCATGCAGCCTCGCGCACGGTGGCGAAGGCCTCAAGCAGAATGTCGTTGAGCTTCTCGCCCTTATCCAGGCGCTCCTTAAACTCGTCAGTCTTCGCCTTCAGCTCATCATCCGTGAGCTTGCCAAAGTCTTCTTCGAGGGCAATAACATCATCAGCCATTTTGGCTAGGCGCTTCACGGTGCGTCCCTCACCGGCGCGGAGCAGCTTGGAAAGTCCAAACACGTCTAGATAGTCCTTCTTGTCGCGACAATATAGTTAACTCGTCGCCATTGTACTCACTAGCTTTTAAGCCTCGCTGCAGGGCTAGCCCAAAGTCTCTCTACACTGCCTCACTCCACCGCGAGTTCGACGTTCACTCAGTTCCCCCTGTTAACGATTCCGTGGAGGACAACGATTTCCTTAACAAAGGTGAACGATGTTCATCTTGCTCCTCTCGCTTCGTCCCGAGGAATGTCCACTCCACGCCCTACACGAAAAGGACTAAACCATGAAGCTTTCCAGGTTTGCCGTAGCCGCAGCCACCTCCACCGCCCTGGCGGTCAGCACGCTCACCGCCCCTGCCGCCTTTGCTGCCGAAGACGATGCCCCACAAGGCGGAAGTGCCATGTGGCTCTATAGCACCATTATGACCGGAGCATTAGAAATCGCTAAAAGCTCTCACGCCCCTAACACGCATCCAACCGAAAACTTCGGCACGGATTTGCTCATCGTCGCCCCGCTAGCTATCGCGCTGATTCCACTCCAATTCGTGGCCGAGCAAGAAGTCCGCCTATCGAGCCAATTCTCCCTCTAGGAATCCGCCTATCAGTACAGAGCAAGAAGGCCCTCGCCGCACAGTCCACAGTGCAGCGAGGGCCTTTGGCTCTTCGGCGACCAGTATGCGCTTGACTTACGCAACTAGACGGGAAGGCACGAGAGCTTAGCTCTCTTCGTTCTCCTCAGTCAGGGAGATGAGGCCGTAGTCAAAGGCGTGGCGACGGTACACCACGGATGGCTTGTTGTTCTCCTCGTTAACGAAGAGGTAGAAGTCGTGTCCCACCAGCTCCATCTCGCTGAGGGCATCATCGACGGACATCGGGGTGGCCGGGTGCTCCTTGAAGCGCACGATCTGGCCTGGGCGAACATCCTCAACGGTCTCTGCGTAGGGATCGATGTAGCGATCTTCCTTGGCAGCCTTGGAGGCTTCAGCTTCCGCCACCATCTCGGCGGCGAGCTGGCCGGTGCTCTTCGGTGCGCGGTGGCCGGATTTCACGTTCTCACGGCGTACCTTCACCTTGCGCAGGGAGCGCTCCATCTTACCCAACGCCGTCTCGAGGGCGGCGTAGAAGGAATCTTCCTTGGCCTCAGCGCGGGCGATGTGACCCTTGCCGGTAGCGGTGATCTGTAGACGGTTAGCCTGAGATTCGCGGCGGGGGTTAGGCTCGTGCTGCAGCTCCACATGGAAGAACGTCAGAGTCGGATCAAGGCGCTCAATCTTGGCCAGCTTGTCCGCGACGCGCTCCTGGAAGTGTTCCGGAACTTCCACGTTGCGGCCCGTGATGGTGATTTGAGCGTTGGTCTGCTGGGACATGTAAATGCCTCCCTTTACTCGTGGGGACTGAATGACGCACATTCTGCGGACTATCCAAGGCCTGTGATGAAGGCTTCGTGCCCGCTTCCCTGTGACACCCCTCATGCTACCACTGGTCATAACCAACGGATCCACCGGCCCCCTCGGCACGTGCTTGTCGACGCCTCCCCTTACGCATCTGCCAGCACAATCGCGCCGACCACGTCACCCCCGACGGCCCTCACCCGCGCTGCACTCGCGCGTAGGGTGGCACCGGTGGTCACGACATCGTCGACAAGCAGCACCGCACGCCCTCGCAGCTGCTGCGCACAGGGACGCAACAGCACTGCCGATCGCATATTGTCGGCACGCTCCCCTGCCGTAAGCTCCGACTGGTCTGCGCTTGATTCTGCCGTGGCCAGGGCGACCACCGTCCGCCAACCCGGCAGGCGTGCCTCAGCCGCCTCACACATCGCGGTAACGGGATCTCCCCCTCGCTGACGCGCCGAGGAAGCCCGAGTCGGCGCGGGCACCAACACGGCCGTCTCTGGAATATCGCCACGCGCACGCAGATACTCGATCCCCGCCGCCAGCACCGCACCGACGTGCCTGCGCACCGCCTGATTACCGCGTTCTTTCATCGCAATGATGACGCCACGGCGCGTATCCGAATAGGGCCCCAACGCCCACGCGGGAAAGCCCAGTGGAATCGGCCGTTCCACCCGGCGCGGAACGTGGCGCAGATGCTCCTGGCAAGCACCACAGAGCACCCCTCCCGCTTCAGTCGCTGCGCCGCAGCCGGCACAGGGACGCGGTAGGACGAGTTCCACGAGCGAGGCGGCCAGCTCCCCCATCCCCCAGTTCTTCGGCATAGCGCCTACAGTAGCCGTGACGACGCGACGTTGCTGTGGTGAGACTGCCGAAGCGAAGCTTAACGCGGGACAATCGGTGAGGACCGCACGCCGCGCAAACCATCGACCTCACGCCAGTAGGAGCTCTCCGAGCCACCTGCGGGCATCTGCAAAGTCGCGTGGGTGTCGGTGACATACAGCGTCGACGGCGACGCTGCCACCGCGACCACGGGAGCAGTGATGTTACCCGTCGGCAACGTGGTGGCAGCAGATCCATCCTGCTCCACACGCCATACCGGCGAGCTCGAGGCTGACGTGCCTACCAGCAGTGAGCCATCAGCTTGCCATTCCAACGAGAGCGCCGAGCCAGTGAGCTCAGGGCCGACCTGGTGGACATTGACAATGCGCCGCTCTCCCGAGGTCGCACGAGCAACGACGCCAGTGTAGATGCTGCCGTCGATAATCATGGCGATACGCGCCCCCGTAGTGGATAGGCGGATGACGGAGATCTCGCCATCAATGCTATCGAGAGCCGAGGTATCCACCTCAGACGTGCTCAGTTCACCAGTAGCCGGAGACCGCGTCACGCGAACGACATGTTCGCCGTCGATGACGGTCCATGCCACTTGACCGCCCATTTCGAACGTGGGGCGGGCAAGCGTTTTGCCCGTGACAGAATCACCAAGGTTGTGGTCGAGCTCGCCCATAAATAGCTGTGACTCGTTCTCGGAACGCTTGCGTATGGCCGCCACTAATCCCTCATCTGAGATGTCGGCGGATTGAATATCGCTGATCTCGCCAGTTGGGCCAGCGAGCTCGGTGGGCCCGTCCGCGGTGATGTCAAGAAGTGAGCCATCATTGACCGCATAGAGCTTGGCCACGGATTGCGCCGCGACTTCCGGGTTAAACTCCGCGAAGTCATCGATGGTCATCTCCTCCATGCCATCAACCATGGGGCTGCCGTCGATGGTGGCCCGCACAGTGCTAGCCACTTCCGCATTGTTGAGCGTCCACACCAACTGGGCTGCGAACTTGAGGCGTTCCTCCTGCGACATTCCTGACATGCCGCTGAACTCATACACCCCGTCGTTGATCCCCAGGAAGGTGGCGTCCTTAGGAACCAGCGTGGAAATGGCCGGCGAGATATCGGAGGATGCCCCCTGGAGCAGCAGCGTCACGAGCTCAGCGGCGATGGAATCCTTACCTGTGTAGAGCCACCGCCTATCAGCGACGAGCACGCGCTGGGTGACGTCATAGAAATACAACGACTGAGGGCGATAACGGTTGCGCAACTCGGTGCGCTCGATAACCGCACCAGTGGGCAGATCCGTAATCCGCCACTGACCATCAAATTGGCTCAGGCGGACGGTGGCCTCAATGCGCGAGTTATCGGGAACATAGGCACCGCCATCGGCGAGGCGGCCGATGATGTTGCCGCGCACCGAATACTCCAACACACCATCGTCCATCTTGGAGGTCACCAGATCGATGGAATCCACGACAAGGACCGTACTCGTAGGATCCCATGTGTCAGCAATGTCGGAGGCCAGGAAGGTGCGTGCGGCGGCGTAGTTGCTAGTGGGGATCGCCGCCGCGGAATAGAAATCACGGATCAAAAGATCCGGGTCGCTATCGGTACGCGGTTCTACGACGGCATCCTCGACCCGTTCGTGTGGTTCAAAGGTGCCTATCACCTGGGGGTCGGTGTCGTGCGGCAGCGTAGAGCAGCCCACGAGAGTGCTCAGTGAGATACAGCTGAGAACAGCGAGAACACGGCGAGCGGGGGTCATCGCTGGGCCTCCTCGTCGAAGTCGGCAACGCGCTCCTGGTTGAAGGGAGTCTCCGAGTCCATAGCGGCAGCGGCTCGGGACTCACGTTCCGAGGGCCACACGATGCCGGCGTCATCCCCGGTGGTCGTGCTCTGTGACGCAGTGGCGCCGCCGTCTCGGAATGCGGCGTCGACGGTAACAGTGTTTCCCACCATTCCCATGCCGTCTCCTACGCTCGCTACGCCCACGCTTTCAGCACTGAAACCGGAGGGCAAAGCAGCTTGCTCATCTGCGTGAATCTGGTCCGGGCTCGGTGCTCCCGGTACCACCAAAGCAATAGGCTCGGACTCTATCTTGTGACCTGGAGTGCGCGGGAGGATGAGTCGGAAACGCGAACCCACGCCCAAGTATCCTGTCGCATCCAGAGTGCCGCCATGCAATACGGCATCCTCACGCGCAATAGCCAAGCCCAGGCCAGTACCACCGGAGTGGCGCTTGCGTGAAGAATCCGCACGCCAAAAACGATTGAACACGAGCTCCTCTTGCCCCTCTTTCAGGCCCACTCCGGAGTCTGTCACGGCGATTCCGACGGCGTCATCAGTCGCAGCGACGTCCACCGTGACAGGATTACCCTCAGAGTGGTCGATGGCGTTGGCCAAAAGGTTGCGCAAAATACGCTCAACGCGACGTGAATCGCATTCCACGGTCACAGCCTCTCCTGGGGCGTTGACGCGAACCTCGACTCCCAGTTCTTCCGCAAGGTGCTCAACCTGGCTCATAGCGGAATCGATGCAGGAGCGAATGTCAATGGATGCCGTCGACAAATCTGCAACGCCGGCATCATGGCGAGAGATCTCCAACAGATCCGCCAGGAGTTCCTCAAACCGGTCCAACTCCTTGATGAGAAGCTCGGTCGAGCGCTTGGTATAAGGATTGAAATCATCAGCGTCGGCAGCGATGACGTCCGCAGCCATGCGCACCGTCGTCAGCGGAGTACGCAGCTCGTGCGATACATCGGACGTGAACTGGCGTTGCAAGTCGCCGTATTCCTCCAACTGCGCAATCTGTTTAGACAGCTTGTCCGCCATGTCGTTAAAGGAGGAAGCAAGGCGGCCCATTTCATCATCAGAATTCACCACCATGCGCTCACGCAGATGCCCAGCGGCCAGACGCTGTGCAATGCGGGATGCTGACCGAATTGGGGTAATGACCTGCTGGGTAGCCAGCCACGCAATACCTACAAGCAGCACCACAACGACCACCCCGGCTGCGGAGAGCAAACCGCGCATCAACGCCATTGTGGACTCCTCGGACTCCATCGAGAGCACAAGGTACACCTGCGTGTTGGGGATATCGCACTCGATAGGTGTGCCCACCATGAGCGCGTTATAGGTGGCGCCTGACTGCTGGTCCACGGTGGCGTATTGCTGCACAATCTGCCCACGGCCGACGAGCTCGCGCATCCCCTCTGGAATGCGGTAGCCCTCTGGGGAGGTTGTGGCAGTGCCGTCGGAGTTGTCGACGACGACAACCGGCTCATAGACCGCCTGCGCATCATTTTGCTGCGCTGACATTTGCCCCAGTGCCGCACGCGCCGAGTTGATGCGAACCTGGGTTGAGTTCGCCGTACCAGTCGCATCAATCTGCTGTTCAACGGCCACGCGGGCACGCTCAAGCTCCTGCAGCGCAGTGTCTTCCTTCTGGCTCACCAGCTGCTGTGTCAGCACGGAGACCAGCGCATACGCCAAGAACAGCATGACCACTGCGGAGGCCACGAGAATCATGCCGATAACGCGGGTCTGCAGGGATGTGCGCCAGCGCTCGACGACGCCGTCCTTGACGCGTCTCAACCCAACAAAAATAACGGCTGTCCTTTACTCGCCGATTTTTCCGGTCTTGTATCCCACGCCGCGCACAGTGAGAACGATGCGTGGATCTTCCGGATCGTGCTCGATCTTGGCGCGCAGTCGCTGCACGTGCACATTCACCAGACGCGTATCCGAAGCGTGGCGGTAACCCCACACGGACTCCAACAACGCTTCACGGGTATGCACCTGACCGGGCTTGCGGGCCATTTCGAGCAGGAGGTCGAATTCCAGGGGCGTCAGGGAAATCTCCTCACCGCCCTTGCGAGTGACGGTGTGTTCGGGGACATCGATAAGCAGGTCCCCCACCTCAATCATTTCACCAGAAGAAGAATCCGTGCGGCGCAAACGTGCGCGGATGCGAGCGATCAGCTCCTTGGGCTTGAAAGGCTTAGTGATGTAATCATCGGCGCCAGACTCGAGGCCCAACACAACATCAACGGTGTCCGTTTTTGCAGTGAGCATCACGATGGGTACCGAAGATTCCGTGCGGATGGCGCGGCAGATATCCACACCGTTCATGCCCGGCAGCATGAGGTCCAGCAAGATCAGATCAGGGTCGTGTGCGTGGAAGGCAGGAATGGCCTCATTGCCGTCATTGACAGCGATAGGCTCCAAGCCTTCGGCTTCGAGCACGATGGTGAGCATTTCGGCAATTGCCGGGTCATCATCCACGACCAAGATTTTCGGTGCCACGTTACTGTTCTCCTACAAGGTCCTTGACAGATTGAATAATCATATCGGCATCCGCGGTGGCGATCCACCGCCCTGCCCACTTCTGATCTGCCAATCGCCGGTAGGCAGCGGCCGTACGGGCTTGAAGCCCAGCATCGCGCTCATAGCGGTCACGGGACCGGGTTCCGTCCTCCGCCGCCCGGGTGACCGCGCGCTGACCGGCCACTGCCACGTCCGTATCGAGGAAAATCTGCAGCTGAGGGACAGGCAGGCCGAAACGTTCAAACTCTAGGTCATAAATCCACTGAACGACGGCCTCCTCACCCACTCGGGCAGCCGAATATGCCGCATTGGAGGCCACATAACGATCAAGGATGAGAAGGGACGATGTGTCCTCAGCTGCGGCAATCAGCTGCTCCTTCGCCCCCAATCGATCCAAGGCAAAAAGCGTGGCCATGCCATAGGCAGAATCGGTGAGGTCTCCCATATTGCCGTACAGCGCCTGCTGCGCGAGCTGTGCATGGATGGAATCCTCATAGCGCGGGAAGCTCAGGACCTCAACCGCGCAGTCAAGCTCTTCGCACAGACGCTGGGTAACGGTGTTCTTGCCGGCGCCGTCGATACCTTCAATACTGATCAGCATACTGGTAGAAAACCTCTAAAACTACGACAGCGCCTCGATGAAAGCCTCGAGGTCGTAGTCCTCTTCTACGCTTTCAAGCAACTCCACAGCATGCTCATTGAGGTTCTCGCTACCGGATCCCGCAAGCTCGCGAATGAAGGGATAGTCCTCCACCACGTCACCAGCACTAAACGGGGCGCCAGCCCAAATTGCAGCGATGGTGGCAGCCGCCAGAGCGTTGCGTTGTTCCTCGTCGGTCTGGTCCTCCCCGGAGACCGCAAGCGCACAGGCATCATCCACCGCAGCCACGATATCGTCGTCTTCGAGGTCCGACAGTTCGTCGAGGAAGTCGACGTTAGCCTCGTCAGTGAAGATGTCTTCGTCCCATGAGCTCATTGGTTTTCTCCTTAATACCTAGTGCTTGTTCATACTTGGTGCTTGATGCTGAAATCTGTAACTGTGGGGGTGGTGGGCGACAGCACTCCTCGCCTCGAGGGAGGTCTCTTACCCACGTTTTACCATTCTTTAGACCGTGTCACGCTAGTCTTCACCGTACCGTGTCTAGGGCCACGACACTGGGCCGTGTGGACGATGCCAAACGACCTTTTCCTGGCAAAATCCTGTGCACATGTGGGCGCCGAAAGGGGAACCACCAGCTGCGCTGGTTTTCATGCTATCGTTGTTACCGACTTGTGACCTTCTGCGCGGAAAGGAGACCCCAGCATGACCAGCACCCCACGCCGCGTCCTCGCTTTTGTGGCGGCGGGTCTCCTGTGCGCGGTGGCCATTGGCATTGCGGTCTGGCAGATGAGCGCTCCGGAGTCTGTTTTAACGGAGCCCTCGGCGGCGACCGCTGGGACCAGCGCCTCCGTCACTACGACGACATCCTCGTCCGCGGAGCATTCCTACACGACCACTGCCTCTGCCCCACAACCAAAGTCTTCGCAGGCGCAGATTGCCGCTCCCGCGGATGACCCGTACTTGGCACCCAATGCAGTTTTCAACCGCACGGAGCCGGCCCGCCCGACGGCGGTTTACCGCCCTGACAACGTGTCCGCACTGAACAATCAGCAACCGCAGGATCAGAGAACTGAAAGCAACTACCCGCTAACCCCGCTGCCCGCAGATCAATCCACAGCACCCTCGTCTGCCGCTCCTTCCCCAGAGTCCACCCAGAAGGTCACCCCGGGTTCGGAGCCCACAGCCCAGCCAGCGCCGCACACCGCCTCCCCGCAGGACGCGCACGAGAATCACCAGGATGACTCCGACTCACGTGATAGCGGGCCGCAGGCCTCCCCTGCTCCGCAGCCGTCCCACGTGCCAGAGCACACTCAGGCGCCGAGCGATGCGGATGCCCCACACCGCGACAACCCAACCCCACAACCTGCAGGATGGACTCCAGAAGCACCAAAGCCCAGGGAAGAGCCACGCGACGGTGCAGGGTTTAACGAACCAACTGACGCGGAGAAGAAGGCACAAGAAGAGGCAGCTCGAAGGGAATCCGAGGAGCTGGCTCAGCTCGCCAACGCCCTCGAGCAGGAAGCTTCTCACACCAACGAGGCCCCGACTCCGGCAGCTCCTACCGACGACAGGCCCGCCGCCGAGGAGCCATCCGTCCAGACTGCCTCTCTTGGCCCATCCCCCAGCCCACGTGACACAACGTCCGAGGACTCCCCGGAGGGTACGACTCCTGTCGAGGAAGACTCTGCGGAAATTCCAGAGATGCCCTCCTCTCCAGCCGAGCTGTCTGGCAGCACCGCTGACGCTCCCTAAAGCACCCAGCGCATAAACATGACCACCCAAGCTCCACGAGCTTGGGTGGTCATGTGATCGGGCCTACACTCGCGCGACGAACACCTGCGCGCTCTTACCTTCCACAGCGCGGATTGTGGCGGCAGGGTCATGTGCCGGAAGCCACGCAGCATGACCGGCGGTCAGCTCAATGCTGTCGCCCTGCTCGTTGCTGAGAGCTGCCACACCGGATGTGCACAGCACAATAACGGGGCCGTCGAAATCCACGTCCACGGAGTCCTCACCGGAAAGCTCTACGCGGTCGAGGGCAAATTCCTCAATTGGTACCGGGTATGACCACGCCTGGGCGCCGAGAACGTTGTCTTGGCCCGACTTGTCTACCTGCGCCACGCGCGGGTCCTCCGCGGCGGAATAAGTCAGGACCTTCACCAATTCCGGAACATCCACGAACTTCGGGGTGAGGCCGCCTCGGAGCACATTGTCGGAGTTAGCCATAATTTCTACGCCCAAGCCGGAGACGTAGGCGTGCAGCTCACCGGCGTTGAGGTAGATCGCTTCACCTGGCTGCAGTACCAAGTGATTGAGCAACAGTGCGCCCAGAACGCCGATATCACCCGGGTACTGCTCGTTGAGCTGAGCCACGGTGTCCATGACCGTGCGCATCCACTCGTCGCCAGCAGCGTGTTCACGAAGGCGCTCACCGGCAGCGACCACGGCGTTAATAAGTTCCTTGCGCTTGGCACCGGGAATGGTGATCCACGTTGTGAACAGGGCGCGGAGGTTATCACTTTCGGCCGCGGGATCGTCCGCCAGCATGCTCACGTAGTGGTCGAGCTCTGGGCAGTCCAGCGCGGCAAAGAGGCGACGAGTCTGTTCCAGTGGACGAAAGCCCGCCATGGCGTAGAACTCCGTGAGCGCCACGATGAGCTCCGGCTTGTGGTTGTCATCCTTGTAGTTGCGGTTGGAGGCGGTCAGGTCAATTCCGGCCTCGTTCTCTCGGGCAAAGCCTTCTTCGGCCTGGACCTTGGACGGGTGTGCCTGCAGTGACAGCGGTTCCGCTGCGGCGAGGATCTTCAGGAGGAAGGGGAGCTTCTCGCCGTAGTCAGCCGTCACTCGCGGGCCTACGTGGCTTTCTGGGTCGGCAGCGATAATGCCGTCGAGTCGTTCGCCATCAATCGTTGAGGGATCCGCGGGGTGTGCGCCGAACCACAGCTCAGCAACAGGGCTCTGAGTCTCTGGTTCGCCTAATAGGTTCGGTATCAGCGTGCGCGAACCCCAGGAGTAATTGCGGGCAGCGCTCTCAAGCAGCTTCATTGACATCCTCTATTTCACGTCATAGGCGGTCGCGGCATAACTCCGCGTAATCAACTGCAGCGCGCGAGCCACATCTCCACAGTCGGGGTCGGCGCTCGCTGCAGCGAAGGAATGGGGCAGGTTCGCCTCTTCCTGGCCCCATAAAACAATTTTCAAGGGTACCAAAGGCTCCTCGTCCTCAAACGGGTCGTAGAAGATATCTGTCGGCGCGTCCTTAAGAAGTGGCCCCACGCCTTCCGCATCCACGACGGTGCCGCCGAGGCCATGAACTGACCAGAGTGCGCCTGCCATGCGGGCAACGAGCGCACCGAGGTCCACGCGGGTGCGTTCGTCCGAGAAACCATAGGGGTCCACCCCGCTGCTGTGAACGACGCGCCCGCCCTCCGCGAACTCACGCAGGGCTCGCCCAGGGTTGGTGGTGGCATCGCGGTGCGGGGACAGCGCGTCAATCTCGCGGTCGATTGCGTCTGCAACGTCGTCGAGACGGCGTGCCACCAACTCTGGGTCTTCGCTCAGTACTGCCTGCACCGCGTGGAGCGCGGTGATAGCTCGTACTGGGGAGACTCCTTCTGTTGTGGGCAGAGCATCGATCACGATGGTGTCTTCAGGTGGGTCCTCTAGGACGTCGACAAGCACGGTGGTTGCGCCGCGCCGCGCTGCATCATGGAGCGCGCGCTCTGCCCACAGGCTCTCCCCTGCTACAACGACAACATCCAGTGCGCCTGTAAAACGCGGCAAAGACTCACTGACCACGATGGGCACATCCGCTGGCTCGGCTAGGCCCACGGCCACGTGCGCGGCGGCTCGCGAAATCTGGTCTGCGGCAAGGATGACGAGCGACCGCGGGCGCATTCCACCCAGGACTCGAGCGAGGTCGGGCACAGCAGAGGCCACGACACGGGCTTGGGCTCCTTCGTGGGCAACGTCGAAGAAGCGCACGGTTTCGGGGTCATAGGAAGTCATGAGCCCGAGCATAGCTAGGATGAGTGGCCATGAGCATTCATCCGGTAGTCCTTGTCGGCGGCGGCCCGGGCGCGTGGGACCTCATCACCGTGCGCGGCATGCACGCTCTGCAGGCCGCAGACGTTATTGTGGCGGATCATCTCGGCCCTACCGCGCAACTGGATCGGTTGTGTGACATTGACGCCAAGGAGCTTATCGACGTCTCCAAGATCCCCTACCGCAAGCAGGTGGCTCAGGAGCGCATCAACGAGATCCTCATTGAACAGGCTCGAGCAGGCCGCCGCGTGGTGCGCCTCAAGGGCGGGGATCCGTATGTCTTCGGACGCGGCTTTGAGGAGCTCACAGCACTCACGGACGCGGGTATTACCGTGGAGGTTATCCCCGGCGTCACCTCGGCCGTGGCCGTGCCGGCACTGGCGGGCACCCCGGTCACGCATCGCGGCATGGTCCATGCTCTCACCGTGGTTTCCGGCCACCTCCCGCCGGGCCATCCGAAGTCACTGGTGGATTGGGCCGCCTTGGCACAGTCGGGAGCAACCCTGTCCGTCATCATGGGGGTGAAGAATGCCGCAGCCATTGCCGCAGCGCTTATCGACGCCTCCCTCCCGCCCCACACCCCCGTGCGCATCATCCAAGAAGGCTCCCTCGCTGAGGAGCGCGTTTTTAGCTGCGAGCTCTCCACGCTTGGTTCCACGATGGTGGACAAAGCGGTGGCCCCGCCGGCCGTCATCGTCATCGGCGAGGTTGCTGGGCTTTAGTCAGCGTTGACACCCACCGGTGCCGTTGATTCGGCAGCTTCTGGCTCTGAAGAAACCACAACTCGGCTACCGCCGCGCGCCGGTGCGTGACGGCCGTCCTGATTCCCCTCACGCTCACGGCGGGTGCGGCGCCTGCTCGCCCACACGGAGAGGCCCACGCCCACGACGAGCGCCGCGATTTGAAGACCAAGGATGGCCGGATGCGGCAGCGCCCAGTCCAGGGCTCTAGGCACGTTGAGCGTGACGATGGCAGTGCCCACAAGCCCGCCCAGCACTGTGGGGTTCACACGCGAGATGAGCCACGCCGCGATCGGCGCGGTGATGGTGCCACCGATCAGCAGTGCCACAACGGCCGCGGCATTGGCCACGATTTGTTCCCAGAGGCCGATAATGAACCCTGCGGTCGCACCGAAAGTAACAAGAAACTCAGCGGTGTTGACCGTGCCGACGATGCGGCGGGGCTGCTCGCGGCCTACCGCCATGAGCGTCGAGGTGGAGAGTGGGCCCCAACCACCGCCACCGGAGGCATCGACGAAGCCGCCAACCACGCCAAGACCGGCGAGGAAAGGCGTGGAATGCGAGCGGGCTGTCGGGGGCTTCTTCCGACGCGGCTGAGAAAAACGCCACACCAGATTGATGCCCATGATGACGAGGATGGCCGAGGTGACGGGAGCTGCCGCTTCGAGCGACAGATTCGACAGTAATGTCGCACCCAGGAAGGCTGAGATTCCTCCGGGGACGCCCAGCTTGAATACCGTTGGCCAATGCACATTGCCAAAGCGCCAGTGACTGATTCCAGAGACGAGCGTCGTGCCCAGCTCGGAGGTATGCACCACGGCGGAGGCCGTGGCCGGACCCAAGCCCGCGAGCAGCAGAATGGTGGTGGAGGTGACGCCGAAGCCCATGCCAATGCCGCCGTCGACAAGCTGCGCCGCAGCCCCCGCGAGAGCGATAAGTATGAGACTACGCATGGGCCACCTCCTGATAGCGCTGGGAGACAATCTCCGCAAGGGCTGTCCCAAGCGGCGGGAGCACCTGACGTTGCGAAGCCGTGGTCAAGCCACCATCAAGGCGGTCAAGCAAGAGTCCAGGGCTAACAAATAACGGCACGACAACCTCCCCATGCTCGCGCGGTGAAAGGTTCTGCTCGGCGGCGGCCTTAGGACCCGTGGCATAGGCTGCAGAGCATTCACACCCGGCAATCTCGCCCACGCGGCGCGCGAGTTCGGCCACCGCGGCAATGGCTCCCTCATCAGAAGAACCGACGGAGTACACCACGACTTTGCTGGCTTCCTCGGGAACTCGCGTAGCCAGCAGTTGGGCCATGTCCTCACCGGTACCGAGCCCCCGTCCTCGGTGAAGGATGAGCCCGGACGACGCGGAGGCGCTGTCGAGCGCGGCGGGAACGTCCACCCGCTGGTGATAGCCCTCGGTGAACAGCAATGGCACGACGACTGCCTCCCGCTCACCGCGCGCAGCCAAGCCCTGAGCTGCGGCCTCCAGAGTTGGAGTGTTGAACTCCAGATGCGCTGCCACAGCAGGCACGCCGGTGAGCACCCCCGCAGCGCGGGTCAAGGCCTCCACGCTTGACGCGGCCTCAGGGTGGCGCGAGCCGTGTGACAGGGTAATCAATGCGGTCATGGCGGCCCTCCTTCTTCAGTCTTTAGTCCTTAGGCGCGGTGGAGTGGCCGCGGCGAGCCAAGGAGCGCTTGAGCGCCTCGTTCGCAGAGAGCGCCGGTGCAGGGGCTACCGGGGCATCATCCTGACCGTGGAATCGCAGCGAGAAGATGCGCAAGCACTCCTGGCACTTCCAGGCAAAGTCATCTTCCTCATTGGGGAAGAGATCCGTGCCGGCGCAGTAGGGGCAATAGGCCGGATGATTGCGGTTTGGGTTGGGCTGGCGGCGGAAGTTCACTGCAGGTCCTCCTCCTCGGCGCGCAGGACCCAGTGGCGGAACTCTTCGCCTTCTTCGCGCTGCTCCTTGTACTTATTCACCAGCCGGATGACATACTCCGGAACTTCATCAGCAATGACCTTGTGTCCACGCAGCTTGCGGCCCCAGTCCGGGGACAGCCCCAGCGCGCCACCGAGATGCACCTGGAAACCTTCGACTCGGTTGCCGTCGGCATCGGTGACGATCTGGCCTTTGAGGCCAATGTCAGAGACCTGCGAACGGGCGCAGGCGTTCGGGCAGCCGTTGAGGGCAATGGAGATTGGCACATCCAGATCACCCAGGGTGTCTTCGAGAATGTCAACAAGCTCGATAGCGCGGGCCTTGGTGGTCACGTGCGCCAACTTGCAGAACTCCAGGCCGGTGCAAGAAATGACACCGCGGCGGAACTCTGAGGGCTGCGAGTACAAGCCCGTCTCATCGAGTGCACGAGACAGCTCCGGGATGTCTTTTTCCTCCACATCAAGGAAGAGGAGCTCCTTCATCGGAGTGGTGCGAATGCGGGTAATGCCGAACTTTTCGGCCACATCTGCAATAGCAATGAGCTGCTCACCCGTGGCGTGGCCCACGGTTGGTTTCACGCCGACGTAGAACTTGCCATCCTGTTGGCGGTGCACACCTACATGGTCGCGGTTGCCGGGTGCGATGGGGAGGGGGTGGCCGTCGAGAAGCGGCTCATCCAAGTACTCGTCCTCCAGCACTTGGCGGAACTTCTCAATTCCCCACTGCGCCACCAGGAACTTCAGGCGGGCGCGGTTGCGGTTGCGGCGGAAGCCGTAGTCGCGGAAGATGCGAGCCACGCCGGCCCAGACCTCGGGCACGCGCTCAAGCGGAATCCACGCGCCGAGGGACTGTGAGAGCATCGGATTGGTGGACAGACCGCCGCCGACGAAGCAGTCGAAACCAGGACCGTATTCGGGATGTTCGGTGCCGACGAAGGCCACATCCTGGATCTCATGGGTAACGTCCTGGCGAGCATTACCGGAAATAGCGCTCTTGAACTTGCGCGGGAGGTTGTGGAACTCATCGCGCAAGAGGTAGTCGTTCTTAATCTCCTCGATGGCCGGAGTGGCATCAATGATCTCATCGGCGGCCACACCAGCGACCGGAGAGCCAAGAATAACGCGAGGGACATCACCGCAGCCCAGCAAGGTGTCCAGACCCACGGAGCGCAGCTTCTCCCAGATGGTGGGGACATCCTCAATCTGAATCCAGTGCAGCTGGATGTTCTGGCGGTCGGTGAAATCCGCAGTGGAGCGGGCATAATCACGAGAAATCTCTCCCACCGCACGCAACTTGGCGGGGTCGGCGCAGCCACCATCAAAGCGCACGCGCATCATGAAGTACTCGTCCTGCAGCTCGGCGTTACTAAGCTTGGAGGTCATCTCTCCGCCCAAGTTCTGGTTGCGCTGGGTGTAGAGACCGAGCCACTTAAAGCGCGGGGCAAGATCCTCCGCGGGAATCGAGGAAAAGCCTTCCTTGGAGTAGATGTCAATGACGCGCTGACGCACAGCGAGCGCCTCATCGTCCTGCTTAATCTCCTCGTCAGCATTAAGCGGGGAGGTGCCGTCAATCTTCCACTGTCCTTCGGGCTTCTTCGCGCGGGCCGGTCGCTTTGTGGCGGTGGTCATAGTCTGCTGCCTTTCGTCGGATAGTGAAAACCTACCGGTCTAGGCAGAACAGACAAAGCAGTCTTTTTTATTTTCGCGGCAATATGCAAAGCACGCTGCGTCTATGCCACAATGTTCTCCGAATGTAATTAGGCACAGTTGCCCTTGAGCAGACAAGCCGGTTCAATAAACCCCACGCTTGTTTAAGACCTAAGCTTTCGTTAGTTAGCACAACACTCCGAAAGGCCATCCATGACCCAGCAGCCCCTGAAAGTAGCCGTCATTGGTGCCGGCCCGGCCGGCATTTACGCCTCCGATATCTTGATTAAGAAGACCGGCGGCAACGTTCAGATCGATCTCATCGAGCAGATGCCAGCACCATTCGGCCTCATCCGCTACGGCGTGGCCCCAGACCACCCGCGCATTAAGGGAATCGTCAACTCTCTGCACCGTGTGCTCGATAGCGAACAGATTCGACTGCTGTCCAACATCACCGTCGGCCGCGATGTCACCGTGGCTGAGCTGGAGGAGTACTACGACGCCATCGTCTTCGCCACCGGCGCCGTCGGCGACCTTGGCATGTCCATCCCCGGTTCTGATCTCGAAGGCGTACACGGCGCCGGTGAGTTCGTCGGCTTCTACGACGGCAACCCGCGCTTCGAGCGCTCCTGGGATCTCTCCGCCGAAGAAGTTGCCGTCATTGGTGTGGGCAACGTGGGCCTTGACGTCGCCCGAATCCTGGCCAAGACCGGTGACGAGCTCAAGGAATCCACCGAGATTTCGGATAACGTCTACGAGTCTCTGGCCAAGAACCAGGCCACCACCGTGCGCGTCTTCGGCCGCCGCGGTCCGGCCCAGGCCAAGTTCACCCCGCTGGAGCTCAAAGAACTCGACCACTCCCCCACCATCAACGTGGTGGTGGACCCGGAGGACATCGACTACGACGAGGCCTCCCTCAAGGCCCGCGAGGAAGCAAAGTCCTGCGACCTCGTGTGCCAGACCCTCGAGGGCTACGCCATCCGTGAGCCCAAGGATGCGCCGCACACCCTGCAGATCCACCTCTTTGAGCAACCGGTGGAGTTCATCGGGGAGAACGGCAAGGTCACGGCCGTGAAGACCGAACGTACCGCGCTCAACGGCGACGGTTCCGTGTCCGGCACCGGCAAGTTCACCGAGTGGCCGGCACAGGCCGTCTACCTGGCGGTGGGCTACCGCTCCGATGCCATCGACGGCGTGCCTTTCAATGCACAGAAGAACGTCATTAACAATGACGGTGGCCACGTCATTGATCTCGACGGCACCATCGTGCCGGGCCTTTACACCACCGGCTGGATCAAGCGCGGTCCGGTGGGGCTTATCGGTAACACCAAGTCCGATGCGACGGAGACCATCGGCATGCTGCTTGATGACGCCGAAGCGGGCAACCTCTCCCACTCCCGTGACGAGGACATCGTCGACCTCTTCGAGTCCAAGGGACTCGAACACCTGACCTGGGAAGGCTGGAAGAAGCTCGACGCCGCCGAGCGCGCTTTGGGTGAGGCCGAGGGCCGCGAGCGCAAGAAGTTTGTCGAGTGGGAAGAGATGGTTCTCAACTCGCGCGGCGACTAGGCTGCTGTCTCAAGGATGGGCCCACAGCCCAGCCTCCTTCGCCAGCCCCCTCTCCACCAACGCTACGGCCGTACCCGAACTAAAACTGCCCTATCTGACGAAACTCTCGCCTCCGCCACAATTGACGCGGAGAAGCTCGTCAGTTAGGGCAGTTCTTGTCTCAAGGACTGCGCGTGAAGGCTCATGCCCTCGCGCTAGGCGCGGATAATGCCCAGTACCTCGTCGACGATGGCCTGAACCTCGTCCTCGGTCTTGGCTTCAACGTTGAGCCGCAGCAGCGGCTCCGTGTTAGAGGCCCGCACATTGAACCAAGCATCGGTCCCCTTCAGCTCAACGGTGACACCATCGAGTTCGTCGACGGACTCAATCTTGTCCGCCAGCTCATCGAGCACGCGCTGCGTTGCCGCCTTCTGGTCCTCCACCGTGGAATTGATCTCACCGGAGGCCTCGTAGCGCGAGTACTGCGCCATGAGCTCGCTCAGCGGCTTATCCTGCTCACCCAGCGCTGCCAGCACGTGCATAGCCGCAAGCATGCCGGAATCTGCATTCCAGAATTCCTGGAAGTAATAATGAGCCGAGTGCTCACCACCAAAGACCGCCTGGTGCTCAGCCATCTGTGCCTTAATGAAGGAGTGCCCCACGCGAGTGCGCACCGCTGTGCCACCCTTCTCTGCGATGAGTTCCGGAACCGTCTTCGACGTAATGAGATTGTGGATGACCGTGGCGCCGGGGAACTTATCTAGGTAGCGCTCAGCCACCAACGCACAGATTGCAGACGGCGAAACCGGCTGACCCTTCTCATCCACGACAAAGCATCGGTCCGCGTCACCGTCGAAGGCAAGGCCGATATCCGCCTTTTGCTCGACAGTGAACTTCTGCAGATCTACCAAGTTCTTCGGATCCAGCGGATTGGCCTCATGGTTGGGGAAGGTTCCGTCCAGTTCAAAGTACAGATCACGCACGTCAAAAGGCAGTCCCTCAAACACTGCTGGGACGGTGTGGCCGCCCATTCCGTTAGCGGCGTCGACAGCCACGACGAGTGGGCGCGAGTTTTCCAACGGGACCAGACCGCGGAGGAAAGCTGCATAGTCACCCAGCACTTCACGCTTGGCAATGGAGCCAGGCTCGCCATCGAAGGCCGGCGTGCCGTCGATCAGCATGTCCTTGATCTGCTCCAAACCAGTCTCCTGGCCCACCGGCACCGCTCCCGCGCGGCACAGCTTGATGCCGTTGTATTTAGCCGGGTTGTGCGAGGCGGTAAACATTGCCCCCGCACAGTTCAGGTCACCAGCTGCAAAGTAGAGCTCATCGGTGGAGGTCAGTCCCAGCATGATGACGTTGACGCCTTGGCCGGCGGCACCCTCAGCGAAGGCAGCAGCCAGCTGTGGGGAGGATGGGCGCATGTCATGGCCCACCGCTACGGTACTCTCACCTTCACCGCGGAGAATCGCAGCATAGGCCGCGCCAGTATCGCGCACGAAAGTTTCGTCGATATCCTCGCCCACAACGCCGCGGACGTCATAGGCTTTAATCACTGCATTGAGCTGTTCACGAGTTCGCATAGCCCACAAGCATACCCGTGCCCCCTGTGCAGTCCGGTTAGTCGGCGTCCGGCACTACCGTGAGGTGTGCGCGGCGGCGCTGACGAGCGTCATGAACACGGCGAGTGCGGAAGACTGGATGGTTGGAGTTACGCGGGTCTGCACCATCAAAGTTGGCGGAGTAATCAATGGGATCTGCGCCAGAGCCAGTCGTGGAATCGTCGACGAGCCCGGTGGTCACACGGCCGGCCTCACGCACGGCCTCAGCCAGCGCGGTGAGATCATCATCCTCATCGAGCTCAATGCGGTCGACGCGCACCATCTCCCACCCTTGTGGTGCCGTAATGCGCTCACTGTGCTTCTCACACAGGTCCCAGGCATGGGGATCGGTATCCTCAGAAAGCGGGCCCACGACGGCAGTCTGCTGAGCGTAGGCATAGGTCAACGTCGCCACGGCGGGGCGGCCGCAGCCGGGGCGGGAGCAACGGCGGGAGCTATTCACGGGCCCAAGTCTAAACCCAAACTTGAGATTTAGATAGTCCCACGCGGCGCGCCCCATAACGAAGGGATGCCGGTGCGCCTTAAACTAAGCCGCATGACCACGCCTCGCCCCCACATTCGCCCGGCCCGCCACCGCCACGGCCGCGGCGCCCGTGGGCCACTGCTGCCGCATGCAACACCGCGCTATCGCAGCAGCGCCGAGCGCTTCGACATGGCGGTGCTTGAAGCCTATGCCCCCATTCAGAACGCCTTCGCCGAACAGCTCGCGGGCCTAGATCTCGCCGTCGACACTGTGCCTCGCATGCGCCTGTCTGTCGATATGACGGTGATGCCAGATGAGATCATCGCGGATGGCCCCATCCCCTTGGGACGCATTGTGCCGGCTGGCGTTGATTCAGCGGGGCAGCCTACGCGTGCCCGCCTCGTCATTTTCCGTATGCCCGTGGAAGAACGCGTGCGCTCAGCTCAGGAGCGCGAGGAGCTACTCGCTACCGTCCTCACCGCCCTTGTAGCCAACTACCTCAATGTAGACCCTGAGGATATCGATCCACGCTTTAGCTGGTAAAACGCAAACCTCCCCCGACACCCTGCAGGAAGCAAAGGTGCCGAGGGAGGTGAAGATGCTGCACTACCAGATCCGCTGCGCTAGCCGACTTCGCGTTTTAATCGGCGGCGCTCGCGGTCTGACAATCCGCCCCAAATTCCAAAGCGCTCATCGTGCTCCAGTGCATATTCAAGGCATTCATCACGCACAGCGCAGGCCTGGCAGATGCGCTTGGCCTCACGCGTCGAGCCTCCCTTTTCCGGGAAGAAGGCTTCCGGATCCGTCTGGGCGCACAGCGCCTGGTCTTGCCACTCCTGCTCGACGGCACCAAAGAGTTCATCGAGCGACATCTCTGCAGCAGCACCGCCACGGAGAATAGCGCTGTTATTCGTTGTATCGTCCACGCCGCTTCCTTTCTCCGAGGTCGTTTCTCTCTCACGTCGGTGGCACCGACCCTACACCGAAACTTTCTTTCAGTGCCGCGCCCGCCGTGCCGTTGATTACACTGATGTCATTTCACACCGGATCACTAAATATCGTCAACCTGTCAGGAGTGATTTTTTCGCAATGTCGACAAAAGCGCAGCACGCGATCCTCAACTTTCACACCAGTCACAGCACCCCGACGGCGGGGGTGAACATCGGGGGTACTACATATAGTGGCACCCTCTTGTCCTGTGAACAATTCCAAGGTTTCCACGGCGTGTCGCCACCCATGCGCGCAATTCTCGTGGATCTCACCGGCACCACGAAAACCTTCCGTCACTCCTCGAGCAGACGGCGGTGGTGCCAGAAAAAGAGGCGCTGGGAGAAACTCTCCCAGCGCCTCGGGCTGTGTTAAGCGTCAGAGCTAAAACGCACGCCCGCATCCGGCAGGTTCACGCCCGGGAAGACGCGCATGCCTCCCTGCAGCTCGCAGCGTGCGCCAATCGTTGCACCCTCACCAATAACGCAGTTATCGATGTGCGCATTGGCTCCGATGTGCGCACCCGAAGCGATGATGGAATTGCTGATGATGGCGCCCGGCTCAATGGTCACCCCATCGAAAACCACGGTGCCGTCAAGGCGTGAGCCCGCACCAATCACCGAGCCGCGGCCCACGGCCGTACCGGAGAGCAACAGCACGCCACCAGCAATACCCGCGGATTCATCCACCACAGATTCACCCGTGTGACCAGCCAACAGCGGCGAGTGCGCGATGCCGCGTACCAAGTCAGAAGAACCGCGTACGAAGTCATCTGGGCGGCCCATGTCGCGCCAGTAGGAGTTGTCCACGTGACCCACCACAAGGCGGCCAGACTCGAGGAGCTGCGGGAAAGTCTCACGTTCGACGGACACCACACGATTCGCCGGAATGGTCTCAATGACTTCACGCTTAAACACGTAGCAGCCAGCGTTGATCTGGTTTGTCGGCGGGTCCTCGGTCTTCTCCAAGAAGGCCGTCACGCGCCCCTCCGAATCCGTAGGCACACACCCAAACGCACGCGGATCAGCCACGTTGAGCAGGTGCATCGTCACGTCCGCATCCTTGGAATGGTGCGTATCGAGAATGCCATTGAGGTCCATGCCGGAGAGCACATCACCGTTGAACACCATGACCGTGTCGTGGCGCAGCTTGTCGTAGACATTGCGGATACCGCCGCCGGTACCCAGTGCGGTCTCCTCCACCACGTACTCGATCTCTAGGCCCAGCTCGGAGCCGTCACCGAAGTACTCTTCAAAGACCTCCGCCTTAAAGGACGTGGAGAGCACCACATGCTCAATCCCCGCTTCCTTGATGCGGGCCAACAGATGCTGAAGGAAGGGGTAGTTGGCCGTCGGCAGCATCGGCTTCGGCGTACCAATCGTCAGCGGGCGCAGGCGAGTACCGCGGCCTCCCACCAGAATGACGGCATCGGCCGTCGATCCCCACTGGGGCGCTGATTCAGTCATATCGATCCTTAAACTCTCACAGATAAGTCACCGTTAGTGTATAGGGCGCGTGCCCTAGGAGTTGTCGCGGCACGCGCTCAAAGCCAGCCCGCGTACCCGCAATCCCAGCCACAGCACTGCGCGTAAAGGCGCTTCGAACCACTGTGGGTATCGATCCGCCTGAAAACGGTAGGCGGAATCATGGTGCGCACGCAGCATCGCGCCGCGATGAGCCTTCGTCGAATGCCCTTTAGCGTGAGTAATCACCGCCGAGGGGCAAAAGATGTTGCTCCAACCGGCGCGAGTGAAGCGGTCACCCAAATCCACATCCTCCATATACATGAAGTAGCGCTCATCAAAGCCGCCAATGGCGTCGAACGCCTCCCAGCGTACGAGCAAGCATGAACCAGATAGCCAGCCGGCAGGCCGTTCATTGTCCATGTCAGCGTCATCGCGGTAGGCCTTCGACCATGGGTTAGAGGGCCACACGGTTCCGAAGAGAGCGTGACCGATGCCCGTGAAGAGCGTTGGCACCGCGCGGGCGGAGGGATAATTCGTTCCGTCCGGTTCGACGATGCGCGGGCCCACGGCCGCAGCCTCTGGGTGGCGACGCGCACACGCTATGAGCTCGTCGAGGGAGCCCTCACTAAAAGTCACGTCAGGGTTCGCAATAAGGAAAAACTCCTCATCCACTCCGCGCGTGCGGGCAAACCGGGCACCGGCGTTCATCCCAGCGCCATAACCGCTATTTCCTCCGGTGTCGAGGAACTCCACATGCGCATGATCCCGCGCGGCGGCCTCCGGCACGCCATCCGTGGAGCCGTTGTCGGCGAGGATGGTGAGGGTTGGGTGGGACGTCGCCAAGCACAGCGAGTCCAAAAAGTCACTGAGGTAGCGGCCCGGGGAGAATGTCACCGTGACCACAGCCAGGGGTTTGCGTAAATCTTTCACGATGGCATCGAGCGTACCCAACGACGACGCGCGCACGCGCTCGCGACACTGCTTCACGTTTTGACCGCTTGCTCACTTAAACTGTTGCCGTGACTTCCCCGAACTCCCCGCGCGCCGCCCGCCACATCCAGGCCGCGCCGTCGCAGTCCGCACCCGCAACCCAGCGTGGGTCCACGCCGCTCAAGGCCATCGTGGCCTTCCTCTCCGCCGTGGTCCTCGTGCTCTCCGGTGTGGGTTACTTCACCGTGGGCAAACTGGGCAATGACATCTCCTCCGCCTCGAATTTGTCCTTGGGCAACGACGGGGGGTTTAAGGATCAAGGCATCGACGGCGCAGTGGACATCCTGCTCGTGGGCAAGGACTCCCGCACTGATGCCAAGGGAAATCCTCTGTCTGAGCAGGAGCTGGCGGATCTCCACGCGGGTGTGGATGAAGGCGAGGAGAATACGGACACCATCATGGTCATCCGCATTCCCAACGATGGCTCGCGCGCCACGGCTGTGTCGATCCCGCGCGATACCTACGTTCACGACAGTGAGTTTGGCAACACCAAAATCAACGCCGTCTTTGCACTGCACAAGTCCGCAGCGATGGAGGAGTTGACGCAGGAGAATGCCGAGGCTGAGGCTGAGGGCAAGAAACCGCCACACACTGAGAAGGAGATGGAGCAGCTCAGCACGGAGGCGGGACGTACAGGGTTGATTTCCATGGTGCGCACCCTCACGGACGTCAGCGTGGATCACTACGCCGAGGTGGGCCTTCTGGGCTTCGTGCTGCTTACCGACGCCGTCGGGGGCGTCGACGTCTGCCTCAACGACGCCGTGGATGACCCGATGTCAGGCGCCAAGTTCCCGGCTGGGCGCCAGACCTTGCACGGCGCAGAGGGCCTGTCCTTCGTACGCCAGCGTTACGACCTCCCGCGCGGTGATCTGGACCGTATCGTGCGCCAGCAGGCCTATATGGCATCGTTGACCTCGAAGGTGCTGGATTCCGGCACGCTCACGTCCCCAGGCAAACTCAACAAGATTGCGGATGCGGTGGAGCGCTCCGTGGTCATCGATGATGACTGGGACATCATGGGTTTTGTCACGCAGCTGGCAGGCCTCGCCGGCGGTAACGTCACGTTCACGACGATCCCGGTGACCTCCATTACCGGCACCGGCGATTACGGCGAGTCTGTCGTCACCATCGACGCTGCCGAGGTACATCGCTTCATGGACGACCTGGCCAAGTCCCAGGAAGCTGCGGAAGACGACAAGAAGGCTGAGGAGGAAGCCTCGGACGAGGCCGCTGACGATGGCGACAAACCCGTGGCTGAGGGACTCAACCTCCACGTGCTCAATGCCGGAACCGTCGACGGCATGGCCGGCGGTATCGGCACGTGGCTGAAAAACGTAGGCTACACAGTCGAACGCACCGCCAACGCGCAATCAGGCCTCTACACCGAGTCCCAAATTGTCGCTGCTGATGCCACCGACGAGCGTGCCCTCGCTCTGGCCGAGCAGCTCGGTGGCCTGCCGGTTACCGCGAACGAGAACCTTGAGCCAGACACCTTCATCGTCGTGGCCACGGATGATTACGCCGGCCCCAAGGATGACTCCGCCATGGAGCAAGAGGCTGAAGCGGAATCGAACGAGGTGGCCGAAGACCAGCAGGTAGGCACCCCGGGCGATGACTTTGGTACAGCTGAGGTGGCGCCGGAGATCGATGCCGGTGGCGACGGCCCGCGCTGTGTGAACTAAATACACCGTGGCGGGCTTCGTGCCCGCCACCTACGATGGGCGAACATGGAACTCCTACAGCACCTCCTGTCCGCCGATGCCTCCGCGCCGCGCCTCAGCGTCTACAACGAGTCTGACGGCACGCGTATGGACTTCTCGGCGCAAACGCTGGAGAACTGGACCTCCAAGATTGCCAACATGCTGCTGGAAGAGCTCGACCTTGAACCCGGCGCTGAGTCCCGTATCCTCATTGACTTGCCCGTGTCCTGGCAGTCAGCGGTCATCGCGCTCGGCGCGCTAGCCGCCGGTATCCCCTTCGATGTGACCGATGGCGCATCTCCGGTTGGGGCTGTCGAATCTGTCGCGGTGCTTTTCACCTCCCCCGAAGCCTGTGCTGAGGGCTCCACAGTGCCCGGGGCAGACACCGTGCTGGTTACTCAAGATCCTTTTGGACGCGGCGTAACCGAAACCGGCGGAAAGCTCCCCACCGGCACCATCGATTTTGGCCCAACCGTCCGTTTCTACGGCGATCACTTCTACGGCACCACTACGCCACTACCGGAGCTTTTCCCCACCGAAGGGGGCGCTGAACGCGTGCTCTCCCAAGGCTGGACAGACACCTCCTCCTTCGAGCGCGCAGTACTCCAACCACTCGCCGCGGGCGGCTCCGCCGTCATTGTGGCGGGCCTGTGCTCGGCGGACCGTTTGAAGGAGATCGCGGACAACGAGAAGGTCACCGTCCGCGCCTAGGCGGCGCCGTGAGATAGTGGAGCAATGTTCAGCTGGCTCTACATCTTCATTGGGGTACTCATTCTCGTGGGTACGATCTGTCAGGGAACCATCGGATTTGGGCTGGGCACCATCGCCACCCCTATCTTGGCGCTGATTAAGCCAGAGCTGGTTCCCACTCTCATCCTCCTGCTGGCCTTTGTCATTTCAACCACGACGATGCTCAAGGCTCGCACAGCGGTGTCCTGGGACATCGTGGCTATTTCCTCCATCGCGCGCATCCCCGGCTCACTCGCGGGTGCGTGGGCGATTGCCTCCCTGTCTCACCGTGGGCTGTCCATTTTCATCGGTTGCGCCGTCATCTTCGCCATGACCTTGTCGAGCCTCGGCTGGTCTCCCAAGCGCACAACAAGCAACATCGCTGTCGCCGGAGTGGCCTCTGGCTTCTTAGGTACTTCGACCTCAATTGGCGGCCCGCCCATGGCCTTGGTGCTCAAAGGCTACGATCCTGCCCGCGTGCGCGGCACGCTCTCCGGCACCTTCATCATCGGCACGCTCATCTCCCTGGCCATCCTCGCCGTAAACGGGCAAGTCACCCAGCTGCAGCTCACCGCCGCCGCAGCCTATCTTCCCGTGGCCATTGTGGGGCTCATCGCCGCTGGCTACCTCAACCGCTTCATCAACGCGAAGGTGCTCTATCGCATTGTCGTCATTGTGGCCATGAGCGCTGCCGCAGCACTCATTGTTGAAGGGCTCGTTGCAGCCTAGCGTCCGCGACCTACTGTCAGGGTCAACTGCCAGGCACACGCTCCACACTGACCCGATCTGCCAAAGAGAACACCTCCGGTTCACGTTCTGGCAATAACTTCGTCAGCTAGGCCAGTTAGATGGCTCTGAGTAATCAGGAGGGTCAGGCAAGTCCGGCGGAAGATATCCCAAGTGCTCGCTGTACTCCCAGGGCTTTGGTTTGGGTGGCAACACTCCCTCATGCCAGAAGCCGATGAACTTGAAGTAGCGCTTCTCGAAGTCGGGATTCCTGGCATTAGCTATCTGGTCGATGACGTAGTCCAAGTGGTGCGCCACGCAATGACCTGTGTAGCGCAGCGTTAGCCACCCAATCAGCGCACCTTCGTTGTTTTTCCAGTGGTCCCGCAGCCATGCCTCTTGTTGGGAATGAAATTTCATCCCGTTGATTTCTACCGCAACTTTGAGCGATGGGAGCACAATGTCCCAGGTGTAGTGGCCGATAACAACGTTGCACTCAACCTTGAGCCCACGCCTTTTCAATCCCTTGGCCACCTTGACCTCCGCACCAGAGTCTGTGAACAAAACAGCCTGCTCCAGCATCCGTTGGCTTGCAACAGGGGTGACCTTGAGCGCTTCGCGGTGACTATCCAGGCGAGCCCGCCCGGCCTTTGAGGAATAGATGGACTCAAAAACGCGAATCCCCAGCTCAGGACTAACTTTCGTCATTGCGACAAGAGGATTAAGGACCCGGATCCCAGACAGCGTAACAAAGCTTTCGACACTCACCCGTGTGTGCACATAAAAGGTTGATGTCGGCATTCTCTCCACACTGGCGAGCCTCAGTGGAAAAGTGACAGTCTCGCCAAGGAGTACCTGAGCAGCCGTTGTACCTGTCGCCTTAAGGAATGGCCGGTGCTCCTGCAAAAGCTTCAATAGTTCCAATGGCTCGGGCCTACCCCAGACGTAGAGCCCCCTGGCGAGACGCGTAATCTCTCCCCGGCGCACCCGAGTTGCAAGCGCACCTTTAGATAAGCCGCGCACAATGCCGTGTTTCATGTCATTCCCCCCCGGAAAGCTCGGCCCCAAACTAACACGGCGCACCGCTGAGTGCAGAGCAACTGCCCTATCTGCCGAAGTTATCGTCTCTGGCTCAAGATCCAGCCAGATCTTTGGCAACAAGGGCAGTAATATCCAATGCCACTAGGAGTGCACCGCTCAGCACCAAGAAAGCAGCTCTAGCGAAGAGATCCCACAATAAAACTGCGAAACCGCCGGGCAATCTGCGCAATCTCCTCCCTCGCGTAGTGCCCCGGGGACCAGGCCGCCACCAGCGGCACACCGTCCAGAGACTTTCCACCATCGACCACGTCGAAGCCCACTAGTCGCGCCGGTTGCAGCTCAGTCATCAGTGCCACGGCCTGGCCCGAGCGGGCCAAGGCACTCAAGGTTGCGGTGTCATCACACTCAACGTGAGAGCCGAGGCTCAAGCCTGCCCTTCCAATAAAGGAATCAAGCACCCCACGAGAAACGCTGCGGCGCGTGGGAAGGGCAAGTCGCTCCTTCAATAACCGCTCAGCCTCCACCGCAGCCGATCCAGCACACTCCAGCGCCAAGGGGTGCGTGGACGGCATCCAAGCACGAACAGGAACTGAGCCGAGCGGCAACGAGGCAACCTCGGGTCCTGGCGGTATGGGTGCGATGACGAGGTCGGCAGTGCCCTCCAATGCTTCAAACACCTCGTAGTGCGACACCGGAAACGTGGTGAGCAAGGGAACAGAGGAACCCGCTGCTTCAATGAACGGCGCAAGCAAGGTAGAAATTGTCGTCGGTGTCGCTGCTACCCGCAGTGCGGCAACGTTGCCCGAGCGCAGGGCATCGACTGCTTGCCCGGCGCGCGCGGACTCCGCGAGGAGGCGCCGGCAGGTGGGGATGAGGGCATGGGCGGCGTCGGTAAGCACCAGCGCTGACCCGGCGCGGGCGAAGAGCTCGAGGTCCAGTTCCTTCTCGAAGCGACGCAGCTGGCGACTGAGCGCCGGTTGGGTAATTCCCAACTGCGTAGCTGCGGCTGTCACCGTGCCAGAGTCTGCGAGTGCGAGAAAATATCTGGCTTTCACCATGTCCATTTCTCTACTCTTAGCACGACCTATGCCCTTAGGGAATAGGTTTCCAGCTTTCTAGACATTAGACAACATAAAATTAAGTGAGAATAATGAGACCATCGCCACATCAACCTACGGGAGGTTTTCTATGTCACACGTCGGCACCGCTATTGCCGAATCCCTCGCAGCACACAATGTCAGCCGCGCGTTCCTTGTCCCCGGCGAAAGCTTCCTGCCCGTCCTCGACGGTCTCTACGATTCCCCTGCCGAGGCCATCGTCACTCGTCAAGAAGGCGGAGCGGCCTATATGGCGGAAGCCCACGGCAAGGCGACGGGCCAGCCAGGTGTGGCTATGGTGACTCGCGGCCCCGGCGCGGCCAATGCCTTCGTGGGTATCCACACTGCGTGGCAGGACGCCACCCCGCTCGTGCTATTCGTGGGACTCATCCCCATCTCGGACCGTGACCGCGAGTCCTTTCAGGAGTTTGACCCGAAGGCCTGGTTTGGAACCCAGGCCAAGCAGGTCTTCGTTCTTGACGATCCGCAGCGCGCCTCCCGTGTCGTAGCCGAGGCCTTTTTCCAGGCCCAACAAGGCCGCCCCGGCCCCGTGATCGTGGGCTTGCCCGAGGACATCCTCCACCGCGAGTTCACCGGCACTATTCACCCTCCCATCCAGGTTGCTGACGGCGCTCTTTCCGACGCCGACCTCAACCATCTCAGCCGCGAACTCACGCAGGCACAGCGCCCGCTCATATTCGCCGGCGGACCGCGTTGGACCCCGGAGTCCGCCGCAGCCATTACCCAGTTTGCCGAGGACAACCACATCCCCATCATCCAGGACTTCCGCGCCGCTGACCGTGTGCCTTTCGAGTCCCCGGCCAACGCCGGGTGGCTGGGCTACGGCCGCGATCCACGCGCAGCACAACTGCTGGAGGAAGCCTCCCTCGTGCTCGAGGTAGGCGCAGTACTGGGTGATGTCCCTACTGACGGCTATACCCTGCGCCAGTCCACCGATGCCCGAAACATCGTCATCAGCCCCGATACCAGCTTGCGCGGCCACTCCGTCGCCCTAGAGCGCCATATCGTGGCCAGCCCTGTCGCCTTCACCAGCGGGCTGGAGCGCCTCAACGTCGGGGGCGCGGAGGCGCGTGAGGAGTGGTTCAACACTGCTCATGCGAACCACCTAGACTTCGCAACCCTACCTGAGCCTGCCCAGTACCGCGCAGGCAAGGAGGGCACGGCCCACATGGAAACCGTCTTTGCGGCCCTCCACAAGCAACTGCCCAAAGACTCTCTCTACACCTTCGGCGCCGGCAACCATTGCATCTGGGCCCAACGGTTCCTTCGTTCGACGGTCTACCCCTCGCAGTTCAGCGTGCGCAACGGTTCCATGGGTTATTCCGTCCCCGCCGCTGTAGCCACCAAGCTGCAGTTCCCTGAGCGCACCGTGGTCACCATCGCCGGCGACGGCGAGTACCTCATGAACGGCCAAGAGCTCGCCACCGCCCTGCAGTATGGTGCGCCGTTCCTCATCATCGTCATGTCCAACGGTGAGTTCGGCACTATCCGCGACCACCAGAAGAAGCACTTCCCCGACCGCGTCTCCGGCACCCAACTGGTGAACCCGGATTTCGCGGCGGTCGCCCGCGGCTTCGGTGCACACGGCGAACTCGTCACCGAAGACTCTCAAGTCCCCGATGCCGTCGCCCGCGCCCTAGCTGCCATCAACAACGACGGCGTACCCGCGCTCATCAACGTCATCACCGACCAAGACCTTTCCTTGCCCATCGATTAAAGGAGGCTCACCATGAGCACCACGCATAATCCCTCAGCGGCATCCTCCGTGCCCGCCAGTGAGCTGAAAGAAGGTGAGCACCGCGTCGGTGATGATGTCGTGGCCAAGCAGCGACCGGCGGCGTCCACCGCCTCATGGATCATCACGCTCTTCGGCACCGCCGTGGGCGCCGGAATCCTCTTCCTGCCGCTCAACGCTGGCGGTTTCGGCTTCTGGCCGCTCGTCTTCGCCACCGTCTTCATCCTGCCGCTGGTGTACTTCTCACACCGCACCTACGCGCGCATCGTGGCCGGTGCCCCACAGGAAGATCATGGCAAGGACATCCTTGAGCTCGTTACCCAATACTTGGGCAAGGGCTCGGGTGTCGTCTTCGCCCTGCTGTATTGGATTACGGTCTTTTCCACCGTGCTGATCTACGGCGTCTCCATCACCAACGCGGTGGACAGCTTCATTGTCAATCAGCTCGGCGGCCCTTCGCTGAACCGCTGGCTGCTTGCCACCATCTGCGTCGGAGTCATGACCGGTGGATTTGCCATCGGCCGCAAGCCCATGATCTGGCTGGCCCAGGTACTGGTCTACCCTCTCATCATCGCGCTGGCGGTGACCTCCATCTACCTCATTCCTCGCTGGGACCTCCAGAGCTTTATCCACTTCGATGACGGTGCTGATGGCTGGGGCCAGATGCTTAAAGGCATCTTCCTCATCCTGCCGGTTCTGGTCTTCTCCTTCTCCCACATGGCAGCGCTCTCGCAGTTCGCCATCGATATGCAGCCGCAGTACGGTGAGAAGACCGAGAAGCGCGTCTCCCGCACGGAGCTCTACACCGCCATCCTCCTCGTGGTGTTCACCATGTTCTTCGTGTGGTCCTGCGTCCTTGCCTTGGGCGCGGATGGCATGAATGAGGCCCTCGAGCAAAACATCCCGGTGCTCTCCTACTTCGCCAACGTCACCGGCACTCCCTTCATGGCCTACATGGCTCCCATCGTCGTCATCTGCGCCATTGTGTCCTCTTACTTCGGACACATGCTCGGCACCGAGGAAGGCACCGAATACTTGATCAAGACAGCCGCCCCGAAGCTGGCAGAGAAGGTCTCACACCGCACCGTTCTTAACATCATTTATCTCATTGCCTTTGTCGGCACCACGCTCGTGGCAGTGTTCAACCCGTCAATCATTTCCATGATTTCCGTGGTCTCCGGTGTATTCGTGGCGTTCATCGTCTACATCGTACCGGTGTACATGTTCAAGAAACTTGATGTATACAAGAAATTCCGTAACGACCCGTGGAACTACTTCGTCTTCGGTATGGGCGTGCTCATCATGGCCGTCACCATCTGGGACCTGCTTTAGAAAGGAACGTGAATGCTTCGCAGCGATCTCTCCAGCTTCCCTGAATACAAGGTAGGCAAGGACTACCCTGATGCCCTCAAGCTCTCCTCCAACGAGGTTGCCTTCTCCCCGTCGGAGAACATCATCGCCGCGGCTGCCGACGCCGCCCGCACCACCAACCGTTATCAGCAACCCGGCTCCCCGGAGCTCACCAATGCTCTGTGCAATTACCTTGACGTACCCGCGGACAATATCTTCGTATCTGCTGGTTCGACACCGATTCTGCAGGCCACCATCCTCGCATGCTGCCAAACGGGTGATGAGGTCATCGTGCCGTGGCGCAGCTTTGAGGCTTACCCCCTCTACGTGCGCATGGCCGGTGCCGTCCCAGTCCTCACCCCACTCACGGCGGATTACCGGGTGGATCTCGACGCCGCCCTAGAAGCCCTCACCGACAAGACCAAGCTCATCATCTTGTGCAATCCCAACAACCCGACGGGCACGGTCATTACTCGGACCGAGTTCCGTGATTTCATGGACCGCGTGCCTAAGGACGTCGTCGTTCTACTCGACGAAGCCTACTGGGAATACAACGATGCCCCCGATACCCCGGACTCCACCGAAGAATACCTGCGTTATCCCAACTTGCTCGGCGTGCGCACTTTCTCCAAGGCCTGGGGTCTAGCAGGCATGCGCGTGGGCTACGCAGTAGCCGGCCCCGAGATCATCAACGCCCTGCGTCTACTCTCCCTGCCTCTAACGGTCACCGCCATGGCAGAGATGGCCGCTGTAGAGGTGCTCAAACACCAAGACGAGCTTCTCGACGCCGTCGCTACTACCAAAGCCCAACGTGACCGAGTCGCGGAAGCCCTCGGGGCCGAGAAATCCTACGGAAACTTCGTGTGGCTTCCCCGCGGCGACGCTGCCGAAGTTGAGAAGAAGATCCTCGACGAAGGCGTAGTCATCCGCCGCTATCTCGACGAAGGTGTGCGCGTGTCCATTACCAATGAGCAGGAAACGACGCAGTTCCTTGAGGCGTGGGAGCGGGCCGGCATTCAGCCGTGGTGATATCCGCCAGCAAGGCCTCTAGCCCTAGGCGGAACGACTCATCGGCATAGGGGTTACGGTCCGCTGTATTGCCCGCTTCTGCTCCATTAGAGTGCGGCAGGAAAGCTTCACGAGCTCTAACAAGGTGAGGTGCCTCGACGGCATTTTCAGGGGGAATATCAAAAATCTCCTCTGGAGCATGAACGTCGTAGGCACTGCCGTAAATAAAGGATTCAAGCGCCACAATGCGCGGCATGATCCGCTCATCCGACAAGCCAGCTTTTTTAAACACTTGCACGACGAGCTCGTACATTTCCATCGTTCGCGGTGCACCCGAGATTGGCGTGACGGCGATAAACTGCACCAAAGGGGTATGCCGAGCACAGACATCACGATAAGACGTGGCCCAAGCGGAAAGTGCCTTATAAGGCGTGCTCGTTGGTGTAACGCCAAGCGCGGCATAGAGAGGGCCACAGTCGACTTGCTCCATGACCGCATCTTCGACAAGTGTAATGAGCTCTTCTTTCCCCGAAACGTGGTTATAGAGCGCACTGGTTCCCACACCGATTTCACGGGCAATGCGTGACATAGTCAGTTTTTCGTAGCCTTCTGCCCCCACAATGGTGAGAGCGGCCTCTGCTATTTTTTCCCGCGTCACCAGTGTTTTTGTGGGACGTCCCTTTGATCGACTACGGGTCACAGTTCATTTCCTTGTCGTGAGTTACGTTTCTTCGGTACAGTGATACGTGACACAAAATGAATCACATTCATTTTCTGCCTAATTGTCCCTCCATCATCCCACAGGAACGGAGTCCCCATCATGACCTCCCTCATTAAGTCCGATAACCCGGTCATCGAACGAGACGTCGTCGTTATCGGCGCCGGCCCGGCTGGCCTCATGGCTGCCCACACTTTGAAAAAGAAGGGGTTAAGCGTTGCCGTTCTTGAAGCCCGCGACCGCGTTGGCGGCCGCACCTGGAACGGCAAAGTCAAGGACGACCAAGGTGTTGAGCACTTCGTCGAGCTGGGTGGCCAGTGGATTTCCCCTGACCAGACTCGTCTGATCGAGCTCGTGGACGAGCTCGGCCTTGAGACCTTTTCCCGCCACCGCGAGGGCAAGTCCATTTACGTAGCTCCTGACGGCACCCGCCACGAGTACGAAGGAACCGTATTCCCCACGGATGAGAAGACGATCGCTGAAATGGACCGTCTTATCAAGATCATGGATGATCTTGCTGCAGAGATGGACCCGGCAAACCCGTGGTCTCACCCAAAGGCCAAAGAACTCGACTCCATCTCCTTCCGTAATTGGTTGGAGACACTCTCCGATGACAATGAGGCAATTGACAATGTCTCCATCTACGTAGCATCCGGCATGCTCACCAAGCCGTCCTACACGTTCTCCACCCTGCAAGCAGTACTTATGGCGTGCTCCGCAGGATCCTTCAGCAACCTCGTGGATGAAGATTTCATCCTTGATAAGCGCGTCGTTGGCGGTATGCAGTCCGTCTCCCTTACTTTGGCCGAGGGCCTAGGCGAAGACGTCCACCTTGGCACCCCAGTACGCGAGCTCCACTGGGCTGAGCCAGACGCCTCTACCGCAGATGAACTCAACAAGATTCAAGCTGACGTCCGCAATGGAGTCGAAGGTAACGGCGAGCCGGGTAACGTCACTGCTTACTCGGAAAAGGTCACTGTCAAGGCTCGTTTCGCTGTTCTGGCCGTGCCGCCGAACCTGTATAACCGCATCTCTTTCGTCCCCCCGATGCCACGCGACCAGCAAATCGCCCATCAGCACATCTCCATGGGTCTTGTTATTAAGGTTCACGCTGTTTACGACACTCCGTTCTGGCGTGAGGAAGGCCTCTCCGGTACCGGTTTCGGTGGCGGACGTTTGGTTCAGGAAGTGTATGACAACACCAACTACGGCAAGAACTTTGCCGAGTCTGCCGAAGGAGAAGAAGACACCTACGGTACCCTCGTGGGCTTTGTTTCCGATGTCTACGCTGAAGAGATGTGGCACCTGCCTCCCGAGGAGCGCAAGGTCCGCATCCTCGATGCCATGGCGGACTATCTCGGCCCGAAGACCAAGGAACCCATCGCCTTCTACCTGTCCGATATGGCCGCTGAAGAGTGGACCCGCGGTGCCTACGCAACCTCCTACGACCTCGGTGGACTCTCCCGTTGGGGTCACCTTCAGAACCAACCGACAGGCCCGATTTACTACGCCTGCTCTGACATCGCCGCCGAAGGCTACCAGCACGTCGACGGTGCCATTCGCCAGGGCGAAATCGCTGCACTGACCATCACTGAGAAAGCGAAGTAAAGATGTCACCGGCAAGTTTTCCTCACCGAGGTGCCAGCGGCTGCATTGTGATCGGTTACGTCGCCACCGACTTTGGCAAAGATGCACTACAGCTCGGTATCGCCTTGGCAAAGGAACGCAACGTACGCCTCGAGATCGTCATGGTCGCACCGGCACAGAACTCTTTCTCCGGTGTGTACCCGCACGATCGCGGGTATGGATCAATCTTGGAGGAGCAAATCGCCGGTTGGCTGGAAGAGGCCTTGGCTGCGGTCCCTGAGGGGATCGATGCCACCGCTCGAATCGTTCCCGGCGAGTCTGAGGCATCCGCCCTGAGTGAGACCGCTGAGAAGCTAGGTGCGGACCTACTGGTTGTCGGAGCTCGTAAGGGTGGTCTGTTCGGCCGCTTCCAGATGGGAGCAGCAGTCAACGTACTTCTTCACTCCGCCCCAGTTCCCGTTGCGCTTGCCCCACGCGGATTTTCGCACCCCGGTCCGATTGGGCGCATCACCACATTCTTCGGACCCCGCCAAGGAACCTCTGACGTCATTGCCATCGGGCTCGACCGAGCTCACCGTCGTGGAATCCCACTACGCTTGGTCTCCCTCGTCCTCAATGGTGAGTCTGACATGCAGGGACTCGGAACCGATGTGCCCAGCGCACTTAACGCCTACGCCAACCGCAAACTAGCCGATTCCGCACAACACATGCTTGATGCAGGCCACGCCACAACCGAGGTGGCATCCGGCAAGGATGTAGCTGCAGCCTTGGAGAAACTCGACTGGGAGGACGGCGAAATTGCCGTTGTAGGTTCCTCCCGAATGGCCGTGCCGGGTCGTCTTTTCCTCGGCACGACAGCATCCCGCATGCTCCGTTTGATCCCTGTCCCCATGGTTGTTGTTCCCGCCGGCTACATGCAGGCAGGAGAAGAAAACAACCTTCTTCCGAAAGGTGGTAAGAACACATGACCACCACCACTCCCCCAACGAACTCGTCCACCAAGACCTCAGGTGGCGCCTCAGACAAAGGCTTGGCAACTGGCCGCGTCGGATTGCTAGGTGCTGTTGTCATTGGTGTTAGCTGCATTGCACCTACGTACACCTTGACCTCCGGTATCGGTCCCACTATTTCCGCAGTGGGACAGTACGTCCCAGCGGTACTCCTGCTCGGCTTCATCCCCATGCTACTGGTCGCCTTTGCTTATCGTGAGCTCAACAATGCGGTACCAGACTCTGGTACCTCATTTACGTGGGCCACGAAGGCTTTTGGGCCGTGGGCAGGCTGGATGGGCGGCTGGGGCCTAATCACCGCAACTATCCTTGTGCTGTCCAACCTTGCAGCAGTTGCTGTGGACTTCTTCTACCTGCTTCTAGGTCAACTTTTCAATAGCCCGGCGATAGGTGAACTCACCCGAAACTTGTGGGTTAATATCCCCACTACCTTCGTATTTATCGCCATCGCTGGCTACATTTCCTACCGCGGCCTGGATTCGACCCAGAAGCTGCAGTACGTCCTTGTGGTTATTCAGATTTCCGCAATCGTGCTTTTCGACGTTGTCGCTATCCATAACGCCTACAACAATGGAGGCTTCGATTTCACGCCGATCTCCCTAGAGTGGTTCAACCCCGTTGGAATCGGTAGTTTCTCACTTATCGCTGCAGGTATCTCGCTTTCCATCTTTATGTTCTGGGGATGGGATGTAACCCTCACGATGAATGAGGAAACCAAGAATCCTGAAAAGACCCCTGGCCGCGCTGCGACGATTACCGTGCTCATCATCATCGCGTTGTACATCCTCACGGCGCTCGCTGTCGTGACGTGGGCAGGCACCGGAGATACAGGTCTTGGTGCGGGCAACCCAGAGAACCAGGAATCAATATTCGCAGTGCTCTCCGAACCGGTCCTTGGTAAGGCCTCGATTCTCATTTACATTGCCGTCTTGTCCTCGTCTTTCGCCTCACTGCAATCGACGATGGTAGGTCCTGCCCGCACATTGTTGGCGATGGGCTACTACCGTGCCCTGCCTCCAGCATTTGCAAAGATCAGTCCACGGTTCCGCTCTCCTTCGACAGCGACCATTGTCTCCGCAGTTGCAGCAGCTCTGTTCTACGCGGTCACTCGTCTCATTTCGGAGAACGCACTGTGGGACACCATCGCTACCATGGGGCTCATGGTCTGTTTCTACTATGGAATCACGGCCGTGGCCTGCATCTGGTACTTCCGAACGGAATTGTTTAGCTCGGTGCATAACATCATATTTAAGTTCCTCTTCCCAACTGTCGGCGGCGGATTCTTGCTCATGATGTTCTTCATCACCGCGTTCGATTCCATGGACCCGTCCTACGGATCTGGTTCAGAAATCGGTGGTATCGGAATGGTATTCATCTTGAGCGTCGCCGTCTTGGGCTTAGGCGTCATCCTCATGCTGTTCACCCGTTTCGCCCACCCAGGGTTCTTCAAGGGCGAAACACTCAAACGAATCACCTCTTGCGACGACGACCAGCAACCGCTGGTCTAGCTACAAACTCACATAAGGAGAAAAAATTGTCCATCACCTATCGCGTCCAAAACCCGGTCACCAACGAAGTGGTCGAAACCTTCAACACCGCAACCGATGCCGAAATTGAAGCCACCCTGGCCAAATCCGCTGCTGCCTTCCAAGAGTGGTCCACTCGCCCAATTTCTGAGCGCGCCGAAATTATGACCCGCGTCAGCGAGCTTTTCGAAGAGCGCAAGGAAGAGCTCGCCAAGATCGCCGGAGACGAGATGGGTAAGCTCCACTCCGAAGGTATCGAAGAAGCAGAGTTCTCCGCGGCCATCATCAAGTACTACGCCGATAACGGCGCTGACTTCACCAAGGACCAGGAGATTCCCACTGCCTCCAACGGAACCGCTGTTATCCGCCGCCTGCCTATTGGCCCGCTACTGGGCATCATGCCGTGGAACTTCCCTTACTACCAGATCGCCCGCTTCGTCGCCCCGAATCTGATGCTGGGAAACACCATCATCCTTAAGGATGCAGAGATTTGTCCACGTTCTGCTCTGGCAGTTCAGAAGATCATGGACGACGCCGGCGTTCCGGAAGGCGTCTACAACAACGTTTTCGCTAGCCACGACCAGATTTCCACCATCATCGCGGACTCCCGCATCCAAGGCGTCTCCCTCACGGGTTCTGAGCGAGCTGGATCCATTATTGGCGCCCAGGCAGGTGAGAACCTGAAGAAGGCTGTTCTGGAACTTGGCGGCTCCGACCCGTACGTTCTGCTCGACACCGACGACGTCAAGGCAGCTGCCGAGCTCGCATGGGGAACCCGCATGTACAACACGGGCCAGGCGTGCAATTCCAACAAGCGCATGATCGTGATGGAGGACATTTACGACGAGTTCGTTGCAGAACTCGAGCGCCTCGCAAACGCAGCCGTACAAACTACCCCGGATAACGAGAAGGAAGGCGGCTACTCCGCACTTTCCTCCCGTGATGCCGCCGAGAAGCTCCGCGACCAGCTGGACCGTGCCGTTAAGGCTGGCGCTAATCTACGCGCTGGTGGAGAACTCTCCGAAGAAGGTGCCTACGTCTCCCCCGCCGTCATCACTGATATTCCGGTCGGCTCCGATATCTACTACGAGGAATTCTTTGGCCCAGTCGCAACTGTCTACAAGGTCAGCAACGATGAAGAGGCCCTCGATCTGGCAAACAACACTCAGTACGGCCTGGGCGGTACCGTGTTCTCCCAGGACACCGAACGCGCTGCAGCGGTCTCCCGTCGCCTCGAGTGCGGTATGGCCAACGTCAACACCCCCGCTGGAGAAGGCGAAGAAATGCCTTTCGGTGGCGTGAAGCGCTCCGGCTTTGGTCGCGAGCTCGGACCGCTGGGCATGGATGAGTTTGTCAACAAGCAGCTCTACTACGTGGAGAAGTAAACCCCGCTCCCGCTATCGCGCTGAGCACACGCCCAGTGTAAATTTTTTGCCAAGGAGACTGCCGGATCCCAAAGGATTACGCGGTCTCCTTGGCAGTTTTCTGCACAGCTACATTCAAAGCGCTACTCTGGAAACGTGCTGCGGGGTGCAGCACACCACGAACTCGGGGGTTCTCCATGACTAATTTCGTCGTAACTGGCGTCAGTAGCGCCACGTTGAGCCGCGGAGCAAAATCCGGGCGTTACATCAAAGTGTGCTCGACGCTTTATCTCACGCGTGAACCTACTCCGCACGAGCTTTTGACTCTTCTGGTGGAACGCTACCCCGGACTGCGGGTCACGGGTCCAACTGCCGCGCAGATCTATCTGGGACAGGAACTCTCATTCCCACTGCATGTCGCCCATCGCAGCCAGCTGCCGCAGTCGCCCTACTTCCATGCTTATCGCACAAAGAAACTTAAGGCGCTGGTCAAGAATGGGTTCGCTATCCATATACCGTGCCTCGCTGCCGAAAGGCTCGATGACGCCACCGCCACTACATTGCTGGAAACCTTCTACGCCCGCCGAGACGGACCCCGGTACCTCCAGCGCCACAACGAGGGCGTGCGTTTTAGTCCGCGGGTGCGCTCTCTCATCGAACTCGCTGCACTAGGCACTGATTCCGAGGTGGAGAAGATCCTTAGCCACGCACTCACTGAGGCAGGGCTGCGCGTAACCAACAACGTCCGTCTGGGAGCGTATTACTGGGACATCGTCATCCCTGAGCTCAACGTCATCGTGGAAATCGATGGATTTAGTTTCCACACAAGCGATAATCGCTTGACTTTCGCGAAGGATCGGTGGAAGGGAAACGACGCTACCCTAGCCGGCTATATTCTCCTCCGGTACAGCGGAAGTTGTATCGTCTACGAACTTCCCCGAGTAGTCGACCAGATTCTGTCGGTGCGTGAGCGCCCAGTACCTATGCCGGAGCACGGGGTGTGGACTTGGCACTGGCTCTTCGTTCGCGAGGCAGATCAAGACCAGTACACCATCTATTCCTCTTGAGCGTTGGTTGATCAACGGCGGAGCCGGATAGCGGGTGCAAAAAATGAGCACGATAGCCCTCGAATCTGGGTCGATTCCGAGACTATCGTGCTCAAATCTTGCACTGCCCCATCAGGGCTTCACATGCCGCTTACTTGTATTCGTTAAACTGCTTCACCACTACCTGCAACGCCTCGCGCCACAGGTCCTCCGGAATGGCGAGTGACGGCAGGAAGCGGATGACGTTGTGGTCAAGGCCGCAGGTAAGAATAAGTACGCCTTCAGCCTTGGCGGCGTCAGCAATCTTGTGGACCAGCTCGGAATCAGGCTCACCGTCAGCGGTGACGAACTCGAGGGCCAGCATTGCGCCGCGACCGCGGAACTCAGCAACGCGGTCGTCGCTTAGGATTGGCTCCAGCTCCTCGCGGGCAACCTTCTCCAGGTTCTGTGCGCGGGCGCCGAAGTCCTTCTCTTCGAATTCCTTGAAGGTGGCCAACGCTGCAGCACACGCAACCGGGTTACCGGTGTAGGTGCCGCCCAGGCCGCCTGGCTGTGGGGCGTCCATAATTTCAGCGCGGCCGGTGACAGCAGAGAGCGGCATACCGGAGGCAATACCCTTCGCAATGGTGACCATGTCTGGGACGATGCCCTCGTGGTCGGAGGCGAACCAGGTGCCTGTACGCATCATGCCGGCCTGAATCTCATCGACGATGAAGACGACATCGTTATCGTTGCACCACTTCTGGATGGCAGCCAGGTAGCCCTCGGCAGGAACGACGAAGCCGCCCTCACCCTGAATCGGCTCGGTGACCACGCAGGCAAGGTTGGCAGCGCCAACCTCCTGCTCAATCATGGTGATGGTCTTCTTCGCCGCTTCAGCACCCGTCAGACCATCACGCAGCGGGTAAGACATCGGGGCACGGTAGATTTCCGGGGCAAAGGGACCGAATCCGTTCTTGTATGGCGACTGCTTTGCGGTCATGCCCATGGTGAGGTTAGTGCGGCCATGGAAAGCGCGGTCCATGACCACGACGCCACGCTTGCCGGTGTAGTTGCGGGCAATCTTGACGGCGTTTTCTACGGCCTCAGCGCCGGAGTTAAACAGTGCGGTCTTCTTCGGGTGATCGCCCGGGGTGACCTCGTTGAGCTTTTCCGCCACGGCAACGTAAGACTCGTACGGCGACACGGTGAAAGAGGTGTGGGTAAAGTGCGCCACGGCTTCCTGCACCGCAGCCACGACTGCCGGGTTGGAGGCACCAGCGGAGGTCACGGCAATGCCGGAGGCAAGATCAATGAAGCGGTTGCCGTCGGCATCGGCAAGAATGCCGCCGTCAGCGTCGACGACGTAGCCCGGAAGGGACGGAGCCATGCCTGCGGGCAGCGCGTTCTTGCGGCGCTCGTCCAGCGCGGAGCTCTTCGGGCCGGGGACCTGCTGGCCCAGGTGACGGGACTGTTCGATGTGGTATTCAAGTTCCTGCATGATGTTCCTTTGTTCGGCGGGTAACTGGGATGCACATAGTGTGTCTCATGCCACCCCGGCCGCTCTATGGACATCACGTACAAATTTTGAGCTCTTGACTGTGTAGTCTGTCCACTATGCGCGAGATCTCCTTCCGCTGGCTCAGCAACCAGCGCTCCCTCAACCTGCGAACCGTCGTGGATGGGCCCGAGCATTTCGACACCATCCACGCCTCTGAGTTGGCTGACCCCACCGAGTTCACCTCACCCGGCGAGCTCCTACTCACTTTGGGCTTGGCCTTCGAGAAAAACTCGGAAGGATTCGAGCGCTACGCTGCGAGGCTAGCCTCGGCGGGCGTACGCGGCATTGGCTTCGGCACGGGGCTGGCGTTCACACAGGTGCCCGCCGAGCTTATCGCCGCCTGCCGCCACCACAATGTCACCCTGCTCGAGGTTCCGCGCGCCACACGATTCATCGCCATCATGTCCGCTGTATCGCAGGAACAGGCTCGCCTCAACAACAACGCACAATTCGCACTGCACCGCCAACAGGAACGCCTCAACAAAGCGGCCACTAACGGCATCGGCGCGCTCATCAGCCAAGCTAGCAAGGAACTCGGCGCTGCTGTGGCCGTTGCCAGCGCCTCCGGAACAGTCATCAGTCACCGCGACCGAGAGCACCTCAGCGCTGTGTCTTCCGCAGTAGACGCGGCGGAGCAGACGGCGCGCGGCGCAGGGACGTCGACAAGCACTGGTGCCACCATTAGCAGTGTTTTTGGCACAACGGGGCGCCGTTTTGCCCTTGCCGTCACCCGCGTGGAGAAGTTCGATTCCTACTCACGTGCATTGATTCGCCACCTTGCAGGTCTGGCCAGCTTGCTCCTAGACCATCCAGATATGACTGCGCACACCATTCTTGGTGCTTTAACTCTCGATGCCCACCTCGCAGGCGTGTCCACCCCCGCCCTGCAAGCGGCCTTCCACATGGTGGATAAGCACGGGGTCGTGGATCTGCTGTACGTCACCGCCCCCTCCCCTTCGCGCTTGGCACGTGCGTTGGGAGAACTCACCAAAGCAGAGCCAGAAAGTTTTGTTCGTCCGGAACATGATGCGGCACTTATCGTGCTTCCGCCCGGCGCTGCTCAAAGTAATTTATGGGAAAAACATGCACGCTACCTGCGCGTAGCAGTCATACACCACACTGCGTGGCAGACAGTGACCCCCTCCCTTGTCGCATCCCTCAGCGCACATGCGCGCAGCTTGCCACTGGGCACCATGTCTCCCTTCGACTCCGCGGCCCCCTCCTGGCTCGCCGAGCCTGGGGTGCCTGAGGCGCTATCCACTCGCCGCGCAGCGACCGTAGACAAGCTTGCTGCTCACGATTCCCGTCACGGCACCGAACTTGCCGCCACGCTTCGCGCTTTCCTCGTGGGCAACGCGAACCTAGCCGCTGCCTCCGCGGAACTGGGGGTCCATCGCCATACGGTCCGCGCGCGGCTCGACAAGGTAGAGGAGCTGTGCCAGGTTGACCTCACTAACCCGGTGACACGGGCAGAGCTCTTGCTACTCAGTATCGATTCGTCACGCTGATGCCTAGAATGAGCAGTTCGGCTGCCACAAGCGGATCCTTGAGGTCCACTTCGAGGAGGGCCTCCAAATCGGCGATGCGCTTGCGCACCGTGTGGCGGTGGGCATGGAGTTCTTCAGCTGTACGGCTAACGTGCCCACCAGCACGAAGGTAGACCTCGAGAGTATCGGCAAGATCGGTCGAGTGCTCGGCGTCATAAGCACGAACCTTGCCCCATGTCTCTCTGGCCCGAGTATCAACTGCACCTTTAACTCGCGGATCCTTAGCCCAGCTCAGAGTGCGGGATTCTGGACCCGCCAACATTCCCGGCTGAAGCCCGAATGCAATGGACTCCAGCTCGCGTACGATCCCCACCCCCAACTCGGACCACGGCATGGGCTGACCCACCACAATGCGTTTATTACCACGAATATCGCGCAGCAAGTCCTGCAGATTCTTCATACTGCGGTTGCCGCGGAACAAAAACAAACTAGATAACTCATCCACCGTGAGCTCGAAAAGCAAACGGCCATGGTCCTGAAGCCGGGCATCAAGCGCCTGCGTAAAGCGCTGATGAGCACGCTCACCTTCCGATTTCACCAGAACAGGGCGGACGCGCCCTTGAGCATCACCGACCATGTGAAAGATGCGCCGCATGGGATCCTCTGGCTGATCCATGCCGAGTTGGATCGCCATGGCCATCGAATTGAGCTGATTTTGCGTTTGGCGCAGCTCCTGCGGGCGCTTCACGTTCAGCTCCGCCAAACCTGCGGCTTGTTTCAGCAAGGCACGTTCGTTCACCCCAAAGCTTTCACGGGATGCCGCTAACAGGCCGAAAGAGCGCAAACCATGGTCCGCTAAGCGCTGCGCCAGCACATTCCACTGCCCCACATGGCGGGCGGCATGAAAGTTTTGAGAACGGGCGTCAGCAATAACAGGATTCCAGTCCACCGGTGGCAGCGTCGGCGCTGAGGCCTGGGCGAACACCCGACCATCTTTGTCTACGAGGCAGACATGAGCCCCTAACAGTTCCGTGGTCTTCTCCACCAACTCGTCGAGACCTGCCACGGCGGCGTCGTTCAGCGCGCCCTGCTGAGCAATGAAGCGCTCGAGGCCTTCTTCGCGCTGACGCTGCAGCTCTGCATGCACACAAGCCAAGACAGACACAAAAGGAACGCGCAAGGCCACGGTGAATAGCGATACATCACACTCACGAGCAGCGTCGACCATAGCGGGCGGAACTTCATCAAAAGCGATGCCAACGCCAAATCCCACCCCCGAAACCCCACCTGATGCCACCCCTCGGACGTACTCCGCCAGCTGATCTGGGTGCCCCTCAAAGGCAATACCAGTGAGCAAAATGACCGCGCCTGATCCCACAAATTCACGTGGATCTCGCAGTTCACAGGGGTGCAAGACAGAGAAATCGCGTCCGGAATCATGGAGAATCTCAATCCCCAGATCGGGTTGGCCAGCCAGCCAGCGCAGTGAAACCTGCCCTTCTTCAAGTCCGAACGCTACCCCCGTATCCACCGTGGACAAATCTTCACCTTTCTTTCGCCGGTTTGTCTATGGCCTCAACCTCATCCTAACCGCAACAATGACGTACATCATAAAAACGTGAAGCATCGACCCGATGCACACCGCCGAGCATCACAAGGAGACAACAAACATGCAGGATCTCACCCACCGCCTCCCTCAGGAGCGGAACGTCACCACTGCAATTCCTGGCCCGCGCAGCCAAGAGCTCAACGCCACCCGCGAATCCGAAATCGCTGCCGGCGTCATCCCGGGCTACCCGTCCTACATCACCGATGGTGACGGCGGCGTTCTTCTCGATGTCGACGGCAACACCCTCATCGACTTCGCATCTGGCATTGCCGTCACCAGCGTGGGTGCGTCCAACCAGCGCGTAGCCAAGGCCGTGGCCGAGGCCGCCAGCCACCTCACCCACACCTGCTTCCTCAATGCACCGTACGAAGGCTTCATTAAGGTGGCACAGAAGCTCAACGAGCTGACCCCGGGCACCCACGACAAGAAGACCGTACTCTTCTCCACCGGTGCGGAGGCTGTTGAGAATGCCGTAAAGATTGCCCGTAACTACACCGGCAAAAACCGCGTCGTCGTTTTTGACGGTGCCTTCCACGGCCGCACCAACCTCACCATGACCATGACCGCCAAGAACAAGCCGTACAAGTCCGGCTTCGGCACCCTCGCGGCCGATATTTACCGCGCTCCCATGTCCTACCCGCTGCGCGATGGCCTCGATGGCAAGCAGGCCGCCGAGCGTACCCTGCGCTACATCGAGCAGTACGTCGGCACCGAAGAGCTCGCCGCCGTCATCATCGAGCCCGTCCAGGGCGAGGGCGGTTTCGTCGAGCCGGCTAAGGGTTTCCTCCCGGCACTGCAAGAGTGGTGCACCGACAACGGCGTTGTCTTCGTCGCCGACGAAATTCAGGCTGGCATCTGCCGCACCGGCTCCTGGTTCGCCAGCGAGGACGAGGGCATCATCCCAGACCTCATCACCACTGCCAAGGGCGTCGGCGGCGGCATGCCGCTGTCTGCTGTGACCGGCCGTGCGGAAATCATGGACTCCCCCGGTCCTGGTTCCCTCGGTGGCACCTATGCCGGTAACCCGGTGGCCTGTGCCGCATCCCTCGCCGCTTTCGAGGAGATGGAAGAGCTTGATCTCAACTCCCGCGCTCGCGAGATTGAGGCAATCATCCGCGAGGAGCTGGAGCCGCTGCTCGAACTCACCACCGTGGCCGAGGTTCGTGGCCGTGGCGCCATGATCGCCCTCGAGCTCGTCGATGACAACAACCAGCCCAACGCCGATCTCACTGCCAAGGTAGCGAAGACCTGCCGCGAGCAGGGCGTCATCGTCCTTACGTGTGGTCTGGACGGCAACGTCATCCGCCTGCTCCCACCGCTGGTCATCAACGAGTCCACCCTCCGCGACGGCCTGGGCGTGCTTGCCGACGCCATCCGCGCCAACTAATTCTCCCCAACTACTCACTGCTACCCATCACTACTCACCAAGGAGTCACACACCATGAAGATTTACGATTGCATCATCCTCGGCACCGGCTACGGCGGACTGGGCATGGGCGCCCAGCTGGTCAAGGACAACGAGAAGGACTTCCTCATCCTCGAGGCGGCCGACGAGGTCGGCGGTGTCTGGCGCGACAACACCTACCCGGGCGCTGCCTGCGATACCCAGGCGCTGATCTACTGCTACTCCTACTTCCTCAACCTCGGTGTCTCCCGCATGTTTGCCGGCCAGGTCGAGATGCAGGGCTATCTCAAGGCTCTGGCGGAGGAATTCGGCCTCTACGACCACATCAAGTTCAACCACCGCATCACTCGCGCTGAGTGGAAGGAAGACCTCAAGGCCTGGGAGATCGAGGCTGCAGGTGAAACCTACTACGGCCGCGTCTTCGTCGGCGCCTGGGGCCAGCTCTCCAAGCCGAAGATCCCGAACTTCCCGAACCGCGAGGCCTTCCAAGGCGTGCAGTTCCACTCCGCTGAGTGGAACCACGATGTGGACCTAAACGGCAAGAAGGTCGCTGTGGTGGGCAACGCGGCGTCGGCAGTCCAACTCGTGCCGGAGGTAGCCAAGGAGGCTGCGAAGCTCTCCGTGTTCCAGCGTTCTGCTAACTACATCCTCCCGCGCAACCAGGTCATCTTCACCGAAGAGGAGACCAAGGAGTTCAAGGAGAACCCGGATTCCTACCGCGCCATCCGCCAGGAGATCCACGAGGTTCGTGAGGAAGGCTTCGACCGCACCCGCAAGGGCACCGACTCCGCTGCCGAGGGCGTGGAGCAGGCCATGGAGCACCTGCGCTCCCAGGTCAACGACCCAGAGCTCGTGGAAAAGCTCACCCCAACCTTCGCCTTCGGCTGCAAGCGCATTCTGCGCTCCGATGACTTCTACCCCACCTTCAACCGCGACAATGTTGAGCTCATCACCGCGGGGATTGAGAAGTTCACCGAGACCGGCATTCGCACCGATGACGGCGTTGAGCATGACTTCGATGTTGTCATCTACGCCACCGGCTTCCACTCCCAGGAATTCCAGGGTGACCTGCCGATTGCCGGCCGTGACGGCATCGACCTGCGCGAGCGTTGGGGCAACTCCCCGGAGGCCTACCTGGGCATGTCCGTGGATGGTTTCCCGAACTTCTTCATGCTCTACGGCCCGAACACCAACCTCAACCACCACTCCGTGGTGGCCATGCTCGAGGCCCAGGACCGCTACATCTCCCAGGCTGTCGCCTACCTGCGCGATAACCCGGAGGCTGCACTCGATGTGAAGAAGGACGTCATCGACGAGTTCAACACCCGCATCCAGAAGGAACTTGAGGCTTCCGCATTCTCCGCGGACTGCTCCTCCTGGTACAAGAACGAAGAAGGCCGCGTCATCAACAACTGGTCCGGCAACGTCGCCGAGTACTACGAGCTCACCGACGAGCTCAAGCTCGACGATTACCAGCTGGCCTAGGAGGCGACCATGCATACGCTGCACGATGATTTTTCCGGGCGTCCCGTCGCCGAGGATGCGTGGAAGGCGCTGAAACCGTTCCGCGATAACGGCGCGAAGTCTTTCGACAACTTCCCCATCCCCCAGGTGCGCGAGAACTACGTGGCCTCCGCCAAGGCTAATCCACTCCACGAGGACACCGAGCCGGCCACCACCGATTTCCAGGTCGATGAGTTTCAGGTTCGCCTCTATGACCCTCGTCCGGAGTCAGAGCGCGGCCAGGAGACTCCCGCGGTGCTCTACATGCACGGCGGCGGCTGGCTTATGGGAAACCTGGAGACGCACAACTCCTCGGTCCGTCGCCTAGCAGTGCTCACCGGTCTCCCCGTCGTAGCGGTGGATTACCGCTTGGCTCCGGAGCACACCTACCCGGCGGCTATCGACGATTGCCGCGCGGCTTACCGCTGGCTCTCCAACCCGGAAGCTGAACACGGACTCACCGTCACCTCCATCGCGGTGGCCGGTGACTCCGCCGGTGGACAGCTTGCTGCCACGCTGGCCAATGAGTTCACGGGGAGTGAAGACACCGCCAAGCTCAGCGCCCAGGTCCTCCTCTACCCCATCACGGACTGCTCCCGCGAGCGCACCGAGAACGGTGCCTCGTACAAGCGCCTGGAAGAGGGCTTCCCGCTCACCGCGAACACGATGCGCTGGTTCATCGATACCTTCGTCACGGAGGAATCGCAGCGCACGGCCACGGATTTGTCGCCACTGCTTCTCGACGAGCTCCCCGAAGGTCTTCCCCCAGCACTCGTCATCACTGTGGATAACGATCCGCTCGCGGACGAGGGCATCGAGTACGCCGGCAAGCTGGCCAAGGCTGGTGTCGACGTCACACACAAGCACCTCGTGGGCTACCACCACGGTTTGTTTACCTCCGCGGCCATCATTGACCGCGGCGAGGAGGAACTCGCAACAGTTGCGGAGTTCATCACGGCGGCGACGAGCTAACTAATCCTGTCGCTACGTCGCGGGGCAGGCTCCCTCACGTCAGGCAGCCTGCCCCGTTCGCATAACCACACGTTTCTATCCTCTAACAGTTAGGTTTATCATGCTCAAGCGTTCATTTGGTATCGCGATGGCATTCATCGGCGTGCTCGCAGGCGCATCCTTCGCCTCCGGCCGTGAGGCGCTTCAATACTTCGTTGCTTTCGGCAACATGGGTATTTTCGGCGCCGTCGTCACCGCCCTTGCCATGACCATCTCCGGCATCACCATTCTTCAGCTGGGTTCTTATCACCGCGCCAAGGAGCACACCTCCGTCTTCGACGCGGTCTCAACGCCCATCGTGTCCAAAATCCTCGATATCGCCACGCTCACCTGTTTATTCTGCATCGGCTTCGCCATGTTTGCTGGTGCCGGCACCAACCTCAACCAACAGTGGGGCTGGCCGGTCTGGATCGGCGCGATCCTCATGCTCGTGCTCACTCTCCTCACCGGCTTGCTGGACGTGGACAAGGTGACCATCGCCATTGGCCTCATCACCCCGTTCATCATCGTCCTGCTGACCATCGGAACCGTCTACACCGTGTTCACGGCAAACCCCGACTGGTCGCACCTCAACGAGCAGGCACAACAGATCCCCACGACGCTGCCGAACTGGTGGGTTTCTGCCTTCAATAACCTCGGCCTCAACGTCATCGTGGTGGTCTCCATGATGATCGTCATCGGCGGTAACTTCCTGGATGCCAAGGAAGTGGGATACGGCGGCATTCTCGGCGGCCTATCCTTCCTGTTCCTGCTCGCCGTCCTGGTCGGTGGCCTCTACGTGTCCGTGGGCCCCATCACTGAGGCTGAAATGCCCACGTTGGCCATGATTGAGCAGATTCACCCGGCCCTGGGGGTGGCCATGGCGATTGCCATCTACGGCATGATTTATAACACCGCCATCGGCATGTTCTATGCCTTTGCCAAGCGCCTGACCCGCGGCAAGCCGCAGCACTTCTACAAGGTTTACGTCATCTCCGTGCTCGTCGGCTTCGTGCTCTCCTTCATCGGCTTCTCCAACCTCATCGGCTGGGTCTATCCCATCCTGGGCTACATGGGCATCGCCATCATGTTCATCATCGGCTATGCCTGGCTCAAGAACCGCAAGGAACTGCAATCTGAGGCGGATCTGCGCCGGCGTGCGCGCGAGCTGCTCCAGCACCGTTTTGAGAATGACAACCACCTGTCTGACGAAGAAATGCGCGAGCTCACCGCCATTGCCCGCAACTCCTCCATCCCGGAGTCTGATTTCATCCGCGAAATCATGACCGAGGTCGATTCCGACGATGTCCCAGACGATATGAAGATTGGTGACGGTAAGCTCCATGCCCTGATTACGGGTAAGCCTATCCCGCGCGCCAAGAAGAAAGCCTAGGCCTAATATGCTGTAGGCATGTCCCTCCTCGGCTCCATCCTCTCCCACCTCGCTAGCGGCACGCCCATCCCAGATGGGGTGCGGGAGCAGTTGACGGCCGAGGAGCTTGGTGCGCTTCGGGGCTTGGAGGAAACCATGCGCGCTAACCAAACGTGGCGTGCCATGTCGACCAAGCTTCTCGATGTCTCCCAGATGCTCAACGCCGGCCGTGAGTCCACCGATATTCTCCAGGCCATCGTGCGGCACGCGCGCACCACCATTGGCACCGACGTCGGATACCTCAGCCTCAACGATGAGGATTCCGGCTTCACCAATGTTTTGGCCACCAGCGGCGTGATTACAGAGGAGTTTCGCACCATCAATATGCCGATGGGCTCCGGCGTCCTCGGCATCGTGGCGGCGACGAACCGCCCAGCATGGACCTACGATCATTCCGCGGACCCCGACGTCACGCACGTGGATTACGTTGATCATGCAGTCCAGGCCGAGGGCATTCGAGGCATTCTCGGTGCACCGATCCGCATCGGCGGCAAGACCATCGGCGCGCTGCTCGTGGGCGATCGCCACCCACGTCACTACACGCACGAGGAAATCGCAGCATTAGAGGTGCTCGGCTCCATCACCTCGGTAGCGCTAGAGAATGCCCAGGTCATCGAGAGCCAAGGCGAATCCGTCGAAGAGCTCACGCGGTCCCAAATCGCGTTGAGCCGCCACGTTCAGGAATTGCAGTGGCTTAATGATGTCGACACGCAGCTCCTTCACGTCTTGATGACCAACGCCAGCTTTGAGGAGCTGGAACGAGTTTTGGCCACGAGCCTTGATGCCCCGGTGAGTCTTTGGACATCTGAAGACTCCCCCATCGACGGGCCTCATAGCACGTTCGCGGTGGAGTTTAATGGCCGTGTGCTGGGCACCATTGGCGTGGACAAGGAGCTCAGCGATACGGAATTGCGCGTCATCAGCCATGCGTCGGCAGCGTTTACATCCATTGCACTTTTCGCAGAGGCGCTTGTCGACGCCACCGCGCGCAAAGTCGACGACCTCGTCTATGCCGTCGCTCTAGGCAACGCCGGGCGCGAAGAAATTGCTCGCCTGCGCCACCTCACCGGAATTAATCTAACCTCCTCCGCACAGTTGTATTTCTTGGGAATAAGCTCTGACAAGGGCTTACCTACCCGCCCCCAGCTGGAAAATCTCTTGCCGGGCCACGCAGCGATTACGCACCACGATCACCACGTCTGCGTGCTTTATCACCCAGAAAGAGACGTGAGTAAGGCGCTCGCCCCCTTGCTCACCGCCCATCCAGATTTGACTGTGTCCGCTATCGGCTTTAGCGGTGTGGCTGCCGCGCGCAGCGCACATGATTCCGCTATGGCCTATCTCGACTCTGCCATTGCACTTGGACTGCACGGACAGCTCGTCACGGAAGACACGCTCGGCACAGTGGGCCTCATCATGGGGGCTGACTCACATGCTTTGGAACTGCTGTCCACACGCACCATTGCCCCGCTGGTGCGCTATGACGAAGAGAATTCCACCGAACTTGTGGCCACAGCTCACCAGTATCTTCTATCCGGCCACAGCATTCCCCAGACTGCGCGAGCGATGTTCATTCACCCCAACACGGTACGCCAGCGCTTAGACCGCATTGTGGCGCTCATGGGTAAGGAATGGAGTGTTGGTCAGCGCGGCCTAGACGTCTTCCTCGCCCTACGCGCCCACACGATTCGAGGGTAGATAAAACAACATCCCTCTGGCATTTGCGTGTATTTTTCCACACCTCATTCTGCTCCTCCCGGCGCGCTGCTCGCGTAGATTTCGATGCATCAGCTCATCCCACGTCTGGAGGTAACCATGTCTGACACTCTCACCATTCGCGGCGCCGTTCTGGAGCGCTCTGGCGACGAGCGCCCGTACGCCGATTCCAAGCCCATTACCATCAGCGAGCTCGAGCTCACGGGTCCGGGCGAAGGCGAAATCTTGGTCAAGATCACCGCTGCTGGCCTGTGCCACTCGGATCTTTCCGTGGTCAACAACAACCGCCCGCGCCCACTTCCCATGCTGCTGGGCCACGAGTCCGCTGGTGTTGTCGAGGAAATCGGCCCGGGCGTGAGCAACGTGAAGGTGGGCGACCACGTCGTCATGACCTTCCTGCCTCGCTGTGGCGAGTGCGCCGGCTGCAAGACTGACGGCAAGATGCCCTGTGAGGTTGGTTCCAAGACCAACAACGAGGGCACCCTGATTCGTGGCACCCGCCACCTCACCCGTGACGGCGAAACCATCCAGCACCACCTCGGTGTCTCCGGCTTCGCCACCCACGCCGTGGTGTCCGAGCTTTCTGTCGTCCCGGTTGGTGCCGATGTTCCGGCCGACATCGCAGCCATCCTCGGTTGCGCTATCCTCACCGGCGGCGGCGCCATCCTCAACGAGATTGACCCGAAGCCAGAAGACAGCATCGCCGTTGTCGGCCTCGGTGGCGTGGGCATGGCCGCCATCATCACCGCCGCTGCTCTCGGTGTGAAGGAGATCGTGGGCATCGACATGCAGAAGGACAAGTGCGACAAGGCCATCGAAATCGGCGCCACCTCTGCCATGACCCCGCAGGAGGCCGAGGAGTCCGGCAAGAAGTTCACCGCCGTCGTGGAGGCCGCTGGCCACCCGAAGGCCCTCGAGACCGCTTACAAGGTCACCGCCCCCGGTGGTTTGACCGTGACCGTGGGCCTGCCCGCTCCAGGTTCCACCATCACCATCGACCCGCTCGTCATGACCGCCGAGGCACGTCGCGTCCACGGTTGCTACCTGGGTTCCTCCGTCCCAGCAAAAGACATCCCGAAGTACGAACAGCTGTGGCGCGAGGGCAAACTCAATGCCGAGGCTCTCATCTCGGACCACATCAAGCTCGAGGACATCAACACCGCCATGGACCGCCTGTCTGACGGTGTAGCACTGCGCCAGATTATCGAATTCGACTAAGCACTCACCACCTCTCCCCCACCAAGCCCTGCGCTTTATAGCGCGTGGGGCTTGGTTCCGTTTAGAAAGGACACTGTCATGGCTGAAACCACTGATGCCGAGAACCACGGCATCGGCTCTCCTTCGCCTCATTGGAAGATGGGGCCCTTTGACGTTCGCTTACCGTTCGTGCACTACCGCATGGAGTGGCCGGATTTCGCCCAAGGCTTGTTTATGTGCGTCGTCGACCTCGGCGCGATCCCGCTGATGACTGAAGCCCTGGGCATGCCCTATGAGGCAGCCTTGGCAGTCGTCATGCTCAACGGCCTGCTTTACCTCACGCACCACGTGCTCGGTGATCCGGTCGTTCCCGGTTGGATTACCCCGGCCATCCCGCTGCTCACCGTTTACATCCAGACCTTCCCGGAAGGCGATCAGCGGGTATGGGCGCTCATCAGCTTCCAGCTCATGCTGGGAATATTCTCGCTCACCTTGGGTATAACGGGATGGGCTTCGAAGGTGGTGCGGCTTATCCCGTCGGGTTTGCGTGCCGGAATCGTTTTGGGCGCTGGTATTGCCGCCATCATTTCAGTGTTCCAAGAGGACGGGCGCTTCCATTCCTTCCCTGTCACCATCACCATCGCGGTAGCCGTCGCATTTTTCCTCATGTATTCGCGCGGCTTCGCCTCCCTGCGCCAAAAGGCTGCCGGGTGGCGCTTCTTGGCATCACTCGGCATCCTGCCGGCCATCCTCATCGCGGTTTTCGTCGCGCCTTTAGCGGGCGAGGCTCCCTGGCCGGATGTCGAGTGGGGCTTCTCTAAGCCTGATTTCATTACGTTGTGGTCTGAGTACACCGTCTTCGGTGTCGGCCTGCCACCGGCACACATGTTCCTCACTGCTATCCCGACGGTTCTCGCAGCCTACATCGTCGTGTTTGGTGACGTCCTGCAGGCCAACGCAGTTCTCAAGGAGGCTGACCACGTCCGCACCGACGAGGCTGTGGTGTACAGCCCATCCCGCGCCCACCTCCTCTTCGGTGGCCGCAACATGCTGATGTCCATCATCGGCCCCGATATCGCGATGTGTGGTCCCCTGTGGGCCGCCATGCACGTCGTGATCGTGGAACGCTACAAGCAGGGCAAGCGCGCCATGCGCACCATTTTCGGCGGTGCCGGCTCTTTCCGATGGGGCACCAACGTAGGCCTCATCCTTCTCCCCATCACCTCCTTCGTCGAGCCCATCCTGCCCGTTGGCTTGGCACTGACTCTGATTATTCAAGGCTTCGTCTCGGTGCGCGTGGGCATCATGGAAGCAAAGAACCAAAAGGACCTGGGCATCGCCGGTGTTACCGCCGGCGTACTCGCCACCCAGGGCGCAGCCTGGGGCTTTGCAGCGGGCATCATCATGGTGCTTGTCATCTACGGCAAGGACCTGTTCAAGGACGAGCGTGATGGCACCATCCGCAACTTCGACGAGATCGATCCGGACGAAGGCTTCGCTGACGCCCAAGCTGACTTCACCGAGCTTGCTGAGCTCAATGACCTCGATGCAGACGGCCGCCCGATCCCACCAAAGATCCAACCTTCTAACAACAAAAAGGGTTCATTCGACTAGATTTCCTCGCCCACAAGGAGCCTTTCCAGTAGCGTTCTCAGTCCCGTCTCGAACGAAGCATTCGCTCGAAGGCGGGACTGTTCGGTTTTATCGGACGACTTGTCTCTGAATTGGCCCAAGTAGATGTCATTCATTTTTCGCAAGGGACTGTCGTGGGCACCGGGGGCCTCAAAAATGTCCAGTGGTGCATGCACGTCATAGGCAGAACCGAATACAAAAGACTCGAGCGCGACAAGCCTCGTGATTACGGCAATTTCCGGCACTCCAGCGAGTGCGATTACCTGAACAAGCAATTCGTACATTGCAGTGGTTTGCGGTGACCCCTGAAGCGGAAGCTCGGTAATCACGCGAATCAAAGGAATGTTGGCGGCCAAGATGTCCCGATAAGACCATGCCCAGTGGCGTAGCCCTTCATATGGCCCAATTTCCCCTTCAAGGGCCAATTCCAAAGCAGAGAGATCTACCTTAGCGATAAGATCGTCTTGAACCAGAGCCAAGAGCTCCTCCTTATTCGAGATGTGGTTATACAACGCGGCGGTACTCACCCGCATTGACCGCGCAACCGCTGACATCGACAGTGATTCAAGCCCCTTCCGCTCTACAATTTTTAACGCAGCAGACGCAATTTTGTCGCGGGTGACCAGCACTTTCATCGGACGCCCTTTGGAACGCGAAACTTTTTCCACTGTGATCCCTACAATTCTCTACAAAACTTTGTTACGATGGTCACACACTTAAATTAAACCCTTTAATTTAAGGCTGTAGCTCCGTCACCCATACGACGGTCTCACTCATCGCACACATATTGCACGCGAAGGAGCCCATTCCAATGGCAACGCCCACTAATGTTAATCCCAGCGCTGAAGAGCGCACAGTAGATGTCGTCGTTATCGGCGCCGGCGCCTCCGGCCTCATGGCCGCTCGCACGCTCAAAAAAGCAGGAAAGTCCGTCTGCGTTCTCGAAGCACGCAATCGCGTCGGCGGCCGCACCTGGAATGGAAAGGTTCTCGATTCACAGGGCACCGAGCACTTCATCGAGATCGGCGGACAGTGGATATCCCCCGACCAAACCCGCCTCACCGAGCTCGTAGACGAACTTGGGCTCGAAACCTTCCAGCGTTACCGCGAAGGAAAATCCGTGTACGTTTCACCTGACGGCACCCGCCATGAATTTGAAGGGGATACCTTCCCCACTTCGGAAGAAACCATCAGCGAAATGAATCGCCTTATCGCTGAGCTCAATCAATTGGCCGTGGAAGTTGACGCAAACGCCCCATGGGAGCATCCACGTGCAAAGGAACTTGATAGCCTTTCGTTCCGCGACTGGCTAGAGGGCCTCTCCGACGACGCCGAGGCTATCAACAACATTTCACTTTATATTTCCTCTGGAATGCTAACCAAGCCTTCACGCACTTTCTCAGTACTCCAGGCTGCATTGATGGCATCATCCGCGGGATCATTCGACAACCTAGTTGATGAAGACTTCTTGCTCGACAAGCGTGTGACCGGCGGCATGCAATCCGTCTCCATCACGATGGCAGAGGAACTCGGCGACGATGTCATCCTCGGCTCACCTGTCCGCACCCTCCAGTGGGCAACCCCAGATCCCGACACCGCGGATGCACCAAACAAAATTAACGCTGACGTCCGCAACGGAGTCGCCAACAACGGCGGCCCAGGAACCGTCACGGCATACTCCGACCATGCCACCGTCCATGCCCAGTATGCGATTCTCGCTATTCCGCCAAACCTCTATAACCGCATTTCCTATGTTCCTCCCCTGCCTCGCGAGCAGCATGTTGCCCACCAACACATTTCAATGGGACTCGTCATCAAGGTACATGCAGTCTATGAAACTCCATTCTGGCGCGAAGAAGGCTTATCCGGTACGGCATTCGGTGGAGATCGTCTGGTCGCAGAAATTTACGATAACACCAACTACGGCAGGAACTTTACCGGCGGCGAAGACGGAAAGGAGGATTCATTCGGCACACTAGTCGGCTTCGTCTCTGACGTTTACGCGGAAGAAATGTGGGCTCTTCCAGCAGAAGAGCGCAAGGAACGCATTCTGGAGGCCATGGCCATCTATCTTGGCGACAAGGTGAAGGAACCCATTGCCTTCTTCCTGTCCGATATGGCCGCTGAAGAGTGGACCCGCGGAGCGTATGCAACCTCCTATGATTTGGGCGGGCTATCACGTTGGGGACATTTGCAGAATCAGCCAACCGGCCCTATTTACTACTCGTCTTCCGACATCGCTGGCGCGGGATACCAACACGTCGACGGTGCAGTACGCATGGGTGAGATCGTCGCCAAGCAAATTCTCGGGCAGGGTTAGGCGGTGGATTTCAATGAATTCACCCGACGATTTCCCCCGACGTAAAGTTAGCGGCTCACTGCTGGTGGCCTATGTGGACACCGGCGACGGTCATGATGCTCTACAACTCGGAATCGCCCTCGCTCGTGAGCGAAAAGTCACTCTAAGACTTGTCTCCGTGGTTCCTCCTCGAACTCCCCAAGGCTTTGGAGTTCAGACTCAGGACACTGGGTACAACACAATTGTGAAAGAGCAGACCAAGCAGCGGTTACTTAAAGCCGTCGACACCGTGCCGAAGGACATATCTGCCACGTACCACGTAGTCGAAGGAGCCGAACCCGCTGTAGCTCTCACCAATGCGGCAGAGACCTTCAACTGCGATCTCATCATTGTCGGGGCTCGCGAGGGCGGACTCCTGAATCGCTTCCGCATTGGTGCTGTGTCTAGTTCCTTGTTGTACACATCCCGCATTCCGGTGGCCTTAGCACCCCAAAGCTATACATTCGGCGGTCCTATCACTCGTATCTCCGCCCTCGTCGGTCCCCGTCCAGGCCGGTCGGATGTCGCAGCAATCGGCCTAGATCGCGCTCACCGCCGCGCTGTTCCATTGCGTGTCATTACCTTGAGAATATCTGGTGAAGACACGGAAACCGATTTCGAACCTCAGCTTTCAAAAGCCTTGGATAAAGCCCTACACAGTGGACAGGCTTCCGCCGTCACCACGTCTGGGACCAACGTGCACGCAGCGCTGAGCAATCTGAGTTGGGAGGAAGGCGAAGTAGCTGTCCTTGGCTCAGCACGTATAGCTCGTGAAGGGCGACTTTTCTTAGGCGCTACCGCACACCGAATCCTCAAACATTTACCTGTCCCCACCATCGTTGTGCCTTCGGGCTACATGTCAGCAGAAGGAGGTGATCTCTCTTGAACGAAAATCCAGAAGTATCAGGCAAGGGTTTGGCAGCCGGAAAAGTCGGATTAATGGGTGCCGTCGTGATCGGCATCAGTTGCTTGGCACCGACGTACACCCTCACCTCTGGCATCGGGCCTGCAATTTCAGCAGTCGGGGTCTTTGTCCCAGCAGTCCTCATCTTGGGATTTATCCCAATGCTGCTCGTCGCCTTCGCCTACCGCGAACTAAACAACCGCGCTCCTGATTCCGGAACTACCTTCACATGGGCAACGAAAGCATTCGGCCCTTGGGTCGGATGGATGGGGGGATGGGGCTTAATCGCCGCAACCATTTTGGTACTTTCCAACCTCGCAGCGGTGGCGGTTGACTTCTTTTATCTTCTCGTTGCACAAATAGCAGGCAAACCCGAACTCGCTGATCTCACGCGTAACCTGTGGGTAAACATTCCCACAACGCTCGTGTTCTTGATCGCCGCTGCCTGGGTTGCCTACCGCGGCATGGATACGACACAAAAGATGCAGTACATCCTCGTTGCTATTCAGATCATTGCCATTTTGGCTTTCGACGTTGCAGCACTGTGGCGTGCTTACAACGGCGATGGCTTCGATTTTACTCCCGTTGAATTCAGCTGGTTCAATCCGTTTGAGATGAAGGATTTCTCCGTCATCGCAGCTGGTATCTCTCTGTCCATCTTTATGTTCTGGGGCTGGGATGTCACCCTCACCATGAATGAAGAAACAAAGAATCCCGAGAAGACACCGGGCCGAGCGGCCACAGTCGTCATTGTCGTAACCATCATCCTTTATGTCCTTACTGCTGTAGCAGTTATGGCATGGGCAGGAATAGGCGAGACCGGACTTGGTGCGGGAAATCCCGACAACCAAGAATCAATCTTTGCTGTTCTTTCTTATCCCGTAATGGGGCCTTTCGCCATCCTCATATATATTTCAGTTCTAGCGAGTTCTTTTGCATCCCTGCAGTCGACCCTTGTGAGTCCAGCACGAACAATTCTGGCAATGAGCTACTACAAGGCACTACCCCCTCAGCTTGCGAAAATTAGCCCTCGTTTCCAGACCCCCACCGTGGCAACCATTGTCGCCACGGTAGTGTCCGGAGCTTTCTACGCCATCACACGAGTGCTCTCAGAGAATGCGCTGTGGGACACCATCGCCGCGCTCGGCCTGATGATCTGCTTCTATTACGGCATCACTGCGGTGGCCTGCTTGTGGTACTTCCGCACTGAACTTTTCACGTCAGTGAGCAATTTCTTCTTTAAGTTTCTTTTCCCGCTTCTGGGAGGTGGCTTTCTGCTCATCATGTTCTTCATCACGGCATATGACTCCATGGATCCAAGCTTTGGATCTGGGTCGTCGATCGGCGGCGTCGGAACAGTCTTCGTCTTGGGAGCCAGCATCTTGATTATAGGGCTGATACTTATGTTCTTCACTCGCCTACGCCACCCCGAATTTTTCACCGGTTCTGTCATCAGCCGCAGTGATTCCCGCACAGATAACACCCCAACCTTGTCCTAGGAGGAAAAATGTCTCAGTACCGAGTCCAGAATCCAGTAACCGACACCGTCCTTGAAACGTTTGAGACTCTAGAGGATGCTGCGGTTGACCCCATCATCGCCGCATCATCCGATGCATTCGACGAATGGTCAGCAACCCCTGTGGCCAAACGCGCCGAGATTGTTGCCAAGGCCGCCGCTCTTTTCGAGGAGCGCAAGGACAAACTTGCTGCAATCATCGCGGAAGAAATGGGCAAACCTCTGCCCGAGGGCATTGAAGAAGCCGAGTTTTCTTCCACCATCATCCAGTACTACGCAGACAACGCTGAAAAGTTCCTCGCAGACCAAGAAATTCCCACTGAAGCTGACGGACGTGCTTTCATCCGCCGACGCCCCTTCGGGCCGTTGCTAGGGATTATGCCGTGGAACTTCCCGTACTACCAGGTGGCACGCTTTGCAGGTCCTAATCTAGTCGCCGGCAACACCATCATTCTGAAACATGCCGAAATTTGTCCCCGGTCCGCTCTCGCCATTGAAAACATTTTCCTCGACGCTGGTCTCCCAAAGGGGGTTTATACCAACATCTTTGCCAGCCACGATCAAATCTCCACTATCATCGCAGATCCCCGAATCCAGGGCATTTCACTAACCGGTTCTGAACGTGCTGGGTCGATCATCGGTGCACAAGCAGGCCAGCACCTGAAAAAGGCAGTTCTCGAGCTTGGAGGGTCGGACCCATACGTTATCCTCGACACCGATGACGTAAAAGCTTCAGCTGAGCTAGCGTGGGGCACCCGCATGTACAACACTGGACAAGCGTGCAATTCCAACAAGCGCCTCATAGTAGCTGCTGACATTTATGACGAATTTGTTAAGGAGCTCGTCACCTTGGCAAATGACATGAAGCCAGGCACGCCTTCGGAAGCAGGTGGTTCCGTTTATGCACCGCTGTCTTCTCGTAGCGCAGCAGAAAACCTTAAGGATCAGATCGATCGCGCAGTTTCTGCGGGAGCTCAGCTACTCGTCGGCGGTGAGCTCGCGGACAAAGGGGCTTATATTTCCCCTGCTGTACTTACCGACGTGCCTCGCGGAAGTGAGTGCTACTACGAAGAGCTCTTCGGGCCTGTCGCTACGGTTTACAAGTTCGAGACTGACGAGGAGGCGCTAGAGATTGCCAATGACACTGTTTTCGGGCTCGGCGCCGCTGTCTTTTCCCAAACCCCGGATCGTGCTCAGGCACTAGCCGAGCATATTGATTCCGGGATGACTAACGTCAACACACCTGCCGGTGAAGGAGCAGAACTTCCCTTTGGTGGCGTTAAGCGTTCAGGCTTTGGACGCGAACTAGGATCTTTGGGAATTGAAGAGTTCATCAACAAACAGATGTACTTCATCGCTAACTAACACCTCTTTGCCCGGTTGCCTTTTTCAGGCTCCGGGCTTTCTGTTTTCTTTGACGCGTCTGCTCCACCTAGAACCCCACACACCATCTGACCACTGTCTGACTAGTCCTCCATCAAGTTTTCCGCTACGAACCACAATTCGTATGTATAGTGATACACAACACTTTGTCTGCTGAAGGAGGAACAATGCGCGCCCCCGACAACGCCATCCCGGTAACCATAGCGTTGAGATGGTCCGACCAGGATGCGAATGCTCACGTCAACAACGCCACCATGGTCACTCTTATCGAGGAGGCCCGCGTGCGCGCTGCCACAGATCTCACTGGGCCTTTCTCCACGGATACCTACGCTCACGTGGTGCGTTCTCTCGAAGTGGTCTATGACGCCGAGCTCACCTATACCGATTCCATTGAGGCCCGCGTATGGGTTTCTCGCATCGGAAATACCTCCTACCAGGTCTCCCACGAGCTCATCCAGGACGGTACGGCGTGCGTGTTTGCTACGGCGACGCTGGTGCTTATCGACGTCTCACAGCGCCGCCCCATCCCCCTCCCCGAGGACCTTAAAGAGCGCATGCGCGCTCATTATTCCGAATAACCATTCACCCCATAGAAGGAGAACAACCATGATTTCCACCCGCGTAACCGAGATGCTCGGCATCGAACACCCCATCGTCCAAGGCGGAATGCAGTGGGTCGGCCGTGCCGAACTCGCCGCAGCCGTCTCCAACGCCGGCGGCCTCGGCGTGATTACCGCCCTGACCCAGCCCACCCCAGAGGATTTGCGCGCCGAGATTCGCCGCGCCCGCGAACTCACCGACAAGCCCTTCGGCGTGAACCTCACCATGTTGCCAGCCATTACCCCACCGCCCTACGCGGAGTACCGCGACGTCATCATCGAAGAGGGCGTGAAGATTGCAGAGACCGCTGGCAACAACCCCAAGGACCACATGCCAGCTTTCAAGGAGGCTGGTGTAACTGTCATTCACAAGTGCACCTCGGTGCGCCACGCACTCAGTGCCCAAAAAGTCGGAGTGGACATCGTCAGCATTGACGGCTTCGAGTGTGCCGGCCACCCCGGCGAGGATGATATCCCCGGCCTCGTGCTGATCCCAGCCGCCAAGGACCAGGTGGACATCCCCATCATTGCCTCGGGTGGCTTCGCCGATGGCCGCGGCCTGGCAGCAGCCCTCGCCCTTGGTGCAGAGGGAATCAACATGGGAACCCGTTTTGTCGCCTCTACAGAGGCGCCTGTGCATGAGAACGTCAAGCAGGCCATCGTGGAGCGCTCCGAGCTCGATACCCAGCTCATCCTGCGCGAGCTGCGCAACTCGACGCGCGTCGCCAAGAATGCAGTGAGTGATGAAGTGGCAGAACGCTTAGCCCAGGGAGCCGAGTTTGGTGATATCCGCCATCTCGTAGCCGGCAAACGTGGACGCGCTGTGTACGAGACCGGTGACCTCGACGCGGGCGTGTGGACCTGTGGCACCTCGCAAGGCCTGATTCACGATGTCGCACCCTGTTCCGAGATCGTCTCCCGCATTAGCGCCGATGCAGCACGAATCATCTCCTCCCTCACCGAACTTGTTAAGGACTAAATAATGACCGACGCCATTCTGACGCGCCGCGAAGGCAGCGTTCTCATCGCCCAGATCAACAATTCTTCTCGTCGTAACGCCATTGCGAAGGAGCACTGCGTGGCCCTCTCCGCCGCGCTTGCCGAAGCCTCCTCGGACTCTTCCCTTCGCGCCCTCATCATCACTGGTGACGAGACCGCATTCTGCGCCGGTGCAGACATTGTGGCAGCAGCTCAGGCCGCCGCCGCGGCCCAGCAGTCAGGTGAAACCCCGAACCCCGCCGAGTCAACAATGCTCCCCCAGCTCAACGCGCTCATCACCGAGATTCACGCGGCTGAGATTCCCGTCATCGCCGCTGTTGAGGGCGCAGCCGCCGGCGCGGGCGCGTCATTGGCGTTTGCCTGCGACCTCATCGTGGGTGGCGAGGAATCCTACTTCACCCTCCCCTTCGGCAAGATTGGCCTCATCCCTGATGGCGGCGTGAGCCTTACCGCCCTCGCTTCGCTCGGCCGTCACCGTGCCCTAGCCCTGTCGCTCCTCCAGGACAAGCTAGGGGTCGAGGAAGCAGCTGAGGCGGGGATCGTCGCCAAGCGCGCACCCCAAGGCCAAGCCCTAGAGACCGCACTCAAGGTAGCCGAGCGCCTGCACATCGCACCCCGTGATGCCCTGGCCAAGGCCAAGGAGGCCATCAACCGCACCACACTGCGCCAGCTAGACGAACAGCTGCAGTGGGAAGAACCCACGCAGTACGCCCAGATGGCCTCTGCGGGCCACAAGGAAGGCATCATGGCCTTCCTCGAAAAGCGCCCGGCGAGGTTCGACTAGCAAGACCGCCAGGTGATTACCAGCTTGATTCCATGGCGGTGCCAGAACAGTCCGCCATACTCATTCTTGTGCGTTTGAGAGAGCGCATGCGAGAGAGAACCCCTCACCCTCCGGAGGGCGGCCCTAGCCGATACACGGAGGGACTTGATAGAGACGTCGACGGGCCCCCTATTCCCTGGGGGCTCGTCGGCGTTTTGGACTTAACCGACAAAAAGTGACCTAAACGACAAAATGTGTTGTTTTACGGCGTGTCGAGTTAAACGACAGTTTGTGTTGGTGGCCTAAACGACAAAAAGTGTTGTGTAGGCCTACTTCGCGGTCATATGCTGTCAGCCTTCATGCCCGCCGCCTCCACGTGCGCCCACAAGCTTCCCCGGCCACATTGCCCTATCGAACTGTCCACGTTCGACACCACCTCAGTGCAGAATTAGGCTCGCCTCACCCCCGTTGGCAACCCCGAGGAACACGCCTGGGAAACCGTTGCCTCCCAACAAGCGGCCATAACCAGCAGAATCTTGCACGCGCAGGAAACATTCAGCTAACACCCATACTCCTGTTACCGTCGGAATGGGCATTCTCAACAGAAAAGTTGCATACTTGGTGTCGTGCGTTGGAGAGAACGCACACAGAGAGAGATAGAGAAGCTTCAGCGCCCGTGGCCCCGATTTCGTGCGGCCCGGGCGCTGAAGTTTTGTTTCAGGAGCCCCTTCTCTCCCTCCGGGCCCAGGATCGACAAAAGCCCCCACCTCGGTTCACAACGAGGCAGGGGCACAAAGACCTAGAACCTATGTGCTTCCTACATTAGAAAGGGAGCTTGATGTTCAGGTTCAGGGTCTTAGCGATTACCGGGAAGGCTGCAGCAACAGCGGCCAGCACGCCAGCAACGATGCCGAAGATAGCCAGCGGGGTCGGCTTGCCGTCCTTGGAGGACAGAGCGTCGCGAGCGGAGCTCTTCTTGTCACCCGGCTCATTAGTCGGGGTCGGCTCAGCAGACTTGGACTCAGAAGGCTCAGAGGTCTGAGAGGCGGAAGTGCTCTCGGAGGAGTCAGAAGACTCGGTGGCGGAAGCGCTCTCGGAAGCCTCAGAGGACTTGGTGGCGGATACCTCAGAAGACTTGGTGGCAGATGCCTCAGAGGACTTGGTGGCGGAAGCGCTCTCGGATGCCTTCGGCTCGGTGGTCTTCTTGGAGGTGGTTTCCTTCGACTCGGTGGTCGTCTCAGACTCGGAAGCAGCGGTGGAGGACTCGGACTCCTGCTCCTCTTCCTTGGAATCGTTGCGGCGGTCAAGGATAGACTTCACTTGCAAGACGGAGATCTCCTTTCCGTCAGCGGATTCGTAGCGATCCACGTCTTCGCCATCGTCTCCGGTCGTGGTCTTCTTAAAGTAGGTCACGCCATCAACCTCGATGGTTGCCGGAAGCGCAACATTTACGCTGTCGGCAGCATCCGGGATCTGAGCGATTGCGGCGGTGGTGCCGCCAAGAACGAGGGCGCCGGACAGAGCAGCTGCAACGAGAGAACGAGAAATCTTCATGAGTACCTCCTATAGGGATTCGAATACTAGGGAGCCAAGATTTGACCGAGATTAAGAATAGTCACATTCATCTGTCACCTCGTAGAAATTCCGCCTTTTACCCCCGTGAATGAGAGAGAAAGAATAACCAAAGTACGCACGTGGCACCGCAGAAAATCTGCGATTATCTGCGGTTTTCTTTTGTCGTAACTGACTGACAATTCAGTAGCGAATACATCGTCAAAGAATCCTTAGGCCACCCCTTCATGCCGCCATCACCCTGCTGAAGAGGCAGCGGATAGACAAATAAATACCCTCAATGAAGCTCAAAAAGGCTATCGAAACTGCGATTGGGAAACCGGTTGCGGGCTCTAGCCCCCAACTCCTACACTTAATCGCGTGGCTGATAACGAAAAAGTTTCGGAGACCATCTCCGAGTGGCGCCGACTTGAGCGGGCCCGCGCGCGTTTCGACACAGAAGTACGCCGCGAATACCACATTTCCGGTTCCCATCTTTCGCTTTTGCGCCTCATCGACAGGAATGGCCCCATCCCTATCCTGCAGTTACGCAAGGAACTAGGATGGCAGCCGGCCACCATTGGCCAGGCGGTGAAACGCTTGGTGCGTGATGAGCTCATTTCGATTGTCGATGACCCCGCAGACCTTCGCCGCCGTCTGTGCGACATCACCGAAACCGGCCGCCGCTTCCTCCTAAATGTACCGCTGACTGGCCCGGCGCGACTGCGCACCTACGAGGTCAGCGAGGAGGATCTGGAGGCGATGAAGCGCGGTTTCGAGATTGCGCTCTCCGCTTTTGGCTATGAGCACTGGAGTGACGACGATTAGCACCAGTGAGTGTGCTAGTTCTCCCCGCAGCCAGTAGTAACGAGGCGCAGGGCCACGTGCGTGAACACGTCAAGACCAGCCAAGCAATCAGCCTCGGTGGTGAATTCCTTCTCATTATGAGAGATACCATCGACAGACGGAATAAAAAGCATCACCGTCGGGACGATTTCCTTGAGGTTCGTCGAATCGTGGCCAGCCACTGTGTAGATCTCCTGGTGTGGGTAGCCCAATTCCTCCACAACCTCACGAGCAAGCGCCACGCCCGCAGCCGGGTAGGGATTCAGGGCCCACTCATGCGTCGGAGTCAGATCGACGGAGGTGCGTGACTCTTCTTCCGCAGCAACGATGATCTCCTGCAATCGCTTCTGGGCTTTGTCCAGCACTTCCGTGGATGGCGAGCGCACGTCCACATTAAACCGAACTTCACGAGCAATCGTCACAGGAGAGTTCGGCTCCAGGGTCAGTTGCGACACCGAGGCCTGCAGCTGCCCTACCTCAAATTCGTGAGTGAGACGCTCAACCTCCGCGATGATGAGGGAGGCGCCGAAGAGCGCATCTTTTCGGTCCGCCATGAGAGTGGACCCGGTATGGCCCTGCTCACCAGACACAACCGCTTGGAACTTCTTCGCACCCCAGGTAGCCGTAACCAGGCCTATCGTGTTGCCGGCATCTTCAAGCTGCTTACCTTGTTCCACATGGATCTCCGCGTACGAGGCCAACGTGGGCGCTTCACCGCGCGGCGACCAACCTGCAGCCTCTTGAGCTTGCGCGACGGTGACACCGGCTAGGTCGGTGACGGAGTGGGCGTCGGTAAGCGCGAGCGTACCCGTGAACACCGAACTGCCCATCATCGACGGAGCAAAACGCGAACCTTCCTCGTTAAACCAGTTGATAACCGCAAGGTTGTAGCGCGCATCTGCTCCTGACTGTGCCACACGCCCCGCTGCATGCGCTGCGGCAAGCACGCCATACGCGCCATCGAAGCGTCCGGCCAGCGGCTGAGAATCCAGGTGCGAGCCCAGGCCCACGTAATCAGCACCCGGATTAAGCTCAAAAAGTCCGTACTGGTTGCCAATCTCGTCGTAGATGACGCGCGCGCCGAGGGACTCAAGCACCTCATGGAACCACCTACGATTGAGGTTGTCTCCCTCACTTGCGGCTTGGCGCTCTACGCCCCCACCTGGGGTGGCACCGTTGGCGGACATTGCGTGAAAATCGGCCAGAAATTGCTCATCAGTGGTTTCTCGCATCAGTACTCCTTAGAAGCGTCCGTAGCGCAGTTCGCCGCCGACAATGGTGGCAGCCACGGAAATGGTGGATAGATCAGTGGTCAGGGGGTCTGCAGACAGCAGCACGAAATCCGCCAGCTGCCCCGGAATGACTTGACCTTTACGGCTCGCCCACCCCGTTGCCGCTGCCGAGCCGGCCGTGTAGGCATACAGTGCCTCCTCCGGTGTGAGCCGATCGGCCGGACCATAGTCACGCCCTGTTTCCGTGCGCCTTTCAATGGCTGCCTGCATGACGTCCAGCGGCACGCCAGGCGCGACAGGTTGGTCGGAGCTACCTGGGAGGATGAGACCGGAGTCAAGAAGTCGCTTGCCCGGATAACTCCACGCAGCTCGCTCGGGGCCGAGGGCGTCTGCCATTGCATCACCGAAGGTCTTAATAAATAGAGGCTGCGGCACAACCACGATGGGTTTGCCGCGCAGGCGCTCGATCTGGTCCGGCCGCACAATGCCGCCGTGTTCTATGCGGTGCGGCATGGCGGGCACGCCATACTTATCGACGGCCTCCTCCAGCGTCTCAATCGCAAAGTCCACGGCCGCATCACCAATAGCGTGGATGGCCAGTGACCATCCAGAGGCAGCGGCGTTGAGCGCGCGCTCGCGCATCTGCCCCGGATCACCTTGGAAATAGCCGTGGTGCGAGCAGCAGGCGTATTCCTCCGTTAACGCCGCAGTGGTTCCGAGGATAGAGCCGTCACTAAACATCTTGACGGGACCAATCTGCAGCCATTCATCACCGAAGCCTGTACGCAGACCACCATCGAGGCCCCACCCGGGACCATCGGACTCATGGCCATCAATCTCGTGGAGCACATCCATGGTCACCATGATCTGCATGCGGGTGTGCAGCGTGGCCTTTTGATACGCCGCGATTTCGCGTGGGCTATGGCCAATCCAACCACCCGCCACACCAGCATCCGTGACAGACGTCAAGCCACGTTCGAGGTAGTTCCGCGTGGCCAGTTCTAGGGCGCGCGCAATTTCTTCCCCGGATTCGGGAAGGGTGACGTTCTGGATGGCGCGCATGGCGTTTTCATCCACAAGCCCTGTGCAGTTGCCGTCCTCATCACGGACAAACTCACCGCCTTCAATCTCCGGCGGGTTGGTGGGATCGATGCCCGCCGCGCGGAGAGCCGCAGTATTGACGGTGTAAGCATGGCCCGAATTGTGTTTGATGAGGAGGGGCTGGCCATGTGTGGCACGGTCAAGCTCCGCGATTGTGACAGGCGCTTCAAGCGCCGAAGGCCTAAATCCGGAGGCGATGACCCAGCCATCCGGGTTAGTCTCGACGGCGGCGAGGGCTGAGTAGACATCGGCAGGGGTGGCTACCTGGGACAGGTCCACCTCCAGCAGGGTTTGCCCGAACCAGACGGTATGAGAGTGAGCATCGTTGAAGCCTGGGGTGAGAGTACGGCCGCCAGCGTCCCAGGTCTCATCCGCAGGCAGAGCGCGAGCGGCATCATCCAGCGCGAGGATGCTGCCGTTAGCGAACGCCACGGCGCTCGCCACAGGACGGGAAGGGTCCTGGGTGAGGATATGGGCGTTGTCAATGAGCGTTATCATGGAACCTCCTTGTGGTTTCCCCCACATAGTAACGTTCACAGTGACGCATTCCGCAGGTTTGAGGCATTTCCCCAATTGCGACACTGTAAGGTTGTGCACATGCACGAGAGACGGTGGCGCGAGATTGTCGCGGAGGTTCACAGCGATATCCCCCGAATGGTGGAGGACTTCCTCACCGCATTCACCACCACCGGCCGCTATGGCAACTCACTCGTGAGCGAGGATGAGCTACGCCTGACCGCCTTCGAGGTTTTCGCTCGAATTACAGACATGCTGGTCGGCGCAGTCGATGAGGCAGAGTTGCGCACTCACGCACAAGGGTTGGGCCGCCGGCGCGCACGGCAGGGTGTGGAGTTAGCATCGCTTGTCGACGCCATCCAGCTCGACTTCGACGTCCTGTGGACCCACCTGCGGCGAGCCGCGGGTACGGATGAGCACGAACTCATCGAGCACGTCGCCCACCTTCATTCCGTTGTGACGTTGTACAACCTCGTCGTGCGCGATGCCTTCCGGATGGAGGAGGCCCGCGAACAGCATGACGTTCGCTTGCTTCACGCTCGACATTTGGAGCGTCTTCTCACCACGGACAACCTCGACCCACTCGGCATTGCCGAGCTTGCCCGCGCCCTTGACGTAGATCCCCAGACCTCTTTTGACGTCATTGTGTCCCACCCCACCTCCGCCGTGGAACTGCGCACGCTTTTCGACAGTCCCATCACCTCTGGCACCGCTTTCGGCCACGCCACACGCGGCATGTTTATAGCTTTCTGGCCATCCACCGCACGCACCCCTGTCGACAGCACCGAGTTGACTGCTCTTCCCGGCATTCGCTTCCGCACCGTGACCGGTCTGGCCGGCGTCCGCGCCGCCGCCCGGCAAGCCCCACGCCTCTTCGACGCCACCACCCCCCTTCCCCACCTGTCCGAGGCACCCGATCTCTTCTGGGCCATTGCGGGTGACGCCATCGCCAACTTTGAGGGCAGCCCCGTCACGGAGCTAACGGATGCCATCAGTACGCTTCGTTCCGAAAACAAGCCGGTTTACGACACCCTCTGCGCCTATCTCAACACCGGCTCCATCAAGGCCACCTCCGAATCTCTTCGCTGCCATCGCAATACGGTTATCAACCGCCTTCACCACATCACCACCCTGAGCGGCCTCGACGTCACCCACCCCAAGGACGCAGCCCTAGCACTCCTATGCCTTAACCGCGCGTCTCCCTCATCGCACCACACCGCTATGCAGAAACACAGAGTGAACCGATAACAAGTGGGACATTGCATAATTTCATCGACAACGCCTCCACAGTAGAGTGACGGGGATCTAACATCATCACACAAGGTAACCCAACTCACACGAGGAGCCGTTGTTATGAGCACACCCCCTCCCCAAACCGCACCGGAACAACCCGCGCCTGCGCAATCCGCCACCGAAGAAATCCAGGTCGACTCCACAGATGTCCTCCGCATTGCTAGTTCCGCCTTCGTCGGCACGGCGCTTGAATGGTACGACTTCTTCCTCTTCGGCACCGCCGCAGCTCTCGTGTTCAACGAGCTGTTTTTCACCGGTATGTCCGGTACCGGGGCCACCCTGGCATCATTCGCCACCTTCGGAGTTGGATTCCTCGCCCGCCCTCTAGGCGCCATCATCTTCGGGCAGATCGGCGACAAAATGGGCCGGCGCCCAGCTCTGATCATTTCCATCATTGTCATCGGCGTCGCCACGGGCATCATCGGACTTCTACCTACTTACGGTTCCATAGGCATCTGGGCACCAATGGCACTCGTCATCCTGCGACTCCTTCAAGGAATCGCAGTTGGTGGCGAGTGGGGCGGTGCAACCACCATGGCAATCGAACACGCACCAGCCGAGAAACGCGGCCGCTATGCCGCGTTTGTTCAAATCGGCTCCCCCGCCGGCACCTTGATGTCCTCCGGCGTCTTCGCGTTGGTTCTCATGCTCGATGACGCATCCATCAGCTCGTGGGGCTGGCGCATCCCATTCCTTATTGCCTTCCCCTTCCTTGCCGTAGCCCTGTGGATTCGAAACAAGGCTGAAGAATCACCTGTCTACAAGGCCCTCGAGGAAGAGGCCGAGGCCGACGAGGCCGCACACAAAGGTTCGCTCAAGGAGCTCTTCACCGACCACTTCCCCCAGCTATGTCTAGCGTCCGCGGCAGCATTCCTAGGCATCGGTGGATTCTTCGTGATGAGTACGTACGTCCTCTCTTATGCCACAACAGCATTGGACTTCGAACGCCAGACCGTTGTCAATGCAACCCTGATTGCAGCCGTGTGCCAGA